>CAYVBJ010000004.1:0-157382 GCA_964449075.1 uncultured Balneolaceae bacterium
ACGGCAGGCTTCTGCCAGGCGTACCCTACGGGACGCTATTGGTTTTTCAATCTCTGGTTTATTACCTACCAAAAGCTCCCATAGGAGCATAGACGAACATCCGGGGTTCTATTTTCGAAATTCAACAATATATGCTTCCGGATGAACTGAAACATAGGCCTGTATTAAAATTCTTAACCGTTTTGGGCAGTATTGGTACCAGTTAGTTAATCTTTTTATTAACTGTTCATCTTTGAAAAATACCACGAGAACTTGCCTCAGATGTTCCAAATACAAAAAGGGGAACGATCTTATTCTGACCTTTCCCCATTCAATGTTTGCATTACTTTTAGCCCTTTAATTATTCGGGAAGATGTACTGCATACTCAATTATGACTTTTTACTTCATCATTTAATAATAAGGAGCAAAATTTCACCCATTAATTTTTCAGGGCGCGTGAATAGCAGCAATGATATCTCCGCATTCTCCTGGTTCGTCCGGCACTTCGGAAAAGGGTGCAAAGTTCACAACACAGCCCCCCTCATAACTGTTGATCTGTTCGTTTACCTGGCCGGGTATTTTAGGGCCGTGGCTTCTTAGCACAGCGTGAATCTCTGCTCTGTGAGCATCCTGCAAACCGCCAAAGTTTGGCAATCCAAAAAGTTCATGAATCGAGCCGCTATCATCATTTTCTTTCAGGTGGGCCGAAAAATTGCCATTCCCGTTATTCCCCGCAACGCTTCCTGTTGCGTACAGAAGCTGAACTTCCACGTTCAGAGCATTTGCAAAATCAGATTCCACACACGCAAACGGTGTCGCACATTTTTCCGGTTTATTCCATACTACCCACCACAATGTATAGGCATGGCCGGGCATCAGTCCGGTTGTTTTAAAGTTTACGGTAATACCGTTACCATTCCGGTGCAGTGTAGATTTTCCAATCATATCTCCGGTAACGACATTGTATATATCAGCAGTAGATTTGCTATTTGTTTTTGCTTTAGCGGCCTCTGACTGTAATTCAATGGATGCTAATTCATCTAACTGGCTGTTTGGTGCGACAAGTGAATCGGAATCGCAGCCGGCCAACAGGCATATTGAAAATAGAAATGACAAAATTGCTAATGTTTTCATGTTTTCTCTTTTTTTTTGGTTATGGTACTTTTGGTACCGTTTTAATCTGTACCCATGAGTTTTTCCCAGGACTACTGTGATTAGTTTTTTTTTGATATACTGCCTGATATAAAAAGCAAACCAGGATCGTATTTTTAATTTAATCTCATCCGTTCTGCTGCTCTTTGCCGACCGGACGTACCTATGGCCGTCAGGACGTATACTTTCCTCTCGTCTATGTCACCCGGTCAAATCACACCCATTTTTAAATTTGTTCAAAAAGCAGAAAACTGTCCTATTAATGCCTGTTTAAAAAAGAAAGAACTTTCACGCGAAAAACAGGGGGTTCCTGGATTTTTAAATCGTGAGAAGCGGATGGAATAATAGTCCGATCTACGTCTGGGAAGCATTGTTCAAGATGATCATGAATCAACCCAAACATTTCGGGACTTCTTTCACCTTCCAATAACATAACCGGTATCGTCATTTGTTCAGCATCTCCGCATGAAAATGCCGAGTAAAAATCTATTCCCTGATTAAATTGTCCTGCAATTTCTCTATTTTCTACCCGCGTATTCTCAAGCATAGAGATATGTACAATAGGCGGGATTTGCTCATATGCTCCATCTCCCAAAACTCCATTTATAAAAAATCGAATTCCATCTTCAATGTTCCCGTTTTCAAATGCATGGTGAGAAGGCACAACGGCATTTTCCATAAATGACTGAAATAGGGAATTGCCCTGAGATGATATAGATAATAACGAAAATGCAGGGGGTTCTCCCAAGGTTAAACTGCGTACGAGTTCCGGATTATCTCTGGCAACTAACAAGGATGTGAGCGCTCCATACGAATGACCGACCAGGTGGACTTTACCCAGATTCAGCGTCTGGATAAATGTTTTAAGATCTTTTGCATGAACGGTTGCTGAAAAGTCTGAAGCATCCTGCGGCCACGGATTCGGATAATGGTACCGCCGACTGTATGAGATAACCCGATACTCCTTTAAGAACGCTTCTATCTGACTAATCCAGGTTCGGTAATCACCGAGACTACCGTGGACCAGCACCAATGGCTCGCCTTTACCACATTCGATGTAATGAAGAGTCGTCTCGTTGACCTCTACTGTATGAATATCAGAAATGCAATCTGCCGGCTGAGCTGCAATCTGCTTCGAGTTGACTGTAATGATTAATAGAACAGTGAGAAGTAACTTTATTACTGCTTTCTTTATGTTCATATCCATACCCTCATTATAGTTTATAGTATTTTATAGCCGGGCCGGTATTTCGCTATTATGTTTTACATTGTGCTGAAGAATTAATTTTTTGGTTGATCCTAAACGAATTCTCAAGCCTATTCTTTTTTTCGGACTTACGATACCCGAACCTGTTGCCTGTGTTACCTTGGCCGGTATATATCATGGGTCAAAAGCTTAATCGTGGTATTGCCAGTGTTTACAGCCGCGTCAGCCAAGGGAGGGCTGATAAATCCTACTCCGGCAGGTAATTCCATGATTTGCTTTTCCATTCCTTTGAAATAAACCGTCAGTGTCCCTCCCTCAATCACATAAACGCTGTGATCGGGATGGGTGTGCCAGGCCACTGAATCACCTGGCTGCATCGTTCCGATATACATTTTAATGCCCAGGGTATCTCCAAGTATTTCAATTGATTCCCCTCCGGTAATCGTCAAATCCATTGATGGATCATAATCCGGCAATGGGCTTTCTTTACTGGTTTTAACAGCATCTGACTCCTTAGAAATATCATCCTGGTCTGCACTATTCGATTTCGGATTACAGGCCATAATCCAGAGGATGGAGAATAGTAAAAAGAACAATCTCAATAATATTTTCATCGCTCCGAAGGCTTAATATTTTGATTGATGTGGAAAAAATTATCCGGATCGTATTTGACTTTTACTTTCTGCAAGCGTTTGTAATTGTCACCGTATGATGCTTTAATCCGGGTTTCCCCCTCTTCCATCATAAAATTTACATAGCCTCCGCCTTCGGTGTGCGGGATAAGACCATCGTAATAATCCTTACACCATTTGGTGACTTTATCTGCATTCTTGGGATCAGGATCGACGCCCACAATTACCTGGGACCATCGCGTATCCCGTTTTGCCCAGGCGGTGTCGCCGGCTTCTACATCATGAACAGCGCCGTCGATAGGATAGAGATGAGTTGTTGAATGCATGGATGGAATATTGGATCCGTGTTTGATATTTTCGCGGATCGCATCATCGGTTAATTCATTAACATAATGCGCTTTCCAGTACCACTGCATTCCCGGTGGGTAGAGTTCGTCAAACATTCCATTCAGAGCCGGCATCGGCATTTCGCCCACAAAATCGAGAATAGGAGGCCCAAACTCCCGGATTGGCTTGAACACCTCTTCTGCATTTTCCATCGGGCCGGTGTAACACCAGACGATTCCGCACACATTTTTCGAATGTAAATGTTCAGGAAATGGGTCACCGGGCGGGACAATCAAGAAGGCAAAAAATCCGTAGAGATCGTTTGGGGCATCTTTGGTGATCTCATCATAAAACTTCATCGCTTCATGTGCCTTTTTCAGCGGCCAGAACATAGGACCGCCATATACATTTTTAATGGGCAAAAGATTAAATGTAAATGACGTTACGACTCCGAAATTCCCGCCTCCTCCGCGAATCGCAAAGAACAGGTCCGGGTGGCTGGTTTCACTGGCTGTAACTACTTCTCCCGATGCCAATACAACTTCTGCTTCCAGCAGCCTGTCAATTGTCAAGCCGCCTTTTCGGGTAAGATAACCCATTCCGCCTCCCAGTGTAAGGCCGGCTACACCTGTAGTACCGATAATTCCGCTGGGAAGTGCGAGGCCATGCTCATGAGTGGCTTTATCCACTTCAGATAACAGACACCCCCCTTGAACAACGGCCGTTCGCTTATCTGGATCAACCTGGATATCCTTCATTAGGGACAGATCAATGACCATTCCATCATTCACCAGTGCAAGACCAGCACCATTATGGCCACCGCCACGTACGGATACTTCAATTCCTTTTGCCCGTGCAAATTGTATAGCTTCTACTACATCATCCCTGTTATTACACTTCACAATACAACCGGGGTGCTTGTCGATCATGGCGTTATAGATGGATCGTGCATCATCATAGTTGCTATCCTGCGGCAGAATCATCTCGCCGGAAAGTTTATCTTTTAATTCCCTAAACATGACATCCATAATTATCCTCATTGAATTGATTAATCACCGTTCGACGAATTGCGGAGCCGAGTTGATGATTTAAAGCTATCTGGTTTAAAATGTATCTCCACAGAAGAATGAATTCCACCACATTTCATTCAAAGATTACCACAAATGATTCATGATATTATTTTGAAATCTTAATAAAGGGATTAATGAGAAGTATACTTTGAATATTAAAAGGTGTCGGTAATTGTAATGTAAATAGTGACTGAAATGTGGCTAAAGCCACTGGATAGTTTGCTGAATCTTAGTCCAGCAATGGATATGAATGGAGAAGGTTGTTATACAATTTCCCGATTAGCAGAGTAAGTTTTAATCATGCCATAATCAACTACATTTGAAGCGATAGACTTCTGTATCCATTGCCATTTCCGGTGGCTGGACGCACCGGAAAGGTAAAATGGATGCATTCAACACTCCGGCGTTTTAGCCAAATACATTCTCAGTACTGAAAAGGGAAGCTGACAGAGTTTGATCTCTCTTCGAATGGTATGCCGGAAATCTGCGTGATTTGAACCTTAAAATCTAAAACATTCCGCCATGGCCCGCGATCGCCTGAAGGTCCCTGGCCATAAGGTCTGTATCAAACGGAGGCCTGAAGTATCCCGATATGCGCCCCCTGGGATCGATAAGCACCAGGGCACCTGAGTGTTCAACCGTATATCTGCCTTCCGTGCCCGGTATATGAATGAAGCTCATTCCAATCTCATTGCAGAACTGCTCAATTCCGGACAAGCTGCCTGTAATGCCGGTCAGCGATGGACTGAATAACTCAATATATTGCGCCATGACCCCTGGGGTGTCGCGCTCCGGGTCAACACTCAAAAGGATCATTCTGAACTCATCCTGGTTGGCGCGCAGTTTTTCATCCAGTGCGTTAAGTACATATATCGTGGACGGACAAATATCGGGGCAGGATGTAAAACCCGTGAACAGCAAGCTCCATTGACCGGTAAGATCGCGGCGGGTAATCGTTTCTCCCTGATGATTTACCAATTCGAACTCCGGAAGTGCTTTGGGCTGGCCCAGCAGCGTACCTGTCTCGATTTCCGGTTGGTTTCCAGGACGGAATACAAATATGACTGCAACTAACAGTAAAATCCCTCCCAGCAAAATCGAAATTGAAACAGTGGTTCTATTCATATTAATTTCCTTGTCTTAAAAATGTGAATTTATCAAATTTGGTATATCGGAAAAGGTATTCACCTTCCGCCACCATGCTGATAGCATCGCAAATGGTTCTTAGAGTTTGGATTTTAATTACGGGACAAATCCCTGATTGCTCCGCTGAACGCTACGCAATCACTCCCCTCTCTAGAGGCTGTGAGATAATAACGCATCATCACTTGTTGAGAATTAGTGAAATTCACCACGAAGCCACGAGGGCTCGAAGTTTCACGAAGTGAACTTGTAAAATTTTATTAAACTTCGTTTGTCTCAGTGACTTTGCACCTCCGTGGCAAATGTATATGGCTGATGAATATACTTACAGCCTCTCTATAGGGGATTAAACCATCTCCCGATTAATTGAATCGGGAGATGCCTGGTCCCATTCTACTGAAATTCATATTAATAATAAGACCGTTCCAGTTCGATATCGGCATGGGCTGAAGCAATCGCAAACCTTTCGGCAACCTGGTCAGCCTCTCCGTTTTTGTCTTGAGCCAATAACGATTGTTTCAAGCCAAATAACGACCATACATTCTCGGGATTACGGCGCAATTCGGCCTCGTAAACCTTTTGGGCTTCAGCCGCCTGTCCTGATTCAAACAGTACTCCGCCGAGAATCTGCCGCACCGGATGGTGCCAGCCCGGCGGTTCATCATAAGGAATTGCATCCTCAACAGGAATGGCCTCGCGCAGTGCACTGATCGCTGTTTCGGAATCGCCGTCAGCCAGTGCGAATTCAGCAGCCAGTATTCTTTCGGCAATTTCAATGGCATGAACCATGGAGTAACGGTCCCATTTTTTCAAAGCTTTGATTTCGGGATCACGGGTTGCTTCATCCACCATCCGGTAGTGCTCACGGGCATCTTCTAAACGGTCTTGCCGCAATGCTGCTATCGATTGACCGTAGTGCCAGACAGCATTCATATAAAGCCACTGCTCATCCGGTTTTGGGGTATTTACAATAGCATCCCACCGGCCGAAACGGATATTCGCAAATGTTTCTGTCATTGAAAAGTCCTGCAACGGATCAAGTCCGGGAGCACCCAGGAGTTCCGGGTTGCTGGTGCGGGCGGCAGTGGAACGGGCTGCTGCCAGTGCTGTTTCGCTGTCGCCGATCATGGTAGCTGCAAACCAGAGAAAGTGGTGGTTATGTGGCACGTAACCCAGCGGATAAACGCCTATTCCCGGACGGCAAATGGCGAGATAAGCGTCGTCTGCTTTAATCGCTATTTCATTGGCGATCACCGCATCCTGCCAGCGGCCTACGCGGGCGTATATATGTGCAGGCATGTGCACAAGGTGACCGGAACCGGGAATAAGGTCGCGCAGCCTGTCGGCGGCACGGACCCCGCGATGGGGATCATCGGATGCTTCTACAGCATGAACATACAGGTGAAGTGCGCCTGCATGATCCGGATCGCGCTCCATCACGGATTCGAGTACAGATACAATGGTTTCGGTGTTTCCGGTTGGCCTGCCGTCCTCATCCCAGTAATTCCAGGGCTGGAGCGTCATCATTGACTCAGCATAGAAGGTTGCCGCTTCAAGGTCATCCGGATACTCTTCAGCAACCTGCCTCATTGCATTTGAAAAAGCCCGGTCCAGCGGCGTACGATCGTCGGGAGCCTGTTCGGTATACCTTGCTGACAGTGCGTTGATATAGGCTTGTTCGCGTTCGGTTGCGTTTTCTGCCAGCGACTGTGCCCTCTGCACCCGCTCGTAGGCTATTTCGTTACTTGCAGGATTCATTGCAGCGTTGATATTGGGTCCAAGCACCAATGAAGCTCCCCACCAGCACATGGCACATTCGGGGTCGAGTTGAGCGGCTTTCAGAAAGGACCGCTCGGCAGCATCGTGATTAAAGCCATATGTGAGCATTAAGCCCTGATCGAACCATTGCTGTACTTCCGGTACACTGCTGGTTACAGGCATGCTGTAATCACCAAGACCATCAAGTAAATTCGCACCTATGGGAGCCAAATCATCGGGCAACTCCCCTTCGCTCTGATTGCGCTCGCACATAATTGTCGAAAAGATAACAACGACCATTAGGAACGATGTATAAACCAATTTTTTCATAAATTCACCTCTGAGTATTATTTACAGGTTTAGTTTTAAAGCTTTAGGTCTCTTAAGATCCCCCATATTTTTCAATCACAGATATAGTGGCTATATCAAAGAATTGTTGACTCTAAAGATACGTACCAATTGAGTAATATATTTACCGGTAGGGTTTTAATCTATCACTATTCGTTCAATAAATAGCAAATTTGATTCATATCCGGTCTTGATGTCTGAACTTTAAAAATCAGGTTGATACAGTTTGGTCAAGGTAGAAATTCTTATTCCATATTCAGAGGTGAATGATGCTCATGCACAATTTTCCAATCCCCTTGATTATTTTTGACAAACACCAAGCTGATCTGATCATTCACTACAGCCATCTCTTCTTCAAACTGCAAGTGAAAATCTGAATGGAACGTTACCACGGCTACATTCCCGTAATAGACTGCAATTTTCAAATCATTTGCGTCCATTTTTACAGCTTCCTTAACGCTTCCAAACACTCCTCGTTCAAAGGCTTCGTTTTCCTCACCGCCGTTTCTTGGAGCCCCTTGTTTAAATTCAGTGAACTTGGGTCCATAGGCATGGAATGAGATTAATTTGTCTATATCACCGTTCTTCACGCTTTCATTAATTTCATTCCATGTCTGCATGATTTCGGCTTTTTCTTCCGGGTATTCGGTCATAATACCATCTTCAGGTTGAGCCTGACACGCTGTGAATGCCCAAGAGAGGAGCAGGGTACAGATCAGAGAAATTTTATATAAACTGTTCATAATAGTCACCGTTTTTTAAGGTTGAATATTGATTTCGGTTTATAGATAACGCCACGTTTATTTCGCTTCCACCTCATTTGTTGCAAAAAATGCAACATTTGTTGCATGGGTAGTGTCATGTTAACGAGATAGTCATGAGTGTTTAGAAAAGACTCCTGCTTTTAAAACCAAGAAGTGAAGAATATTTACTCGACCTATAATCTGACAGTTTGCACTGACGATTACAGATTTCAGACTTGGAACGTGTTAAGACCTTCGAAATCACTTCTTGAGAGGTGACAGATTTGAGAAAGATCGCCAAGCGAGCTTTAAAAACCAGGAGTGTGTTTGCCTGGGTAAGGAATCTGGAAAAATTAAGGTTCATTATCAAAGTCAGGGCACACACCCCTTGCTAAACTCACCCGGCTTTGCCGTTTCGTTTACGCTTTTCCCCTCTCAAGAGGGGATTATAGAGTTTGTCACTTCCAAAATAATGCCCTCCTGCTGTAGGCAAAATTAATTAATTGTCATCACAAATACCGGGTTTAGTGAAGAGATTAAAAGTCAACTATATCAAAGAATTCAGATATGGTTCTGATTTCCGTATCCTCAATTTTTTTCAACTCCAATAAATCTTTGTCTCCTGTCAACAAGTAATCAGCTTTGCCATCAACTGCCAGCGATAGCAAGAAGTTATCTTTGGGATCCCGGCATTCTGTCATCACTGAAGATACATTCACGAATTCAGCAACTTCATCGATCGTTTCTAAAATATCTTCCAATTCATCTTTTGAAATATATCTTCTGAGTTTTGGGCGTTTAGCAACAGCTGCAAATTCCTCGAGAAGTTCCTGGCTGAATAGAAGTTTACATTTCTGATTAAACAGTAATTCGTCGAGTTTCTCATAGTTGCTGCTAATCAGAAAACTGATCCATAGATTGGTATCGAGAATGAGACGCATACTTATTTATTGGTTCGCTGTGAGCGGACGGCTTCCACTTCGTCAGCAATCTCTTCAGGGCTTGGTACAGTATCTGACTTGGATCTGATTTTGTTTAATACCTCAGAAAAGTCACTCCTGGTTGTTTCACGAATAGTAATCAAATTTAAGTCCGCCAGGTCTTTTAGAAGCTTTCTGGCTTTTGGATTTAATATGTCTACTTTTACTGTTTCCATGATTTAATGTACAAAATTGGTCTTGATTCGGAAAGTTTGAAGGTTTTCTTGCTACTATAGTTAACGAATAAATGGAAATCAAGTTGTCACCAATATCGGAGAATGTCAATTAACAAGCGTAGCGCTTCGCGGTCCGCCAAACCGTTGTCTGACATAACAGTTGAATCGCAGGCTTGAGTCCCGGTTGAGAGTCTCATTATCGTAGTCTTGTTTTACCTACGACAAACTACACTTCAACCTTTATTTTGGAGGGAGAGATACCATACTTTTCTTTGAAGCATTTGGCAAAACAGGATGGATTGGAGAACCCCAATTCATACACTATTTCCGAGATTGATAATTTTCTCTATTTTATCAACTTAAATGTGAATCCATATATAAAAGCATAGCAGTAACTGCTGAGTGTATGGACTATTTAATCCAACTCTCAAATTCACGCTTTTACTAATATTTCTGATTTTTCCCAGCTGTTTTATAGAAACCAGTTCATCAAATTTTTAAAAAAAAGTTAAACAGCTATAGTTGAAGCTTTCACACCATATTTATCCCGGAAACACTTTGAAAAATAGGAGGGATTGTTATATCCAATCTCCAGGGCTATTTCCGAGAGATTGTACTTGTTCTCTTTAATGAGTAAGAGGGCTTTGTTCAGGCGTATATCGCGAATGAATGTGACCGGCGATCGACCGCTAACCGCTTTAACTTTCCTGTAGAGCTGTGAACGGCTGATACCGATGTCGCGGCAGAGTTTCTCAACATTAAATGTATCACTAGACAGATTTTTTTCGGTGATATCAAACAGTTGTTCAAGAAACTCCTCTTCTGCCAATCGAATCGCTTTTAATGCTGAGCTTCTTTTTGGTCTTTCCTCAAATCCACTCAATTTTCTAACCATATTCGATGCAACAATCTCCTGATCATTAGCAATTAAACTCAGTCGCTTTGCAAGCCGGATGGTTTTCTCAAAAAATTCATCGTTTAGTGTCACAGGTTGTCCGCCTCCGACACCCATTTTGAATGTGATATTCCAGGATTGATCCTTCGGTTTTTCCATTCTTTTTAGTAACTCTTTTTGAATCTCAATGGAACAACCCATCGCCTCTTCAGCTTGCGTAAAGACGGCAAGGATACCATCATATTCGCTGTTTTTAACTTCTTGCCCTTCGTAAGAGGGAATGATTTGCCGGATCAGTTTTTTGGGGTGGTCAGGAAAAATTAATCTGCTAAAATCTTTTGACCCTGTCGCTTTTGTGATTCCCAAAATATCAATCGCAAGCACAAAACGGCAGGCTTTGTCTAAGTCGCCGTCTTTCCCAACCACAATTCCATGATCCAGCCGATGGGATTCACCCATAAATAGTTTATAAAAGCCGCTCTCAACCTGTACAATCTGGCAGGCGATATTCCCATGGGCTTCCTGGTGAACTTTTTCACAAGACTCTTTATCAGGCGCATCGATCAGGCAGAATATCGTTCCAGCCTCCTGGTTTACCCAAAATTGAATATACTTGACGCCGTATTTTTCCTGTACGGATTTATCTGCCATATGCCCCTCTTTTACCGCATCGATGTCGATGTCGGAAATGATATGATAATCCATGAAAAGTGGCATTGTAAATTTTTTGGCTCTTGGATTGGCCCCGTATGGCTATCCATAATAATGATTTATGCATATATAATACAAGTAAAGTATTTGAATACATGCTTTTCTCATAAAAACAGCGACAGTAACAGGCCATAAAGCAATCTTCAAGTGTGATTTTAATTTGATTACTTGCACAGAGCTGATACCGAGAATCTGTATAGAGAACGGATCCGTTTATTTCATTTGAATATCACCCTGACAGATGGGGCTCATGCAGCGAAGGTTGAATACAAATAGAGAATCACTCTCTTACGACCCGGATAGTTGCGGAGAAATAAGAAGTGACCCCGTTATTATCAGTAAATGTCTCGTAAAGCCATGTCAGGCTATTTTCAGAGTTTACAGTTAACTGGTAATCAAATGGCTCTTGCCCGGTACGATAATCAATTGTAATTACATCTCCGGAATTGTTTAATGACCAAAAAATTGAGGTGTTTGGAGCGAGGGAGAGGCCGGGTACATTCAGGGTAACCGTCCCGGAACCATCAGGATTTAATGTATAAATCCCTGCATCCTGAAAAGTCTCATCATTCAGCACTTCATCATTAACTTCAGTAAGAATCGAGTAGGTTTCTACATTCCATCTGCCGGTTATATCAAGCGACTCATCATCAGAACTGCATGCCGGTAATAACATTAATAAAAGTATGCAACTGAAAGCTTCTATGACATTTTTTATATACTTATTCATAATTTTTGAAGATTAACAAAATGCGTGAAGATTTGAAGAGTTTGCCTGATAATTGAAATCTAAAAAAACTTTTTAAATTCATAAACTCTTTTTACTTAAGACTTTCTTGTAAAGATAGCAACCACAGCAGAAGTTAAAACACCCATCAGCAGAGCACCGATCAGCCCCTGCATCATATAGATTTGCGCGTTGAAATTGTTTTCTGCAGCTTCTCTTGTCATTATATCATTTCGAGTAACGTACTCAATCATATTTGGAAAGAAATCGGGAGTAATGATATTCAATGTAATGTACTGGGTAACCGGCACAAAGAGTGTCACCACCAGGGTAATCAACAGACCTGAGAGAAACCCCTCACTGTAGTTCATCACCCCGTTGTAGTCGTTCTCTCTTTTGTCAAGCAAACCAAAAACATACACCGCAATTGCAGGAATGGCTATAAAATTGGTATAAATGAAATGCTTGTCAATATGTTCATCGTGCAGGCCTGTCAGACGTTCCAGAAGCATCCAGCCCAGGCTCATCACCACAAATATAACTCCCCATTTAATCTCAGTTTTGAATTTGCTCATGATACAGATCTACATTAGTTACTGTTTCTTCTTCCAGATTTTATCGGATGCATCCAGGTAAACCGGCAGTGCAGCTGATCCATACCATTCAAACATTTCAGCGGCAAGCAGACCTTCACGAATTGCAGGATCTGTTTGCAAAAGTTTTTCAGCTTCCGGCTTTGATGAAACATCCAGGATGAATATCCCCCTGTATGTTTGATCATTTTTGGCAAGCGGCCCGGCTAAAACCAGTTTCCCTTCGGCAGCCATTTTTTCAATATTTTGCATGTGACCTGAAAACTGTTTGGAAATAAATTCCTGATCGGTTGTATTGTTATCACCAGTTTTCAGAATTACAAGAACATACGGTTTCATGCCGTATTCATCCCCGCCCAATTCAAATGCCAGGTTTGCATCGTAGTTTGGATTCAAATTCTGAGCATGAACCGGAAAGAATATACCTGACATTAAAATCAGTAAAATGAATGTTTTCTGTTTCATAATTTTATGATAAAATTAAGATTTGCCACCGGACAAAGGCAGATTCAATAACGGTTAAGCCATTGATAAACAGAAACCTGTGTCACGACATCCTGAATATCATAAATCAGACGGAATTTTGAAAATTAAGTTTCAATGCTTTTTAATATCGGTAACAAGGGGATAGTGGTCAGAAGATTTCATCAGCTCCTCATCCGTCAGCAGATCCTCAAGTTTAATTATAAACCCTTCGGTTACCAGGGACTGATCAACCAATACGTAGTCCAGCCGGCCTGGACCGAACGGACTATTTATTAAACCGCGCCACGTGTATGCCGCCCGGTCTGTGTGCTGAAGCATATCCAGACTTTTTAAAGGAGGGGATTTGGAATTACGTAAAATATCCAGCGGCTGGACCGACCCGACCAAATTCAGATCACCGCTGATGATCACAGGAACTTCTCTTTCCTCAAGAATATGTTGGATTCTTTCGGACAGCAGGCTTGCTTCCAAAATTCTCATTGTATCTTCCCAGGAACCATCATGTCCGCAGCAGGTGAGCCCAACCAATACAAACAGGATCTCCTGACCAGTCGCTTCTATCAGTGCTCCGGAGCTTGATATACCATTTGATCTGTCTTCTCTCACCCATTGCAAGCCAACAGGCTGTTCATTAATCAAATCACTGATATTTTTGGAAGGATATTCAATATCTGATAACAATTTCAAAAACTTATGCGGCTCCCGTGATGCAATAACGGTTTTTCGGTATCCATTTTCGCTGACAGAAATATGCCAGCCGGGGGGAAAAAGATGTTTGTGCAGATCTCCCGGCTCTATTCCTTCATATACCTCTTCCAGCAGCACAATATCGGGATTTGCAGCATCTATCACTTTTTTAAAGACTGAATAATTTTTCAATTTATCTCCCATTACATTCCATGTGAGCAGCCTTGCTTCATCTTCATCTTTCTCTATTGATTGCGAGAACTTCTTAAATTCATGATTTTTGAACGTATATTTATCAGATCCAAGATGTGTAGTTGAATCATTCAGAGTATAGAGTAACTGAACGTCCATACCGGTATGATCAGTAAAAATATCGTCTCGTTTTTTTTTAATCCTGAATTCGAATTGACGGGATTGATGGCTCGGAAGCACCGCCAGGCTGAGTTCGGTTGGAGGGTCAAGAGTATCTTCATCAAATGTATGATGTCCGATTCCCGTGCCAAACCCGGTATGCACATAAGTTTGCGTTTGCAGATTATCCTGGCGCGAAAAGATCAGGTTTAATGTATCAGAACCGGCACTGAATATGAGGGAAAGCTTGCCGTTAAATGACTGAATACTTACCGAATCTGAAACCTGGAGATATCCGTAGAGATATTTTTGATTATCTGTTAATTTAAATTTTCTTACAAATGAATCGGATTCTTTGACTGCTTCAATATCTGTCCAGTCAGAAAATTCTCCATCCAGGATGATCTGGCCCTTCGCAGACGGAGAAAAGCCGACCCAAAAAGCAAAGAAAACCATAATTATGTAACTGACAATATCAGGCTTCATAATTGTGAACAGGATTTTAAATCTCAGGAAGAGATAATGAAACTTTGGTGATGCATCAAAAAGTTAATTTCGCAGTTAGCTCAATCATATTCCACTTTATTTATACGAAGAAATAAAATTTAGTAATTGATATGACATCAGTACTATTTTTGGCCCGGGATTTTTAAAAAGAGATAAGTTTAAAATTCCATTTTTTCCAACTCTCCGGGTAACAAGTACATCTCTTTACCAAATTGTACCAGGTCTCTGCTGTCTCCGATCATTTCAAATTCCGGATAGAGCAGTGAATTAGCAGCAGTTGTTTTAGCAACCGGTTCCCCATTAATCACTTCCAGGGCTTTCGACAAAAGCGGCTCATTCTCGTCTCCCAAAGCGGGTAATGTACCATTCGTTTGTAAAAAATTTATCTCATTAACTGCAAAATCCGGTGTAAATCCATCGGGATAATCCTGTCCCAGCGAGTTGACAATTTTCAATACAATTGGCTGAATTGCCGTCTTGTGATCCGGGTTCGCGTTGTCATCGTCTGTGAAAGGTGATGGTGAATCGAACAGTGTAATTGATCCTTCGTCCTTTCCGACCGTTTGCCTGCCAATAAGAATTACCTCCATAAACGGATCGATGCCGTTGATCATAGTCTCACTGGCAGATGCTGTTCCAAATCCGGTAAGTACAAATACACGGTTAAGTGATAATTTATTGATCGGCTCTTCCGATTCCTGACTACCCTCATCATTAAAAACGGGCAGCTCATCCATAAAATCTATGGTTTGATTTTGCCCTGATCGCTTGGAATTAAATGTAAATTCAGCAAACAATTCAGAATTACCAAGACCCGATATCATTGTGGAGAGCGCTGTGCTGGTTACCAGGGCTCCGCCGCCGTTATACCTGACATCAACCACCAGCTCATCAATATTTTCTTCAGATCCGAATAACCTAAAAACATCATTCAGATCCTGGTGAGAGTTAGTACGGTACGAATTGTACACAAGATATCCTACTTTTGAAGTTCCTGTATCGATAATTTTTGAGAGGAAAATGGGATCTTCCTGCAATACAACTGCATTTATCTGAACGGTTTCACCGGTTTCAGAAATTTCTCCTTCTATAAATTCAGCCATGATAAGCTCATAGCTGTCACCGCTTAATACGTCGCGGAAATTATTTATAGTCAGCCGGGTACCGTTGATTCCCGTAAAAACATCACCTCGGGTCAACCCTGCATCATCTGCGGGCGAACCTGGCAGTACAAATTGCACGTATCCAAATACATCTCCCTGGCTGTTTAGCCGCACAAGACCAAAATTAAAACCAAAATCCCTTGAAATCCCCTGCCTCGACTGCTGAAATTCTTCAAAATCATCGATGAAAAATGAAAAATCATCCTGTTCAAATTGCAGGTCATCAAATAATGCTCTTGAACTGCTGAAACCCATAAGGTAGTTTTGAAAGGCCTGCTCATCATCAAAAAATGCCTTATTATCGGCCAGTTCGGGAACTTCGTCCTGCCAGAAATACCAGAAATTCATTGCGTCCCATATAAACTGTCTTTCGGATGACGCCTCTTCAATTGCTGAACCGGGGCTTGTTGAATCACTGCACCCCCAAATTGTGAAAGCAGTTAAAAGAAGAACTGAAAAAGCAGTGATTTTTTTCATGCTAAATCTTATCGATTAATTTTATAGGTTGTATAAACAAGAGATTTATAATCAGGAAAAATATATATAGCAAAAACTTATGAAAACCCCGTTTATTATCCTTATCACATTTATAATAGTTTTATCCGGTTGTATGCAATCAAAAAAAGCATCTCAGAACAGTGACATTGAGATCGTTCAAGCCACTTATGAAGATTGGAGTGAGGTTTCACCCGTAGAATCTGATGTACGTGAGCAAGGGACGAATCTTGAACTCACCGTCCGGAACTGGCCTGAAGGAGCTGTTCCGGAGCATATTGTATTTCGCAATAGAAAATCATTTTCAGCTGAAATCACAGACACAATCGATTCAAAAATTAAAATAGAGGCTCGAATTATCAGGCGATCTGCGGTACTGTCTGAGCGATCTGAATCTGTAGAATTATCAGACCGGCTTGTATATACCGGTTCTGATGGTGAATCAGACTTTGTTGAAATTGAAGATTGGAAAATAAAGGAAAACAGTTAAAACAACATTGTAAGATCAGTACTGCCAAAACGTTTTGATATTTTTAAAATCCTAAGTTTTAATGCATCCGGAAGCAGATATTGTTGATTCCAAAAAGAGAACCCATGGATCTTCTCTTATGCTCCTCTGGGAGCATTTTTGGGGTAATATTGTTACAGGAATGCAACGAGTTTAACTTTCAAGCGGACCATAAGGGCGCGGCGGATCCAACGAGCAAATCGTCCGTGCCGTATGGCACTTCCCAGCAGACCGACTATCTTACCCCGGATTGAAATCAGGGACTACAATATCAATTATGCCTGACGGCATACTCTGCTCGATAATAAATGAGGGTGGAGATAAGGCGTCTTCCAGTGGTAGCACCTAAAACGGCTCCTTAACATCAGAACGAACTAATATCTGAACAATATTTTCATACAGTTGATGATTTTTTCGTCTATCCAGGTGTCGAACTTAGCTCATTCACAACTCTTAACCGATATTCGTTAGTAAATGCTGTACATCAATTTATAACATAATTAGTATTGTGTTAAATTAAAATATGACATCATCTTAAATTATTAAAAACTAATTACAACATACCAAATAATACATTCATTCATTTTCTATAAAATTTTATTTTTTCATTATAAAACAAACGATTTGATAAATTTTACGGTTAGCTGAGTACATTAAAACGCATACAAAATAATATGTAATTGTAACTTCTTGTGCTGTAAACAATTACATCAAATTTTCACGAAAAACAAAAAATGGGAATATGAATAACTCGAATATCTTTGGAAATGCGACGTTTGAAAACTATGTCGGTGACCTCACCGGTTACACCGAGATGGCCTATCAAATGTCTGCTCATGTGCTGACTGTAGGATATGCGGTGATGCTCGCTGCCCTCCTCTATTTTATCCTGACTATCAAAACCGTAGCTCCAAAGTACAGAATATCATCTGTACTTTCTGTAGTTGTGATGGTTTCGGCTTTTCTGCTGCTGCTGATTCAACAACAAAACTGGACCGGAGCTTTTACTTTCGATGCATCCTCGGGCACCTATGTAACTGCCAGCGACAGTGATCTTTTCAACAATGGCTACCGATACCTGAACTGGCTGATTGATGTGCCTATGCTCCTTTTTCAGATTCTGTTTGTTGTTACGCTTACCAAAAGCAGTTTCAGTTCAATAAGAAATCAGTTCTGGTTTTCCGGAACCGCAATGATACTTACAGGTTACGTTGGCCAATTTTATGAAGTGACCAACCCTACTATTTTCTTTATCTGGGGATTCATCTCTACACTCTTTTTCATTCACATTCTGATTTTAATGAAGCGTGTTATCGATGAAGGGAAAGAGGCTGCTCCTGCAAGCGCCAAAAAATATCTTGGCAGTATCTGGACGCTGTTCCTCTTCTCATGGATGCTCTATCCCGGTGCGTACCTGATGCCTTACCTCTTCAGTTTCTCACTGGAGCCCGCATTGACTGAATCGGCCGTTGTTGCACGCCACATCACATATACAGTAGCTGACGTAAGCTCTAAAGTGATATATGGCATACTGCTGACCCTGGCTGCCCAGGCAATGAGTAAAGAAGAAGGATACGATTATGAAAAAATGGAATCGGCCCTCTGATAATTCTTACATCATATGATAAAACCCCGCTGTCTTACAAACAGCGGGGTTTTTTTATGGATTTTATATCAGCTCTGCGTTGATTTAAACATTTTATCAACCACCAGCATATGTGGCAGGGTAAGTACACTGATAAGTATGAATAAAAGGGAAATCATCTCATTTTCAAATGAAAATGTCCGGTAGATATAAAAAAGTAAAAGCAGACCAACAAGTGATACGCCTGTAAAGGGAAGTGCGAGTTTATAAAATTCCGGGATCGAAATATCACGCCCTTGTTTCGCGAAAAAATTGATCATCTCCTGTACGTGTCCCGCCGAATGCCAAAGTGCAAAATAGACTGCAAACGCTATAAGAGGATCAGTGGCATAGAACAGAAAGATCAGAATCACTGAATCAATATAAAACTGGCTTTTTTTCATTTTAAGATCAGCAACGAACCCCGCAAACAAAATAAAAACAGAATAGATCAACACAATTGAAAGTGAAATAAAACCTGAGTACCTGTAAAGAAGGTCAAACCATCCGGGATCCCGGCGAATGGCAGTTTCAATAATGGGAAGAGCAACTTCGGGAGTTGCAAAAATAATCAGGCCTATAACAGCAGTGCCGCGCACCCAGGTAAACCATGTAATCCAGCGGTTACTGCTATGCAGCATGGCTACTGCATCCGACTGACCGAAATGATATACGGATATGAGCAGAAAAAATATCATTCCGGCAGCAGGTGCAAAGAACCAGAGAAGTCCCACCGCAAGCATAACCAGCAGGTAGCTGCTGTAAAAAAGAAGGTGATCGCGTAGGCGGTTTTTAAATCCGTATATATCACCCGCAATGATATGGTCAATTGCGCCGTGAGGGATACCCAAAACCACCACTGAGACAAAGAGAAACCACGGAACCGCATCGGTCATAAACCCCGGAATAAGCAGCGATGAAATAATAGTCACTGCGCTGAAAAGCAAAACAAAAAGATTAAAAGTCTGACTTTGGTGTCGCATAGGATTTGGTTCAGGTTTTTTGTCAGTCGCTACAGTATGTTCTTAGGAGATAAACCAAATTCTGTTCTGTTCGTTCTGTTTACCCGGAATAGACTTATCAACCCTATTATCGGGCCAATCGCAAGAATTGTAAAGAGAAATACCGGATTGATATAGTTACTCAGTACGTTCAGAAGTTGTATGCTGATAATTGTTACTGAAAAGCCGATGCAGTTAACGACTGTAAGTGCAGTGCCTTTTGATTCTGCAGATACACTGTCAGCAACCAATGTTGAAAACAACGGGGAATCTGCCACAACTACCATCCCCCAGAATATCATAAACAGAATAAAAAGCGGTTCAGATTGATAATCAAAAAAGAAAGGCGAGAAGATGCAGCAGAGGCCGGAAAGAAGCAGGGACAGAGAAGCTGTTTTACCTGTTCCAAGATATTGAGACAAGTATCCTCCAAGCACACAGGCAATTCCTCCTATTCCAATAACCAGGAATGAGAGAAGAGGGATATTGAAACTGACATTTGGATGCTTAAGTGCGTATGTCGAGAAAATAACAGGAACAAATGCCCAGAATGCATATAATTCCCACATGTGACCAAAATAACCAAATGCTGCAGAGCGGAAATCCCGGTTTTTGAAGACCTTGAACAGAAGGGATAGATCCGGTTTTTGCCCTGCTTTTCTGAACGGGCCGTCCGGAACCCAAATCAGCATTAAAAGTCCGCCGGCAAGAGCAAGTACCGATGTAATAATCAATACCAGTATCCAGGGAAATTCACCGGTAAATACTTTTACAAGATGTGGAAATCCGGTTCCGACAACCAGCGCACCCACTAAAAAACCAAGAGATACACCCAGCCCTTTCTCATAATAATCTGCCGCAATTTTCATTCCCACGGGATAGATTCCCGCCAGAAAAAAACCTGTAACGAAACGAAATATCAGCAGGCTGGTAAACGTATTACTCTCCAGTATAATGGCAAGATTAAATGCAGAAGCAATGCATGCGCTGATAAAGAACACTTTAGAAGGAGAGAAGCGGTCAGCAATCGTCAACAGGGCAAAAATGAATGTACCTGCAATAAACCCGAACTGAACAGCAGATGTAAGGTGTCCCAGTGCCTGGGATTCAAGGTTGAATTCAGCTATAAGTTCAGACATTACACCATTTCCGGCAAACCAAAGTGATGTACAGCAGAATTGTGATAGTACGATGAGCGGCAGGATCCAATTTGATGTTTTTGTCTTCCGGATCGGTCCTGCCATAGTCTCAGACTGAAGATTTACAACAACAACATTCTGAAAACAGCAGTCTCAGGTAAAAAACAATTTGCGGAAATGCAGGTTTAAACGCATCTCTTTTATCTGCCCGGATCCTGCGTGCAGAAAAAAGTGCTGATGACGTTAAAAATGTGAAACGATTTTTCATTTATCCTGATAATAAATACGATTACACTGGCTCTTTAAAGAGATTGATAATTAACCGTTGATGGTATAATAAATTCTAAATAATCAATTTGTCTCAATTCATCAAGGTATACTTTTATGGACTGTTTGCTCTGAACCTTGCTCCTTCCTGAAGTTATATCTCAAAAAGGCAGCCGTAATCAGTGCAGCACCGATATCCGCAAGCGGGAAAGAGAACCAGATCCCGTAAATCCCGAAAAAAAGCGGGAGGATAAATATAAGCGGGATCAGCAGAAATCCCTGTTTTGAAAGGGAGAGAATAAGTGCGGGACGTGCCCGTCCAATTGCCTGGAAGTAGGCACTGCCAAGGAGGTTTATTGCAAGAAGCGGAGTGGCCAGGAACACTGCCCTGAGTGCCGGTGTAGTTTGATCTATCAGCGCCTGGTCGTTGGTGAAAACAGAAACAATGTACGGTGCGAGTGTCATGATCACTACAAAAATACCAAATGAGATCAATGTTGCTGATACCATCGATATTTTAATCAGTTTTTTAACGCGATCCATCAGTCTGGCACCGTAATTGAATCCCAGGATCGGTACAAATCCCTGTGTTATTCCCAGTACCGGGAAATTGGCAAACATCAGCAGACGACCGATGATACCGTATATCGACAATCCGAGTTCACCGCCATAGATGAAGAGAGAGTTGTTAAGCACAATGGAGAGAAGACTGATGGTCCCCTGCCGTGCAAATGTCACAGAACCTAATGATGTAATCTGCCGGATAAGAGAGTAGTCGGGTTTGATATAAAACCCGGAGAGCTTCATCTGCGAATCACCCCAAATAAAGAACCAGGTGGCAAAAAGTGCACTTGCCATATAGGAAATTGTGGTGGCCCAGGCAGCCCCGGCGATACCCATATCCAGCCAGACAATAAAAACCGGGTCAAGAATGATATTCACAACTGCCGGAATCATGATCGTCAGCATAGCGATTCGCGGATATCCCTCTGCCCTGATAACATTGTTACTCATCATGGCCCAGGCGAGAAAGGGAACACCGATCAATACTATACTGAAATAGGTATGTGCAGGTTCAGTTACCTCTCCCCGCCCGCCAAACAGGCTTAAAACCTGGTCAATAAAAAGAAACCCGGCTATCACAAAAAATAAGGCAAACAAAATAGTCAGGCCTACCTGGTTCCCGAATGCCCGGAATGCTTTCTCGTCATCACCTTCACCAAATGATCGTGAAATAACAGAAGCTCCGCCAACTCCAATAGCCATACCGATGCTTGCAATCAAAAAGGTGATAGGCTGTACAACTGTGATAGCAGCTATACCGAGAGGGCCCACCCACAATCCCACAAAGATAGTGTCCACAATACCGTAGATCGACATCACCATAATCCCTGCCGATGCAGGAATGGCCTGTTCTCTCAACAGCTTCCCAAGCGGACGTGTACCGAATGCTTTCCGTTTATTGTTTTTCAACTGAACAAATTAGATGTTTAAAAAGAATACGGAGCATTGTATGAATAATTGTAACCACGCTCTTGCTATTCACGGATTTTTACATCTGAAACAAGTGATAATTTATTACTCTTTCGCACTCGATGCAGGGGTCATATAGATCACCGTATGTTGTTATACCAGGTTCTCAGCTCTTCTCCGATGCGGTGCGGATGATCTTCCTGCAGATAGTGAAGCCCTCTGCCAAGAGAAACCGTTTTTGTATTCGGAAAATTTTCGCTGATCCATTTTGCATCCTCTTTTTGAATGATCAGTCCCGGTTCAGCATAAAAACAGATTTTGGGTATATCTGTTTTCTTCAGCCAGTTGTGATAAGATTCTACAGTTTCCGATACATCTTCCGGTCTACCGTCAAAAGGCACCTCCTCCGGCCAGACCCGCAGCGGTTTCCGGCTTCGAATAGTTGGATAGGGTTCTGAATAGATCTCCTGCTCTTTTTTCGTCAATTCTCTGATGACCAGGTCGGGAAGTATCTTTTTTACAAACAGATTCAAGACACTGATCATCAGCCAGCCGAGACCGGGTGTTCTCAAAAATTTAAAAGCCATTTTTGGTTTTACAGGAAGATCTGAGTATTTCGGAACCTTATAAATAGCTTCCATAAAAGCGATCCCTTTGATATTCTCAGGCTGTTTATCTGCATAGTGGAAACCAAGGGCTGAGCCCCAGTCATGAACCACAAGTGTAATATTTGTAAGGCCAAGCTTTTCAATGAAGGTTTTAAGGTAATCGTAATGATCAGTAAACCGGTAAGCAATATCAGGCTTATCAGATTTACCCATCCCTATCAAATCAGGGGCAATGCATCTTGCGTTGGCGGAAAGATAAGGAATGATATTTCTCCACAGGTACGAAGAAGTGGGATTCCCGTGCAGAAACAGAACCGGGTCACCTTCACCTTCATCAATGTAGTGCATCCGGCTGCCGTTGATTTCGATATAATGTGCTTCAAAAGGAAAGTCAGCGGAATTTTTTTTATCCATTGTTACGCTTTGGCTGGTGAAAATTTAACCTGCAACAGAAAATAAAAAGTGAATAACAGCTGAGATTTAGCCTGCCTGTTGTTATATTTTATAATAGACAAAACTTTTTACTCTCTATTTACATTTACTAAAGAAGAATCAAGAAGAACAAATCAATAAATAAAATATACAGAAATCTATGAAGACACTTGAATTTAAAAACGGAGATCAACTCGCTGCAATCGGACTGGGAACCTGGAAATCTGATCCCGGCAAAGTCGGCAATGCTGTAAAGGTTGCTCTTGAAAGCGGATACCGGCACGTCGACTGTGCGGCTGTCTATCAAAATGAAGCAGAAGTAGGAGAGGCCTTCAGTGATGTTTTTTCCGGAGGAGACATTAAGCGAAAAGATGTGTGGGTTACATCAAAATTGTGGAATAATGCTCATAAAGAAGAAGATGTTATTCCGGCTTTGAAAAAAACACTCTCCGACCTGCAGCTGGAGTACCTGGATTTATACCTGATTCACTGGCCTGTTGCCTTCAAACCCGGACTGGAAGGATTTCCTGAGAGTGATGACGACTACCTTTCACTGGATGAAGTTCCAATTATCGAAACCTGGAACGCCATGCTGGAAGCCAAAAAACAAGGACTTGTAAAACATCTCGGTGTTTCAAATTTCAGTATTGAAAAACTGGAAGACCTGATCTCAAAAACGGACGACAACCCCGAAATGAACCAGGTTGAAATGCATCCCTATCTCCAGCAAAATGAGTTGCTGAATTACTGTAAAGAAAACAACATCCATGTAACGGCATACTCACCTCTTGGCAGTGGCGACCGTCCTGATGCTATGAAGGCGGATGACGAACCTTCACTGCTTGAGAACGAAGTGATCACCGGTATTGCCGTGAAACACAATGCAACACCGGGACAGGTACTTATCAAGTGGTCTGTTGAGCGTGATACGGCTGTGATTCCGAAATCTACCAACGCCGGCAGAATTCAGGAGAACCTGGCAAGTGCAGAGATTGAACTGGATGAAGAGGACATGTCAGAAATTGCAAAACTGGACAAACACTACAGGTATGTGCATGGCAAGTTCTTCGAAACAGAGAGCGATATGTACCGAAATGTTTTTGATGATTAGTCAACATCTAACATATAATAGCAATGAAAAAAATCAGTGCGCCAACCGGTCCCGGCCTACAATGTAAAAGCTGGTTAACCGAAGCTCCGTTTCGAATGATTCAAAACAATCTTGATCCGGATGTTGCCGAAAATCCTGATGAATTGATTGTATATGGAGGCATTGGCAAAGCGGCCCGGAATCATGAGTGCTACGAGCGCATATTGTCTTCTCTGAAAAGCATGGGAAGAGATGAGACTTTGCTGGTTCAGTCCGGTAAACCGGTTGGCATTTTTAAAACAAATCCGGATGCGCCGCGGGTGCTGATTGCCAATTCAAACCTTGTCCCAAAATGGGCAACTTGGGAAAAGTTTCATGAACTTGACAGAAAAGGTTTGATGATGTATGGTCAGATGACTGCCGGCTCATGGATCTATATTGGCAGCCAGGGTATAATCCAGGGCACATACGAAACATTCGTTTCTATGGCCGAAAAATATTTTGGCGGAAACCTGTCCGGTAAATGGATACTTACAGGAGGGCTTGGCGGCATGGGAGGAGCTCAGCCGCTTGCTGCAAAAATAGCCGGGGCGAGTATGCTGGCTGTAGAGTGCCGCGAGAATCGAGTCAATAAGCGTATGGAGACCGGTTACCTGGACAAAAAAACAGATTCTCTGGATGAGGCCATTGACATCATCAAAAAATCTGCTGCAAATCATGAGCCGGTGAGTGTAGGACTTATCGGAAATACTGCAGATATCTATCCGAAGATTTTAAAAATGGATATTCGTCCGGATGCAGTAACTGATCAGACCAGCGCTCATGATCCGCTTAATGGTTATCTCCCCCTGGGAATGTCGGTAGAAGAGTGGACAGAGATGCAGAAAACAGATCCTGAAAAAGTGATTCGCAAAGCCAGGGAGTCGATTGCGGTGCAAGTAAAGGCAATGCTCGGTTTTCAGGATAGAGAGATCCCGGTTTTTGACTATGGTAATAACATCCGCCAGGAAGCATTTGATGCGGGAGTCAAAAATGCTTTTGATATCCCCGGTTTTGTACCTGAATATATCCGGCCTCTCTTTTGCAGGGGTATCGGGCCGTTTCGCTGGGTAGCTCTTTCCGGAGATCCCGAAGATATCTACAAAACAGATTCAAAAGTAAAAGAGCTGACTCCCGGAGATTCTCATCTGCACAATTGGCTTGATAAGGCTAAAGAACAGATCCGGTTCCAGGGACTTCCTTCAAGAATCTGCTGGGTCGGGCTGGGAATCAGGGATAAACTGGGTTTGGCCTTCAACGAAATGGTGAAATCCGGAGAGCTTCAGGCACCTGTGGTTATCGGCCGGGATCATCTTGATTCAGGATCGGTTGCCAGCCCGAACCGGGAGACAGAAGCGATGAAAGACGGTTCAGATGCTGTTTCGGACTGGCCTATATTAAACGCACTTTTAAATACTGCTTCGGGCGCTACCTGGGTCTCTTTTCATCACGGAGGGGGTGTGGGAATGGGATATTCGCAACATGCAGGAGTTGTGATTATTGCCGACGGAACCGATGAAGCCGCCCGGAGACTCGAACAGGTGCTGTGGAACGATCCGGCTTCCGGTGTAATGCGGCATGCTGATGCGGGATATGAGGAAGCTGTTGAATGCGCTAACGAGCATGCGTTAAAACTGCCATTCCTGGAATAATATGGGAAATCTCATCATTCAAAATGTTGGCCAGATTGCTTCTCCGCGACCCGGTGTTTTTCGCGGAGCTGAACTCAAATCTCTTGCAGTAACCGGTAACACTTCAATCTATATTAAAAATGGAGTTATTGAGTCAATCGGCCCATCTTCTGAGATTATCTCCCATACAGAAGATAATACACTCTGTGTCGATGCAAAAAAGAGAGCAGTTATACCCGGCTTTACAGACAGCCATTCTCATCTTGTTTTTGCCGGTAACCGAGCTGACGAATTTGCCCGTCGATCGGCCGGTGCTACATATGATGAGATAGCTAAACAAGGGGGCGGAATTTTATCAACAGTATCGGCGACCCGCAATGCATCCCATGAAGATTTAGTGGCGCTGGCGAAAGAACGACTTGAAAAAGCACTCCGGCAGGGAATCACAACCATGGAGATTAAGAGCGGTTACGGGCTGGATTTTGCAACTGAAAAGAAGATGCTTGAAGTTATCCGGGAGTTGAAAGAATCTCAGCCGGTTGAACTGGTAAGTACTTTTTTAGGAGCACATGCGGTACCTGCGGATAGTTCAAAAGAGGATTACTTAAAAGAGATTTTCAAAATGATCCCTGAATTTTCAGGACTTGCCGAATACTGTGATGTTTTTTGCGAAGAGGGATTTTTTTCCGCAGAAGAGTGCCGCAAAATCCTGGAAGAAGGCCTTAAATATGGAATGCTGCCCAAAATTCATACCAACCAGTTTCATGATATCGGAGGAGTACCCATGGCCCTGGAAATTGGTGCAATATCTGCAGACCATCTGGAAGTGATCAGTGATCATGATATCCGGCAAATGGCTAAATCCAACACGGTGGCGACAGTTCTGCCCGGAGTATCGCACTTTCTGAATATCCCTTATTCACCGGCACGAAAACTTATTGACGAAGGAGCAATTGTTGCGATCGCCACGGATTTTAATCCCGGCTCCTCCATGACCTTGTCGATGCAGCTTTTAATGAATATTGCATGTACTCAAATGGGCCTGTCGGTTGAGGAAGCTCTCTGTTGCACAACTCAAAATGGCGCCCGTGCCCTTCAAAAAGAGAACCTCGGGTGTGTAGCACCCGGTTACCAGGCTGATTTATTACTGCTTGACAGTGATTCTTATAAAGACACCGCTTATTTTTTTGGAGAAAATCATGTTCAAACCGTGATTAAAAAAGGAGAGATTGTATGGCAATCGATCAGATAAAAGAGATTTTAAATCCGGTTCCTGAAGAAGTTCGGTCAATTGGCTCACATGACCCCAACGACAAACTGCTTTCTCAGTTTACAGGTTTTGAACCGGAAGAGTATGAAGATGCTACTCATGTATTAATTGGCTGTCCACAGGATGAGGGAGTTGCAAGAAATCATGGCAGGCAGGGAGCAAAAAAAGCACCTGGCAGTATCAGAAAATTCCTCTACAAACTTCAATACAGTCGTAGAACTGCAAACAGATTGTTCGATGCGGGTAATGTTGAAGCAGAATCGCTGGAAGAATCACATTTAAATCTTACCCGCGCAGTGTCTCAATTTCTGAAAGATGGGAAAAAAGTGATTTCTATTGGCGGAGGTAACGATATTGCCTATGCCGATTTAAGGTCTCTTTCAACAGAATTCAACTCCATTTGTGCAATTAATATCGATGCCCATCTTGATATGCGCAAAAGTGAAATAATGACCAGCGGTACTCCCTACCGGATGGCTATTGAAGAAAAACTGCTGAACCCGGAAAATTTCTACGAGTTTGGAATCCGGACGGAATCCAACTCCCCGCTTTACCTGAAAGAGGCAGAAAGGATGGGAGTACAAATTCTTACGCTGAGAGAGATCTTGCAAAACGGAGTATCTGTTTCATTTGAAAAAATCTTAGCTGAAATTGACAACAGGCCGTTTTTTCTCGGTCTTGATATGGATTCCATACGGTGCAGCGACGCCCCCGGCGTAAGTGCGGCATATCCGGCGGGTTTTTCAGCAAGGGAAGTTCTGGATCTCATACACCACTCTAAAAAGAGAGAAAATCTGAAAATTTTTGAAATTACTGAAGTCAATCCTGATTTCGATATTGATAATCGAACCGTAAAACTGGCAGCGCTCTTTATCTATCACTCCCTGTTCGATTAATTTTACCGACCGTTGCATCTGCGCAGCCAAACCAGCAGATCTGAATGCAATCATTACAATTATAACTAATCTTGTTCTGATTCAGCTCTTACATTCCTTTTTAAAGAGTAAAAACCTCTGTTTACCGTTCTCAAAATGAATGGTCAATCATTTTATCCGGTTTTTCTATATTTACATTTTATCAGATGGCTAAACCGATTAAGAACACCAGATCTTATATCATTTTCTTTACCACTGCAGCTGCTGTCCTCGCGATATGGACATTTTATATATTCGAAAATGAGTTGCTGTCTCTTTTTATTGATTACTGGTTTATGACTATAGTTATGGTGTTCGGGTCTTTCATCGCCGGAGCAAGTTCCGAAGGCGGCGGAGCAATTGCCTACCCGGTCATGACTCTCTTTTTCAACATCGAACCGGATGTTGCCAGGAACTTCAGTTTTGCTGTTCAGAGCTTTGGGATGACTTTTGCCGCTTTCTGGATATTTTTATCCAAAATAAAAATCGAGAAAACATATCTCTTCACGGCAGGCATCGGCGGCCTTACGGGAATTATTCTGGGTTCCTGGTTTATTGCACCCTATGTTCCTTCTTCTTACGCAAAAATGATGTTTGTGTCGTTCTGGCTGAGTTTTGGAATTGCACTGTGGGTTGTAAATTTTGTTCAGAAAAGAGAAAGTGTTGAATCACTTCCAACTCTTACAGCAGGCCAGAAAACTGAACTTCTGCTTGTTGGTGTGGCAGGCGGCATTTTCAGCTCAATACTGGGCAATGGACTGGATATCTGTACATTTGCTTATGTGATTCTGAAATACGGGCTATCCGAAAAAGTGGCGACGCCTACTTCAGTGATTTTGATGGCTTCAAATGCAATTGCAGGTTTTCTGATTCATGCTTTCGTTTTGGAATCCATGCAGACCGAAGCAATTAACTATCTTTTGGTCTGTATACCGGTCGTTATTTTTGGAGCCCCTTTAGGTGCTTTTACAATTAATAAAATAGGACGTAAACCGATAGCGTCTATTTTATTTGCTATTATCGTCATACAATTTCTGTCCGCACTTTTTATTATTAAACCCGGTTTTTTACTCCTGATCTTCTCATTTGGCGTATTTATGACCGGAGTAATCCTGTTTTTTATCCTTGCTTCCAATCACAAACAAAGCTGAATTGATGAAACATAAAAGGTCGATTTCAGCCTGCCATCCCTTAACAGGTTCAGGAAAGTTTTACCAACGTTAACTTGACTCTTCTGTGATTGTGTGGCAATATGATATGTAACCTGAACCAACTGAATTTCCACACGATGATGCGTTTCCAAACCCTGGCTTTATTTATAACTATAATTTTAATCACTCAATGTACTCCTGTCGATATTGATGAAGATACTATGACTTTGGATCAGCTCGATCCGGAGATTGAACAGATGCTGCAGGAGGTCTCAGCAGACTCGATCGAAAAAAATATTCGTAAACTTGTCAGTTTCGGCACCCGCCATACTCTGTCTGAAACGGAAAGTGACACTTTTGGCATCGGTGCTGCCCGCCGCTGGATTAAACAGGAGTTTGAGTCTTACAGCCGGGCTAACAACGGACGCCTGGAAGTGGAATTCCATCGCTTTATGCAGGAACCCGGCAGAAGAATCACAGAAGAGATAGAGATTGTTAATGTAGTTGCTACCCTGCCCGGCACCGATCCGAATGATGACCGTATTTTTGTTGTAAGCGGGCATTATGATTCCCGCGTATCTGATGTGATGGATGCAGAGAGTATTGCACCCGGAGCAAATGATGATGCCTCCGGAACCGTTGCAGTAATGGAGCTGGCCCGGGTTATGTCAAAATATGAATTTCCGGCAACTCTTGTTTTTATGGGTGTTGCCGCTGAAGAACAGGGGCTGTTCGGTGCAACCGGATGGGCTGAAGAAGCAGCTGAAGAGGGGAAAAATATTGCCGGGATGATCACCAATGACATTATCGGAAATCATGCTGCCGAAGAGGGTCAGCTTTCCGATCCGCACAGTGTGAGGCTTTTTGCCGAAGGTATTCCTCCCCGTCGGGAGCTCGATACCGAAACACTTCGTTTTATTCAAACCGGCGGTGAGAGTGATATGCCCACACGTCAGCTTGCCCGGACCATTAAAGAGGTAACAGAAAGCTATCTGCCGGAGATGGATGTCTGGCTGATCTACCGTCTCGACCGATACCTGCGGGGCGGTGATCATACGCCGTTTCTGCGGCAGGGATACCCGGCCGTGCGGATGTCGGAACCAAATGAAGAGTTTAAACACCAGCACCAGGATATTCGCGTGGTCGACGGCGTTCAATTCGGAGACATGCCCGAGTTCGTTGACTATTCGTATGTGGCAAGGGTAACAAGGGTAAATCTCTCCTCCCTGGCCAACCTGGCACGTTCTCCGCTGCCGCCACAAAATGTAGGAATGAATGTATCACGTCTCGAAAATGATACCCGCCTGCGCTGGGAACCATCACCTTCAGCCAATCTTGGCGGCTATGAAGTACTCTGGAGAGAAACCTCATCCCCTGTCTGGCAGCATAAAGAGTTTGTTGGCACCGATACTCACTATACTGCCGAGCTTATTTCAAAAGACAACTGGCTTTTCGGAGTGCGGTCAGTCAGCAGAAACGGTCACGTAGGAGTACCCGTATACCCGATGCCGTTCCGGGATTAAGTTGAATCCGGATGTCACCGCATAGCTAAAACAAAACACCCTTTTTAAAATTAACCCCCTGACATCGTAAAATCCCCTCTCGGAGAGGGGAAATGTTAACCCGAACGCCGACAGGCGTTGAGGGTTGGCGAGGGGTGTGTTCCCGGACGTTCTCTTTGAAATGATACAGAATGCTTTTTAGTAAAACTGCCCGGCTCTGGAAAATCTAAATTTTAAGCCATCGTCTCTGTATACAGACAGTTGCCATGAAATGTGAGATTCTTCGGCTCCACTCCACTCGTCACTCCGTTTCTCATTACGTTTCGCTCAGAATGACAGGACTCGCTCTTAGCAGAAGGCAGCGTATATAGCAATCTATTGTGCAAAATTTTTACAACGCCGCCCGGTATTAATCTCTGCCAAAAAAACACATCAAGAGATTTAAAGTTGCAGATAGCAAGATTTCATTATCCAGGCTCACAAACACAATAACAAAATGTCAGTTCAGCATTGAGCTGACTCTGAAAGAGTCAAACATCAATAGCCCGCAGGCGAAGCCCCGGGTAATGATGTTCTCCCACCACACATCCCGAGCCGGGATCCCGGTCAACGCCCTGAACCATATCGAGGGATGGTTTGGACGAGCCCGCAATAGAGAACGACTTGTTTTACCACGAAGCCCCGAGGACACAAAGTATTCACGAAGAGGTTGACCTAAATCGACGTGATTACTGGTACTCAGGTAAACTGGAGCGTTTAATTTGATGGTTCTATTTGAAGCCAGCAAGCACCATTATTCAGTAGTCGTTGTTTTTATATTTGTATCGAATGTTGACTTTTGCGCCGAAAGAATTGCAACCAGAGTACAAAAAGGTGGGCATAATATACCTTTGGAGGATATAAAAAGAAGGTTTCACCGAAGTTTGAAAAATTTTTGGGATATTTATCGACATGATTGTAATCTATGGTATCTGTATTATAACGCCGAAGATGACTTCCAGGAAGTGGCCCGTCATCTTCAAAAAGATTTGTATGTGCTTGACGAGAGTTTATTTGTTACATTTAAACAAATGATCAAAAAAGATGAATAAAAAAAAGAATAAACATATAGATGATATCTCAACTGAACTTACACGGCTGGGAAATCGGGGCGTGCGAAAGGCGCAAAAAGAGAATCGAAGATTGGGTATTCCAAGTGTCTATTATAAGTATGGTAAAATATACTACCAGCTTCCAAATGGAGAAATCACTACAGAAAAGCCTAAAGAACTGGTTTAGCTTTAAATCAGTGGACAATGCAAATAAAGCAGATGATTTTTCGCTTAGCTATTTATCTTCTATTAATTAGACGCGTTGCACATTTGCCAGATCGATATTTTAAATTTAACCATGAAATTTCTCCGCATCATACCACTGATACTGTTCCTCTCCTGTTCATCAAATCAGGAAAGCTCAGGAACGATTAATCTTTCATCACTTCCGGTTGAAACCCCTGGAAAGCTATTTCAAACAGATAAAATCGGCGAAGATTTTTTCCAGCATCTGAATTACAAAACCTCCGTCACCGGTAGCAAAAATGTAATCCTGGCTGATCGTGACGGTCAATTTGTGGCTGAAATCAGTCCTAATGGAAAACTCGTAAAAACACACGCCTCATCAGGACGCGGCCCGGGTGAAATTCAGGATGTAACATCATTGGATTATCATGAAGATGAAATAGTGATTTATGATCAAAGGAGAAAACGAATCATTCGCAAAGATCTGGAAACAGGCGAGATTAAAGAGTTTGAGGATATTAGAACAGAAGATTTTCAGACATCCCGGTCTTACTCAACATCCGATGAAAACATTTTACTGATACATCTTTGGAATACAGCCTATCTCACAAATAAAGATAAAACACCAAAAATTGCATTTGCACATCTTAATTTAAATTCAAAGAACAGCGGAGAAATGGTGGAATATCCATCAAGGAATATGGCAAGATTAATAATTGATGACCAGGTTCGTGGTGCTTCACAGGTCCCATTTGCACCCGGTTTATACTATGATATTTCATCTGACAGAAAATCACTTTTCGTTTTATGGGCGGATGATCCCCAAATTGCAGAACTCGATATCATGACACTGGATACCATTCGTACAATTCCGGCAGATCTGCCACGGGATGAAATCAGCAGATCAGAAATCGATTCTCTGCAAAAAAGATATGATGAGAGGTGGCGGGATATCCGGGATCATCTGCCGGATCGAAAAGCAGTTGCTGAAAATATGATTGTGGATGACCGGGATCGCTTTTGGCTTCAGCTCACCCGTGAATCGGATTTCCAGGAATGGATTGTACTGGATAAGAATGGAACACCCCAAAAAATCGTCCGCTTTCCCAAAGATGTTATGATAACACACATTTCCCGTCATCATATCGGCGTCCGACTGGATGATCATATTTTTGCACTGTATGAAGCTTTGTGATAAAGAGACTTCTTTCTATACAGAGCATTCAATTTGACTCCAACTGCCATCGATGGCAAGAGTCAGACACACCCCTCGCCAACCCTCACCGCCTGACGGCGTTCATGTTAACAATTCCCCTCTTCCCGACACATACGCATACGGGATTTCGCAAAAGCCTCAACGGGAGGGGACAGGTTTAGACGCATTCAGCGGATAAACCAGGGGAATATTCCAGGACGTTCTCTTTGAATTGATACAGACTGCTTTTTAGTAAAACTGCCCGGCTCTGAAAACAATTTATTTACCACGAAGCTCCGAGGACACAAAGTATTCACGAAGAGTTTGAACTAAATCTTTCCACTTCTCGAAGCCTTGTGAACTTTATATCTTAGTTTATGCTAAAATTAATGCTTTGGAAAATCTAAATTTTAAGCCTTCGTCTCCGTATACAGACAGTTGCCATGAAATGTGAGATTCTTCGGCTCCACTCCACTCGTCACTCCGTTTCTCATTACGTTTCGCTCAGAATGACAGGACTCGCTCTTAGCAGAAGGCAGCGTATATAGCAATCTATTGTGCAAAATTTTTACAACGCCGCCTGGCTATATTCGATGCCAACGCGGCGTCAAGTGATGCTTTGGATAAGTCAATAAAAAATGGGTGATTTTCAAATCAAGATTCAAAAACTCTCCATTTTGTCAAAAAAACTCAAACTTCACTCACAGGTTTCTCTCCTTTTCTTCGTCTCCAACTCAACAATCCTCCAGCATCTTTTTTAAACGATCCAGTCCCGCATTGCCAGGAGAACCAAGCTGGGTGAATTTTTTCATCCACGCTTGCGGATCAGCTTCGCCTGTCTGACCCGGTTCTTTCGCTACTTTTTTATATGCATCACGAAACGAATATCCCTCTTCTACCACCAGGCGATAGGCTTCTTCGGCTGCAAACAGTTCAGGGGTACACGCATTTTGAGCGGCTTCTTTATCAACACTCAAATTCTGAACCAGCAGGATGGCTGCTTCCAGGACATCCATCACGCACTCAAATGCATGAATCACCGGCTCTTTTGTCAATTGCAGATCCCGGTGGTACCCGGATCCAAGATTTGCAGTGAGGGATTGAAGCGTTGCCACGTACCCGGCCATTCGTGAGTGGTTGGCGCGAATCAGTTCTGCCACATCCGGATTTTTCTTTTGCGGCATAATAGACGAACCCGTGCAGACCGCTTCACCCAACTCCAGGAAACCGTACGCTTCACTGCTGTAGAGAATCACATCGGAAGCAAACCGGTTCAGAATAGCAGTAAATGCTGAGAGATACTGAACCACCTGGATCTCCATCCATCCGCGGCTGAGTTGTGCGCTTGTGGCCGAAATCAGCACGGTTTCAAATCCGAGCTGCTCTGCTTCTGCATCCCTATCGATATGGATAGTCGATCCAAACCCGGCTGCCGTACCCAGCGGACTGCGGCTGATCATACCTATGATACGGTCTGCCTGCTGAAGCTGAATCAGCAGTAATTCCAGGAAACCGGCTGCCCACTGACCGGCACCCGACAACATTGCCTTGCGGGTGTGTGTAAAACCGGGTATCGGTACCGATTCGTACTCTTCTGCAAACTGAAGCAGCTCATTGGCCAGGTTTTTTACAGTTCCGGATACTTTTTTGAGCTTATTGATTTCGTAAAGCCGGACAGCCGTCAGCACCTGGTCGTTGCGGGATCGTCCGGTATGAATCTTTTTCCCGGTATCACCCAGCTTGTAGATCAGCCACTCTTCAATCGCCGTATGGGCGTCTTCATGGCTTTGCTTGATTTCAAAATCACCAACCTGCCAGCGCTCATAAATATGATCGAGCTCGATGATGATATCCTCTGCTTCTTTGGCTGACAAAATACCTGCATCTCTCAGTGCAGCCGCATGCACCTTCGATGCCTTAAGGTCGTAAGGAACCAGGACCTGGTCGAGCAAGTAGTCGTTGCCCACGGTAAATGCTTCAATCTTTTTGGAGATATCTGTATCCGGTTCCTGTCCCTCTTTCGACCAAAGCTTACTCATATGCAGCCTGTTTCTTTACTTCATTTTTCAGTTGATACGCAGTTTTTTGCGGCAGATTCCAAAGCTCAATAAATCCAGCCGATGCATTCTGGTTAAACTCCGCTGATTTATTAAATGTAGCGAGATTTTCATCAAAGAGCGAGTAGGGGGATGTGAGTGCCACCACTTCGCAATTTCCTTTATAAAGCCGCACGGTCACCTCGCCGGATACTTTTTTGTTCTGTTCATTGATATAAGCCCGGATGTTATCCATCACCGGCTCAAAATATTTGGCGCCGTAACAGAGGTACGCCCATTTCTGATCCATCAATGTTTTCAGCTCGTTCTCTTCCCGTGTGGATACCAACTGCTCCAGGTTTTTGTGAGCCTGAATCAGGATATGTGCTGCGGGGTTTTCGTAAATGCCCCGAACTTTCAAGCCGACCACCCTGTCTTCAACCAGGTGAAAATAACCGACCCCGTGCTTGCCACCGGTTTCATTCAGCTGCATGATCAGATCCTTTTTCGGAAGTGGCATTCCGTTCAGCGAAACCGGTTCGCCCGTTTCAAAACCGATCCGGATCGTTTCCACTTCATCGGGAGCCTGCTGAGGTGTATTGCACCATTTCAGGATATTTTCGAGCGGCGGGATATTAGCCGGATTCTCAATCTCTCCGCCTTCGCCGGTATTGGCCCACATATTTTCATCATACGAATATGGACTTTTTTTTGTCTGTTCCACCGGAATGTTGTTTTCAATCGCGTAGGCAATTTCCTCTTCCCTGCCCATTCCCCATTCCCGGACGGGCGCAATGATTTTCAGTTCCGGGTTCAGCGTGGTGATGTAACTTTCAAACCGTACCTGGTCGTTTCCCTTTCCGGTGCATCCGTGTGCGATTACTTCACAGCCGAACTCTGCGGCAATCTGTACGGCCAGTTTTGAGATCATTACCCGTCCAAGCGGACACCCGAGCGCATATCCGCCCTGGTAATCTGCGTTCGCCTTTACAGCTTCGGCACATAGTTCGGCAAACTCTTCATTAGCATCCAGGACAATCGCCTCTTTGGCACCGAGCATCAGTGCTTTTTCCTTAATGGCATCCAGGTTGTCAGCTGTCTGACCAATGTTAATGGTAAGCGCGATAACCTCGCATTCGTACTCCTGCTGAATCCATTTCAGCATCACGCTTGTATCGAGTCCGCCTGAGTAGAGAAGCAGACAGGTGTTAAAAGATCCTTTTTCAGCTTCATGCGAAGCTACTTTTTTATAGGTTGTGTTTGATTGAATCATGATTGAGTTGTTGTAAAGTTATGGTTGAGAAATTGTTGACGTTGTGGTTGTTGTTAAAAAGCAGAGTAACTCATCAGACCGTGTCCGGCCTTTGACGGATGACTCGAACGCTGTACGACCTTGGTTCAACCCAGCCCTCAGTCACCGGATGAGGCCTACGCAAGTAAATGGGCAAAGACGCCCTTTGATACCACCATCCGGTTTTTGGCCTGTTTGTAGACCCAGGAGTTGGGATGATCGATCACCTCATCGGTTACTTCCACTCCCCGGTGGGCAGGCAGACAGTGCATAAATGCAGTATCCGGCTTGGCTTTTGAATGAATGTTTCCATTCACCTGGTACGGCTGGAAATGCCTGATCTTCTCTTCGAACAGATGCTCTTCTCCCATCGAGATAAAGGTATCGGTGTAGATTACATCTGTGTTTTTGACCGCTTTTACCGGGTCGGGTGTGTGGATAAAATGTCCGCCATACGTCATTGCAAGGGATGCAAAGTAGTCGAGCTGCTTTTTATCCCAGTAATATTTTTCAGGTCCGGTGAACCGGATTTCATGGCCGAATTTAAGCGCAATCTCAATCAGGGAGTAGGCAACGTTGTTTGCATCCCCGATAAAGGTGATGGTTACCTTTTCACAGGAACCATACTGTTGCTGAATCGTATAGAGATCGGCCAACGCCTGCATGGGATGATGGTGATTACAGAGCGCATTCACGACGGGAATTTCTCCGTGCTCTGCCATCAGCTCGAGTGTCTGATGGGCATAGACCCGGGCAAAAACGGCATCACACCATTGGGACACGTTCATCATGGCATCTTTCATCGACTCCCGGCAGCTGAATGGAATAGCTTTGCCGCTTGTGAGCATCACATCAGCTTCGATGTGGATCACATTGCCCCCGAGATGGTTGATGGCTACTTCGGTCCCCAGTTTCGTTCGCAGGGATGATTTTTCAAAGACAAAGAGGATGTTCTTTTTGGTCAGTGGCTGATCGTTGCTGTTTTGAAGCGCTGAACTCAGATCCATCATGGACTGAAGTTCGCCGGGTTCGTAATCGCTGATTTTTAAAAAATGTTTCATGGTCAGAGTTCATGTTATGGTAGTGGTTGAGATTTCTTTTGCAGGAAAAGTGAAGAGCAAAAAAAAGCCCGTTCAAAAGTGAATTTGAACGGGCGATGTGATTAAATCCTGTACTGCACAGTTATGTCACACGCCCAAAGGGCGGCGACGGCGAATAGAAAAAGTGGTAATATGTTGTGCAGTTGAAATCATGAATTAGAAAGAAATTGATTTTTCAAGTAAGATGCAATAGCAAAAAAAATTCTTTGCGGTTTTAACTGTAAGATCGCGAAGTGGGGGCAACCGCCAAGCTCGCGATGAAGCGCTAAGGTGTTCTTATGCAGTACCCAACACCTAGTATCTATCAGCTTACGTGAAAAAGAAATCAGGGCATGGTTTTGTCACAAATTTTTTTCTTTGCGTTTCCCCGCGGGCTTTGCGGTTTCAACTGTAAGGACGCAAATTAAAGTAACCGCCAAGAACGCAATGATGCGCTAAGGTGCATATTATTGAATTATATGACTTGAAATTACAATTCTACGATTCTACAGTTCTACGATTCAACACCCAAATCCCTTTCAAACCTTTCATTAATACCCGCTGCGTAACAAATTCCGGTTCCGGTTTACAGCTCCTTTGGTTTTTTCTTTCAACAGGTAGGCTGCCTCCATCAGCAACACTTCATCAGACGGAAATGGGACCGGCTTGCGGTTCAACTTTTTAAGCGTCTCCTTCGAAATGGCCTCTTTATCACCCGATGCAACGGCAGAGTGGTATTCAAAAACAGCATCTACAATCATCTCTTCTGTTTTGGCAAGCTGATCTGTCCGCAAGTCGATGTAATCTACAGCTCCGGCAACACGTGCCGATTTATATTGAACGGATTCAACTATCTCGGCCGACACCTCTTTTACAGCCGGCACTTTTATGTCGTTTCCAAGGGAATCTTTCTTCACATTTCCATTCTCATCAAACAGGTACCGGGTGCCGTCTTCAATTTCGGCCGTTTCGGTATAGCTTCGGCTTTCAATCCGCTCAGGCGAAATATCAATCCGGTCAATATCCAGAACCACCACGTAATCGTACACTTTGGCTGAATCTTCCCGGGTATCGAAATTGAGCCAGTCACGATTGATGGCATTGAGACTGATTTTCTTTAACTCATAATCAAAATCTTCGGGCAGAATCACACCGGAATTATTCTCGATCAGAAACAGTACCTGGTTAGTGCCATGATATCGCGACTCCAGGAGCTTGTCATCCACATCGCGATAGCTGCTATAAAGCCGTGTGATCTGTTCAAAATCACTGTATGCCAGCCGTGCATTTTCACGTCCGCCTTTTTCGAGGAGTGCAGTTCCGCTTTGATAGTACAAATCGGCTGCCTTGTCTTTAGAGTTGATGATGTTATCATCATAGTCCACCAGGTTAAATTCATTAAGAAGCGATGAGGGCAGGGTTTTGATACGGTTTTGGCGTATATCAAGCAGCGAATAGAGCTCGTAAATCTCTATCCAGTTTTCCGGGCGGCCTTCCCGTTCCAGGAACCGGATGTGGTCGCGATCGAAGCTGTTGGCCTTGCCGTAGGCTTCTTTTAATACACGAAACTCTTTACGGTCAGATGGTTTTTTCCGGAGATTCTCTACCGATTTTTCTATAGCCAGGTCGTAGCTGCCTTTTTCAAGCAATTTTTCGGAGGAGTTGCAACCGGCTAAAAACAGGCCGGTTATAACCGTTACAAAAAATAATTTCAGTATCCCTTTATTGTACATATCCATTTCCCATTAACATTTTATACAGTTCAGTATATAAAGTGAATTGAGCGTGATTTGTTACATTAAATATTTATAAAAACTTGGTTTTCTTTTGATTTGAGCGGATAAGAGAAAAGTGCACATATTGTTGGTAACTATTAGTTTTGTGTACGTAGAACATGTTCGTAAATACTTATCGGTTTTTTTCAAGATCTTATATGCCCCAAAGGGGCAAAATCAATAACATAGTGCATCGCACTATGTCAGAAGCACCGTCCATCAATATAAGCCCTGCAAGGGCGTAATCCTTATGAAAACCTGTTATGCCTCAATCACTTTCCAAAGTTTACACACATATCATATTCAGCACAAAACATAGGAAAAATCTGATTGACGATCAGATTGAAAATGATCTTTACAGTTACATCGGTGGTATCTGTAAAGATTTGGAGTGTAACCCCGTTCAAGTTGGCGGACATAAAAATCACATCCATTGTCTATGCCTGCTTTCAAGAAAAATTGCTCAGATGACATTAGTTCAGCAAGTCAAGCAGGGTTCATCCAAATGGATCAAAACCACCGATGACCGATATTCTGATTTCTACTGGCAGGATGGCTATGGCATTTTCTCTGTATCTCCGATAAATGTAGATACAGTAATAGAATACATTAAAAATCAGCACATTCATCATCAAAAAATGAGCTTTGAGGATGAGTACAGAAAGTTTTTAAAATATTACGGCATTGATTTTGATGAACGATATGTGTGGGATTAATCTGACAGGTCTGCGCCCACTTTGGGGCTGACGAAGAAGAGGGTTATTAATATGTCATCGTGCGCTGCACGATGCTGTTGACCGGCGCTCCTTTGGAGCTGATTTATACAGAAACACAAAATATAGTAATGGTTCAATTTCTTGGGTAGTAGATTAATAATTCAGAGCTATTGATTGTTTTTACTAAACAAATTCATCCGGAAATGATTGATTTAACCCAAATCAATATTGACCCAAAACTTAAAACCCTACTCCAAATACCAAACCGATAATCAGGTACAAAAGGATGGTGATTACAAAAACCATCAGCAGGTTAAAAATAACTCCTACACGTGCCATTTGGGGAATCGTAATCAGTCCGCTCCCAAACACAATTGCATTCGGCGGTGTGGCTACCGGCAGCATAAATGCACAGCTTGCACCCATCGCGGCCGGAATCACCAGGATAAGAGGATCGTAACCCATCGCCAGTGCCACAGATGCAAGTATCGGTATGAAAGCTGCCGCAGTTGCCGTATTGCTTGTAATTTCCGTTAGAAAAATGATCACAAAAAGGGAACACAGGATGAGCAGAAAAATTGGCAGAAAATCAAAAACCTGCAGAGATTGCCCGATCCATTCGGCAAGGCCTGTATCCGTAATTGCGGCCGCCAGGCTGAGTCCGCCTCCAAAGAGAATCAAAATTTCCCAGGGTAATTTTTTTGCTTCATCCCAGGTGATCACAAATTGCATTTTCCGAAAATTGACCGGAAGCAGAAACATCAAAAAAGCCCCGAAAATGGCTATTCCTGTATCCGACAAATTGGGAATGTAAGATTCGAGGATGGGACGCAGAATCCAGAGTGTGGCTGTAATCAAAAAGACAGATCCAACCAGTTTTTCAGATTTTGACATTTTACCGGCCTTTTCAAGATGATCCCTGATCAAGTCGCGTCCTCCCGGAATGGTCTTTAGTTCAATCGGGTAGACAATTTTCGTCAATATCAGAAAAACGAGAGGAAGGGAGACAACTACAAGCGGAAGACCGGCCATCATCCATTGACCGAATCCTATATTTACATCATAATTATCGAGCATGTAACCGGCCATCAGCGCGTTTGGAGGTGTGCCGATCAGTGTTGCGATACCCCCGATATTGCAGGAATAAGCCAGGCCCAGCAGCATCACAATGGCGAAATTGGTTTTGAGACTGGCTTCCTCCATATGTTCACTCTCTTCCACAAGTTCAATAATCGACATCGCAATGGGAAGCATCATCAGTGCCGTGGCTGTGTTGCTTACCCACATGCTCAGAAAAGCTGCAGATACCATAAACCCGATCACAATCGATTTCGGTTCTGTTCCCACAAACATCACAATATTCAGGGCAATGCGCTTGTGAAGGTTGGTCTGCTCCATGGCCAGGGCAATAATAAACCCTCCCATAAACAGGTAGATAAGCGGATTCGCGAACGGAGTGGTAGCATCTGATACAGAGGAAACATCGAGGACCGGAAAAAGTATGATGGGCAGCAGGGCGGTTGCAGGAATCGGAATCGCTTCGGTAACCCACCAAACAGCCATAAGCATTCCAACAGCCGCAACCCGCCACGCTTCCGGGTTCATCGACTCCGGGGCAGGAATCATCAGCATCGCAGCAAAAAGCAGTGGCCCTGCCAGAAACCCGATTCGTTTTCTTGAGAAGAATCCGTTTTTAAAACTGTCTGACATCTGGTCTGTTTTATAAAATTAGCTGCACGATTAACCTTATATCTCTTTCATTACTCTGTCCTTTAGTCTCCGAAAATCCATACAGTTTTTGTCTGCTCTATAAATTAAAATAAAGATTTTAAGACAGAGATCGGATACTTATATTCAAATAAGAACAGGCTGCCGGGTATTAGCTTTTGTATCTCAGTAACGAAACCATTAAGGTGTATGCAGCAAAATCTTTACTGATTGAACCTGAAAGATATCAATTATTATGAGCACAAATGTATTTTGGAGAACCGTAATCTGCGGCTTAATTGCAACTTTTGTGATGACCATGATCTCTTTTTTGCAGAGTGGCATTGGCCTGCCAGCTATTGATCTTGGACATATTTTAAAAGAGAGCTTTAACCATGTACATGGCGGTGAGCCCTACTCCCTGGTTTGGGGAAATGCAGCGTACAATGTCGGAGGGGTGTTGATGGCTTTGATTTGGGTCAGTTTTTTGCAGAATCGCATTCCGGGTAACTGGCTGATTCAGGGGATACTTTACGGCATCATTATCTCTGTTGTGATGGGCATGGTAGTATCACCCCTGGTTTCGAGTGCAGCCGGTGAATCCTTTGGAATTTTTTATACCGATACCTGGGCTCCGGGGCTGATCCTTGCCGGCGGACTGGTTATGCACCTGAGCTACGGCCTTACACTCACACTTTCCCTGAAAGTTGCCGGAGTGAGGGGGGCTGAGGCGCCAGGATAGCTTAAATCCGGCATTCACTTTGATTATACTTATTCCTAATCTTCTTCAGTTACAGGCTCTAATATATAATCCTCCTTATGGATTGCAAGGCAGCAGCTTTTCGGTCGCGGCCGTTAAATTTATCAAAGAGTCTTAATAAACTCGGATGGGAGAATTCCAAATTGTTCTTTAAAACATTTTGAGAAGTAGGATGGACTATTAAATCCACAAGAAAATGCAGCCCGGGTAATATTATTCCTATCTTTTTCTATTAACTTAAGCGCTTGTTTCAGCCTGAACTCCCTGGTGAAATCAACAAATGACTTACCCGTGAGCGACGTTATATTCCGGTATAACTGAGACCTGCTTAAACCAATTTGCCTGCAAACATTTGCCAGTTTAAAATCCGGCTGATCCCACATCATTTCAATCACATCCATTAAACTGTTGAGAAAATCTTCTTCTGCAGAACTTAAAAACCTAACCCGTTTGCCCTCAGATAACATGCGCAGCTTGTGACCTCCATTCTTTTCCATAACTTCAGACGAAACCAGGATCTCCGCCCTTCCGGCTGAAAAGTAACAGAGGCGTTTTGCCATCTGAACAGCTTCACCGAAAAGATCACCTTTATCTGTAACAGGATCGCCGCTGCTTAACCCTATTGTATTATATATTTTTTTTGGCGAACGGCTGTTATGAATATCACATTCGTTTTGAATTTCAACGGCACATTTCAACGCTTCACAAACTGATGCAAAAGAGATCAAAAAATCATCCCCGGCATGATGTACCTCCCTTCCATTGTGACACCGGATAGCGCCCTCGATGATCCTCTTATAAATGCTAAAAAGATCCTCCCCATTATTCTTTCCATATTTTGAAGGTATTAAAGCAGCATCATGTAACCTGGTAACCATTATAGCCCTATATGCAGGGTCGTAAAAAGAAGTTCTTGATCCATTGGAAAGTTCTGGATCAGATTCCGGATCATTTATTCTGCCTAAAAAAGCCATCACCAGGTTTTTCTCAACCTCAATAATTTCATGAGGTATCAATCCGTGCGCACTGTTATGAAGATCCCGAACAGCCTGTTCATTTGGTGCTTCAATAAGGCAAAAAGCACAACCTCTCTCCTCGTCCAGCCAGAAGGTTATTGCTTTGCAATTATATTCATCCTGAATGGCTACATCCAGTTTATGAGCTTCGGTAGCATCAGCTAACGTAATTCCGGGAACGATATGTCTATCCATGTATATTGGCATTATTCTGATATTTTCTGTCAGTTAATCAGCATTTTATAATTTTTATTACCGCTTATTTATTTTTTGTAATATTTAGTTAACCGCGACGACTTAAAGTTAATGCAGTTCGAATCCATCATTCGAATCAAGGCCGGCTATAAAATCAATATCAAATGCATCAGTAACTGTTGATGTTTCGTCTTCGAACACCACTTTATATTTGATAGTAGCCGGGTCAAAATCTTTCATCACCAACTCTGTGCCGGCGAGTTTCAAGTCTTTATAATTGCTTTGGGAAAGATGTGTCAGTAAGGGTGTAGGAAGAGCTGCATCTTTCCGTTTATATTCTGACCTGACCAGGTATCCTTGTTTATCATAAAGAGCAAAAAAGGAGATGTTTTTACCTTTCATGCTTGCCCTGAATTCCTGGGTAAATTCATCCACGGACTCATCAAAAACGAATGTCCAGCCTTTCTCCTTCAGGTTACGGCTTTTTTGAGCACATTCAAGTGACTTCAGGCATTCAAAATCGTTGTCGTCCAATGGGTGCATTTCACGAGTTTGCTGTGCATTTGATTTAAGATTACATATGAGTGAGAGTGTGAATATTAATATTGGTGTTATTTGACGGAAGTTCATTTTTTCCTCCTGCTTTCCTTTGGTATTTAAACCGGATCCAGTCTGTCATGTAAATTGCACTTTTCTTTTGAATCCGTCCGGATAGTTACTGTGAATTGCATATCCTAATGAAATTTGCAGTGCGACATTCCCATACTATCCAATCAAATTTGGATTAGCCTGCTATTATCTGAGAGCCATTAAGTACTTTTTTGTAGCAATATCACTTGAAAGAATCAATCCCTGTTATTAATGCGTCATCTCAAGAAAATAACTGACATTTTTTTTATAATGATTAACGGCCAAATGAGATTTCAGGGCAGAACACGGATCATGAATAAAAATAAAAATGAAATAACGCAGCTGTTAAGTAGAGTCAGCCGGGGATCGGAGGAGGCGTATGCAAAACTCTTCCCAATCGTTTACAATAAATTACGCCGGCTTGCCCATTCTCAAATAATCGGAGAGCCAAACCAGAGCCTTACAAAAACAGCACTTGTTCATGAACTATATTTAAAACTGTTTCAACAGAATAAACTCACCCTGGAAGACAGAACGCACTTCTTTGCCATTTCAGCCCGCTCTATGCGGCAAATACTTATAGACCATGCACGGAAAAAGAAGAGGAAAAAAAGAGGCGGCAATGAAACGGAAGTCACTTATATAGATGAAATTATGAAAGGAACCCATGAGGCTGAAAACCTCATACAAATCGATGATGCACTGAATAAATTAAGTGACTTAGATCAGCGTATGGCTAAAATTGTGGAAATGCATTATTTCGGTGGAATGAGTTTTGAGGATATTGCAAGTTGCTTAAACCTCTCCGAAAGAACCGTATATCGGGAGTGGGCAAAAGCCCGTGGATGGCTTTATAAGGAGTTGAAAAACAAGTTCTGATCATAAACAGGCTATTTCAATAATTGCATAAATGACTTACACCTAACTGCAGTATTATTATTGGCTTTTTAAGATTCCATGTGGTAAATTTCTTCAGTTTTCAGATTAAGGGTAATAGTTATGGACCAGTCTCAATGGGAGCTCATCAATTCATTGGTTGATCAGGCACTGACTTTTTCAGGCCCTGAGAGAGATAGTTACGTTTTAACTATTTGCAGTAAATACCCTTCAATTTCAACTGAAATAATAGAATTGCTCGAGTGTATAGAAGAATCTGAACAAGAGGGTTTTCTGAATGAGCTTTGGTCTGACCAGGAAAACCTGCTGTTTGATGTCACCGCTGATTTGGTTGACTCAAACCGGGATGAAACCTTTTTAAACAGAGAGATCGGCCCTTACCGTATATCTGAAATTATTGCACGGGGCGGTATGGGAACCGTATTTAAAGCCTCTCGCGCAGACGGTGATTTTCACCGGGAAGTAGCAATAAAAATCATCAAATCCGGTATAAATGCCGGCAACAGCAGCCATCGCTTTCAGGTCGAAAAAGAGATTTTAGCTGGTCTGCAACATCCGAATATCGCATGTATGTATGGCGGAGGAATAACAGAGGAAGGACTGCCTTACCTGGTAATGGAATATATTGACGGTGTTCCCATTGATGAATATTGTGATAAGAACAGGTTGACCATCCAAGAGCGCCTTGATCTGTTTAAAGATGTTTGTTCTGCTGTTTATTTTGCTCATAAAAATTTGATCGTGCACCGGGATTTAAAGCCTCAGAATATCTATGTAAATAAAGAAGGTGTTGTTAAAATTTTGGATTTTGGCATCGCCAAGCTGATGAACTCCGATCACAGCCATATTTCCATTTTGGAGACCATCCCGGGTCAAAAACTGTGGACTCCGCAGTATGCAGCTCCCGAACAGGTTGCGTCTGAACCCATTACCATTCAGACAGACATATACTCGATGGGAATTTTACTCTGCCGTATTTTAACCGGAACCTATCCCTATGATCTTGAAGGGAAAACGCTTACTGAGATTGAAGATACCATAAAAAATGCATCACCCCTTCTGCCAAGCCGGGCGTTATCGTACATTCCCGATCCCGTTAAAACAGCATATAACCGGAAAACTGCCATACCTGCATTAAAGAGATCTTTACAGGGAGATCTTGACGCTCTTATCTCCAAAGCTATCCGGAAGGAAGCCGAATACCGATACCATACCGTAGCACAACTATCAGAAGATATAGGCAGATATCAGTCCGGTAACCCGCTGATAGCCCGGTCCGGAACACTAAAGTACAAAACCGGAAAATTCATTCGCCGTAACACAAGCAGCCTGGCTGCCACGGCTGCATTTCTTATTTTCCTTGTATTTTTTAGCGGGTATTATACTTTGAGGATTACTGAAGAGCGTAATACAATAGAAAAAGAGCGCGACAAACTGAATAAGGTTGTCAAAATTATGACCGGATTGCTCGAATCAGGCAACCCCACAAAAAACCCGGCTGAAGGGGTTAATACAAGGTTTTTTCTGGAGAAAGGAGTTGAAGAAGCAGAGTTACTTGAGGGGCAGCCTTCTGTGCAGACTCAAATGCTGAATGTTGTTGGAGATGTATATATGGCTCTGGGTGAATATGAGCGTTCAGAAGAGTTGTACTCCAAGGCAGTTAAAATTCAGGAAGATGTTTTTGGACCCGACACGCCCGGCCTGGCGGAAAGTATGAATAAACTGGCAGTTGCTTTTACACGTCAGGGCAATTTTAAGCTGGCAGGTGACCTGCACCGCAAAGCACTGAACATACAAATCCGCCATTTTGGTGATGAACACCCGAAAATTGCCGAAACACTTTCTCTATTTGGCTCCTGGATCCCGGTAACTGATATTCATGAAGCTGCAAGATTGCGCGAAAGATCCCTTGAAATACGGCGTGCTGTTTATGGTGAACAGCATCCTGAGGTCGCATTTGGCTATATGGATACCGGAAGAATCAAACGCGGGCTTGCTTTGCCCGGCGAAGCGATCAAGGATTTTCGTAAAGCTTTGAAAATACGAAAATCGGAACTGGGTCCGGATCATCCGGATGTAGCAGAAAGCATGATTTTTCTTGGAGATGTTTACCGGCTCTACGGTATTGATACGGATAGTGCGGAGATTCTCTACCGCGATGCACTACATATACTGGAAGATAAATACAGATCTTATCATCCTTCTCTTCTTCATGTTCTCGGAAGTTATGCGAATCTTCTGTCTGAGAATGGCAATCACAATGGTGCGCTGAATCTTTTGCAGCGAAGCCTGGAAGTTCGGCGAACAGTATTTGGTGCCAATCACACGTCTGCAATTGATGGATCAACCCAGTTAGCCAATGAACTCTACAGGCAGGGCAAATATATGAAAGCTGAAGAGCTTTACAGAACCGGTTTGAGTCAGAAAATAGACCTTTTAGGGGAAAATCACCTCTCTTTGGTTGGGATTCTGCGAGATCTTGGCAAGACGCTCGTAGCTTTAAAGAAATTCGATGAAGCTGAAAGCTACCTGAACAGAGCATTACAAATCCAGCGGCAAAAATTTGAAGATAAAACAGTTGCTTTAACGATCGGGGAACTTGCCGATCTGAAACACCAACAGGGTAATTTAAACAAGGCAAGAGAGCTATATCAACGAGCCCTGTCTATTTATAAAAATGAAAATGCTTCAAATCATTTTGATGCATTGAAATTGCAGAATGAACTGGAAAACGTTCAGGTCGCAATGTTGCAGGATCAGTAAGAACTTGCCTCTCCTGAAATCTTAGTACCATAATCAGGCATTGTCATTGAAAGCAATAATATCTGAGGTTTTAATAGTCGTTCGGGGAGTAGCCGTAGAATCTGCTTGTCTATTGTAATCAGTTGATTTTCAGATCTTCAGCAAGGCTGATAAATTCACAATCGTAAGAAGAACAATTGGAATGAAAGTGATAACTACCCAAAACCACTTGTCGATATTTTTACTTTCCGTAGCCAATTCTATAAATAGAAACAACCCAAACCCGTAAAGAAGAAAATGTGTTATTTAATAGACGGATCTTTTTTTTTGATAGTGTATATCCAACATTACTATTGTATTGACAGAGATGACAAATAAACACACACTCGTATTAGCGGCCGGATTCGTTTTCCTTTGGAATTCAGGATTCATTGGAGCTGAATATGGTCTTCCATTTACCGGACCCTTTACATTGATGTTTTGGCGATACCTGGCTCTGACATTGCTCATTGCCGGTTACTTATTTATAAAAAACCGTATTCTGTGGGTGGGCTGGAAAGTTGCATCTACCAATATGCTCATTGGCATACTGGCGCATGGTGTATGGCTGACTTGTGTACTGTTTGCACTTGATAATGAAGTCCCGGCAGGTATCGTGGCCCTGGTTGTGGCACTCCAGCCTCTGGCTACGGGAGCACTTTCAGGCTTAGTTACCGGAGAACGCACCAATATCTATCAGTGGATGGGATTGCTATTGGGATTCGCAGGTGTATTAGTAACTGTAGCCTTTCGAATTGATTTCACAAGTTATCAATCAATATTTGGTTACCTGATTCCACTTGGATCAGTAGTCGGGATAACTTTGGCAACCCTGATTCAGCGGCGAATGGAAATTAAACACGGAATTGCGAAACTGCCGCTCGACCTGACACTTTTCTACCAATGCCTGGCGACAACAGCTGCCCTGGCACTGCCCGCTTTCTATGCAGAGCAACTATATACAGAGTGGGAGCCGGTATTCATCTACACGATGATCTGGCTCATTCTTGCGGTGTCACTGGGAGCCTATGCGCTGATGTGGCTCCTGATCGAACGTATAGAGGCTACACGTGTAGCCAGCCTCTTTTACCTGGGTCCGCCCGTAACCATGCTGATGGCGTGGATGGCATTCGGCGATACCGTACGGATAATGGATATTGCGGGACTTTGTATCGTACTTACGGGTGTGATGTTAACCCAGATAAATAATCAAAAGTAAGCAGGTGCGAAGTGATTTCAGCTTAGCTTGAACATCGTGTTAAGTGACTTAAAGGTGTGTACGGAATAATGTTGAGTTGATAAATAATGAATGAAGCGCTAAAAAGCCAAAAGTCAGCAGGGCATGCTCACCGAAGCTTTGGGTTTGAAGCGCAGGAGAGCGAGGCGTGTCAGCTTAATGCTCTGTTTATATGGCTACTCTTACTTGAGGATTGGGTGTAAAGCCCATTTTCCTGAAGGGATGCCTATGACAAACACTCTTTATAAATGGTTTTAAGCTTATTTATTCCTCAATATTTTTAGAATGCGCTTATATACAATTTCCGATAAAGTCCAGGTGTATCCATCAAAATCAGTAGTATTCACAAATTGAATGACCACTGTGTCGATGTCCTTGTGGTATTTAGCTATACTCTGATATCCGGGGATCAGGCCGGTATGGTTATAGACGTAAATGGAGGAGTAAATCTCCTGTTCCCCTTCTTCAAACAACGTACCTTCGTTCAGGGCCCGCAAGAATGTACCCACATCTTCTGCTGTTGCTACCATTGATGCATAATCAGCCGTCTTGATATCCTCATCAACGCCAACATAATAACCGCTCATCAGGTCGTCCATATCTATATCATGAATGGAGCTGAAGGTATTATTGAGTGCAAGAGGATTCAGTATTTCCTCTCGGATGTATTGAGAATTACTCATTCCTGTCACCTTCTCAATAAGATGAGAGATCAACAAGTAGTTAGTGTTAGAATATTCATAGTCTTCACCCGGTTCAAAGTTAGCCGGCAGATCAAGTACTCGTTCAAGAGCTTCATCACTATTTTCCGGTGGACTTGTCCAAAAATTTGGGGTCTCAGTTAAATTGGGTATTCCGCTTCGATGCTGAACCATCATTCTCAGGGTTATTTTATCTGCATGCTCAATTCTTCCAGCCAGTTCGGGAAAATAATCAGCGAGCGTTTTATCCAAGGATAAATGACCGTCATGTACCAACTTGGTGATAGCAACCGCATCATATAGCTTGCCGATACTGGCTATTTTGAATAGTGCGTGTGGATCGGCAGGTATTTTGTTTTCCCTGTCATGCCAGCCTTCCGCATAATACTCCGGTGGTTTGCCTGCCTGATCTACATAAACAATCATTCCATCAAAACCATGGCCTATGGCTTCATTCACTTGTTCTTGAACCGTATCCGGCAACGGTAATATCCAGGCTTTTACCAGGGGCCATGGTACGAAGAACAGGGAGGTTATAGTCCCTATAAGCAATACTATTCTGACTATTCGTTTTCTTGGATTTATTTGTGACATTTGCAAATACCTTTATAATCTGCTTAAGGGCTCGGAGTATTAGAAGTTAGTGGTTTAAGTGCAGGTTCGGCAATTTCTTTTGTTGTTTCAGTTTTGCTCGTATTCCATTTTAACCCGAACAATGGCCTTAAGAAACCGATCCGTCTTATGATGAATTCATAGATGAGGTAACATACACTTCCGGTAAATAGCACAATACCGACCAGTTTTAGCATAGCCGGGATCTGCAGGGGCAAAATGACCAAGGCTCCGGCATATAAGACAAACATGTGTATGATGTACACCGGGTAGGCTGCCTGACTCAAATAACTCAGCACCGTGCTTGGCCGGTTCAGGTATCTGTAGCCGAAACCAAACAGGGAAAAGATCCACAGGTTAGACTCGATAGCGGTGAGATACCCCGGGGCATTTGTTTCGAACACCATCAATCGGAGGGTGTAAAAGCCGGCTGCCATTCCCAGATATCCCCACCTCCATCTCAGCACGGTTTGCCAGAAGGCCTTTCCGGTATATACGAACAGGAAGCCAAAGAAGAAGGCCAGGAGTCCGAGGAAAAAGCCGTGCCAGGTTTGGGCATACAGTGCATAGATTTGCGGCTTTAGAATCAATACTTCTATTATGAAAAAGACAGATATCGATAGAGGGCCAAGGGGATTACTCATAAAGGAAGACACTCCCTTCATAAACCGACTCTCCTCTTTGTTCTTCAGGTAGAAGAATAGCGGACTGAGCAGCAGAACATAGCAGAATATATTTCCCAGGAACCATAGATGTCCGGCATGAGGAAAGTAGCTGGCCGGCATTGCATAGTACCGTTGAAAAATAAACATATGAATGGGAGCTATGGCGAGGATGCCGAACACAAATGGGAGCAGGATCCTTTGTGTGCGTTCAATGAGTAATTTTAGCCAGTTTCGTTTTCGAATGGCAAAGTAAACGCCCATGCCCGACACATAAAACAGGAGGGGGATCCTCCAGACGTTGAGCATCGTCATTGGTTTCCATAGCCCTTGTATCAATTCTTCGCTCCTTATAAAGCCAACAAGCATAGCCCAGGGTTGGAAAATGATGGCTATATGATAGATCAGCAGCAGCCATATCGCAATCACCCGCAACCAGTCAATATCGTGTCTTCTTTCCGTTTTCATGAGAAGATGTGTTTAGGGTTCATGTTACTGCAACATCATGGCTATGACCGGGCGGGTTTTTTCCAATTCCGCCATATCAAGCTGTAAACCAAATGGCTTCAGTTGTTCCTGCATCATTACGTAGACCGGTTTGATCTGCTCGAAAGGCCCCATTACAGATTCACGGGCAGTGGCTCCGTAATTATTTCGAATACTTTTATCGGCATTCGCATCGATAAGCATTTGCACGATTTCCACCCGGCAGAAAAAGGCAGCAGAATGAAGTGCGGTTGCCCCGTCATTATTTTTAATTGATAGGTCAGCACCGGCATCGATCAGTGCTTTTGCGATTTCCGGCTTATCAAAGGTTGCAGCAGACATCAAAGGAGTTGCCCCGCTCATTTGTTCTTTTTGGTTGAGATCAGTTCCGGCTTTTATATGTTCAGTTACAGCTTCAAAATTCCCGGAGATCACTGCCGTTTGGATATCTATTTCGGGTTGGCTTATCAAAGAATTGGTTTTTGATTCATTCCCTGACTGTGTGCAAGCGGCAAGTAAAACCACCACAAAAGAAAGGGTTACTATCGGGTTCAGGTAACTTGTGTTCAGTGCTTTCATCATCTTTGTTATCTATATTTAATTGGAAAATTAATTCACTACAAATATCAAAAAAGAGTGGATGCAATACCTATGAACTATGGTGCCAATAGCATCAAGTTTGAGGAGTTGGTATAAACTATGGTGCATGCATATAAACTATGACGCAGAACCCAACTTTTTTGTCTTAAAGCAGTATGATGAATCAGGCTTTAGGAAATCACAAAACTTCCTAACTTGATCTTACTATATCCTTTTTGAAATAACACTCTAATTATGCAGGAAAGCTTTATTAGTCAAATTACAGGAATCATCGGTGAAAACATCGATGATGAACAATTTGGGGTGTCTGAATTGGCAGCAGCGGTAAATATGAGCCGCTCTAATCTGCTAAGAAAAATCAAGAAGCGCACCGGCCTGTCAGCAAGTCAATTTATTCGCCAGGTTCGCCTTGAAATTGCTATGGAACTGCTGAAAGAGGAGTCGTTCACCGTTTCAGAAGTATCGTTCAAAGTTGGCTTTGGAAGCACATCATATTTCATAAAGTGTTTCCGGGAACACTACGGGTATCCTCCCGGAGAAGCAGGTAATGCAAAGCATGAACAGAAAGAAACGGCCGAAGAACACAAGGCGGATGAATCATCTTCCCGGACAATCACAATGGCTATTTTGTCAATGGCCATTATTTCTATCCTGGTTCTTACAATTTGGACGACGAAAAATAGAGGTGCAGGCCTGCCTGAAAAATCCATTGCCGTTTTGCCTTTTAAGAATGAAAGTAACGATTCTACCAATGTGTATTTCATCAACGGGCTTATGGAATCGACCTTGAACAACCTGCAGAAGATTGAAGATCTTCGGGTGCTCAGCAGGACTTCAGTAGAAAAATACAGAAACGCGAATATGTCGATCCCTGAGATAGCGGAAGAACTCAATGTTAAGTATTTCGTGGAAGGATCCGGTCAGAAAGTAGGAGATCAGGTTTTACTTCACGTGCAGTTGATCGAAGCCTCGACCGACAAACATATTTGGGCGGAAGAGTACAGCCGTAAAGTATCTGACATTTTTGCCTTGCAAAACGAAGTAGCTACTAAGATAGCTGATGCAATTGAGGCCATAGTAACCCCGGAGGAGCTTGAGTTAATCGGCAAAAAACCAACGGCTAATTTAGTGGCCTACGATTACTATCTAAAGTCACGTGATCCAATTTTCTCTGGAACCAAAGCAGGAATTGATGAAGCCATTTCATTATTAAAGCAGGCAATCGACGAGGATCCTGAATTTGCACTGGCCTATGCCGACATCGCAATTTCCTATTACTTTCTGGATTTGTATCAAACCGAGAAGCGGTACACGGATGAAATTAATAATTACGCTGATAAAGCTTTGCTTTATGATTCCAGGTCTGATGTGAGCCTGTTAGCCAAGGCATTTTACTATATACATACCGAAGAATACCGCTTGGCTTTACCGCACCTTGAAAAGGCTCTGGAATACAATCCCAACTCATCGGTAGTGATCCAAACACTTTCAGACTATTACGCACGTATCATTCCAAATACCTCAAAATACCTGGAGTACGCTTTGAAGGGGCTTCAAATCAATAGCTCAGCCAACGACTCTACTTCTCAAAGTTACCTCTACTTGCACCTGAGTAATGCTTTCATTCAATCCGGGTTTGTAGATGAAGCAATCAAATACATTAATAAATCATTAGAATACGATTCCCAAAATTATTACTCGCCCTATTTAAAGGCATATATTTATTACGCCCGGGACCGTGATATTGAACAGGTCAGAACTATGTTATTGAACGAGCTGAGAAAGGATACCACTCGTCTGGATATTATGCAGGAGGTAGCTAAGATCTGCTATTACGAGGAGAATTATGAACGTGCATTGTACTATTACGACAAATTTACCAGAGCCAGGAAAGAGCAAGGCCTGGATATTTACTCTCAGGAAGATATCAAGATTGCCGCAACCTATGAAAAGATGGGAATGCCTGACAGGGCTGCAAAGTATTTTGAATCCTACAGGGAATTTTGTGAGGGGGATCAATCGATTTATCAGGGGGCCAGTAAAGCAGTTTTGCATGCCTATGATGGCAAATACGACCTTGCTATAGAACAGCTCAAAAATTTTGCTACTCAGGACAATTTCCAGTACTGGATCATACTATTCATGGACAAAGATCCGATCATGAAACCTTTAAAAAACAATTCTGATTATAAAGAGGTAATGCAGCAGATCAAAGATCGGTTTTGGGGTAATCATACAAAACTGAGATTGTCGCTGGAAGAGAAGGGTTTAATCTAGTATTTGCAGAGTTGTTCAACACAACAATCTGATGTTCCCACAGCTAAAGCCATAAAGTACCGGAGGCTGTGACGTGCTTCGATCATATCCCGGACCGGCTGCGAGAAGTTCTCTTATTATCCGGTTCTTTGTAGATCTTATCTTCAGGGATATTCAAAAGTGGATCGGTCGTTTCACTATTCATACACTTTGCTTGACCCTGATTTATCTCATCAAATTCTGACTGTGAGTTTTGCCTGCCGGCGATATTTTCTAAGCCGGCTACCATTTGATGGAGTTTTTTAAATCCTTTTTCAAGGTTTCTTCGAAGCTTCCAGCGTCCTGCCAAGAACGTAAGTCCGGTTGCCAGTAGTGTAAACGCTACCCCGGGGATGGCTGTTAATTCTAAAAATCCAGATGCAAAGAATAATGAGACAATGGCAGCTAAAGGTACGGGTATATAATACGGAATGGCCGTTAAAGGCCCATTCCAGTTCACGCTAATTTTCGTTTTACCGTTATTTTTTAAGGCGGTTACCTGAGCAGAGTTGCTTGTGTCCCACGGGGAACTCCATTCTAAAACGGATTCCCTGGTAGTGACTTTCCCGCTAGACTGGAAGAAATCACGGATCGTTTGCAGCATCTCTTCCCATTGACCAACGGTTATTTCGCTATCTACTAAAATCTGTTTATTATATGAGAATGGTCCACCCCAAAAAGTATGTTTATTTCTTATGGAGTTTGCTTCAATTTCAGCAGCAGCCCTGGTTATTTGTTTAGGTTCTATTCCCACTTCGGAAGCAAGTTGACGTAATTCATCAATGGACAATCCCATCTGGGTATCAGGTTCATCCACTGTTGAGTTCTCAGCAGCTATCTTAAGTATTGCCCTAACTTCCTTACTATTATATAATTTCATTTTTTACTCCACTTGTACGTTTGATTTGAGTACGAATATTTGAACTTTAGGTTGCATATTTCTTTCAAGAAAATGGCCGATACTTTACTGCATAATACAGGTTCATGCCTGGGATCGTGCCATATAACGGTCTGCGGTTTAACCGGCTTGGCTTTGTTGACTGGTAATGTAAATAAAACTCGGACAATCTTTTTGTCAACAAAATATTGACAGGGCAAACAGCGGTCAAGTCCGCGTTGAAACCGTTGTTAGGCAAACTCTAAGAAAGAAGCTCAGAAGTTAACTTGATTTTATTTACAAACTTATCAAAGTCATTAATCTGAAAATTTCTTCTTATCGTTTTTAAGGAAATCAATAACTTCCTGCTGTAAAAGTAAGATTTTCCTTCTTTCCATGAATGTCTAAAGACCTCCATTCTCTCTCGTCATAAGATCCATTTTTCTGAATAGAGCGCTTTCCCAAATGGCCACTTAAGATAATACTATCACGCTATAAACTAACATCTTAGCTGTGCTCGGCTAAAACTTGCTGTTATTCAGATAATTCAACAATGTTATCCTCCGGTTTTCGGTCTATGAGTTTGTGTAAAGGATCTATGCCGGCTTGTACGGGTTTCCGGGTTACCACAATTTCAATGTTAGTAAACTTATTTGTGAATTTATGTTTTTGCAGGTAAATGAGTTCTTCGTTACCGTTTTCATCTTTCCCATAAATTCCGACATCTATCCAGTCATGAACAGTAATGGTATCCCCGGTTCCGGATTCATTAAACCGGAGCTTCGTGACATCCAGCTTCAGGTTTACCTTGAACCGGTTGCCATCAACAGATTCATAGTTTCCTGATACAGTTTTGTTTTCATACAATGTGATGGTTTCGAATAAGTCTTCCAGCACATACTGTATGCTGTCGGGTGTAACCTCTCTGAAGTAGCCTATCAGGTCCCTTGTTGTTGCATAACGATCTGTTTTAATCTTCTTCAATCCGTCGATACTATTCCAATCCCTTAAAAATCGCTTTAGTGCAACATTCACACTATATTCAGTTATGTAATCCTGTAATGCATACATGTTAACCGCTCCTTTTCCATAGTGGATATAATCCTGCCCGGATTCTACCAATGCAAGGGGCATTTCCTTTAGTTCTTCGTCGGACCGTCCCCTCAGGTAGCGCCCCATTTCCCGCTCTTGAAACTGGCGTACTTTCTTTTCGGAAAACTCTTTCTTTAAGACCATCAAGGTAGAATATTGAGCCAGTGATTCAGAAATCATTGCTTTCCCCTGAACATCTGCAGGATTGACCTGGTGTCCCCACCACTGGTGAGATACTTCATGCGCAGTAATTGCGAATGGCATATCTACATCTATTTCATCATCAATATCCATAATAAATCCTATGGCTTCTGAAAAAGGAATGGTATTGGGGAAAGATTGTGCGAAATCCCGGTACCGCGGGAACTCCATAATTCGTAACTGACTGAATTGATACGGACTGAAACCCAACGTGAAATAATTGAGGGATTTTTTCATCCCGTTCATCATACGTTCCAGGTTGTACTCGTGCCCCTTCTGATAATAAATCTCCAGCTCAACCGGATTTCCTGACCGCATGGACAAAGGATTCCAATGGTCTTTCATTACTTCATAATCGGCTGAAACGATCGTATAGAAATTGGTGATGGGCTGATCCACCTTATAGTGAAAAAATGCCCGGTTTCCCTCTGTCCATTCGTTTTCCAGATAACCCGGCGCAATGGCAATCTGATCCTTATCAGTGCTTAAGACCATTTCGAAACCAATTTCTTCCCCGTCATTACTCATTCCTTGCCTCAGTGCCACCGGATCATCTATACCGGCTCTTCTTGATTTTGGCTTGAGGCCATGATCTTCCCGGTCTTTAGTATCTTCCAATTCTATTTCCTCATGATATCCCAGAGTAGGGAAATAGTTATTATTAAAGAATGTGCCGTTGTAGACAATATCCGTATTTGGTTCTACCTCAAATCCCTGTGTGGAAAACGTTTGCCGAATTTCCATCTTCACTGAATCGCCCGGCTGTAACGGTTCATCTAAGGTATAAATGAAATAGCCAAATTTTCCGTAAACGGTATCAGGGACCGATGCTTTTCCAAACCGGATCCACTCTAAAGTGATATCAACAGAAGGGGCTTTCTGGATATGAATTTCCGGGACGGGCTGATCGTGTTGGTTTACCAGCGTGAAAAACCCCTCCGCAACAAAGCTTCTATCAGATGGAAACAAATCCACATTTAAATGAACCCCGGTAATTTTTGGCTGTGGTAGTTGTTCAAATTTCTTGAGGGTTTTCTCATAATCTGCCCGATATGCTTTTTCAGCGGAAGGGAAAACGAAGTCGTTAAGGATATTAGTTTGGTAGAAAATATAGCTCCCCGAAAACAGGAAGAAGAGTAGGGCGCCATCAATCAGTCTGGCCACAGGTTTTGTGAATCTTTCTCTGTGCGATTGCCACCTTTGTTTAAAGTCCGTTTCTGTTCCCCTGGCAATAAAAAGAGAAGCCAGTACAAACAGCATAAAGGAAAACCACAGCCAGTAAGATTTAACCAAAAAATACTTTTGCAGAAGATGTCCGTAGCCATTCATTTCAGAATACGCAGGCAAAAAGCCACCTCCGAATGAATAAAGTGGGTGACTGTAGCCAGAAAGATTTAATAGCACAATTCCTGCAACCAGGAATACAGCCATTACAATATGTGCCACATATTTGTTATTCAGTACAGACTGAAAGAAGAAGGTGAGCAAAGTTAGTAACACAAGGAATAGGAATATACCGGCATAGAACTCCATGAAGTATAAGCCCGGTTCAAAATGATAATATCCATTAATTGCCTGGAATAGGATACCGGCAGTTATCATGAGCACAAGAAGTAAAGCCAAAATGAATATAAGCCCCAGGAATTTACCCGCAAGATTGATGATGTCGGAAACCGGAAGCGTATCATATATATGTTGGAAGCGGACATCCCGATCTTTCCAAATCAGCTCACCACTATAGAACAGGATAATAAACAGGAAGAAAAGGATGGAAAGTTCAATGAGTTCACTCACAACCAGATAGGTTGCCGGATAACTATCTACCCCGTATTTGGTATTCAGGTTAATGGAATTGATAAATATAGTTGCTACCGCACATGCCGCAATAGCCCAAAACGTTGACTCCTTCAGGAGAGACCTGATATTGAACCAGGCATGGCTTATGAGTTGCCTGATCGATGTCCATATATCAAAATGAACAACCGCGGCGGGTATAAACATATCAGAGCTGCTTTGTACTGAAGATGTTAGTTTTTTATCCTTCAGGGCTTTTTTATCCGCCTTGCCGGTTACAACGGTGAAGTCAAAAAGATAATAGCCAACTGCCAGTGACAGCATGCCTATTCCTATCCAGAATAACCGGCTGTAAAGGAAGATTCCTTCAAAAGGGATCAGCAAGCTGTTTTTCTCTACGGGAGTCCAAAATTCCACAATCCTGTTTATGGTCTGAAAGGAAAAAGGGTCAATAATAGCCAGGAATTCTTTGCTCACGGAATCACCTGTAAGCTGAATGGAGAAGATGTATAGGATTAATAGGAGAATACCCTGTACATACACTACCATTATATTCCGGCTCAGTGCTCCGGACACAAAAAAGAGTGATCCTCCAAAAAATAAGGTAGGCAGTACAACGGTACAAATAGGTTGAAGGTAACTCCAGAAATGGAAGGGCAGTAAATTATCGGCGTCGCTCCAGGGCATAAATTCACTGATAACGATGCCAATTAGAAGTGCACTGAAAATACCAATGAGTATAGCGAAGGATCCAAGGAAGCGTCCGCCGAGGTATGCTCCTTTTGTTATGGGATTTATGAACATCAGTGATTCCATATGGTGGTCAAAATCACGCAGAACAGATACACCCATAACAAAGGAAACCACAGCCATAAAAAAGGCCGTTACAATTCCCATGACTTTAGCAATGATATATGGTGCATTGGATTTAATAAGTTCGGATCCATCACCGGATAAAGATTTCACAGCAATGAGTGCGTACAAAAAGAGCGCTGCGAAAAACACATAGGTTTCAGGTCGTTTGAGCCGGTATTTAAGTTCAAATTTGAATATTTCGAATAGCATGGATAGAGGATTGGGTGATTATAGATGAGGACTATTACTGCGCCTGTGATGTTTGTACCGTGTTCCCGAAAATCTGCGAGAAGTACACGTCATTCAAGCTGGCTTCAACCGATGTAAAGCCCCTGCCCGGATCCTGTTCGTGATAGATATGAATAACTTTTTTCCCCTGAAACAGCCGCTCAGCGATCACATTATAGGACTGTTTATATTCTTCCAGCCCTTCCTTGTGAATCGTTTTTGAATAGACATTACCCTTGATTTGGTTAATGGCAGTAAGCGGATTTTCCTGCAGCAGCACCTCGCCGTTATTAATAATGGCCATGTTGGTGCACAGTTCTTTCACATCTTCCACAATATGAGTGGAAAGGATAACCACGGTGTTCTCCCCCAGCTCACAAAGGATATTGTGAAACCGGTTTCGTTCGGTAGGATCAAGTCCGGCCGTGGGTTCGTCTACGATGATGAGTTCTGGGTTCGACAGCAGAGCCTGGGCGATACCAAAGCGTTGCTTCATTCCTCCGGAATACCCCCCAAGATTTTTCTTCCTGTGGATATATAAATTGGTTTTGTGGAGAAGTCCTTCTACCAACTCTTTTCGTTCGCTGGCTTTTTTGATCCCCTTGAGGATAGCCAGATGATTTAATAAATCTTCTGCAGATATCCTGGGATACAGACCAAATTCCTGAGGCAGATATCCCAAAATTCTGCGCACTTCGGTTATGTCTTTTAGTACATCCAGCTCTCCAAATTGTACTGATCCTGAGTCAGCCTCCTGCAGTGTAGCAATAGTCCGCATAAGGGTTGACTTACCGGCACCGTTGGGACCAAGAAGCCCGAACATTCCTGGGGGTATATCAAGAGAAACTGAGTTTAGTGCTCGGGTTCCGTTTGAATAAGTTTTTGACAGGTTGGATATCGTAAGGTTGTTCATAGCATTGAATTAATTTTTTGAACAAATCTAATAAATCAATGTGACGCTCCGAAGAAACAGGGATCAACTATGATGTTCATCATCCAGAAAGCCGTTATCTATGTATGAAGTAACTTCATCACACTTTTAGAGTAGTTTAACCCTTGGAACCGTCTGTTTGTCAAATCCTTTGACTGGTGATAAATACATACCTACTTTTGTGCATGATTTCATTTATAAAAAAGCGCGGATTACTCTTTATCATACTTACCTATATCGGGTTATTTATCCTGATGGTGATATCCGGCGGGATGGAAAACGGGGATGACCTGGAAGCATTTTCTGCTATAGCTATGCTGATTTTCGCGTTAATTGTGGTATTTCCCTGGCTGATCTGGAGAATACGCTCGTTGCTGAAACTGAAGCATGAAAAAGAAAAAACAGAGTTGTTGCATTTAAAAAGTCAGGTAAACCCTCATTTCTTTTTTAACACGCTAAATAATCTGTATGCATTAGTGGGAAAAGATTCTGTAAAGGCACGGAATATGATCCTGAAACTATCCGATATGATGCGGTACAGCGTATATGAGGGAGAAAAGGAATGGGTGACACTGGAACAGGAAGTTGAATACCTGAGAAACTATATTGAGCTGCATAAAATGCGGTATCACAAAGAAATTGGTGTCTCATTTACCACAGATATTCAGGAAGAGGGATATCGGATTATGCCGTTGCTGTTTATCATACTGCTGGAAAATGCATTCAAGCATGGTGTAGAACAACTGAAAGATGATGCGTACGTTCGCATCAATATGATCGCCAACCGGAAAGTGCTGAATTTCTCAATTGAAAATAATTATGATGAAGAATCACTGGAAACAGATAAGAAAAAGAAAGGGCATGGTATAGGCTTGAACAACCTGAAACGCCGGTTAGAACTGGCTTACCCTAAAAAACACCTGCTGACGACTTCTGAATCAGGTGGGATATACAAAGCGCAACTATCGATCGATATTATATGATTAGTTACCTGATAATAGATGACGAGTACCTTGCCCATGAGGTAATCAGGGAGTATTGTGATATGCTTCCCTACTTAGATTTGGCCAAAAGCTGCTACAATGCCCTGGAAGCAGCCGAGTATCTCAATGAGCACAAAGTTGATCTGATATTTCTGGATTTAAATATGCCCAAATTAAAAGGCTTCGAGTTTCTGAAAACCCTGGTTACACAACCCAAGGTAATTGTAACCACGGCTTATAGTGAGTTTGCCCTGGAAGGGTATGAACTCAATGTGACAGATTATCTGTTGAAGCCATTCAGTTTCGAACGTTTTCTGAAAGCGGTAAATAAAGTGACATCAGATATGCCTCCGGCATCTCAAAAAACATCTTCTGTATCAACAGGGGCAGATGACAACGCCGGAACTATTTTTCTCCGCGAGAACAAAAAAAATGTTCAGGTGGCCATTGATGATATCCTGTATCTGGAAGCTTCCGGGAATTATGTTAAAGTTATTACCGGGTCAGGTACGATAACCGTCAGGGAAACGATCGCAGAAATGCTGGACATATTATCAGCGGGAGAGTTTCTGCAGGTACACAAATCATTTGTGGTTTCCGTCCGGCATATTAAAAGCATTCAGGGTAACCGTATTCTCCTGGAGCAGGATCACAGCATCCCAATCGGGAAGGTTTACAAAATGAATGTTAACGAATTGTTTGAGTAGTGCCGGGTGATGGGCCTTTATTTTAAATAAGGGAAAAGAAGGCCATAGAGGATGAATAAGCCAAACCTGAGCATTTTTCCATTTGTTCAAATTTAGTTAAATGTGCCTAACATATAATTATACTCACCGGGGTGATAGTACTATTTATCTTTATAATAAATGGAATCAGGATTTGGGGCAAGTTGATGTTGAAATGTTTTCGATAAAAGGAAGAAAAGTCGGATAATCAGTTCCGATAAAAGATCCCGATAATAATTTTATGGGATTCAGAGAATCATCCATTAGCGGCTGACATATTTATCCTGGTCGGTGGTCTTCGTCTAAAACCTTTCGTCAATTACTTATTGTCAACCAGGGTAAGACTGCAAACCGGGTGGATTTTCCAGGAATTTTATACATTATCAAGTATAAAACACTGGTTATAATTTCATGTCGTCTTTATGTATAAAAAAAGCAGCAGTCTATAAGCACTGCTGCTATGTAGCATTACAAGAACCGGTATTCCGTATTATTGTTCTTCTGCTTGCACAAAATCAATCAAATGCCATTGTTCAATACGAACCAATTCGGCTGTATTTAAGAATACATCCGTCATATACCCACTCGACTTTTCAGGATGAACTTCTTCCAGCATAGCATCATAGTCATATTCCATTACAAACTGATCCATGTTCTCATACATGTCAACAGCTACGTGGCTATATGGAGTGCTGCTGCCATAAGGTTGATTAAGTGCCCATCCTTCCCAGCCAACACGTTTTCCATTTTCTATCTCTTTTTTATGCATAGGATGAAAAAGATCTCTTTCCATATTCTGGTAAGCTTCTTCCTTACCCATCGGTACCTTAAGATAAACGACTTGAATCATTTCCGCAGGTGAAGACATCTCTTCATCTGCAAATCGTTCCCAGCTGAACAAACGGTGCGTTTTTACTAAATTACGGGTTTTCCATATGGTCTCAGATAATTTATCCATGTCTTTACCCTGGTGAACCGATTCCAACAAATCCCCAAATTCATTGGCAGATTTTATCTGTTCAAGATTTTCATAGATGCGTACAGTAACATAATGGTATTCAGCTCCCGTACCACCGGGAAAAGGAACCGCCCAAAGAGACCAGCTTGCCATTTTACCCTGGTTTACAGCTTCTTGATGGACCGGCTTGGCAATTTCCTGCTCCATCGATACATATTCACCACCCATTCCTTCCGGTACATACATAAAATCAACATAGGCAGCCCTAAAGTCTTGCCCGTTTGAGAGCATAGGTATGCTGCATATGAGGATGGTTAGTATAAAAACTCCTATTTTATTCTTTCTCATAATAATATCCCATTTTTATTAATGTTGAGAGGTAATAGAGTCTGGGATTTAAAAAAGGGTAGATGCCTGTAAGTTTCAGAACTTAGTTTAATTTAATCTAAAGGGCAACTGGTACTATCCTATTAATTATCAAGATGTTTTGTGGTATTTATTATGTAGCATAACCAGCAGATTTTTGTAATATCTTCTAACCACCACAGTTGAAAAAGTTCTCATCTTTGGCAGCTCAGTCAGCCTGAACAACTTTGGTCTCACAAACAATATGACTCATTTCCCAGTTTTTTATGTCTCTAATTTACTATTTGTATTTTAAATATATTTATATTAATGTCTTCCATGCGTTTATGGATAAGTTTATATATGATTGAAACTACCCAGTTAAAGAGCTGCCGAGTCGATCTCATAAATTTAAAAGAAAATAATTGAATAAATACCCATCAACTTTTAAAGCGTTGGCTTTAGCAGTTTCTACAGCTCTGATAACTTTAACAGTCTGGGAATTATACTTGCGGTCGATAAACTATCCTGTTGCTCCGGATGACGGAAAAGCCATATGGGCAGAACAACGCGCTCATATTGATGATCTTGATTCTACCGGTGTAGTACTGATAGGTTCATCAAGAGTGTTTTTTAACATTCAAATTTATGATTGGGAAAAAATGACAGGCAATCGCCCGGTTATGCTGGCAATTGCCGGGGCTAGTCCCATACCTGCATTTAAGGATATTGTTGAAAAAAGTTCTTTTGCCGGAACTCTTATCGTAGGAGTTACGCCTCCTTTGTATTTCAGTCCTATGTCCAACGATTTATCCTTCTACCAAAAAACGACAGAGTGGGTAGAGCATTATCATAAAAGAACCTATGCCAACCGACTGAATCACCTGCTTTCGAAATTTCCCCAGGGCAACCTTGCTTTTTTAAACGCTACTTCCGAGAACCACTATAACCAACCGGACCTTAGAACGCTGATCGAGAGAATTCCGACACCTGCCAGGGTGCCTGGACCACCACCTTTTCCTTTTTTTGAATATATAGATATAAATCGAAATGTAACCATGCTTGACAGGGTATCCAGCGATACTTCTTACGCCCGGCTGATCACGGATTTTTGGAGTTTTGCCATTCAGCCGCCACCGGATATGCCGCCTCCCGAAGTCATCGAAGAGATGAAAAACAGGAATCTGCAGTTAAATGTCGATCTTGTTAAGAAATTTGAGGCGAGAGGGGGCAAAGTCATCTATATTCGAAATCCGTCTCAGGGTCCATTCAGACAGGCAGAAAATGGCGGCTTTCCAAGAGAAGCGTATTGGGATAAACTGATCTCAATTACCGGTTGCAAAGGGTATCATTTTGAGGATCATCCTTTTATGAGCATATATACACTCCCCGAGTGGTCGCACCTGGCAACTGAAGACGCCCGACAATTTACCCGGGATTTGGTCAACCGGATGCAAGAGGATGGCGTCTTATGATTACTTCAACTAATACGTCGTAGCCCATGTTATTTAACTCACTGGGCTTCATTGCCTTCCTCATCGTGGTGCTGTTGTTTTACTATTTACCTTTTCTTAGTTGGAAGAGTAAGAAATCGATGTTACTATTGGCCAGCTATATATTCTATGGCCTGTGGAATCCACCACTTGTAATATTACTTTGGATTTCCACACTTGTAGACTGGCAGGCGGGGAAAAAATTGTACCGGGAAAACAGCCGGCGCAAGCGAAATATGTGGCTGATGCTAAGCCTCATGGTAAACCTTGGCTTTTTGGCCTTTTTCAAATATGGCGGTTTTTTGCTGGAGAATTTTATATATCTGTTGCAGTTTACAGGCATTGAGTATAGTCCGGCAGCACCCGATATTATCCTGCCGATGGGTATCTCCTTTTATACCTTCCAGACCATGTCCTACACTATAGATATGTACTATAAAAGGACGAAGCCTGCCAAAACTTTCCTGGATTTTGCATTGTATGTCACCTTTTTTCCACAGCTGGTTGCAGGGCCCATCGTTCGTTCAAGTGAGCTTATTCCTCAGTTTTACAAACCGAAAAAGGCGAATTTCAAACAGTTCCGCTGGGGATTATTCCTGCTAACCTTTGGGCTGTTCCAAAAGATTATAATGGCTGATACCCTTCTTGCAGGGCCGTCGGATACCGTATTCGGTTCCGGCAAGATACTAACATTATTGGATGCCTGGAGTGGCACACTTGCTTTCTCAGGACAGATATTTTTTGATTTTGCCGGTTATTCAACCTGTGCCATAGGCATTGCGCTGATGCTGGGTATTGTACTGCCCGACAACTTCAGGTATCCTTACGGGGCAATCGGGTTTTCCGATCTTTGGAGCCGCTGGCATATCTCACTTTCAAGTTGGTTGCGCGACTACCTGTATATTCCGCTGGGAGGCAATCGTCGCGGTCCGGTCCGTACTTATATCAATTTAACACTCACGATGCTGCTCGGAGGATTATGGCACGGGGCTGCATGGACCTTTGTTTTCTGGGGCTTGCTGCATGGTGTATACCTGATGATCGAACGGTTTCTAAAAAATTATGTAAGTATAACCTTAAATGCCTGGAACGGTATTCTGCTGGCGCTGGCTACCTATTTTTGTGTTAACATAACTTGGGTATTTTTCCGGGCACCTGATTTTTCGACAGCAACCAATATGTTATCTTCCATGTTCATGCTTAATCAGCAGGGAGAAAAAGTATTGCAGTTTCTTGATATATATATTGTAATGATTGTAACCGTTACTCTATTTTTCTCGCATTGGTTTATGCGAAATACCTCTGTAAAAGAAGTCGCCGGAAAGCTGCCCTGGTGGATATTAGGAATTATCTGGGGTTTTATGATTTTAGTCCTTGCCATCTCGCAGGGAAGCAGCGAACAGTTTATCTATTTTCAATTCTAGGCTCAGGTAAAGTTATGGCAGTAAATATAATGGCTCTTATAGATTTTTCACCTGTTTGTGACCGCATTGTAAAGCATGCCGGCAAACTATCGGGACTGTATGGCGCTAAATGCTGGCTGGTACATGTAGCCGATCCCGATCCGGATTTCGTAGGCTATAAGGCAGGTCCTCAGTATGTAAGAGACCACAAGGCTGCCAAATTGCATAAGGAACATATACAGCTGCAGAATTATAAAAAGGAACTGGAACAAACTGGCATATTGTGTGAAGCCTTGTTGATACAAGGACAAATCAATCCCACCATTATTAAAGAGATCAAAAAACTTGAGATAGATTTGGTTGTCCTGGGAAGCCATGGCCATACGCGTCTCTATGATTTGGTAGTCGGTAGTGTCAGTGAATTCTTACTCAAAAAACATATTGTTCCGCTATTTATCATTCCATCCAGGAAACAGTAATTTAATAACGAATAGTGCTTTACACTTGGAGCTGTTTGAGGTAAATCAGTTCATGCATGTTTTCCTGGTATATGACTTTTATATGTACCTGCTCTCCTGTTGCTATACCTTCAACCGCTTGTTTACAGATAGCAGGAATAGGACAGTATAAGCGAAGGATCACCTGATCAGGTGTTGAAACCAGCAGGCTGACTTTAGATGTACGATTCAAAAATGATTTTTAATTATAGTAATCAATGATAATTCCTGATGAGTCATAAGTAAAACGATGTCAATAGTAACCAGGCATTCAGTATTGGCAAGAGGATTCAGTAGACTATTAATGAATGGAGAAACTGTAAGAATTAATTCCTTATCGGTCCTTTACTAAAAATATTTACGGCCTAAAATTCTTTATTGCTTTGTCACGCGGAATTCTTTCATTCGCTATTTACTGAAAGCAAAAAAAGCCCTTAATATTTACTAAGGGCTTTAACTGAAATTTCAATTTTTAATTACTGGGCCAATCACCATAAATACTATTATATGAGGCTTTATCCGTTCCTAAAAGATCTCGTTGTGTACCAAGGATTACAGCATTCATAACTGCTCTTGGTGAAACATGGAGTTTCAGGTTTCCCGGTTTGTTGCCTGTAACTGAAACCTTTCCAAAATGTCCAAAGCCAAGAGCATGACCATTTTCATGGAGAGCTACTGTTTCAATATCTATGCCCTGAGAACTGTCTCCAGTATCTGTCCAGTCAAATGCATCATTATACCATACTTCTTTCAGAGCTATATCATCATAGCCATCATTGTTTACATCGGTAGGCTCTCCTGTAGCTGGATCTATCCAAATAAATGTAAATGCTACACCTAAAACGGAACTTCTGGCACCGGGGCCTAAAACTGCATCGAATATAGAACCCGGCAGAAATCCAACTTGTGATATATCGGCTAAAAATGGATTACCTCCCAATATAGCACTTGGATTCGCATTGGTACTTGGAAGCTTTTGCACCATTACCTTTGAATTAGCTTTTAGGTCATTCCAGGTTTCAAAAGAAGCATCAATAGCAGGAGTACCATCGACTTGTTGAGGAGATCCAAAATTGGCATCTGCAAATGGATCAAACACAATATATGATAGGTTGTTTGTAGACCCTGGCCGCCGAGAATCCGAAGGCACCCATTGTGCGGTGAGTCTTTTTGTCCTGTCATTTGCGAAAATTGTTTGACCGCCCTGTGAGGTAGGCCCGCCTATGCCTGTAACAGTTTCAGCATAAGATAGCCTGATTGGCAATCCATCCTGGGCAAGTTTTGCATTAATTTCATTAAAATCAGATATCGAATTTAAGTCAAGATTTCTAAACTCCGATTCAATAAGAGCTCCGTCTGCATTTGGTTTAGTAAGTGTAGTTGGGGCACTTTCTAAACTTGATGAATTTGTGGAAGTTTCACTGCAGGAAACTGTCAAAAAAACAGCGATAAGGGTTGTTAGTATTATTTTAAATCGTGTAAGCATATAGTTATACCTCGGTAAATTTAAATGAGATCAAACAAAGAAAACGTAATTGGTCTTTCTTGTTGAATCCCAGTTGATGGTTTTGATGATTCAATTGTAGATGAGCAAGCTCGTATCATCTATGCTTTGGCTAAGCCAAAATTAATATACTGTTGCAAGTAAATAGAACAAAAAGATTAAATCTTTCTAATGTTGCATTAGGCGAAAAAGAATTTGTAAGCAATGCATCCCCTGCCAGATTCTAACGTTATTGTAGACAACTTTTCCTATTACAATAGTAACAAGTGTTATATCACCGTGAAGAGTAATTGTTTGTTTAGAAAATGGTTCTACTAAGGGAGTGAAAAAGTGTCATATTATTATATGAATGGCAAATCAAGAGAAGATTAGATTGGCAAATTTTCCGCATTATAGCTTAGGTGAGAATTCAAGTATTTGTCAGGAAGCTACAATCACCTATATTATTTGTTGTCCTGATGTTGTCCCGGAATAGATTTTGCTCTTTTTAATGGCCACAACAAAAAAGCCCTGAAAACTCATATCTCTATATCTTTCAGGGCTTTGATTATACTTAGGACTACTTTGATAAGGTATTAGATAATATTCAAGTTGCAGTGAAACTGTACTCGTAAAACCAAATTTTTCAGGCAACGCACAGCTTACTGTAAAAGCCCACCAAAAGAAGAATGCCTGGTATAAAATTGTCTGCTGAAATTTGGAGAGATTCTGGAATCAATTGCTTCCTTTTTCTCATCAGGCATTTTCCTTCTTTCAGTTTTTAGCATTAGTATTTAAATCTTCAGTTTATTTAACGATTTTCATTTTACTTGTTTGAACCAACCGATGAAATTTCACCTTCAATAATAATTTCAAAGTCAAAGCCTGTATCAGTAAATGCTACAGTCCCATATTCAGTATAAGCGCCAGTGATATTTTCAAATCGTCCGGTACCATCCGTAATGGTATTATAATTTACAAATGTGTCGGGGCCTGTTAATTCTCCGTAATAGGTTCCGAATACTTGATCTCCATTTGCTGCAGTTGTAATACCGTATCCGTCTACATAATTAGGATTGGATTCATCTAAAATGTAATACGCGCAGTGTGAGAAGTATACTTCTACCTTTCCAAGATGCGATGTAACGCCACTGCCAGTACCACTTATTGCTACGGTACCTTCCGGACAGTCATCACGAGTAATATCAAATCCACCCGATCCTGAACCTGTACCCTTGTAAGGGACCATTTTAATGGTTTTCAAGGGCGACATTTCAATAATAGAGTTATCTGCCAATACTCCATCATCTGATTCGCTAACTATCGTTGATTCACAGCCTGCAATCAGAAAAGAACCAATTACAAACGATATGAATAACGCCTGTATTATTAATTTTGCTTTTTTCATGTTATTCACCACTACTGTTTTATTAGAGGGTAAAGCCTCTTGATATCTTTTCTCTAAAAAGAGTATTTAGTTCTTTGCAAAAAAACTAATTAATACAGCTTGTGAAAATTGTATAAGCAGATCCCTTTTGTTGGTACTTATAAGTAACTGCTTTATTTAAATTTAGATTACCAATATTAAGTAGGTATGAATTCTTTGGCTTTTATTACGTGAAAACCGGGGGCGGGAATGGTGCTTTATCTTTATATAGCGGGTTAAACTTGAGATTTCCTGCAATCATTAATATTGACCTGAAAAGAGGGTTTTTTTGCGCTTATGTGGACAAGCTCATGTTGGAAAAGGCTATTCTTTCTATAAAATGTTGTAGAATCATCACTAAATATTGTTGTCTCAGGAAAAAATTCCTCTTGAATATTCCCAAAAACAAAAAAGCCCTGCAAGATCATAACATGATGTCTTACAGGGCTTTACTCAAAAGTGGGACCGGGCGGAATCGAACCGCCGACACACGGATTTTCAGTCCGTTGCTCTACCGACTGAGCTACAGTCCCTCTTAAGAAGACTTCAAATATAAGAGCTTTTCATTCCTAACACAATGCAGAATATCCGGAATCATCAAATTTCGACCGGGTCGACTCTTGGCTCTATATGAATATCTTTCAATCTCATCTGTATGGATCTTCTGCCGTTCCAGAAGTTCTCTTCAAGTACGTATGCAATATCAATCCTGTTTTGATCACAGTTGCGAATCACGGGCAGAAAATCGTGCATGTTAAAACCAATCACATCAAAAACTCCTGAACCGTTTTGACTAACTTTCATTTTCAGGTGGCCATTGCCAACAATGGTAGGCACCCCTTCAATACAGATATCTTTACTCACAAAAATTGGACGGAGATTACCGGGTCCAAAGGGTTCAAACTGGCTCAGTAATTTCCAAAACCTCATATCAATCGTTCCAAGATCTACCACACCATCAATGATCAGTTCAGGTTTAAAATCATTTTCAGAAAGATGTCCGGACGCTATCTCATTCATACGGCGCCGGAATTCAGGCAGGTTTTTTTCATCCATTGTCAGGCCGGCGGCAAATTCATGTCCGCCGAACTGAATAAGAAGGTCTTCACACTCTTTCATTGCATTGTAAATATTGAAACCCTTGATCGAGCGGGCTGAGCCTTTCACCAAACCATCTACTGTGCTTAGCAATATGGCGGGACGATAATAGAGATCAACCAGGCGTGAAGCAACAATTCCGATCACACCCAGGTGCCAGTCCGGGTCATGCAGCACCATACTGGATGTTTCGTCGAGGTTAAACTCTTTGTCAACTTTAGCCACCGCCTCTTCCATGGTCTTGGTGTCGGTATCACGTCGCTTGATATTAATTGATTCCAGTTCATGGGCACGCGCCCGCGCACTGTTAAAATCTTCTGTAATCATCAATTCCACGGCAGCCGTTGCATCTCCCATACGACCGGCAGCATTTATCCTTGGGCCGATGGAGAAGACAATCGTTGAGGTACTCACATTTCCCACCGGCACTTTAATCACTTCAAGCAGTGCTTTAAAACCAACCCTTGGATTGGCATTTACCATCTGCAGCCCCTCTTTCATCAATACCCGGTTTTCATCAATAATGGGGACAATATCGGATGCAATGGAAATTGCCACCAGGTCCAGAAATTTAAAAGCGAGACTCTGCTTCAGACCCAATTTTGAAAGGCAGGCCTGGATCAGTTTAAATGCTACGCCGGCACCGGAAAGTCCGTCGTAAGGGTAGGAGCAGTCGGGACGTTTGGGATCAAGAACAGCGATCGCATCGGGAATTTCATCTCCAGAGGTATGGTGATCACAGATAATCAAATCGATACCGCGTTCTTTGGCTATTTTGGCTTCCTCGATTGCGGTAATTCCACAGTCAACCGAAACCATCAGCCCCGCGTTTATGGATGCAGCATATTCGATTCCGTCTTTATTAATGCCATATCCTTCTTTGAAACGATGAGGGATGTAATAGTCTACATCCACCCCGAAATCACGTAAAAACGTATAGATACATGCAGTCGCTGTGGTACCGTCCACATCATAGTCACCGTATACCAAAACCTTATCGCCATTCCTGACAGCCTGGCAAAGCCGGCACGCAGCTTCTTCCATATCGCGCATCAAAAAAGGATCATGAAGTTCAGACAGGGAAGCCCTGAAAAAGTTTTTAGCATTATCAAAGGTGTCAATTCCGCGAATGGCAAGCAGACGCGCTATTTGATTTGGCACATTCAGTTCTTCTTCCAGAAGGGAGATACTCTCTTCCCGCTCCGGGTTCGTATACGACCACCGGTAGTACATCTTTTTGTTTTCCGTTTTATTATCATTGAACAGGAAGCGGGTTCTCACACCCGGCAGCCAGGCACCTCTTTATCAAAATCCATTCCTTTGAAGTAATAACAGATTCGAATTTATTTTGAAATGTAATTAAAATGATTGTTTGTGAATAGTTTTAAATGATGGCAGATTCATTTCATTTCTCTGTTAAATGTAACAGATGCGAAGGGAAAATCGAAGCCGTTATTTTAAATTTGACAAATTTATTACCCGGAATTTCTTCGTTTTGCAGATCTTTGTTTACCAAGATTAAAATAAATTGAAGATGTAGAATAATAAACTCCATTTTCTTACATTAGTAAATAAGAGTTTGGAAGCGTTTCCAAATAAATTTGCAACTGTGCTCGCTAACATAAATATATTCAGATGTTTGACACTAAAACCGTAATGAAGCAAAAGCATTCAGAGGATCTGAACTTCCCGACTTTTTCACTTTTAGGTGAACGGGAGCACGAACAAATTGTAATGTGCTCTCAGCCCGACGCCGGATTAAAAGCCATCATAGCAGTTCATAACACGTCCCTGGGTCCCGCTCTCGGCGGTGTTAGAATGTGGCCGTATGAATCAGAAAAAGATGCAATCCGGGATGTTCTGAGATTATCGAGGGGCATGACCTACAAAGCAGCCATATCGGGTTTAAACCTGGGTGGCGGAAAGGCTGTCATTATCGGTGATCCGCATAAGGACAAAACGGAAGCGTTGTTCCGCGCATTTGGCAGATATGTAGACAGCCTTGGAGGCAGGTATATTACTGCAGAAGATGTTGGAATCGAAGTGCAGGATATGGAATGGGTATTTTCAGAAACCAAATATGTAACCGGCATACCAAAAGAGCTGGGCGGCAGCGGGGATCCCTCACCTATAACCGCATATGGTGTTTATATGGGGATGAAAGCCTGCGTAAGAAAAGCATACGGAACGGATTCACTTGAAGGGATACGGGTTGCTATACAGGGTGCCGGCCATGTTGCATCCCATCTGGCCGACTACATTAGCAAAGAAGGTGCAAAAATTTATATCACCGATATTTACAGTGAAAAAGCTGAAGAGACAGCCAAAAGAACCGGTGCAGAGGTTGTGGATCCAGACGATATTTATAACGTGGATGCAGAGATCTTCAGTCCGTGTGCCCTGGGCGGCATCCTCAATGATGATACCATTCCAAATTTCAAATGTGATATCATTGCAGGAGCAGCAAACAACGTGCTCGATATTGAAGAGCGCCATGGTGAGATGCTCCTGGAAAGAGGAATCCTTTATGCTCCGGATTATGTGATCAACGCCGGTGGCTTAATCAATGTATCCGGTGAACTGGAAGGATACAATGAGAAAAGAGCCCACCAAAAGGCTTCACGAATCTATGATACAATTTTAGATATCCTGAATTATTCGGAAGATAATAATACACCTACTCTTGCAGCTTCAAATATTCTTGCTGAAGAGAGAATCCGAAAAATCTCACGTATCGACTCTATCTATACATCTGCAAGTAAATTTTCAAAACGTAAAGGAGAAGTGTACCTGAGAAACAGAAGCTGAGTTTTTAAGGATAAAATTTTTTCCGATTGATTTCTCTTTGGCTTATGGTTGAGCGATTAAAGGGTTGTCACCGCCTGGTGGCAGCCCTTTACATTTTTAATTTGTATTGATCGTCCGGTTATCTTTTCATACGTTTTTCTAAAGTCTGCCGTTTCACCCAATGAATTAAAAAATATTACACATCATCAAAAGCATGTCTCTGAAAGAAAAATTTATTTACAAGGACCGTCTGATCAGGGGAATTTCTCCCGAAGGATTCTTCAAAATTTCTGTTATTAAAACCACAGACCTGGTGCAATCCGCCAAAGAGCGTCACAATCTTTCGCTTTTAAATACGGTTTTGCTGGGCAGAACACTGACGGCGTCTATGCTGCTTGCCGCCGAACTGAAAGGTGAGGAACGGATACGAATCCAGCTCAACGGCAGCGGGCCCGTTTCGATGATCCGGGCAGAGGCCAATCGCACCGGTGAAGTTCGCGGATATGTGAAAAATCCTCACGCGGAACTGGGTTATGAATCACAATCTATCGGCGAAGGAATCGGCATTGGACTTCTTACCGTTTCTAAAATTTTATACAACGAGTCGAGCCCCAGAACAAGTACCATTCAAATTGTTAAAGGCGATATCAACAGTGACATGGCACACTACCTGGCTCAGTCCGAACAGATACCATCAGCCGTTATCCTCGATGTTGAACTGAATGATGACAAATCCGTGAAACAAGCCGGCGGACTTTTATTACAAAGGCTTCCCGGGGCCGATGAAAAAGTGATCACCCGTCTACAGGAAAAACTGAAGGCTTTTCCTTCCATCTCCGGACTGCTGAAAAAAGGCCATTATATTGATGAAATCATGACTATGGCCACCGATCCTTTTACAGTTCGCGAACTGAACCGGCAGCCCGTTCACTTTTTTTGCCGCTGCAACAGAGAAAAATTTATCAATGCACTCTCCATGTTAAGTTATGCGGATTTGAAAGAGATGGAAGGCGAAACCCAGGAGATGGTCTGCCACTACTGCAACAATAAAATCTTGGTAGAGAGGGATGAAATAGATGAGCTGGTGGTACACGCCCATGCAAAGATGAATTGAGGCGGAGAAAGCCTTAATCACTAATCCTATTCACATCATATGAACCGGCCGGCAAATAAGTTTATGGAACGAACTTAATTTCGGAGGCTACATTAAAAACAGAATCAGCAGTAATGTCGATATAAATATTTCCTCTGTAGCCTGGTTCTAAATAAACATCAACAAACAGTTTTTGTTTACTTGAATGATTTATATCAATGTGTGATTCCCCAGAAACAAATACATTTGTTGACTTCGATTCTCCGGGTCTGATTGAGCCTAAAAAGTATTTATTACCAGTTACATTTAATTCCAAAGAATCAATAGTAATGGTATCATGATTCTCTATCGTAACTTCAATGACCTTTGAATTACAGCCGGAAAAGAAAAGTACTAATAATAATAATTTAGCAATCTGATAAGCTACTGCATAATTCTTGTAAAGAACTAACATTTGACCTTATTTCTCGTCCTTTTGCAATATTAAACTGGTCCGCATTAGTTTCGAGAGTGCCAACATAAACTTTTTTCTTCTTCATTTAATTGATTGAAATAGTCTGGGTCAACCCCTGGTGGAACATCAGTCTCCTCACACCGCGCCGGCTGGTCGATCGCTCCGGGATCGCAGTCATCGCCGCTGCCACCGCCGCCACTGCTGCCTCCGGTTCCATCATCGCAATCAAACGCTGTCGGGTCATCGCAATCGTTCGGGTCGGTCCAGTCCGGATCATCCGGCGGTGGGGGAGGCCATTCGTCGTCAGGTTCATCATCAGAACCCCCACCACAAATCGGTGTCTCACACAATTCAAACCCCGACTCAAAATCTCCTGTTTGACACTGCTCTCCGGGATCGAACTGGTGACAATCATCGGTTTCACTGCGAACCGGCCGGGCCAGTCCCGATGCGCTGACCTGGTTTTTTTCGCTTCCGGATCGGTCATTTTCCTCAACCACTTTTTCAGCATTTTTGCCGCTTGTATCGTTTTCGGCACAACAGCCTGGAATTGTATCAGCACTTCGCCACTTGAACTGAAATAAGTATATTTAAACCACGTGGATCCGCCTTCTGCAAGCCTTACAATGCCTGGCGGAAACCGTAATGTATTTTGGTGATAGTGATAAACGGGATTATCCCCCGACCGGGACTGTCGTATCCCGATTTGTCCCGGGAATTCGTTCTCCGCCATCCCTTCTTTTACCCGGCTGAGCATTGCCAGGGTTGGCGTAGGTGCTCTGGAGGAAAGTCCGGACGGAACACTGGAATTGAGTTGCTGCATTGCCGGCATCGGTGTGGAGCCACTCTCAGGAACTTCTTCTAATAGTGAGGCCGCTGCTGCTTCCTCCTGCCCGGCCATACCAGTCGGAGCTCGCTCACATCCGGCAATTACAGTTAACAACAGTGCAGTCATTAATACGGCTTGCGTGAAACGGTTTTCCATGTCTTGCTTGCTTGAATATTACGGTTACCGGCTGGAGATCATACCCCGGTGATACCGGTTTGAAAACAAGAGAGAGAGCAATTGTTACACCCGGGGAAGAAAAAAAGAAATACACTGTGGATGTTTCAAATCCGTTTGATTGATTTGAGCTTTATCATCGGGATCTCTTATCCCCACATTGTCCAAAAATCGATTCGTGCACTAAGCCGTTTTTATACGTTCACCGGGAATTATGGGATGGATATGAACCACAACTACAGCTTCGGCCGGTAGTGAAGGTGCTTTTGGACTTTGCCTGTCTACGTATTTTGGTTACTTCGAGCAATTACAAAGGAATTGCTGCTACCCTGTTGTAATCAGGATCAAAAATAAGACCAACCGTAGGATCTTCAATCAACTGATTGCCTTGTTCATCCGTGTAATAGGAATAGATGACAAGGAAAAAATGATCTTTTATCTTATAGAGAGCCCTGTGTTCTGGGTGACCCGGAACTGGTTCGTTTTCGTAAACCTGTGATAGTATGCTCTCACAAACACTTTGTTCGTCCGGAAAATTTAACCTGCGAACTTCCGATTCAAGAACATTATGTAAAGTCGCCGGAAATTCAGTCTCACGGTAATCCTGATGCCGAGGTGCTGTGAAAAGACGAACTAATTTTTCATCCAGAGATTCCCGGAATCTATCACAACTGTTTTGAGCTTTACCCTCAACAGATAATAAAGTAATTAAAAACAGACTTAAAAAAACTAACCTATTTAATTTAATATCCACAGCGGCTTTCCAATTTTGTAACTTGTTGATTTGTTGTTCCATCATAGTATTGTTCAATTAACGTTCCATCTAAGTAATAAGATGTTATGTTATGGGCTTTTGCATATTCAATATCTCTCTCTGAGGGCTCCTGACTATATCGTAATCCTGATTCATGAAATTGTTCGCGCTCTTCGGGATCTGTAATCCTGGCTTTGTCTAAAAACCGATCCACACACGAGGCCACTTTCACCCTTTCCGTAGGCATAATTGGATGAGTATGTACTACGGCAACAGCTCCGGCCGGTGGCGGCGGCACGTTTTGAATGGTGCAGTCATTAATATGGCTTGCGTGAAACGGTTTTCCATGTCTTGCTTGCTTGAATATAACGATTTCCGGCCGGGAATTGCACCTTATAGTTCCCGGTTTGAGAACAAGAGAGAGAGAGAGAGAGAGCAATTGTTACACTGCCGCAAGAAAATATTCCTACATGCATTTCACACAAATCAGAAGAAGACAGGGACCTTACGGCGAATAATCCAGGGGCAGCCGGTCTGCAAGGCGCTGTGAGCCCCATAAACCTCCCACACGAACACTTTTGGGGTGCAACAGATGGCCATTTGGAAAGATAAATAGTAGCCCCTTTTCATCTGTTACTTTCATGAGTCTTGTTTTATAATCAGATCCCGACTGCGGATCACGATACTCAACCCTTACAACCTGATTTAGTCTGAAACCACGAACATCAGGAACGTTTTGAGCAGATATACCACGCGTTAACAGCTCATATCGCAGCTCACCTTCACTCAGCTTATTGATTTTAACACCGTATCTTGTTCCGATTCTGAGTACTGTAAATCCTTCTTTGTGAAGCCTGGAGTGATAGAGACTTTGAAGAAAGTGTTCGAATGATCCTTTGTAAGAATTTTCCCGCCTGTTTTCCCACCGGTTTTGTATCGATTCATCAAATACCGAGAGCGGCTCGAACCTCATTCGTCCCAGGTACATAAACCTGGCATCAACGCGGGCCCATTCAAATTCCACCAAATCCAGTTTAATATTATAACCAAGTGCCCTGTTTACAATATCAAGCGGTGTTCTCGATCGTGCATATAATCGATCGTGCTTATCCCTTCTGAACTCAAGTACCCACGGATTTTTGATGAATGTATGATCGGAATGTCCCGAATTACCAAGAAGCTGTGCTTCAAACTCCTCAAGATCGTTCAGCCACTCTTTGTTCGAAGCTGTCACTTCAATTGAATCAAGTCCGATGGTCGTTTCGGAAAGGTTAATATCGTATTTGTGAAACCCGGCTTCACCATTCAGGTGGATCGTATAGCTTTCAGGTTCATACCCTATATGGCTGAAAACAATAGTGAATTTACCGCTTAACCCCGGATTAAAAGAGAAGCTTCCGGAATCGTCGGATGTAGTGCCGATCGTTGTTTCCGACAAAAAAATATTCACATCAGAGAGTGCTTCTCCTGTGTTTGAATCCCGTACAAACCCGTAAACCGTTTCACCGGCACTCTTTTGTGCTTCAGATACAATAGCTGTACCAGTGGTGAGGATTACTATGAAGATCCATTTCAGAATCATAATTTTGTCCGGGCATATTAAAAAATGCTATATCAGCTACTGCATCATCCTCTCTTGTGGCTTTAACACCAAGCCTCTCTGACCTTACCGGCTAAACAGCAAAGGATGTTCCGCAACCGCAGGATTCACTCGCATTGGGATTATCGAATGTAAAACCACGGGCATCAAGTCCATCCGGGTAATCGATCCGGATGCCGCCGAGGTACATTACATGTTTGGAATCAATAACAATTTGGATGCCTTCGCTCTCGATCAGCTCGTCATCACTGTTCTTGAAATCAAATCCGAGTTTATAGCTTAACCCGGAACAGCCTCCTCCCTCAACAGCAATTCTCAGGTAGAGATCATCATCCAGGTTTTCATCTGATTTGATCTTACTGATTTGTTTGGCTGCCCTCTCTGTGAGTATTACCGGTTCACTGCTTTCCGGATTCTGTGGCAGTAAATCTGATTTGCTTTCATCGTGATCTTCTCCGCCCTCATCATCAATGAGGGATGAGATTACATCATCAAGATTGTCTTCCTGTACACTCATAACTATAAATTCTTATTTAATCTTACCAGAAAATGTATAATAGTCAACTTCATTGCGAGTAAAAAGAGTTAATACCCCGGCACTCGCGAGCTTAATCAAAATTTTTGACGCCTGATAGGTTGTTTGGTTTATCAGGTTTGCAAATGCTTTAACAGTAATTTCACCATATTCATTTAAATAACGAAACAGCTGCTGTTCATGTTCACCGTACTGAAATGTAACGCCTTCACCGGAACTTTGGTGTTTTAAAATCTCCACCCGTTCATCGCTTGCAAGCACACTTTCATCGCTCCGCCTTATGTAGACACGGCGCTTTACCTTATTTTTAACATAAACCGGTTTTTTTGCAGCTTCCGGAACAGTTACAGCCATAACATCTTTATCAATAAGATGAATCAGTTCAATCTTTATATTCACGGCCGGCACACATAAATCTTCAGCAGCTTTTCTGAGCAGGTACTCCTCCTCAAAAAAAGCACGTATACCGGTTATCGTTTTGTCATCATCCACGCCGATCAGCAGGGTGCCGCCGCCTGAATTTGTGAAGGCGGAAATTTCCCTGGCAATTTTTGCAGGTGAAGGTGTTGTTTTCTTGAATTCAAGGTATTGATTTTCACCGGTTTGAATCAAATTTTTCAAATCCTGTGGTTTCATTGATGAGATGATAATTTCACCGTCAGTAAAATGCATGGTCTTTTCAGGTTTTAAAAAGTAGCGGGTATCTGAATAATATCGGGTGATATCGCCTAAATCAACACTTCCTCTTTCGGGTTTCGTGTCATTAGTTCGTATATGGCATTTTTGGGGTCCATATCTTCAAACAGCACATTTTTAACAGCGTTTGTGATTGGCATCTCCACATCATTTCTCTGCGCCCATTGAGAAACAGAATGAGTGGTTTTAATTCCTTCTGCAATCATATTCATACTGTCTGTAATATCTTTTAGCAATTCACCCTGGCCTATTCTGTAGCCTACATAACGATTGCGGCTGTGTTTGCTTGTGCAGGTTACTATTAAATCTCCCATGCCGGTTAATCCTGAAAATGTATCGCGCGATGCTCCCATCAGGGTTCCCATTCGTTTCATCTCATGCAATCCCCTGGTAATTAGAGCTGCTTTGGCATTGTCGCCAAAATCTGCACCGTCGAGCACACCTGCAGCAATTGCCATAATATTTTTAACTGCTCCGCCAATTTCAACACCGATAATATCATTATTTGTATACACTCGAAACATGGGAGTCATAAACACTTTCTGGATAATCCTTGCTATCCGTTTGGAGTAGGCCGCCGCAACAACCGTTGTAGGTTTAAACTTGCTCACTTCCTCTGCATGGCTGGGTCCGGAGAGCACACCGATTTGATCTTCCAGGATATTTCCTTCAAATACTTCTGCCAAGACCTGGCTGGGTGTCATAAAAGTATCCTGCTCAATGCCTTTTGCAACGCTGACGATAACACTCTCTTTTTTGATATCCCCCTTTACTGATTCTGCCAGTGTTCGTATTGCATGCGACGGGGTGGCAAACAGAACCAGGTCTCCCTCACTGGCAGTAAAATTCAGGTCGCTCTCTGCATGAACCGACTCAGGTAAAAGAACATCCGTTATATATGCCGGATTCTTTTTGTTTTTGTTAATACCATCCACAATCTCTTTTTCTCTTGCCCAAAGTTTTACTGAATAGCCTGCATGGCCCAATACTACAGACAATGCTGTACCGAAACTGCCGGCACCGATAATACTGATTTTTTTCACGTTTACCCCTCCTCTTCCTCTTCGTGTATTCTGCCTTTTGAAGGTTTAAATGATTCTATTTTGTTTTCAGTTCCTTTAAGAAGACGTTTGATATTTCCTTTGTGTTTGATGATAATTCCAAGGCCTAAAATACTGCTGAAAATGATGATGCTTCCATCAATATCCCAGCCAAATATGTATCTTAATACAACCTGGGAAAGGGGATAGACAATCGAAGCCGTTATCGATCCGAGAGAGATATAGTACGTGGAAAAGATCACGATCAGAAAAATTACCACCGTTATACTGATTGAGATCGGTTCAATCCCGTAGAGCATTCCCGCTGCTGTTGCAGCGCCTTTTCCTCCTGAAAAATCAGCATAGATGGGGAACATGTGTCCCACAACCGCTACTGCTCCGCAGGTAATCAGCAAAAAAGAGTTTACATCCCAGTTCGGATGCACGGAAATGGGGCCTGAGCCAATCTCATAAGCGAGCTGGCTAATAACCGCCGTACAGATAAAACCTTTGGCAAAATCAAATGCAAGAACCAGTGAGCCGTATTTCCAGCCAAGAATTCTGAAGGTATTCGTTGCGCCGGCGTTGCCGCTGCCGTGTTTCCTTATGTCAACCCCGCCACCCATTTTTCCAACCCATAACGAGGTTGGGATTGAACCAATCAGGTAGCAAAGTAATAGAACAACTGCGAGTGCTAACATTCAATAAATTTTAGTAAATCGGGTACGGGTTATTCTCGAATAATAGTGAAATAGTCATTACCAGTTGATAAGCTTTTCACTATTTATCGAAAGAGGTTACAGATGGCGCTCTGCGTGATAAGATGACCTCACGAGTGGTCCGCTTTCCACATGTTCCAATCCAAGATCTTCACCAATTTCCTTATATTCGGCAAATTGATCGGGATGGATCCATTCAATCACCGGATGATGCATTTTTGTCGGCTGCATATACTGCCCGATTGTCAAAACGTCAACTTCATGATCTGCGCAATCACTCATCAGCCGGATCACCTCTTCACGTGTTTCGCCAAGTCCAACCATAATTCCCGATTTTGTTCGCAAACCCTGTTGTTTGCATCTCAGCAGAAGTTCAAGTGATCGCTCATACTTTGCCTGGGGGCGCACTGTCCGGTACAGCCTGGGAACAGTTTCGAGGTTGTGACTCAATACATCCGGCGGCGTATCAATTACAATCTGAAGGGCATCCCATACACCCCGGAAATCCGGAATAAGGGATTCAATTGTCACGCCTTCAATTTCATTGCGAAGCACACGATGACACTCAGCAAAAATCGGGGCCCCGCCGTCTTTCCGTTCGTCCCGGTTCACAGATGTTAAAACAACGTGTTTCAGTTCCATTTTACTTGCAGCATCAGCAACCCTGCGGGGTTCATCCCAGTCGAGACCCTGAACCGGGCGACCTGTTTTTACAGCACAGAATGAGCACGACCGGGTGCAAACATCTCCCAGGATCATAAATGTTGCGGTTCCTGCTCCCCAGCATTCACCCATATTCGGACATCGCGCCTCCGAACATACAGTATTCAGATTGTGTTTGCTGAGTGTTTCTGAAACTTCTTTGAATTTTTTCCCGGACGGCAGTTTAACACGAAGCCAGTCTGGTCGCCGCTCGCCGGGTGTTGATCTCTCAATAACATCAAGCTCTTTTATCATAAGTTCGTTACATCTGTGTTATAAAATTTCGTGCAGTTGCTAAAGATAAGAAATTTGCGTGCCCGCTTCATCTCTAACCATATCTTCTACCAAATTAACAGAAAAAACGTCTGCAAAGTGTCTTAAAATTCTTTCTTTTACTTCTGCTTCATCTATCCTTTTGCCCAGTAACTTCGAGAGGCTTGTAACTGCTTTGTTTTCGATTCCGCAGGGGACAATATGGTTGAAATAACTCAGGTCTGTATTCACGTTCAGGGCAAATCCATGCATGGTAACCCATCTTGAGCATTTAATCCCCATCGCACATATTTTTTCCTCCCCAACCCATACGCCTGTCAATCCATCTTCACGTCCGGCTTTAATTCCATATTCATCACATGTTCGTATGATAATCTCTTCTAGATACCTGAGGTATTTATGAACATCTGTAAAATAACGGTCCAGGTCCAGTATCGGGTAACCCACAATCTGGCCCGGCCCGTGATAAGTTATATCTCCGCCGCGATCAATTTCAATATACTCAGCATCAATATCTGATAACTCAGCAATTCCTTTCAGCAAGTGTGCTGAATTGCCGCTCTTGCCAAGGGTATAGACATGAGGATGTTCCACAAGCAGCAGCCGGTCGCTGTGTACCGGCTTATAGAGTTTATTTTTACGTGCTGCAAGTTTTTGATCGATGAGATTTTTTTGCATCAATTTTTGCAAATTCCATCCCTCACGGTATGGTATTACACCCAGATCAATAACTTCAACTCTGTTCATGTCGATTTAACCGTTACTTCTTTTTAGGTTTTGACCCAAGGTGAACACCTTCTCCATAAGCCTCGGCAACAGCTTCCATCACCGCTTCACTCATGGTTGGATGCGGATGAACCGCACTGATGATTTCATGGCCAGTGGTTTCCAGGTCGCGTGCAACCACGGCTTCTGCAATCAATTCCGTTACGTGCGATCCGATCATGTGGCAGCCCAGCCATTCGCCATATTTCTTATCGAATACAACCTTAACAAATCCTTCTTCGTGTCCGAGTCCGGCCGCTTTACCGCTTGCAGAAAACGGGAATTTGCCAACCAGTACTTCATATCCTTCATCTTTCGCCTGTTTTTCGGTATACCCTACGGATGCAATTTGCGGTTCACAATAGGTACAGCCGGGGATATTATCATATTTAATCGGTATGGCATTTTCACCAGCGAGTTGTTCAACACAAACAATCCCTTCATGCGATGCTTTATGGGCAAGCCAGGGAGCTCCAATAACATCACCAATTGCGTAAATACCTTCAGCGGATGTCTGATAAGTAGACTTATCAACTTGTATATCTCCCTTTTCTGTCTCTACACCTGCTTTATCAAGGCCCATGTTTTCAACATTTCCAACTACACCCACCGCTGAAAGCACTACATCTGCTTCCACTTCTTCCGTGCCTTTTTTGGTTTTAATTGTGACCTTTACACCTTTCCCTTTCTTTTCAACCTTTTCTACAGAGCTTTCGGTGTGAATGGTCATCCCTTTCTTCTTATAAATTTTGGCAAGCTCTTTTCCTATCTCTTCATCCTCAACCGGAACAACTGTTTTCTGCAGTTCAACCAACGTAACTTCGGTACCGATAGAGTTGTAGAAATAGGCAAATTCAACCCCGATTGCACCCGCTCCGATTACAACCAGTTTTTTGGGCTGTTTTTCAAGCTGCATCGCTTTTTCGGAATCGATTACAGTTTCGCCATCAATTTCGATGTTTGGAAGCTGCCGGGGCCGGGCACCTGTGGCAATAATGAAATATTTGGCTTTAACGGTTTCAGTCTCTTTCCCGTCCTCATCCTGAATTGCCAGTTCTTTTTTTGATTTAAAAACTCCAGTACCGTTCAGCACTTCGATTTTATTGGCTTTCATCAAAAACTGAACACCTTTGCTCATCTTGTTGGCAACTTTGCGGCTTCGCTTGATCATCCCTTCAAAATTTGCGGAAAAATCTTTCACCTCTATTCCATAGTCGGATGCATTCGAGATCGATTCAAATACCTCTGCAGAGCGAAGCAACGCTTTTGTAGGAATACAGCCGATATTCAGACAGACACCACCTAAAAATCTTTTCTCAACCACTGCTGTTTTAAAACCCAATTGAGATGCCCTGATCGCTGCAACATATCCGCCCGGACCGGTACCAATTACACATACATCAAATTCTTTCGCCATGACTATATTATTCAGTTAATTATTTTCAAATTCAGTTAATTTTTGGTTGCCTGCTCTGTCATTTCAAACTATTTGCAAGACAAACCCTATTCATTTTTTATGATCTTAATTTAACCATTATCCTAATCATTATTAAATAACGCTTTTCTATATTATCTTTTTTGTCATGAAAAGCATTTTGGGTTCGCCGTAACTGAATCCAAACCGTTCGTAAAGCTTTCTGGCCCTGTTATCTTCACGCACCTCAAGGGTTATCTTACAACAATTTTCGGCTATCGCCTTTTGTTCAACCGCAGCCAGAAGAGCATCTCCAACACCTTGATTCCTGACGGATGGTATCACAGCCAGATCGTGAATGTTGATCAGTTTTTTACCTTCAAAGGTTGAAAAGCCATAAAAACAATTTGCAAGGCCTACTGCTTTTTCATCTCTCACGGCTAAAAAACAGAGCGTGCCGCTAAACTTGCGCATTTCAGGAATCAGTCTGTCTTTAACATTCCCCTTCAGAGGACGATTCATACCCATTGGATCCTGGGCATACGCATTGGTAAGACTCATAATCGCATCCGCGTGCGTTTCGGAGGAGAGATCAGCTTCGATAATTGAAATTTTTCTCATTTAATTTTTTTTGCTGCCAAATTACCGGAATAAACTCTGAATTTCATAAATATTATAAAAAAAGCCATCCATGAGGTGCATGAACGGCTTTGATTATGTTTTGCTGCTATCTGATGAAATTTACATTTCGGAAGGCTTCAGAATGATTTCTATTGAAGCACCTCCCTCAGCTACTTCTACTTCTTCCGAGTAGTTTTCATATCCTTCATGGTTAACTTCTACGGTATACGTGCCGGCTTCCAGGTCATAGAAACTAAACTCTCCCGCAGCATTACTTTTGGTAACCGCTCCGGTTTCAGAGATGATCACTTCGGCATCTGCCACAGCTTCGCCGGTTGCGGCGTCAGTAATTAAACCCGAAAGTTGAGCTTCAACGGTTTTTTCTCCATCTGCTTTTAATGTTTCTGTTATTGTAAATGCTATCAATATTGAAACGATCAATACAGGTAACATTTGTTTGAAGTTGAGTTGAAAAGACATATTATTTCTCCTTTATTAGATTGACGATTTTTGATTTAGAATCCCTCTAAGCATTTCATTCATTTACTCCCGGAATTCAATATCTGGTGTATGTAAATTACCAGCAAGAATCACTCCTGTATGTTTAATTTTTTTACGAAATTGCCTTCTATATATTTAAACAAGGAAAATAAAGTTATGATTCAATTTCCTGTAAAATCATATGTACAATTATTTAGCCACTGCGACTGTTTTTTTGGACATGAAAGGGGCTTCATCTAACCGGCCGCAGTTTAAACAGCCTGCAAGCATTTTTGGAATGCCGGCTTAATAAAACTGCTTTAATCAAACTTGAAACTGCAGAAATTCCCTGCTGAGAGACAGGATCGTGATACTTCAAATTGAAATTTTATGTATGTTCGGCAATACTTTTTAACCTGATAATTTACTCTCATACATTATGTTATTTGAAATAAAAAAGTTTATTCCTTTTTTATTCTGCTGTGCTATTCTCATTCTGAGTCTGACTGCAGGTTTGCGTGCCCAGAATCAGGAACTGCTTGATAAAATTGAGGAATCAGCAACAATCATTGAAGAGATCACTGATATTGCGGAAAACGGAATTCCACCCGCCATGATGAAAAAGGCAGGCGGAGTTGTACTTATACCCGACATGTATAAAGGCGGGTTTATCGTAGGCGGCCGGAGAGGAAAAGGAATTGCCCTTATTCAAAATGAGGACGGAAGCTGGAGCCGTCCGGTTTTTGTGACTCTTACCGGCGGCAGTTTTGGCCTGCAGATCGGTGTTCAGAAAATTGAATTGATCCTTGTTTTCAAGGATGCAGAATCACTGCGCGATATTGGTAAAAGTGACTTTACTCTTGGCGGCGATATCTCTGTTGCGGCAGGCCCGGTTGGAAGGCAATCATCCGCAGCAACAAATTTTACGTTTGATTCTGCCGTATATTCGTACTCAAAAACAAAGGGCGTATTTGCCGGACTGAGTCTCGACGGAACTCTTATGGAGGTGGACAGCAAATCAAACCGCAAATTTTATGAAGCTGATGAGATAAGTGCACAGGATATTTTTGAAATGGAAAGTTCATCTGATGAACTATTGAACCGGCTACACCGGGCACTTGATAATACAAAAAAAGCTGAATGACGATTTATCAATCCTGCTTGTACTTGAAAAGATTATCCGCTCCCACTTTTTCTTCTGCCTGGCTCAAGGCATACCCGCTGTCAAAAAGAACGATCGGGTTCTCCTCCATATCTTTTGTGACATATGTTGAGTAGCTGCTTTCCAGTTTTTGAATAATATCGGGGCGATCGTTCGGCAGCCAGCGCGCTGCATGGTAATTCATCGGCATTTTATTGAGCTCTACCCCGTATTCAATCAGCATACGGTTTTCTACCACATCAAACTGAAGAACACCCACGGTTCCAAGCAGTAATTCGTTTCCAACGCCATGAGGCACCTCAAACACATGAACCACTCCTTCCTCCGACAACTGTTTTAAACCCTCGCGCAGCTGTTTTCTTTTAAACGGATCTTTTGTGGATACTTTCATAAAATGTTCAGGTGTAAAAAGCGGTATCACATTGAATTCAACAGGATCTTTTTCATAGAGAGTACTTCCAATCCTGAAAAAACCCGGGCTAAAAAGCGATACAATATCTCCCGGGTACGCCTCTTCCATAATGTGACGCTCGTCGCCCATTAAAGTGTGCGGTGTACTCAATTTCACCTTTTTGCCGGTTGCTGCATGAGTTACCTCAACACCCCGCCTGAATTTACCGGACGTAACCCTTACAAAAGCGGCGCAATCCCTGTGGTCGGGATTCATATTTGCCTGAAGTTTGAAAATAAACCCTGAAAACGGCTCGTTCAGATCCCGTTCTTTGCCATTTCCATTCACATACGGCTGAGGCACCGGGGCAAGCTGTTTAAAGTAATTCAAAAAAACATCCAGTCCGAAGTTATGAAGAGCAGATCCGAAAAAAACAGGTGTTACTTCTCCTTTTTTAAAAGCTTCCTCATCCATGTTTTCAAACATATCTTCGATCAGCATCACCTCTTCACTGAGGGCATCTTTCTCCTGGTCTGACAAACTGCTCTCTTCAATTCCTTCATCAAACGGAAGTATCATGGCTTCAGCTTTCCTGGCACCTTGCTTACTTTTTTTGTAAAGATGCAGTTCCTTTCCGATCAGGTCATAGATGCCCTGAAATTTTTGTCCATACCCGACCGGCCAGTTTGCCGGTACGGCCTCTATACCCAATTTATTTTCAATATTACTGAGTACCTCAAGCGGATCCATTCCCGGCCTGTCGCACTTATTCACAAATGTGATTACCGGAACCTGGCGAAGTTTACAGACTTCAAATAGTTTTTCAGTCTGTTCCTCTACCCCTTTTGCAACATCAATTACCATCAGTCCGCTGTCGGCAGCAACCAGCGTACGAAGTGTATCCTCGGAAAAATCCTTGTGTCCAGGTGTATCAAGCAGGTTATACTTGATGTCATCCTTTTCAAATCTTAAAACAGATGAGGTAACGGAAATCCCTCTTTCTTTCTCAATTGCCATCCAGTCGGATGCTGCATATCGTGCCGCTTTTCGCTGCCTGATAGATCCCGCCTCATGGATAGCACCGCCGTAAAGCAACAGTTTCTCCGTCAATGTGGTTTTACCGGCATCCGGATGCGAAATAATTGCGAACGTCCGTCGTTTTTTCGATTCATTCAGAATTGTATCTGAACTTTTAGTGGTAGTTGACATAGCTTATCTATAAATTTGCAAAGACCCAAAAGATACGAAGTATTGAAATTGTTATCACATATGAATCCAATAACATTATTAGGACTCGCTGCCGCTACCTGCACAACCATTGCCTTTGTTCCTCAGGTTGTGAAAACCTGGAAAGCCAAAACGGCAAAGGATCTGTCGCTGGGCACCTTTTCCATTTTTACAACCGGGGTTGTGCTTTGGCTGGTTTATGGATTTTTAATAATGGATATCCCCATCATTGCCGCCAATACAGTTACACTTGCACTTGTGGTAACCATTCTTTTTTTTAAGCTTACATTTGATAAGGATACGCTTCAAAAGTAATCCTTTCCTTTTTTGTTCATCGGGTTTCATCTCGTATATTTGAGGTAAATAAAAATACAGATGTCCGGCAAGCCAAACCTTTCGGTTCTTCTTACAACTCATGCGGAATTTGATCATCTCGAATTTCTGCTTCAAACACTGCTCCGGTTTCAGAAACCGGATTTTGAAATCATTCTTGTTAATGATGATGCAGATTCCGAAGTAGCAGATGCTCTTCGCACAATCATCACCCTTTCGGAAGATGAACGCGTTTTCTTTTTTGAGCACCTGTCAAAGCATGGCCGCGGGCAGTCGTTAAACGAAGCACTTCTTCAGGCAAATGCCCCACATATCTGGGCTCCGCTCAGGGCCGACCGCCTCAACGAACAGCTGCTTGCTGATACCATCCGCCGGTTTAAAAATGATCCGGCTGCGTTCTGGATTTTGGATGCCAATCTCCCCAATGCCATTCCCGGCTGGATTAATGCCGCCGGAGACGGGGAACTGCCCGATGACAGCTGCTTCATCTGGAACCGCAATGTGCTTCTCGACGGAGATTTTTTCTTTAACCCGTTTTTAAATACACTTGCCTGCTCAGAACTTGCCCTCAGGCTGGTTAAGCAAAACGCCTGGCAGCGAACCGACCCATTTTTTGTGCTGGCAGAAGATCAGTTTAGCACACCGGGCAGTGACGATATCCTGGATTTTTATTTCTCCATTTACAGAGTATGTTCCGAAGAGGCGGATCGCAAACTGGTTTTGAGCGCGATTGATGATCTGAAACACAAACCTACAGTGTCACAGCTGGCAGATGACCTTATTTTACAGGCCAGAAAACTGCTGGCACAGGGTGATGCGGTTCGGGCACTTGATGCCGTAAACAGGCTTCTGAAAAAAACACCTGAACACAAAGAGGCAAACCGGCTGAAGATTACCCTGCTCGAAAAACTGAGACGGCATGTGGAGGCCGCTGAACTGAAACACTCCATGCAGAGCAAACCTCAGCATACACCTGAACAAAAAACAATTCCCAGAAAAGAGAAAGAGTATGTTGAAGATGAAGAAGAAATTCCCGAAGAGACAACTGCTGAAATTGAACTGTCTGTCATTATCCCAACAACCGGGGACAGCCGGGCACTGCTGCAGCAGACTCTCACTTCGCTTGAAAAAGCAGTAAAAAATATACACACAGAGCTGATTGTCATTGACAATGCCAGCATTGATGATACATTTGAGTTCCTCGGGCAGCTCGAAGAGCAGGATTTTCTGCACTGCAAAGTGATTACCAACCAGTCGAATAAAGGTTTTGCTGCTTCTGTAAACCAGGGGCTCGATAAAGCTGCGGGCAAGCTCGCAATGGTTATGCACAATGACGTGCTTCTCAGTGAATCATGCGTGGAGAAAATGATAGATGCCTATGCATCTGAGGGCTGCGACATTATTGGTCCGTCAGTAATCAATCCGGATGAAGAAGTCGATACCCGGACAAAAGAGATCACAAAAGCCGATAAACTGGACAGCTGCTGCTTCTTGCTATCCGGTGATACAACTCTTCGGTTCGACACCCGCTATGAACTCTGTTTCTACGAAACGGATGATTTTTTCAAAAAAGCCGCAGAAGCAGATGTAACTGCCTGCAAGATGAATTCAGCCGTTGTGGAACACCTGCAGAACCAGACGATCTCAGCCATGGGATTAAAAATTGAACCGGACCTGAAATGGAAAAATGCAGACCGTTTTTTGGATAAGTGGGATACAAAGTCCGACTATCCACAGCCGTTACAGTGCTCTCCGCCCGAATGCTTTGAGATGATCGGGCTGCCGCCTGATCCCTGGAATCCTGATGAAGAGTGGCTGTCGGTTGTTGATAAATACCTCACGAGCGAGGTGCGAACCATTATTCAAAAAACCGACTGGAAACCTTCCGAACTCTTTACAATCGTAACGACGCTTCTGTTCGCCGACCAGCGTGATCTGCTGCGAATTCTTGAAGATCGCCTTGATGAACTTGACATACCGGAAGTGATCCTGATGCTTTTTATCAATTTTTACTACAGACGAAATATTTTTTCGAGATGTAAGCACTATCTCGCCAAAACGGGCAGATACAGAAACCCCGTATTTGATATGTACCGGCTTCGGATGGCGGTCGCTAACAAAGAGGTGGAACGTGCTGCAAAACTCCTTGAAAAACTGATGAATATCTATTCCTGCAATCCGGAACTATATAAGCTGGCAGGCGATATCCACATGGCAGACGGAAATGACGGTGAAGCAAAATCATTTTATGCCCTTGCCAACCAGCTCGACCCCTACCGTTTCCCCGCCGAAGAAGAGGCTTTTGAGCTTCGGTTGTAAAACCGGAAAAATTTTATACACTCTCCCCGGGGAAATAATCACTTACTTACTATTCCGTATACGTTAGAATGCTACCCAATTATGTCAGCGTAATTAAAAACTTGTACTTTCTATATTGATAATTAATATATATATATATATATGTTATTAATAGGGTTAAATACTGTTTTTAAATAGTTGTCAAGGCCCTTAGTTCGCTGAAGTGTCACAGAATAAGTACTTGATCACTCCGGTTCACGATATTTCGGTCCGGCATCATTTTCTTAAACTAACATCAAAATTATTCAGATCTATGCGAATCACAGTTTTCATAATAATCTGTTGCTTCATATCCTATCCGGCATATTCACAAACAATAACTGTTGAAAAAAATAATACATTTTCAATAAGTGAGGAGTATCCAGTCGGGTCAGGAACTACTGCAAAGTATGATGGCAACGGGAATGTATTTATACATAATCTTACACAGTCACTATTCCGTGTTTTCAATGAAAAAGGTGATTTACTATATAGTTTTGGTAAAAAGGGAAAGGGGCCGGGTGACCTCGGGCGTGTCAGAAGATTTAGATTATCTGATGACGATAATTTACTTGTGGCGCTGGATGCAGAAAACAATAGGATTTCAACCTTCCATGCTGAAGATGGTACATTTTTGAATACAAATTTATTGAATATAAATGTAAGTGGACTGCACAGGTTTGATATGCGGGAAAATTATTTGCTCTTAACAGGCAATCACCCTGATAACAATAAAATATTACACTACTTTGATGCAGAAACGAAAGAGTACAAATTTTCCGTTGGTGAATTTATTGACTGGGAAGAAACATCCATTCGTTTTGTCAGCCCGCAAATTGAAAATCAATTAAATAAGGGTGATTTTCTGCCAACAGAAAATGGCTATTTACTTGCCTTAAGTTCCCCGTATATAATCAGATCTTACTCGAATACACATACGCTGCAATGGGAAATTAAAGATCCGGTTATTCCAAAACCATGGATTGATCATATTGAAATCACCCCCGTAAGCTATAGAGTTAAATATTACCCAAGCCTCGCTGAAATGTTTGAAATGGGTGATGAATCTTTCCTGGTGCATTGGGTTGACACGGAACCTTTTGATGAAAGAGATCAATGGAGCTACTATATAGATCTTCGACAATTAGAGGATGGAAGTTTAATTACCCGTAAAGAGCTTCCATTCAGGGGGATTATACATGATATGAAGCAATTGGATGACATGAGGTTTCGAACACTTGTGTTAAATGATAATGAGTTTATATTCGAGGAATATATTATTACTATTGCAAAGTAAAGTAGAAGAATCACTTCCAAAAGTTGAATTGACGATAATCTGCACATAATATTTCTTGTTTATCCTGCTATTTATATACCAAGAATCAATTAACCATAACTGAAAAGATAGACTTAGAGCTCCTCAAAAAAGTAGACTCACTATTGCCAGTTACTATCATTATTTCGCACTAGCAATTTTAAAAAAAGTATGACCTTTTCATTCAATTTTCACACTTCTGCCAGAAAATTTCAGCTCTTTTTCTCTTAGTAATTGATTGTAAAAAACTTAGAAAATTAATCGGACTTTACCTCTATTCGGATGATCCGAATAACAAAATCATTTCTTAAAGTTTAGATAACATGAAGCTCTTTACCTTTTAAATGAGGTAAATGTAAACCTCATCACTTCGACACGAATTTAAATTTTAAGAAACTATCCAGAATCATGATGCGAACATTACTACTTTTAATCTTCATTGGCCTAATGCCTCTTTGGGCTATGGGGCAGGCCGGAACCACAGCTTCAATCAGCGGAACCATAACCGGCCCCGATGGTGAGACTTTACCCGGTGCAAACGTGGTTGCAACTCATGAGCCAAGCGGAACTGTTTACGGAGCCAACTCCCGCGCAGATGGCCGTTTTACCATAAAAAACATGAGAGTTGGAGGCCCCTATACTGTCCGCGTCACCTTTGTTGGTTATCGAACAGAGGTGATTGAAGGTGTATCACTTGAACTCGGCCAGGATTTAACTCTTGACGCAGAGCTTTCGGAAGGCTCGGTTGAACTTGAAGAGATCAGGGTGGTAGCAGAAAAAAATGCCATTCTGAATTCCAAGCGAACTGGGGCAAGCACCAATATTTCTACGCAAAGAATTGAAACAAACCCCACTATTTCAAGATCACTGTCTGATTTCGCAAGATTAACGCCACAGTCAACCGGCGGAAATAGTCTTGCGGGCAGAAATAATCGCTACAATAACATCCTGATTGATGGAGCAACTCTGAATGATGCTTTCGGACTTCCGGGCAATGGAACACCGGGCGGGCAGGCCGGTACCGAACCCATTAGTCTTGATGCTATCGTAGAATTTAATGTTGATATTGCGCCTTATGATGTCACAAATTCCGGTTTTACCGGTGGTCAAATCAATGCAATTACCCGGAGCGGAACCAATCAGTTCGAAGGTTCTGTCTATTTTGAAGGCCGGAATGAGAACTTTGTCGGAGATCTGAAAACGAGAGACGGTTCTGAAGTACCCTTTCCTGAATTCAGCAACTCATTCTGGGGATTAAGGGTCGGAGGACCTCTCGTAAAAGACAAACTGTTTTTCTTCGCGAATTTTGAATTACGCCGCCGGGATCAGCCTCAAAACATTGGAATAGTGGGAAGCGGTACTTCACAAATTTTTCCGGCAAATCAAGCCCAGATAAACGAAATTATTGATATTGCGCAGAACCAGTACGGTTTCGATCCAGGCGGTTTTGGTCTGGCAACCGATGAACAGGATAATGAAAAGGCGCTGATAAAACTGGACTGGAACATCAATCCAAAACACAATCTATCTGCACGCTGGAACTTTGTGAACGCTGATGATGACCAGGGAATCAGCAGAAGCCGCACATCGTTCGACCTTTCAAACCGACGATTTGTATTTGAAAGCAAACAAAATTCATTTGTTACATCGCTGAAAAGCACTTTAAGTGATAATATGTTCAATGAAGCCAGGGTAGTTTATACCCGTGTGCGCGACCAACGAAATGTTCAGGCTACTCCCTTTCCTGAAGTAGAAATCTTTCAGGATTTTGATGGAGATGGAAGAACAGAAACTGTTTCTATGGGTGTTGATCGTTTTTCACAGGCAAATGCTCTTGACCAGGATCTGGTTGAAATCACAAATACACTTACTTATTTACGCGGTGATCACGAGTTCACTTTTGGTACCAGTAACCAGATCTATTCATTCAGCAATCTCTTTATACAGGATTTCTGGGGAGCTTATGAGTTCGACTCCGTTGAGGATTTCCGGAATGGTGATCCCTCCCGGTTTCTGTCCAGTTTCTCGCTTCTTGAAGACAATCCCCGGCCGGTTGCTGACTGGACCGGTTTCCAGCTTGGTTTTTATGCACAAGACAAATGGAGTATCAGGGATAATATAGATCTGACGTTCGGCTTGCGCATCGATGCTCCGTTTGTTACCGATGATCCGCTCTTTAACCCGGCTGCTGAAGAAGCGTTTGGTCGCAGTACAAGTAATGTGCCAAGCGGCAACATTCTATGGTCACCAAGATTCGGCTTTAACTGGGATGTGTACGGAGACCGAACAACACAGATCCGCGGCGGAACCGGCATCTTTTCCGGAAGACCTCCCTTTGTCTGGGTTTCCAATGCATTCAGTAATACCGGAATGGATATTGGCAGAATTGACGTGAGTGGTGATTCAGCACCGGATTTTCAACCTGATCCCTTTAACCAGCCCGGGCCCGGAACCGGTCTTCCTGTAGAAGAAACATCCGAAATAAACCTCATCGATGATGATTTCAAATTCCCGCAAACATGGAGAACCAACCTTGCAGTCGATCAGGAACTTCCGTTCGGGCTGATCGGTACTTTCGAAGCTTTGTATTCTAATACAGTAAACGATGTTGTTTTTGAAAACTTGAATATTAACCAGGTAGGAACAGCATTTGACGGTCGCCCCGTGTACGGAACCGTTTCCGGCGGAAGGGGAAATCCGGACAGGGTTGACGAGGCCTTTACTAACGCGATTTTGCTTAAAAACACAAAAGAAGGCCGTGAAATCAGTTTAACGGGACAGGTACAAAAAACATTTAGCTCAGGACTGAGCGGCAGTGTCTCTTATACCTGGAATGACGCAAAAAATGTGAACAATGCAACTTCCAGCCGGGCAATTTCAAACTGGCAGTTTAATGAAAACCTCGATGTAAACAATCCTCGACGAGGAACTGCCGACTTTGAGGTGAGGAATCGGGTACTGGCAAATATTTCGTATCAATTTGCGATCGCCGAGAGATTTCCCACAACAATTTCCTTTGTTTATGAAGGAAGATCAGGTTCTCCATTCAGCTGGATCTATTTTGGTGATGCAAACGCGGATGGACAGCGGGCAAACGACCTGATCTATATTCCTGAAACAGAAAATGATATTGTGCTGACCTCAAACAACTGGCAAGCACTGGATAGTTTTATTGAAAGTGAAGAAAGCCTTCGGGACAACAGGGGTTCTGTTGCAGAACGAAATTCTGCCCGTGAGCCATGGCGAAATATTCTCGATCTTAAAATTACACAGGGAATAAAAACGATAGGCAATCAGAAACTTGAACTGACTGCTAATATCTTTAATGTTCTCAATATGATCGACAAAGATCTTGGCCAGATAAATTTCACACAATTTAATAACGACACGATTCTTAACTTCAGTCAGTATGTAGACCAAGAGTTTATCCTGAATAACCCGGATCTGAACCTGGGCCAGGAAGATCTCGGTAAACCGGTTGTCTCATTCGGAGAAGTTGAAAACAGAGATGACCTCTTTAACATCAGTGACCTCGCCTCAAGATGGCAGTTACAGGTGGGGCTCCGATATTCGTTCTAAATCGGAAATTCTGATTATCTTACAAAGGGCAGCTGAAACGTCAGCTGCCTTTTTTTGATTAAGAAATATTCCATATTCTACCCTGATAAAAAATTTAAAAACGATTGGTTCCATGTATCGAATTTCTGCAAAATTATTCTACGGTATCCTTTTTACTGTGCTTATTCTATTGGGATGCAAAACAGAAGAAAAAGAACCTCCGTCAATTCTGTTAATCTCTTTCGATGGATTCAAACACGACTACTTTGAAAAAACAGACACGCCCAATTTTGATGAATTTATATCAAATGGCGTAAAAGCAGAAGCGCTGATATCGGTTTTTCCGACCAAAACATTTCCGAACCACTATTCGATTGTCACAGGTCTTTATCCTGAAAATTCAGGACTGATATCAAACAACATGTACGATCGGGAAATGGATGCAACCTATGCAATCCGTGACCGTGATGCCGTTGAAAACCCGGATTGGTACCAGGGCGAACCGATCTGGAATACGGTTGAAAAGAACGGACTGCGTGCAGGCACACTTTTCTGGGTTGGATCTGAGGCTCCAATACAAAATATGCGGCCCGGGCAATGGAAAATTTATGATGGGGGGTTTCCTGAAGAAGCAAGAATCGACACTGTTGTGCAATGGCTCGACAAAAGCAGTGAGCCGGTAGTGGATTTTGCCACACTCTATTTCAGCGATGTGGATTCCAAAGGACACCGGTACGGAACTGAATCCGACTCCCTCATTGCAGCTATTCAGAATGCAGATCATTTGATCGGGTATCTGGAAAAAAAATTGAGGCAGCATGGTCTGAAAGACAAGGTTAACATTATCATAGTATCAGATCACGGAATGGCAGATTTGTCAGCCGACAGGGTAATCCTGATTGATGAGATTATTGATCTCAACAGAGTTCATATGATCGACCAGACACCGGTGGCAATGATGAACCCGGAGCCTGAATACAAAGAAGATGCTTATAATGCGTTGAAAGAGAATGAAAAGATGGGCTACCGGGTATACAAAAAAGAGAACCTCCCCGAACGATTCAGAATTAAAAACCACCATCGCACACCAGATATCATCGTTATTGCCGATATCGGCTATACCATTACCACCAACGCACGGCTTGATAATTTTATAAGCAGTTTGCCATCTGCAACCCATGGCTATGATAACCGGGATCCCGAGATGTTTGGTATTTTTTTAGCCGGCGGCCCGGGTTTTAGAAACGGCCTGCAGACAGAACCGTTTGAAAATATACATATTTACGAACTGATGTCCCGCTTGCTTAATATTGAACCTGCTCCGAATGACGGTGATCTCGAAACACTGAGACACATTCTGAAATAGACCAGATGCAAAACCCATATCTTGAATTCCAATATGAAAACTTCCATTAAACAAACTAAATCAAAATTCAGATTCGCTGCACTATTTTCTTTTCTTTTTTTGGCGGCGTTTTGCATCCCCGTAGATTCAGTTGCACAGGACAGTCTCACCTTTACTGCAGTTGTTGAAATCCCCGCCGGAACCAACATCAAGTGGGAGTACAGTTATGAGAAAAAAGAGATGATTGTTAGCCGGGCTGACGGAAAAGAGAGAGTGATCGATTATTTGCCATACCCCGGGAATTACGGCTTTTTGCAGGGAACATACCAGGATCCGGAAACGGGCGGCGATGGAGATGCTCTTGATGTAATTATCATCTCACAATCTGTTGCAAAGGGGACCGCACTTTCCATCATTCCGATAGCTGTTTTGGAGTTAATTGATTCAGGTGAAAAAGATGACAAGATTATCGCAATTCCTGCCGATCCGGATCTGAGAATTGTACAGTCAGAATCTTTTGAAGAGTTATCAAGAAACTATCCCGGCATAGTGGAAATCATTGAAACGTGGTTTCTGAACTATAAAGGACCCGGCGTTATGAAACTTGCAAATACCGGTGATGAAAAACGGGCACTTGAAGTGATCAGGAAAAATACTGCTCCTTAAATTGTTGCAGTGAATGAATCCGTTTCATAATTCAACCCTCGGACACTTTTTTTCAAAGATTGATTTTGCAGTGTATACTTTTTCAGAAAGTGCCAGGGCTGCAGAATCAACAGGGATTGATTGAAGATGACGATGCCAGGATGTAACCAGGTCCTCGGATTTTCCATCCAGGAACCGGCTGATATTTCCTGATTGGTAGGCCTCCTTTATCTCGTTTGCTGAACGATTTTCTACAAGAAAATTTACAAAGGAGCCGGTAACCGTATAGCTCACTATTCCCGGATATTTATAAAAACCTGAAAAGCTGAACATCTCTTCCAGTTCCTTCCGTCCGGGAAGCGGACTTCTTGCAGCTACAACCTGGTCAATCGACACCTCTTCATCAAACCGGTCAGGGTCCAGGGCAACTGCCAGTCCCTCAACCAGTCCTATGCTGAGTGATGCACCAAAGCTGTTGGCAAACTGTTTTGCCACAACGTGCACCATCTCATGTTTTAAAACACCATCCAGATGCTCAATGGCAATATGCATCTGATCCTGCGAAAGCCAAACCGGCACAAAACTGGTTTTGCCTGCACCCGTTAACTTTTTTTTCTGATCTTTACCTTTATAGAGATAGCTGTGGATAGGATTTTCACGATAATCAGTGATATCTACATCCAGCTTTTCAGTAATATCATTCAGATAATTTTCGCTTACACGAGCTATATGTTTGAGACTGTCTTCAGAAAGAGTGCCGGATGTATAATAGATTTTAAAGTGTGCTGATTTATATACTGATCCAAGGTTCTTCTGAATTCTTTTTTCCGGGGAAATTATTCCAAAATCACTCAGACCGGAGTAAAAAAAGATGAGGAAAAGTACCGAGAAAACCAGGATAACCTGTGATAAAGCCTCTTCTTTTATGGAGGGTATAAACCAAAAAACAGATCCCCATGCAAGAGTGCTCATCCTGTAGAAGAAAAAACGTGAATCCATTGTAATCGTTTCGTCATAAATCGGTCCCGGCCAGTAGCCCCAAACATGGTTAAAAAAATAGAGCTGCGGAAACCGTAAAAATTCAATGATCACAGGCACAGCTGCGAGAATCAAAAGAATGCCACAGGTTAGTAAAACCGGTCGTTTCAGTTCAAATTGTTTTATTAACCGACCTATTGAAATACCAAGAAACATGGATGGAAACGGGATCAGAAGCCAAAATCCCAACCCGTGAAAAGAGTAGCAGCCGGTAGCCAGGTCAGAAATCAGCAGAGGCAGGCTCCAGCCGATCAGAATAAAAAAAGAGTTTCTAACTGTTTGCAGTACACTCCGGTTACCTCCCGCAACCCGCGATGCTGCCAGGAAACAGATAACAGACCCGGCGAGCGCTGCAGACTCCCAGTGAAAGTTTCGCAACAAGGGAATAAACAGGAAAAAGATCCCGGTTACTAAACCTGCAGCCAGATATGTATGGGGAGCTTTAAAATTCATATGAAATTGGTGCAATTGTAATGTTATACAGGATATGCCCTCAATTTATGCATGCTTGCAGTAACCCGGAAAAGGTCTTCCTATTTTTTGAACAGGTTTTTGGCTACGAAAAATATATTTTCTTTTCGTTCGAGTAATCTGCGTTTAAAGTACGGCAGCCACATTGTTCCGTAAGGAATGTATACCCTGGCATTATATCCGTTCGAGGCAAGCTCGCTCATGGTCTCTTCCCGCAAGCCGTATAGCATCTGTATTTCATAACGGGCCTTGCCGATATTTTTTTCATCCGTGTAGCGAAGAAGCCATTCAATGATTTCATCATCGTGAGAAGCAATTCTCGGGTAGGTGGTTTTATCAAGTAAAATTTTGACATACTCTTTAAAAGCCTCACGTATTGCCGGCATATTTTGCAAAGCTATCCGCTCAGGTTCACTATACGCACCTTTGCAGATCCTGACATCCGCACCAATGGAAGCCAGTTCAGTAATATCATGCTTTGACCTGTGCAAATAGGCCTGAATTACAATGCCTACATGTTTGCCGTACTTTTTAAATGAATCCCTGAAAATGTCAATCGTTCTTTGGGTATAGTCGGAACCTTCCATATCAATTCTTACAAACTGATCAAGACTTTTTGCCTCATCCAGAAGTCGGTGGAGATTCTTCAGGCAAAACTCTTCACTGATATCAAGACCAATCATGGTCAGTTTAATTGATATCGTACTGTCCAGGCCCGACTCTTCAATTTTTCTTAACAGTTTGATGTATGTTTCAACTGTTTCAGAAGCCGTATCTTTATCTTTTACATTTTCACCGAGGAGATCGAGAGTCACCTTGATCTTTTTATCATTCAGTTCCTCGGCTTTTGGAATTGTGTCCTCAAAATTTTCACCGGCCACAAATCGACTGGCCAGTGCAAACGGTAGTTTTATCATAGTATTGAAATTGATTTATATACTTCAAAAGTAAGTAACTGCTGGCAAACCAGGAGATTTTTTTTTGACAATAGTAATCGAATATTCTGTTTTATGAAAACATAAACTGTAATTATTGCCAAATACCGAAACTTAAAATTTCTCTTTCCGTAATATTTATAAACCTTAATACTCAATAATCATACCATGAAATCCTCAAACTTATTTACTCTTATTAAATTAATGATTGCCACTGTGCTTTCCGTGGTGTTCTCCGTAACAGGTTTTTCGCAGGTAATCGATGATGCATATATGATGAAATCATTTGAAGTGAATTCTCCGGAAATAGATATTTCTACATCCGGAGGTTTCATAAATGTAATCGGTCATAATGAAAACAAGGTACGGGTCGAAATGTATGTCCGTAAGGGCCGTAAATACCTGGACCAGTCTGATACTGAACTTGATAATTATGAGATCGATATATCATCAAGCGGAGACAGAGTAACCGCTTCAGCAAAAAGAAAGAATAGTTCCGCACTGAAATTCTGGGACAACAACAACAATCTGAGTATCTCATTTATCGTCTATACACCGGTTGAATCGGCAGTAAACGGACGCACAAGCGGTGGAAGCATGAGTGCGGAAAACCTGACAGGCAGTATCGATTTTGCAACCAGCGGTGGAAGCATAAATCTTGAGAATATTACGGGAAGCACCAATGTAAGAACCTCCGGAGGCAGTATGAAATTTACAAACATCCTGGGCGATCTTACCGGACGTACAAGCGGCGGTTCTATTAAAGTTAAGGGTGCAGACGGCGATTTGAACCTGAGCACTTCAGGAGGAAGCATCAGTCTTGAAGAGATTGCCGGGGCAGTTTCCGCACGCACAAGCGGCGGGAGTATCAGTGCATCAACAGACGACACCGAATGCAGCATGGATTTAAGAACCAGCGGAGGTAATGTTTCCATTACTGTTCCGGAAGGAGCCGGTTATGAGCTGGATTTAAAAGGAAACAGGGTCTCTTCTACCCTGAATGAGTTTAGCGGTGAAGTTGAAAAAAATCAACTTGCAGGAACAATTTACGGAGGCGGCCCGTTGATTGCTGCGCGCACTTCCGGAGGCTCAGTTCGCATAAATTATCGTTAAAATATCAGTCATTTTTAAAAAAAGGCATTTTCATTCTATGAAAGTGCCTTTTTTTTATATATTTGGATGTGGGTGTCTTTTTACTTTTACGTAAAAGCACCCTTACTTTCAGGTTTATTATTCAGATGCACGCTTTCTAACTAAACCACAACAAATAATAATCGGATTGATATGACAGAGAAAAATGAATTCAAGGAAGATGAGTTCGTTCCCAAAGGCGCAATGGTCTTTTTTATCATCATGATTGTGATGTTTACAGTCATGTGGTTTTCACTATACTTTGAACTTTTGGGGAGGAGTTAACTATGGGAAAATCAGAAAAATGGGCACTTGGAATAAGCGGTTTACTGCTTTTCGTTTTTTTGGGAGCAATCGTATACGCGTCAGCCGCGCGCGGTATAGAAGTACCAACCTGTATAACGGATGTTGAACCTTTCGATACCGATACCTTGTTCCAGGTCGGTGAAAATCAGTATGAACTTCAGATGGTTGCAAGAATGTGGGCCTTCCAGCCTTCAACAATTGAGCTTCCGGTAGGAGCTGAAGTTGACTTGTATCTCACATCCCAGGATATCATTCATGGCTTTCATGTAGAAGATACCAACCTGAACCTGATGGCGGTTCCTGGTGCTATTAATTACATGAAGGTTACATTTGATAAACCCGGCACATTCTTTTTTGCATGCCATGAATACTGTGGCGCTGCACATCATACCATGGCAGGCCGGTTTGTGATTACTGAACCCGAAACTCAAACCGGAGCCCAGCCATGAGTTCAGATACTTTCCGATTCTCAAAGTCAGAAAAGAACCTGATGGCCGTACTTGTGGTGCTGCCAATGATTATGCTCTTTGCCGGTGTATACGGCGGATTTATGCAGACCCTTTTCAGGGCAGGTATCCTTCAGAGTGATCCTTTTATGGGTCCGGATTATTACAAAGGTCTTACCCTGCACGGTGTACTGAATGCTATTGTTTTCACTACTTTTTTTGCTGTGGCTTTTGGTAATGCAATAATACCTTATGCTCTTAAAAAATCAATGAATGTAAAAATTGCCTGGATTTCAGGCATCCTGATGCTCATTGGTTCAGTTATGGCAGCAGTCACCATTCTTGCCGGTGAAGCCAGTGTGCTCTATACATTTTATCCGCCGCTAAAGGCAAGCCCGTTTTTTTACGTCGGGCTGACACTGCTTGTTGTGGGTTCATGGGTCGCTTTTTTTAACTGGGTACCTATGTACCTGGAATGGCGAAAGGAAAATCCGGGAAAGAAAACCCCGCTGGCTGTTGTGGGTATGTTTACCACATTTATTGTATGGTTTATTGCCACACTGCCGGTCGCTTTCGAAATCCTGGTGTTACTCCTGCCCTGGTCGCTGGGCATAACGCAAGGTGTGAATGTGATGTTGGCCCGAACACTCTTTTGGTTCTTCGGTCACCCGCTGGTCTATTTCTGGCTGTTGCCTGCCTATGTGATGTTCTACACATTTTTACCAAAACTTTCCGGCGGAAAACTCTATTCCGACATGGCCGGCCGGCTGACATTCATGCTCTTTATTATCTTTTCCATACCCGTAGGCACACACCACCAGTATATGGATCCTGCTATCGGATCGCAGTGGAAATTTTTGCATATGATATTCACATTCGGGGTCGCTTTTCCAAGTTTAATTACTGCTTTTACAATTGCGGCTACATTAGAATATGCAGGCAAATTAAATGGCGGCAAAGGTCTGTTCGGATGGATGTTTAAACTGCCCTATTTCGACAAAGAACGATGGATGTTTTCATACCTGATAGCTGGTTTGATCATCTTCATCTTCGGCGGAATCAGCGGAATCGTAAATGCATCCTATCAAATGAATACCGCCGTCCATAATACAGCTTGGGTACCAGGGCACTTTCATCTCACACTTGCCGGACCTGTGATCCTCGCATTTCTTGGCGGCAGTTTATACCTGGTTAAGGAGTTCATGCAGAAGGATGTAAAACTAAAAGGATTTATAACATCCGTTCCCTATATCTGGATGATTGGTGTGGCAATGTTTTCCTGGGGAATGATGCGAGGTGGACTTTTAGGAATGCCGAGACGGACCAATATGGGTGCCACCTATGCCAACCCGGATAGCGGCCTGTATCAGCCGGACTGGATGATGTATGTGGATATAAGTGTAGTCGGAGGTGTGTTGATGACATTAGCCGTTGTAATATTTGTAGGCGCCTTTTTTATAACCGTGTTTTCAAAAAGCACAGCTGCCGAAGAAGATCCTGTTATAACCCTGCCACTGTCCGATCCTTATCATGATGAACCTGCACTTTGGCTCAGAAATTTCAAACCCTGGATTATTGTTGCAGTAATACTGATCGTACTGGCATATACACCTGTTCTTTACGATGTATTGAGAAGTACCTACTCCAATTCACCGCCATATTCACCCGATAACCCTGTTCCGGAACGAATAATTGAGTAGTTTTTTTCAATATATAAGCCACACAAGGCTTAAGTAAATAATCCCTGAGGTCAATTAAAGAATTAGTTGACCTCACTTTTTTTCATTCATCGTATTTTTGCCGGAGGGCATATTTAAATTCTCAAAAATAAATCCAGTCAGATTAATCAGAATGTACAGACAGGTTTTTTTATCAGCTTTACTTCTCACTCTAATCTTTTCAGCATGCGACCGTTTGTCTGTGAAAGACAACATTTCGGATGAATCATTTGAACTTGTAAATCAAAATGGAGAGAATGTAACTTTTCCGGACGATTATACAGGTTCAACACTGCTGATCGGTTATGTATATACCAAATGCCCCGATATCTGCCCGGTTATCACATACAATATGCGTGATGTGTATGAGAAGCTCGGAGAGGGTGAAAATATTCAATTTGTAAGCGTCTCTTTCGACCCGACTCGCGACACTCCTCAAATTCTTTCCCAATATGCTGAAAGCTATAAAATAGATCACAGCAACTGGCACCTTTTGACGGGTGACCGTGACACGGTAGATCAGCTTCTGGAAAGACTGGAAATTGCTGTGGTTAAAACACCCACAAGATTTACGGATGACGGTGAAGCTGTTTACTTCCTGGATCATACAGACAGAGTGACGCTAATTGATGAAAAAGGAAATCTGAGAAGAAACTATTACGGCAGTGAGTTAAATTCGGATGAAGTTTTATCCGATATAAAAACTGTAATGAACCAGGATAATTGAAAATAAAAACCTGTATATTGAATGTTGTCTAAGCAGATAATGTTTTAAACAAACTAATGAAAACCAACAAACGAAAAACTATAGCGGATATTTACATATGAAAATTTCAAAATATTTTTCAATGATTATACTTCTTGTTGCTTTTACAGCAGCATGTGGGGGCGGAGAAACACAAGAACAGGAACAGGAGCAAACAGCACCGGCAGAAGAGACGACAGCTGATGACGGAGTAAGAACAATTGAACTTATAGGTATTGACGACCTTCGGTTTGTTGTTGAGTCCGATGATATCGAAGGTGTACAAACCGGTGAACAGCGTGGTATGAGGTATGAAGTAGAGAGCATAACTGCATCACCAGGTGAAGAACTCAGGATTGAATTGACGACAGTCAGCAACTTGCCACCAACAGCCATGTCTCATAATTTTGTGCTGCTAACTGCAGATGCAGATACAGACGAATTTGCAAGGCGATCATTAATGGCAAGCGAAAATGACTACATAGAACCCGAATTAACTGACTGGATTATTGCACATACCGAGATGCTTGGAAATGGCGAAACGGATTCAATTACCTTTACTGTACCTGAAGAACCCGGAGAGTACGATTTTATTTGCAGCTTCCCCGGACATTACGCCGGTGGTATGTACGGTACATTGATTGTTGAATAACTGTTCTCCTTTCAATCTTTTCTTTAACTTAAAAGCCCTGTTCGTCAGGGCTTTTTTTTATTCCGATCATTACATTTTCAATTAACAGCTGCTTGCAATGAAATCTTATTATGCCTTTCTATTATGTTTCCTTTTTTTTATTTCCTGCTCTTCAAAACCTGAGACAGTTGATGAGCTAAAAAAGGAAGTTGAAAAATTTATAGCCGGCGAACCGGGATACTTTGCAATTGAATTCCGATCCGTTCAGGAGCCTGATATTCAGTTTTCAATTCATGCCGATACTCTTTTCCATGCTGCAAGCACTATGAAAACACCTGTAATGGTTGAAGTTTATAAACAAGCTATGGAAGGAAAATTTGCACTGTCAGATTCACTTGAAATTAAAAATCTATTTACCAGTATTGTAGACGGATCTGAATTTTCGATTGATATCAGACCGGATTCAGATGACCCGATCGAAAAAATGATTGGCGAAAAGGAAACAATTTACAACCTGACGCATGCAATGATCACATATAGCAGCAATATTGCTACAAATATGATTATTGAGCTCGTGGGCGCTGAAAATACCACCGAAACTATGCGAGAGCTCGGAGCCCGTAATATTGATGTATTAAGAGGCGTCTACGACATGAAGGCATTTGACCGGGGCTTAAGTAATCGCACAACAGCCCGGGATCTGGCTGTTATCTTTGAACACCTTGCCAATGGTACGGCAGTATCACCGGATGCCGACCGGAATATGATTGAGATTCTGAAGGATCAGTTCTATCAGGATATTATACCTGCAAAGCTTCCCAATGACACAGAAGTTGCTAACAAAACCGGTTCAATCGATGGGGTTGAACACGACTCCGGGCTGGTCTTTCTTCCTGACGGCAGATCTTACCTGCTGATTTTCTTATCAAAAGATCTGGAGAACGATCTCAGGGGTCGGGAGGTCGGAGCAGAAGTATCCCGGATGGTTTACGACTACATGACAAATGTGAAGTGAGTGAATGGAATGATGACTAATCAGGAGACTGTTATACATCTACAATTTGATATCGAATAAAAAATGGATTTTTAATAAAATGAAAGACAAGTCAAAATTTCCGGTTAAGGAAGCCAATACCTCGTACGACATTCACCCGCTGATCAAAAAAAGATGGAGCCCCAGAACATTTTCTGATAAACCGGTTGACAAAGAAATTTTACGGCAGATATTTGATGCGGCCCGCTGGGCACCATCTTCTTACAATGAACAGCCTTGGCGTTTCATCATTGCCACCAAAGAAGAACCTGAAGAGTTTGAAAAACTCAGTAAAGTGATGGTGGAATTCAACAGGAACTGGGCGTCCGGTGCACCGGTACTGATACTTACTGCCATAAAAAAAATCTTTGAGAAGAACGGTAAACCCAACCGTGTAGCGCTTCACGACCTTGGCCAGGCAGCTTCTTATCTGACATTCGAAGCCACAAGGCATAATTTATATGTCCACCAAATGGCCGGAATTGACCTTGACAAAGCCCGCGAACTCTTTAACATACCTGAAGATTATGAACCTGCTACAATGATTGCAATCGGTTACATCGGCGAACTTGACAATCTGCCCAAAAATTTGAAAGATGCTGAAACAGGTGAACGATCCCGCCTGGATATAGATGAAATCCTGTTTCGCGGCGACTGGGAAAGTAAAAAACCACTGTAAAGTTCCTGCCGGAATCTGTATTCTTTACACCACATTTATAAATTCTCTTGTATATTACAGATTGATTCAAAAAATTTTAAATTTCTGAAAACCGCACAATATGCAATATCTTGAATTTGAAAAACCAATTGCTGACCTGGAGAAAAAAATTGAAGAGCTAAACGACCTTTCCATTGATGATGAAGTTATCAAACCTGAGATTGAACGTTTAAGAAAAAAAGTCAACCAGCTCAGAGAGTCCATATTCTCAAATCTTACGCGCTGGCAGCGTGTTCAGCTTGCGCGTCATCCCGACCGTCCTTACACTCTTGATTATATCGAGCGGATCACTGAAGATTTTATCGAAATTCATGGCGACCGTTATTATAGTGATGACAAAGCCATAGTTGCCGGAACAGCTGTGATCGACGGACATTCAGTGATGATAATCGGCCATCAGAAAGGCAGGGATACAAAATCCCGCCAGTATCGTAATTTTGGAATGGCGAATCCCGAAGGCTATAGAAAAGCGTTCAGGCTGATGAAGCTGGCTGAAAAATTTGATATGCCGGTTGTCACACTTCTGGATACACCCGGGGCTTATCCGGGACTGGAAGCAGAAGAGAGAGGTCAGGCCGAAGCTATTGCCAAAAACTTAAAACTGATGGCAACGTTAAAAGTGCCAATTATTACAATTATCATTGGAGAAGGGGCAAGCGGCGGAGCAATTGGTATCGGTATGGGGAATGAAGTTTACATGATGGAAAATACCTGGTATTCAGTAATTGCGCCGGAATCCTGCTCTTCTATTCTCTGGAAAACCTGGGATTATAAAGAACAGGCAGCATCTGCACTTAAACTTACGGCTCCGGATCTTCTTGAAATGAAAATCATCGATGGCATTATACCCGAACCTCTCGGTGGTGCCCATCGCGACTATAAAGCTTCGGCAGAAGCCGTGAAAATTCAGATTTTGAAAAGTCTGAAAAAACTAAAAAAGATTAAAGCCGATAAGCTGGCCGACCAGAGAATTGAGAAATATTCAGCCATGGGTGCATGGAAAACGGCAGAAAGTGCAAGTAACGCAAAGTCGTAAGGGGAATGAAATTTCCCGATAAAAAACCACTCAGCTCTTATACACATATTCTCAGAAGCAGGTATGGAGAAACAGACCAGATGGGATATGTATACTATGGCCGCTATCTTGAATATTTTGAAGTTGCGAGAACAGAGATGATCCGTGCTCTTGGCTTGCCCTATAAAAAAATGGAGAGCGAAGGCATTATGCTGCCGGTTATACATGCAGAAGTAGATTATCACTCTCCGCTCTTTTACGATGAAGAGTTACATATAGCTGTTACTGTATATGATAAACCAGTGGTTAGGCTTGATACATGGTACAAAATTTATACAGAACGTTCTGAAATTCCGCATGCAACCGGTCGTGTAACACTCTGTTTCATGGATAGAGTAAAACGAAAACCGTGCAGAGCACCCGGGTATTTCCTGGATCGTATTGAAAAGATTTCCGGTACGTAGAGATGCGAAACAGAAAGTTCTACCTATTTGTTTTAGCAGGACTCCTGTTTTTGGTTCTACTGTCGATGGGAAACGGCATCTGGGGAAAAAGCGGATATGACTACAATATGATCTACCGTACATTTGGATCTGTTTGTCATCAGATTCCCGACAGATCCTTCAAAATTAACGATGTGCAAATGGCCGTAAATACCCGTTGTTTCGGTATATTTACCGGATTGCTGGCCGGCTGGATTCTGATTCCTTTTTTGGCTAAAATCACCAAAGAAAAAAAATGGCCTGAGATTTTACTTGGTGTTGCACTGGTTTTGCAAATATCCGATTATACAGGTAATATGTTAGATATATGGGAAAATACAAATGAATCACGTTTCGCTTTGGGGTTTCTGCTTGGTTCGGCAGCCTCTGTTTTTTTATCTGATACCTTTTTAACTGGAAATAAAAAGAATGGAAATCATGAATGATCCACAACAAAATACCGAAAACAGTTCCGACAGTTACTGGCCTTCTGTTCTTCTTGCAGGTGGCATATTTGCAATTATAAGCTTTGTTCTTGGTCTTATTTTCAGTTACTCTCAGTTCAACTCAGAGCCATCCGGCACCCTCATTTCCCCGATTATGATAGGGAATGGAGTTGTATGTCTCGCAACAGCTTTTGCAGGCATGCTTGGGGTATGGCATTATACAAAAGAGGTAACTCAATCTTTAAAGCTGGGCAAAGGTGCTTTAATCGGGTTCTTCTCAGGCGCATTCGTTATCATTTTCAGCACACTTTTGAATGAAATCTGGACGTATATCGATCCCTCCTATACGGAAAAACTAATAGAAAGCTTTGTAGCAAACTACGAAGCTATGGATATGCCCGAAGAGACAAAAAACACAATGATTGATGCTACGGTTGAAAGTATCCGGGATCAGAATATGCTAACCACAATGCTGACAGGTATACCGCTTTACGGGCTGCTTAACCTCATAACAGGTATGATCGGTGTTAAATTATTCGCATCCAGGGAGGATGATGAATTTTAAATAAAACAAATTATCCATCTGCCCGTATCAATTATTGCATCTGAATATTTTTCAGAGCTGCTTTACTATTATTTATCCTGACTCTTAATAATGACATATTTTAACGGAGACTCCGAACCTCATTCCGAAATACAACCTCAAAGCTGGGTTGAACGAAACGGTTTTGCCGAATGGGCAGTTGCAGTACTTTGGCTTGTGGCAGCCTTTATCCTTTTCCAGGTACTTGCGGGAATTGTTGCAGTCGGACTCATTGCTATAACTGAAGGTCTACCCTCGGCAGCTGAAGCACAATCGGTGATGATGGAAAGACTCGATCTTGTATTTATCGGGAATTCAGCGGGCCAAATTCTGTTTCTAGGTCTTGCAACGTTATTGATCGTTAAACTTCATGTGTCGAATAATAATCGGTCAGGGTATTTAAGATTTAACCTGCAAAACGATACTGGCCTATTTGTTACCCTCTCTGCCGTTTTGTTTATCGTAATCCAGCCTGCCATCTGGTACCTGGGTTATCTCAATTCACTGATTCCCATGCCGGACTCATTTTCCGAATTGCAGCAATCTCAATACGAAATGATTGAGAACTTTTTACGTTCAGACGGCGCGATGATGCTTGCACTTTTTCATATTGGATTGGTGCCGGCTGTTTGTGAGGAAGTGCTCTTTCGGGGTTATGTAATGCGTGCCTTTGAAAAAAGCTGGGGGATTTGGACAGCCATTATTGTTTCCGGCCTGATGTTCGGATTATATCATATGCAGCTGGCAAACCTTCTGCCGCTTGCAACCCTCGGAATTTTACTGGCTCTGGTAACCTGGCTCAGCAACAGTATTCTGCCGGCAATTTTTGCTCATTTTGTCAATAACGGAGGTGCTGTAGTACTTGCCACATTTTTTCCCGATGTGGTGTTTGCTGATATAAGCCCGGAGACAGCTCCTCCTGTATGGATGCTTATTTTAAGCCTTTTACTCTCAGGTGGCATAATCAAATTTTTATATGATCGTTCTACATCCAAAACAAGATAACTATGGGACTATTTGACGGACCAAAATCGAGCGATATTAAAAACTGGGTCTGTGTTATGGAACGCGGCACGGATTACGAAATAGAATTGGCACGCACGTTTCTCGCCAGTCTGAAAATACCATCCAATATATTATCTAAACGGGACAGGGCTTACAGTCTGAATATTGGTGAAACGTCCATGGTCTACCTCTATGTACCAAAAGAATTTGAAAAAAAAGCAAGAGAAGTGCTGTCAGATCTTGACAGGGATTTAAGTAATGAATATCCGGATGATGAAGATGTCGAAAATTCAGTGCAGTGAGTGAACTTGCCAAAAGAATTATCGTTGCAGTACCTGCTGCCGCTTTTTTCATATGGGTGGTTTTATTAGGTGGCATCGCATTTGATATTCTGTTCGGATTGTTAACTGCACTGGTGATTTGGGAAATTTCCCGCATGTTTAGAAAAGCTAACAACACACCCTACTATTCGATTGTTATCCTCACAGCCTCCCTTATTCTTTTCTATAATTTTATTCCGCCAAGAATACTGATATCCTTCGCAATACTCTTCGCTTTGATTACAATCTACGCACTCCTTTCGGATCATGCCTTTGCCCGGCCCTGGCTTACTTCGGTTTTTACCGGATTTTACCCTTCGGCCGGTTTCCTTGCAGTTTTACTAATTCGCAACAGCCTGGAAGGAATTTCCGGTTTCTGGATAACACTTGCGCTTCTTCTGATGATCTGGGGAAACGATGTATTTGCTTACTTTGGCGGAAAAACGCTCGGGAAACATCAGCTGGCACCCAATATCAGTCCCAAAAAAACCTGGGAAGGTTTCTGGTTTGGCTTTTTAGGTGCCGCTACGGGATTGGCCATTGTAATGCTTTCAACCGATTTACTCCCTTTTGATGTTTTGCAGGCAGCACCTTTTATTGCAATTATCAGTGTTTTTGGACCTCTCGGAGATCTTCTCGCAAGCCGGCTGAAGCGAATTTCAGATGTAAAAGACTCCTCAAACCTGATCCCCGGTCATGGTGGTTTTTTTGATCGATTTGATGCACTGATTTTAACAGCTCCATTTTATTATTTTTATTTACTGCTGATACTTTAATTTTACTGCTGGAAATGCCGCAATTTTATATACGCACAAAAATAACTGCACTGAGCCTGAAACACGCTTTTACCATTTCACGGGGTACAAAATCAGTTGTAGGAAATGTTATAATCACACTAACAGCAGATGGTGTATCAGGCTTCGGGGAAGCAGCACCTAATAAAAGATACAATGAAGATGCAGAGCTGGTTCAGTCGTACATAAATAAGATTGCTCCGGGCGGAATGATGAAGATTGATTCTCTTGAAGATCTTCTTCTGCAAATGAAAGGTACAGGGAAGCATACAGCATCTGCAGAAGCCGCACTTGAGATGGCGTGGTGGGATTGGTTTGGTAAAATCAGAGATCAGCCTTTATGGAAACTCTGGGGCGCCGAAAAGCCTGAAACGCCGGTAACTTCCTTTACGATCGGAATTGATGAACCCGACATTATGCAGCAAAAAACTCTTGAAGCTGAAAAATACCCGGTTTTAAAAGTGAAGCTCGGCAGCCGTAATGATCGCGAAATTATTACGTCGCTCCGGGCGGTATCTGATAAACCGATTCGTGTGGATGCCAACGAGGGCTGGACGTCAACGGATACGGCAAAGAAGATGATCTCATTTCTGGCAGATCAAAATATTGAATTTGTGGAACAGCCAATGCCCGCAGGATGTCACTCAGAAATGAGAGCATTAAAAGACTATTCTCCGATCCCGCTCATTGCGGATGAAAGTTTCCGCGGCAGCGAAAATATTGATGATCTGAAAAGGGAGTTTCATGCAATCAATATTAAACTTATGAAAATTGGCAGTTTGAAGAGAGCTCAACATGCAATCAGCCTGGCTCATAAAGCAGGGCTGGATGTGATGATTGGATGTATGATCGAAAGCTCAATTGCTGTTTCGGCCGGTGCACTTCTCAGTTTATATGCAGATATAGCTGACCTTGATGGGTTTTTGCTGATTCAGGAAGATCCGTATAAAGGGTTAAAACTTACGGAACAGTGCCGGGTACAGCTATCTTATAAGCCGGGACTTGGAGTTGAACCAAAAGAATAAACCCTGTATCGATGGATTATTCTTTTGCTATTCAATAGATTCATTTAAATTGATCTAATGACTGATACCCGATACAATAAATATAATAAGGGATAAAAAATTATGAATGATGAAAAACAAATACTTATAACAGGTGGTACCGGTTTTATTGGTTCTTATCTCAGGAATATACTTTTAAGACAAGGACACTATCTGACCATAATTACCCGCACTCCCGGCAAATATGAAGAAGAACATGCCGAAAATCAAAAATTTGTATCGTGGTCTTCCAACTTGGTTTCATTACTCGAAGAGACAGATTATGTAATAAACCTGGCCGGTGAAAACCTGTTCGGGCAGCGCTGGACAAAAGAAGTGAAAGATAAAATTTATAACAGCAGAATCAATACAACACGAAAACTTGTGAATTCCATGAAAAAATGTGAAAATCCTCCTTCACTTTTTATTTCGGGTTCAGCAGTTGGCTACTATGGTGATTCCGGGGAGAAAGTGCTGGATGAAGATTCGGCTTCCGGTAACGATTTTCTTGCCAAAGTCTGTTTCGACTGGGAAGCTGAAGCTGAGAAGGCATTTTCAGCTGGTATCCGCGTGGCTATACCGAGAATTGGTATTGTTCTTGAGGAAGACGGCGGAGTGGTTGAAAAGATGAAATTACCCTTTCAGTTTTTTGCAGGCGGCCCTCTTGGAGATGGCCGGCAATATGTGCCCTGGGTGCATATGGAAGATCTCTGCCGCGCTATTCTCTATCCCATAGAAATTAATAATTTTAACGGCCCCTATAATGCGTGCTCGGCTAATCCTGTAACAATGAATGAGCTTGCAAAAACAATGGGAAAAGTGATGAACCGGCCCTCATTTTTCCGTGTTCCGGAATTTATATTAAAAACTGCCCTGGGTGAAGCAGCCGAGCCAATTCTTGCTTCTCTGCGAGTTCAGCCCAAAAGATTGCAAACAAGTGGTTTTGAATTTGAATTCGAAGAACTGGAAGAAGCTCTTGCCGACGTTCTTTAATCAAATCAAGAACCCTCTTTTATGAACTTCTCTGCACTAAAATCATCTACCCGGGTTCTGCCCGGAATATAGTCCATGCACGTAGACCATTGCGGGTATTGGCTATCAACTCATTGTTACCATCACCTGTAATATCAAATATAACCGGGTAGCTCATACCTGATGTGGGAAGATCAAAGAGACGCTCACCCGAGAGTATATCCCAGGCGTAGAGCCTGCCAAAACCGGCCAGTGCAACCAGGTTCTGGCGCTGATCTTTATTGATATCGGTAATAACCGGCTCATAATTGTTGTCGCTCGGCTGACCCAGGGTTTTGGTAAAACGCAACTCTCCCTTCAGGTTATATAAAAAGAGAGAGCCGTTTCTGCTCTGTAAAAGGAGAAGGTCTTCCCGGTAAAATTCATCATTTTCATCCTTCATCAGTGGTCTGTAAACTGTTGGAGTGTTATTCAATTCTGAATTTGAAACTTTCAGACTCTGAACTACAATCGAATCTGATTGAACGGTTTCTGAAAGTGAATCGGCAAAAATCGTTTCCATTCCCATTGCGTAAAGATTGCCATCAGACCCGGAAAGGAAGAGATGATCTGCGTGCATACTGGGCGATTTCAGAAGTGAAGATTCAAAAAATATTGGAAACCCGTTTTTTAACTGTCCATTAATACTCCAGGCATGCAGTATATTTTCAGAAACAGCAAACACGGTTCGCTCATTCATAAATGCTTCAATAAGCGGCGTTGAAGTCAGCGGGGTATTAGTGGTACGAGGCCAGCCATTGATAGCTTCTCCCCGCGAATTCAAAATATGAAGCCTGCGGTCGGCGGTAGCCACAATCATTTCAGCAACTCCATTCCTGGTAACATCCATCACCTGAAGCGGGGTTATGATCTCCTCACCGAGATTTACGGGGAAGTTGGGCAACAGGATCCCTGTATCATTCCAGGCATATATCTTGTCACCGGCGGCTATCATCACCACATTCTGGCTATTCCCATACCAATCGAATATCACCGGCGACCCTATTGGCTTATCCGATTCAGTGGAAGTCTGCGTTACGATTGTTCCGTCAGCAGCTAAAACATATACTGAACCGGTTTCAGTAGCAAAAATAACCTCTTCTCTGCTGCTGCCACTCAAATTGGCAAAAACAGGTTCTCCTGTCAGATCTGCCCCGCCGATTGGAAATACCCATTGCTCGCGATATGGCTGATCAAATGTTTCGAGCTGATAGGCAGATACTGCTACTTCTGCCGGACCCTGCTCATTGTTTCTGGTCGTTGTTACAGAAAGGATGTCAAACCCGGAAAGAAGTGCGCCCAAACGATTTTGCGGTTTCAGCCATGGTGCTATATAAGGTGCAAATTTGGATGCATCCACATAGAGAATGGAACTGATTTTTTCCGGCTGATCACTTCGTAAATCCATGTACTGATCTTCATAAAAAATCACCCTGCGACGGCTCACATCAGCTTCCACACTTTCCGCAAGCCCTTTTCTTCTTGCCAGTGCAATTGCGTCATTATTTACAATAGTTAAATAGAAATTTTGCAGTGAACTCATCTCCCCGGCAAATAACAATCCTGCCTGTTCACTCTGTATGAAGTACGTAGACTCATCTTTTGTAATCAGTTCGTTTGCAGCAAGGGTATCAAGAACAGCAGCAAGGCGGCTTCTGTTTGACAGCTCCCGTAAAAAAAGAAATTCACTTGTGCTCAAAGCACCCGATTCGGCAAATGCTGTAAACGCAGTCTCATCCCCAAGACTTTCTGCCAAATTTTTCCAGACATCGGTATTTTGCATTAAATATGAATCAAGAAAGTTCGGGGCTGAAGCAGTTTGTTCATCAGGATAGGGTATTTTTCGTGTCGGGAACCTGTAAAGATAAAAAGCCGCCGCATTTGCCGGCACATACCTGTCGAGCAAGGGTTCACGTGCAACTCCCGATAGTGATCGAACCAGTGGTTTTTCATCACTCTCTATCTGAAAATCACCTTTCAGCTGCCAGGTCCATCCGCCATCATCACCACTGTTATATTTGAAATCAATTGGAGTTGTACCTTCAAATGCATTCATCACAAAAGGCCTGAATTCAACTTTTGCCAGTTGCTGAATCCACGTATCCAGTGCCGGGGTATTGAGAATAATTGATTTTGCCTGTAATTCACTCCCGGAAACCCGAAACCGCTTTGAACTGTCAGAAAGAGCCCGAATCGAATTTTCCAGCGCAAGACTCGACTCCGACAATAGAAAGTAGTTCTGCAGCTGAACGGCATATAGCGTTTTAGTTGTGGTAAAAAGTTTTTCTATGGTATAACCTGAAAATTCATAGTTGTTTTGAACAAACGGCCGCTGGTATTTTTTCTTTATTTCACTTACCAATGTTCCATTTTCAGGTAGTATAGAAATCCATACAGGCTTCAAGTCGGTTGAAGTATCAGGATAGAGCAGAATTGCTCTTAAATTGCTTTTGCTTGTGAGCCTTTCGTCAATTTCACCAATTACCTGAACCGTAGATGAAGTAATATCATCCAGGACAGGGAAAAAGGGTAAATTCAATGCTTCTTCAACGGTAGTGTTATCATCAGGGATAATTATAAGCAGTGCTTCATTTGGAATCACATCCTTCCACTCTATTTTTTTTTGCCCTACGCAACCCAAAAACGATAATGTGAAAAGAATAAAAATGGAATAAAAAAAACGGATCACAACTTTAATAATAAGTTTGTTGACAAATGGTTATAAGTGTAGTTTAGGTAATTCTGCTCTGTTTGTTCCTGCTTATACAGTTTTAAGCCGTGATAAAAACATGTATCATTAAAACGGTTTGGTCGTGCAAAAAGCTTGCAATCTGAATTTAATTAGACAAAGGTAAGAAATTTTCCCGATGAGTTTTTTAAATCCTTTTTTTTTAATAGCACTGGTTTCAATTGGCGTGCCCTTGCTGATTTACCTCCTGAATATTAAAAAGCCAAAAAGAGTGCGGTTTTCAACGCTGGCTTTTTTTGATGCTTTGAAAACAACATCTCTAAAACGCATAAAAATTAAACGCTGGCTGTTGCTTGCAATCCGTTGTTTAGCTGTTATTATGCTTGTGCTGGCTGCTTCAAGACCATTTTTACCGCCGCTTATGGGATTTGAAGGCGGAGACAATCAGCCCAAATCGATTGGAATACTTGTTGATAACAGCCCGAGCATGCAGCAGATTGACGCAAACGGACCCTATCTTGAACAGGCCATCACCACAGCATCTTCGATTGTTGGACTTGCAGGAAACAGTGACCGCATTTTTTTAGAAGTTACAAATGGAGAATCACTATTTTCACCCGGTCAGTCTGTTACAGGTGCCAATGCAGAGCTGAATGGTATTGAAGTGAGCAATTCCGGAAACTACATTTTACAGAGAATCAGGAACCTCGTAAATCGTCTTCAGGACTCTCCTGAACCTGTAAATATCATTTACCTGGTTACGGATGGACAATCCTCTCAATTCCTGGATTTTAATGATTTAAATGAAACATACGAATCCGTTGCAGTACAGCTTTTCAAAGTTGGCAATAATATTCAAAATAATGTTGCCGTAACAAAGGTCGAACTTGTAAACAGGCAAAACGGTAACCGCGAAACCGAGCTCGATGCTACCGTTCGTAATTTTGGCAGCAGTGATGCGCGAAATTATTTTTTAAGCCTCGAAGAAGACGGTGAACTGATTACTCAGCAGATTGTGAATCTGGATGCAAATTCAGAGGAGCAGTACCGGTTTGCCTACTCTCCCGGCGACAATGAAATGACACGGCTTACTGTGGTTCTGGAAGGTGATGAATATACATTTGATAACCGCCGGCACGTGGCAATTCAAAAACCCGAAAAACAAATGATCCTGGTAATACAGGATGAGAACAACCGCCGGTCTTTTCAAAGTTATTTAAATCCTCTTCTTGAAGCAGCCGTGGATCAGAACAGTTCTCTTGTGGTTGATTATTCTGAAATGAACTCCTCCCTGTTCAGTGAATTAAACAAGTATGACACAATTGTTCTGGACGGACTTGAGGAGATTCCCGAATATGCGGTACAAGAATTGATACAAACCATCCAGGAGGGAAAAGGTTTACTCTTTTTACCTTCTGCAAACGGAGATATTTCCAGCTATAACCGCCTTTTTCAATTTGCAGGTGCAGGCCGTTATACCGATGTTGTCGGAAGTTACGGTTCTTTCCAGGCCGTTGACAGATTATCTGTCTTGACTGAAGGGCATCCGGTTCTGGAGGAGATGTTTGAAAAACCCGAAGATGAACAGATCCGTATTAATGCCCCTGAAGTTTTTTATTACTACCAGTATGATGACAGAAACAGTTCTGCTGAAAAATTTGAAATAGCCGGAACTCAAACAGGTGAGTCGCTAATCACAGAATATAAAGTTGGAAATGGGATCATGGTGATTGCAGGAATCGGAAGTGATCCCGGCTGGTCGAACTTCCCGGTAAAACCGCTTTTTGCACCGTTGCTATACCAAACGGTTCTCTATCTCACAGCTGTGGAAAATCAGGGGTTGAAAAAACATACGCTCGGAAACACCTTTCGGACTGTACTGTCAAATAACCCCGGACAAGTGCAGCTGCTATATAATGAAACTGAAATATTACCGGAGTCTCAGCAAATTTACCGGGGCACACAAATCACGTATGATGCAGATGACTGGGAACCGGGATGGGCAACAGTTGTATATGATGAGAAAAAATTATTATTTGCGTTAAATCAAAATGCAATTGAATCCGATTTCAGAACGTTATCAACACAACAATTAAAGAACAGACTTGAAAATTCGTTTCCTGATTTACTGGCCGATCAAATAAACGGTGACACAGAATCTGCGGAAAGGCAAATTCAGTCCGCCTCGTTCGGCAGAGAGATTTGGTACTGGTTTATAATTGCAGCAATTGTTTTATTACTGGTCGAATCTGTTATATCCAGATCATACAAAGCAGAAACCATACAATGATACGTAATGAATTTATCTACTGATATTCACAGCATATTTGTGCTGGTGCTGGCACTGTTTACACTTGCATCAACTTTTTTGGCAGCTTATTCGATAGCCAATACACTCAGATTGCGCAATATCCGTATGAGCTGGAAACGAGGAAAATTAGCCGGGTATCCTGTTTTTTCCACATCATTCCTGGCCGTATCTCTTATTATGGCCGGTATTGTTTATATGAATGGATTAAATCAATACTACATTATATCGGCTTGTTACATATGGATAAGTATCAGCTGGTTTACATCAAGTTATCTCGCATCACTCAGCTTTATATCTGACTACGGTATTGTTAAAAATATAAATGACCCTTCTCAGACTGTAGCCTGGCATCAAATCACTGATCTCGTGGAAAAACAGTCAAAGAACGGGTCAACTATTCTGTTTATGTATCAAAAAAAAATAAATTCAGAACAGCGGCTTCCCGAACTTGTGCGGCTTGAACTATTTGTGCCGGATGAAAAAGAGGCCACATTTCAAAAAATATTACACTATAAACTTGGTAACACAATAGAAAATTTAACAGGCAAATCTATCGACGTAAAAACATTTGAATAAAATTTTAAGGTTATACCCTATTGATTGAAGACGTACAAAACTCACTTGTTAAAGAAAGAGCGCTGCTTATTGGTATTTACGGAGCTGATACAATGCGCTGGCAAGCTGAAGAATATATTGAAGAGCTGAACTTGCTCGCGGATACGGCTGGTGCTCAAACCGTAGGAAAATTATTACAAAATCGTGTTTATCCTGATCCCGCTACCTACGTCGGGAAAGGAAAGCTGCAGGAACTGAAACATATCGTCGGAGATGAAAATGTTGATACCCTCATTTTTGATGATGATTTATCGGCAACTCAGATCCGTAATATCGAAAAAAGTTCCAAGGCCAAAGTATTAGACAGGAGTGGCCTGATTCTGGATATCTTTGCTTCCAGGGCAAAAACAGCGGCCGCTAAAACGCAGGTTGAACTTGCCCAGCTTCAATACGTTCTGCCTCGCTTAACCCGTTTCTGGACTCACTTATCACGGCAAAAAGGAGGTATTGGCACCAAAGGTCCCGGCGAAACTCAAATTGAGACAGACCGGCGACTCATCGGGCAGCGAATATCCACTCTGAAAGAGAAACTGGAGAAGCTGGACAAGCAAAGAACCACCCAGCGTAAGCAGCGTGAGGGACTGGTGCGCATTGCACTGGTCGGTTATACCAATGCAGGTAAATCAACCTTGATGAACACCATAACAGAAACCGATGTACTTGCCGAAGACAGGTTGTTTGCCACTCTCGATTCCACTGTGCGCAAGCTGAATCTGGAAAATCACAAGGCATTGTTATCAGATACGGTCGGGTTTATAAGGAAATTGCCGCATAATTTAATCGAAAGTTTTAAATCAACACTTGATGAAGTTCGTGAAGCTGATTTACTGCTTCATGTGGTGGACGCTTCTTCTGCTTTAATCGATGATTATATTACTGTAGTAGATGACACACTTGAAGAAATTGGGATCAAAGAGAAACGCAGATTACTGGTGTTCAATAAAATTGACAAAGTGGATCCCGCCAGAATCACTGAACTAAAAAAACTCTATCCGGGCGGTATCTTTACTTCATCCGTGCGAAGTATCGGTTTAACGAAACTTCTGAACAGAATTGGCGAAATCATTGAAGAGGATTACGTACATTTCAATTACAGGATTCCATTAAAATATTATAAGGCTGTTGCTTTTTTGCATGAAGTTGCGATAATTGAACGAGAACATTATGATGAGAACGACGTTATAATCAAGGGCAGGGCTGCAAAAGAAGATTGTAAAAAATTTGATGCTATGCTAAAAAAGCTCGATAATGTAGCATAAACAAGAAAATCAAACATCTGTGATAGCAAAAACAATCATAAATAAGATATTTTCACCGTTAACACTCAGTGACCCGGCTTCGGCTGCGCTTGCAAAAATGGATGCCTGGCACACAACGTGCCTTCCTGTACTGGAGGAAGCAACAGAACGTGTAATCGGTTCGGTACTACTTGATGATATTGTTGATTTACAGGATGAAAGCATTCCTGTCTCTGCACTCGACCTGAAACCGGTTATATCGGTTTATGAGCATCAACACCTTTTTGAAGCAGCACGTCTTATGCTTTTGCATGAAATCAGGCTGATCGCAGTTACCGATGAAACTGACCGCTACCTGGGTGTTATAGAAAAGAAATCTGTATTGGAAGAGATCTCCTATATGCTGAATATTTCGGTTCAGGGATCTGTAATCACAATTGAAATTCCTTCTGATGACTATTCGCTTACCGAACCAGTTCATCTGATTGAAAGTGAGAAAGCAAATATACTGGGGGTTACCGCACAACAAATTGATAAAGCAATACCTGTGATTCAAGTCTCTTTTAAATTGAATGTGCGCGATACATCTGTTATTAGCTCAGCACTTCGCCGGCATGGCTATAATATCGTCAGTGAAGATAACAGTGATTTGCTGAATGTGGATTTCAGCGACAGGGCTGATGAACTTATCCGGTACCTCGATATCTAAAAATTTCATATCATTTACAACTTTGTTCGGAACAAATTCCATTATCTTGGTATATTTAAAAGATGCAGAAAGATTTGAAACCGGCCTATATGAAAAACCCCATACACCTGACCCTCTTACTACTTGTAATTACTTTTAGTTCAACTATCACAGTAGCACAGCACTCTCAGGAATCTTACCAGGAAACGTATCAAAATGCACTTCTGCTTTTTGAAAGAGGCCTTTATGCAGAAGCGGAAGAAAAATTCCGCGAAGCTGCTGAAGCACCGGGGCAAAATAGTATAACAGCTGAGGCAGCTTCTTACCATTTAGCCAGAACACGCGCAAAGCTCGATTCACTTCGATCAGATATCTATGTTGAAGATTTTGTAACTGAATATCCTGAAAGCCATTATGCATCCCTTCTTCTTACCGACCTGGCACACCGGTTTAAAAAGAATGATGAAAAAGTAAAAGCAATAACAACTTACGAACGTGCCCTCAGTTATCCAGTAAATCAAAACCAGTCAACCGACCTCTATTATTGGCTTGCTGAAACTTCTGCTGAAGCCGGTTATTTTGATGAGAGTCAGCGGTATTACCTGAATCTTGCAGAAGAACATCCCCGTTCTCCCGAAGCTCCAAAAGCTCTTTTTGCGCGTGGCCAGCTTTTTTTAGAACAGGAAAAATATAACGATGCCACCCGTGCCTTTGAACTGCTGCGACAGCGTTATCCGACAAACCCTATCACCAGAAGAGTTGGTACAGCTCTTGGTGAATCTTACTATAAACAAGAACGGTTTACGGATGCTATTGAAGCATTTCAAAATGCAATGCCGCACCTGGATGATGAAGCAAGGGCAAAGGCAGTTTACCTGACGGCCGAAAGTTATAACGCTCTGAATGAATATGAAGAGGCTACAAAAGCATACTTAGAGTATATCAACAGAAAAGAGGGAACCGAAGAAGTCAGGATTGCACACTATGGGCTTGGCTGGGTATATCACAAACAGGAAATTTATCACTGGGCAGCCCGCTCATTTGGCAATGCCTCTCCCGGCAATGATGACATAGCTCGTAAAGCACTTTACTATAAAGCTGTAAATGAAAAATTAAGCGGCAGATATGACCAGGCTCTTGAAACGTTTCGTGAATTCGGAGACCGGTTTGAGGAAGGTGAATTTGTTGAAAATGCCTATTATGAATGGGCGGTCACTGCCTTTGAAGTAGGTGAGTATGCTGAGGCAATTGAAGCACTTTTACCCCTGGCAAGAGTTGCTGAAACACTGGATGATCCCGGCAAAGTGCTTACCTTTTTGGGTGAAACCTATTATGCAAACGGTGAGTATACACGAGCCTTAGAGACCTTCCAGTTTGCGGAAGATCTTGCTGACCTGGATGAAAGCCTGAAACAGCAGGCCCGTTTTCAAAAAGCCTGGGTGCTGTACAGTAACCAGGCATACAGCCAGGCACAGCCGGATTTTGAACAGGTCTATAATCAGTCGCCCGATACTAAATTTGGCAGAGAAGCCCTGTTCTGGAGTGCCGATGCTAACTACCAGCAGCGTAAATATGGACAGGCTGCCAATCAATATTCACTCTTTATTAAAGAGAATCCCAATCATGAACTTACAGGTGCAGCCAAATATGCACTTGGCTGGAGTTATTTCATGATGGGTGATTATGAAAATGCAATCGCACCGCTTGATGATTTTTTAAATAATTATGAGCCGCCCGAAATTGCTCTTTATCCGTTTGAAACAGACACACAACTTCGGATTGGTGACTCTTATTATGCAATCGGAGAGTATGGAAAAGCACTTGAATACTATCAAAAAGCAATCGGTGCCGAACCGGGCGGAGATTATGCGATGTTTCAGGTTGCTAACAGCTATTATCGAATGGACCGCAATTTTGAGGCAGTATCTGAGTTCAGAAAACTGCTGCGGATCTATCCCTACAGCTCAATCCGGGAACAGGCTCAATATAACGTTGCTTATATCTATCTGAACACCGGGAACTACGATCAGGCTGTAGATGAATTCCGAACGGTAATTAACAGGTTTCCGTCAACCGAGTGGGCAGCCCGTTCTCAATATAATATTGGTGATGCCTATTACAATGCCGGTGATTTTGAGAAAGCGATTGAATCGTATAAATCTGTACTCGAAAATTATCCGCGCAGCAGTTATATCATCGAAGCAATTGACGGAATTCAGTTTGCACAGTTGTCGGGAGGTGAAGGCGATACAAGTACTGAAGTTCTGGAAGATTTTTTAGCGAATAATCCAACTTCAACTACTGCCGACCGGCTCCGTTACCGGCAGGCCGAGAATCTTATGCAGGCGGGCAACTACAACGCCGCAGTTTCGGAATTCCGGCAATATATCCGCATTACGAACAACCAGGATCTGCTGCCTGAAGCCTACTACAATATGGCCGATGCCTATCTCAGAACCGAGAACGAAGAGATGGCAACAGAAGCATTTGAAACTATTATTAATGATTTCAGTGAATCCGACCAGGCGCCTCTTGCCCTTGCTGAACTTGGGCGTATTCATTATGAAAGAGGAGACTATGAACAAGCTGAAGATTATTACATGAAACTGGCCGGGGGAGAATCACGATACAGACAGGAAGCAAATCTGGGTTTGGGAAGAGTAAACCTGGCCATGAACCAAAACAGTGAAGCACGTTCTTTTTTTGAAGATGTTCTCTCAGCCAACCCGGATAATGCTGCCGCTAAAAATGGCATGGCAAAAATTCTGATGAATGAAAATAATCATGAAGAAGCCCGTGAAATATTAACGGAGGTTGCAGAAAACAGCAGTACTCAATCGGGTGCAGAAGCACAGTATTTAATTGGTCAGTCGTTTCAGGAGCAAGGGGAATTTGATAACGCCCTGGAAGCTTACTCGAGAGTTGAAGTGCTTTTTGAAGCTTTCGACAGATGGGTTGGTGAGGCACAATACAAAACCGCTGAAATCTATATCCGGCAAGGCCGCCGCGGTGATGCTGTTTCACTTTTAAATTCTATCATGGATAAATATCCCGGAACAGAGGCAGCAGACAAAGCCAGGCGCCTGCTGCCCGATAACTGATTTAAAAGATAGCTTCATGAATCAAGTCGTACAGCCTGCAGAGCACTTGTCGGGTATGATTAATGTGCCCCCCGATAAATCGATAGCCCATAGGTCTGCAATGTTTGCCTCACTTTGTGAGAGAGGCACAAAAAGTGAAATAGATAACTATTCGGGGGCTGCGGATCCTCAGAGCACGCTCAGCTGTCTCAAACAGCTCGGTGTAAAAATTGACGATCACGGAAACAACAGAATAACCGTACATGGTGTTGGAAGAAACGGATTCAGTGAACCCCGGGATGATCTGGATTGCGGTAATTCAGGCACTACCATGAGGCTACTGTCGGGAATACTGGCCGGTGCCGGTATAAAATGCCGGCTTATTGGCGATGATTCTCTTTCAAAACGGACAATGAAACGCATTATCGACCCGCTTCAAACGATGGGGGCAAGAATCTCAGGTGCAGGCGGAAATTACGCACCTCTGCAGATTGAGCCGCACAAGGGTATCACACCAATCCGGTACCCAATGCCTTTGGCAAGTGCTCAGTTGAAATCAGCCATACTGCTCGCAGGCCTCTTCGGAGAGGAGCCAACTGCAGTAATTGAAACCGTGCAAAGCAGAGATCATACCGAGCGTCTTCTCGATCTTGAGATCGAATTATTTGGGGCAGAGAAAGTGATCCGAAGCAGCGTAAATGATAAAATACCGGCCCAAAACTATTTTATCCCTGGCGATTTTTCAGCAGCTTCCTTTTGGCTTGCCGCAGGTGCAATACATAGAAACGGAAACATTAAAATCCCAAAAACAGGTATAAATCCGAGCAGGATTGCTTTTTTGAATGTTCTGAAAGAGATGGGGGCTACTGTCGATACACAATCTCTGAAAACAGAAGGAAGAGAGCCGGCAGCTGATCTCTCCGTAAGATCATCAGGGCTCCGGCCAATTGAGTTAAATCCTTCACTTGTTGCAAATTGCATTGATGAATTACCAGTTTTAATGGTGGTTATGTGCTTTGCAGATGGAAAATCAGTAATTACAGGTGCAGAAGAATTACGCCATAAAGAGACCGACCGCCTCTCTGCAATGGGAAATGTTTTAGCATCAGCAGGAGTAAAATTTAACCTGTTTAAAGATGGAATTGAAATCTTTGGAAGACCGGACTTCAGACCTGCTCCTGCAGAATATGAAAGTGAACACGATCACAGGATAGCCATGGCAGCCGCCATTCTCAGCCTGATGTCTCAGAAGTCATCCCAAATATCAAATGCGGAATGTACCCGGATATCCTATCCCGGTTTTTGGGATGATCTCAAATCCCTTTACTGATAAACCTGTCAGAATTTATTTGGAACTGAACCCTCATCCAATCATTCTGTCAGAGCCGCGACAATAAAAAACTCTGTCTGTCAATACGTCAGTGATCAATAGCCGATTCTCTCCTTGGCACTGTGATTGCTCATACATTAGAAAACAATGGTAATATTATGAGCGACTACACAGTAGATTTAGAAAATCATTTAAATAAACTAGGAAAAGATATCCGGCATTTTGTTGAACGTCTGGTGCCCCTGGAATCAGGTGAAACAGATTTTTCGCCTGACTGTGATATAATTGAAAGCAGTACAAGTTTCAAGATTGTAATGGATCTGCCCGGGATGAATAAAGATCAGATTAAAATCACACTAAAGGAGAGAGTACTGACGGTTAGCGGCGAGCGCGAATTATACCTTGATAAAGATGAAAAACTGAAGCGAAAAGAGCGTAAGCAGGGTGTTTTCTCGCGGGCATATGCAGTTCCGGTTGAGGCCGGGACATCTGAAGTGAAAGCATCCTTTAAAGAAGGCGTGCTTACAGTTACTGTGCCAAAATCGGATAAAACAGAGTCCTCACATACAATTACAATCGAATAACAGAAGCAAAGAAATTTTAAAAATTAATCACAATAACGAATTTATTAATTAAAAAAACAGGTTAGATATTATGGGTAAAATAATTGGTATTGATTTAGGAACTACCAACTCTTGTGTAGCAGTAATGGAAGGCAACGAACCAACTGTTATACAGAATTCAGAAGGCGGAAGAACAACCCCGTCGGTTGTTGCCTTTTCAAAAGACGGAGAGCGCCTGGTGGGTGCACCTGCTAAAAGACAGGCTATCACAAACCCGGATAAGACTGTCTCTTCTATTAAACGTTTCATGGGGCGAAAGTTCAATGAAGTGAAGAATGAAATTGACCAGGTCTCTTTTAAAGTAGACAAGGGAGATGACGGAACAGCCAGGGTTAAAATTGAAGACCGTCTTTATGCACCGCAGGAGATATCTGCAATGGTATTGCAGAAAATGAAACAGACAGCCGAAGAGTACCTCGGTGAAAAAGTAACCGAAGCTGTTATTACAGTACCGGCCTACTTTAATGATGCACAGCGAAAGGCAACCCAGGAAGCCGGTAAAATTGCAGGCCTCGAAGTGAAACGTATTATTAACGAACCTACTGCAGCATCACTCGCATATGGTCTTGACAAGAAAGAGACTGATCAGACCATCATTGTTTATGACCTTGGAGGCGGAACATTTGATGTATCTGTCCTGGAACTTGGAGATGGTGTGTTTGAAGTTAAATCGTCTGCAGGTGACACCCATCTTGGCGGTGATGATTTTGATCAGAAAGTGATTAATTTTCTTGCCGATGAGTTTAAGAAGGAGGAAGGTATTGATCTCAGAAAAGATCCGATGGCAATGCAACGTCTGAAAGATGCTGCTGAAAAGGCCAAAGTTGAGCTTTCAAGTTCACAGAAAACAAATATCAACTTGCCCTTTATAACGGCGACAGATAGTGGCCCAAAGCACCTGAACATCGACCTTACCCGTTCAAAATTCGAACAACTGGTGGATGATCTTGTAAAGAAAACTATCAAGCCGTGCGAAAAGGCTATGAAAGATGCCGGTTTAAAAAAGAGCGAGATCGACCAGGTAATCCTTGTTGGCGGTTCAACAAGAATTCCGAAAATCCAGGAAGTTGTAAAAGAATTTTTCGGGAAAGATCCGAGCAAAGGAGTTAATCCCGATGAAGTTGTAGCTATTGGAGCCGCAATTCAGGGCGGTGTTCTTTCCGGAGATGTTGATGATGTTGTTCTGCTCGATGTTACACCGTTAACTCTTGGTATCGAAACACTGGGCGGCGTTATGACCAAGCTGATTGAAGCAAATACAACCATCCCGACAAGTAAAACCGAGACTTTTTCAACCGCTGCCGATAACCAGAGCAGTGTTGAAATTCATATCTTGCAGGGAGAGCGTGCCCAGGCCAAAGATAACAGAACACTCGGGCGATTCCATCTTGACGGTATACCGCCTGCTCCCCGTGGAGTTCCGCAAATTGAAGTAACTTTTGATATTGATGCAAACGGCGTTCTTAACGTTAGTGCAAAAGATAAAGGCACCGGCAAAGAACAAAGTATCAGAATTGAACAGAGCTCAGGATTATCTGACGAGGAAGTTGAAAAAATGCGGCAGGCTGCTAAAGAACACGCAGATGAAGATGAACAAATCCGTGAGCGCGTTGAGAAACTTAACCAGGCAGACACCCTGATCTTCTCAACCAAAAAGCAGCTTGATGAATACAAGGACAAAATATCCGAGGACAATCTGACAAAGATTAACGAAGCACTCGACAATCTTGAAAAACTTCATAAAGAAGAGAAAGTTGATGAGCTCGAAGATGCCATGAATGAGTTGAACCAGGCATGGTCTGAAGCCTCACAGGAGATTTATCAGTCAGCTGAAGGCGCTCAGCAACAAGCCGGAGGAGACGGAGAACAGGCTCAGACTGAAGAGAAAGCATCAGAGGAAGGCGATGACGCAGTAGATGCTGACTTTGAAGTTGTTGATGAAGACGATGATGAGAAAAAGTAGGTAAAGGATAACTTTACTCCTTTCAATAACTTTTATAAGAGAGATGTGTTAAAACGCATCTCTCTTTTTTTTTATAAAAAAATGAGAAATTTAAATCTTAAAAAATGTTTTTATATGTAGTTATAATAAAAGATTCATTATGTCCTGACGTTTTTAGTTTTAAAACATTGAAAATATGAGCTATAAAATTCTGGTTATTGATGACGATGATCCCATTCATCTATTCATCGATAGAATGCTTGAAAGTGAATACTCTGTATTGCATGCATATAATGCACAGGAAGGTATCGACATTTTATCTAAAGAACCGGTAAATTTGGTTTTATCGGACATCCATATGCCCGGTATGAGTGGGCTAAATTTTTTAGAATCACTTTTGAGTGATGCAGACAAAAAAAATATCCCTGTGCTGATTATGACCAGCCTGCCTACAATTGAAAAAGAAAAGAAGGCATTAGAACTGGGTGCTGCAGATTTTATGGATAAGAGCTCATTCTTTAAAGATGAAAAAGATGAAATTCTGAACCGGATTCAAATAAAGCTGGTTACAAGCATAGATGTACCGGAGCTCTCAGATGGATTAAAAGCAGATAAAAAGCAGCTTGCTTCCGAATTAATGGACGAGGTATTGACCGGTGATTTTTTTACTGTATCCAGAAAGCTTTGTATGGAACTCCGTCAATATTTCTCCATGAACCACCTTTTTTTATGGACTATACGATCGGGCGAACCTCAGATAATTTTAAGTATCGGTTCAGATACATTTCATGATTTAGGTCCTAAAGATCTGAAGGAAGAAAGTTCATTTCATAACTTTTTGAAAGAGAAAAAACCTTACCTCACTAATCATGTGTATGATGGTGAGACAGGTATTTTCAGTGAAAAATCTAAAGAAGAGAATTTGCCATCCGAAATTGGAGTCCCTCTCTATGCCATCAGTGACAGGGAACTGATAAAAAACAGGATGTCAATCCCGAAAGGCACCGAACTGTTCGGGTATCTTGTGATGAAGAGAAATACGTTAGTTACTACCGAAGAGTTTCGTTTTATCTCCCGTTTTGTAATTCAGAGCGGAACCATTTTATGGAGATTATTTACAAAAATCTGAAACCTGTTTTCTTATTTTTTCTTTTTGCGGCCCTTAAGTCTGATCCATGCCCATATTACAGACCCTGTGTAGCCGGAAATGATGCCAACCCCCATGGCTATAAGCAGTGCCAGGCTTAACTGGCTATGAATATAATTCGAGACAATCACACCCCCGACAAAATGCAGAACTACTGCCAGCACATAGCCAATTGTAAAAGAAGAGATCATATCTCTTCTGTTCATTGAAATAAAGAAGAGAGAGATAAAAGAGACGGCAATTCCAATCAGAAGCCAGAGTCCCAGGAATGAGAGGTTTGTAAAATCAATCTCACGCAGCGGACGCGTCCACATGGGCAAACCGGCACCCAGTGTTGCCAGCAGCAGAGCAATCATTTTGTATTTTTGACGGTCAGCAGCAATCATAGTTTGATAAGATAAATAAATAAGCCAAGAAAACTGTAGAGGGTTACCAAAAAGAGTTGTTAAAACTGAAAAATAGTGTTTTCACTTTTCAGTTTTTTCTTCGGTTACCTGACTTTTTTCTGTGATGTAACCCTGGTTTCCAATCCGAAACACTGTCACTTTTTTTCTCTTTTATTGCGGTATAGAAGCCTTAATTTCTGCTACAAGTGCATCATAGCCTGATTTTCTGATGGCTTCTTTTACCTTCTCCTGGGTTTTCTGTGAATCACAAAGTGCGATCATGGCACCTCCTCCGCCGCCGCCGGTCAGTTTTGCTCCAAGGGCCCCGTTATTTCGTGAAATTTCAACAAGCTCTTCCACCTCAGGAGATGAAACCCGAAGCACATTCAGATACCCGTGGTTCAGGTTCATAATCATTCCGAGTCTCTCAAGATCGTAATTTTCGATGGCTTCGCGCGAGGCAAGTGCAAGTTCATCCATCTGCTCAAAGATTTTTTGATGCCATTCGGGATATTTATTTTGAGATTCCCTTACCCGCGCCACCATCTTTGCCGTCATACTTTCCACACCACTTAAGCCAATCACAATCGGTATCGACTTTTTCAATGTAATAGTTTCCATCTTTGGCGGTTCTCCTTTTTGAAACATAATCAGATTGCCGTAGGTGGAGACCGTATTATCAATTCCTGATGCTCCACCATGCACAATATGCTCAGATTTCAGAGATAATTCCTGAACTTCTTTATCCGTGAGGGCCAAATTAAACTGATCATTCAGGGCTCTGATAATTGCAACGGCAAGCGCAGCCGATCCTCCCATTCCCATTGCTCTTGGCACCTCGGGAAATATCTCCAGGTTCAAACCCTTATTCCGCAAATTGAGCGAATCAAGTATCATCTCGAGTGAATGATATATTGAGTATTTGTGATCAGCTCCGAATTCAAGTTTCTGTTCCACTCCCCACCTGGGAATCATAATATGAACATCCTGATCTTCCATGCGCGGCCATGCCCTGGCTTTCATTTTCAATGTTATGGGAGAGGCGACCGCATGGGTGCCATGTACCACGGAATGTTCACCGGCAATAATTATTTTACCATATCCGAATGAAGTGTGATCATCCGGCTCTTTCTCAGCAACAACAGTTCCGGCCTTCAGTTTCTGTTGTTTCAGCTCCTCAATAATTTCCTTTGCCTTCCAGACCTTGATTTCACCGCTTTCAACAAGACGTTCCAAAACCTGCTCAAATATATCGGCCGGAGCGCCTGCTGTACTTGTTACACTCCGGGCATGGAGAGTCATATGTCCGCGCTGAATCCCTTCCGTTCCGAGAGCTCTCAGGGCAGAAAAATTCTGGGCAAGGCCCACAGCACCCATCACCTCAGCCAATTCCGTAGCCGACTCTATATGCAGTATTCGATGGGCTATCCCAACTGCTTTGTTGGAATTCAGTGAACCGCCTACAATTCCGACTTTCATCGGGATATCTATGGTTCCCACCAGGTTACCCTGGTCACTTTTAAACCAGTTAGTGAGTGACGTATATCGGTTTCCCCGGGCTGCGTAGGCATGGGCGGCAGCTTCAATGGCCCGCCAGTCGTTTCCGGTAGCAATGGCAACGGGATCAATTCCATTCATAATTCCTTTATTGTGGGTGGCGGCCCGGTAGGGATCCGTAGAGGCAAACTCGGCTGCCCGTATGATTCCATCGCGCACCTGCTCTCCCGAAGAACTGTTAAAAACGAGCTTATCAACGGGTATCTCACATCTTGCTCTCACCATGGCCCGGTCCGTCAGATTCGAAAGAATCCGCAGATAAACTTTACCATTCGTAATTTTCTCAATTAATGGTGCTACGCCTTCACACATACTATTTACAAGATTGGCACCCATTGCATCCCTCGTGTCAACCAGCAGATGAACCACAACCATACTTCCTGCGTGTCTCGATTGGGGATAGATCATCACTTCCAGGTCGGTGGCTCCTCCGCCCCTTGATACCATATTCGGATGCAGGCTATTTGCAAGATTAATAATCTCATTCTTTTCCTGTAAAATGGAATGCCGTACTTTCATCGGGTGAGAAACATCCACAAGCTGAATCTGCCCAATCAGAATCGGTTCATCTGAATCAGCAATAAATCCACCTGTATTCCGGACAACCTTGGCAGCTGAACTCACTGCAGCCAGTATCGAGGGTTCTTCCACCACCATTGGCACAACATAGGGTTTGTTGTTAATCACAAAATTCAGTCCAAGTCCCATTGGCAGACCAAACACGCCAATTACATTCTCAATCATTTTGTCAGCATCACCATCCGACAAAATCTGATGCTGGTCAAGAAGCGTAAGATAATCTTCTGCATTGATGATTCCCTTTTCATTCAAAACCCTAAGTCGGTTCTCAACACTCTGTTTATAAAATTTTGGGATCCGGGATTGGTCTAAATGAATATCACCGTTCTCTGCTATGGTTTGATCCTTTCTGCTCATAGTGTCAACTCACTTGTATTCCTTCTTTTAAGATCGATAAATCCAGAACTTCAAAAGACATTTCATTAATGGCGGATTTAATTTGCTGCAGTGTATCATCATCCGAGCAAAAAGCCAGTCCAATATCCCCGCCACCGGCACCTGAAGGCTTGTATACTCCACCTGCTGAATCTACCAGCCGGGATATTTTTTTATGAACTTCAGAGACAATATCGGTTCCGCTGCTATTACCCAGTATTTGTTCCAAATTCGTAAAAGCCGGAATGATCTCTAAAAAGCCGTTTATATCTCCTGACCGAAAAGCTTTACAACCTTCCTCACAAAGATTTATCATTTTATCCATGACATGTGTATATCCCCGGGGAGCCGCTGCCCGGAATCTGTTTACTGTTCTTACAAACGATCTTGTAGAGGCCGAAGACCCGGTCCAGATTGCAACCATTTTCAGATCATCCGGCCACTCCAGATTCGTAATTTCACCATTGGATAATTCTTTCAATTTCGGCATACGGTATTGAATAACTCCTCCTGAGGCACTTGCTGCAATATCAACACCGCTGCCCAATTCGCCCTGTGCGATGCGATGAACCCCGAGTGCATCCCGAAATAATTCATCTGTCCGGGTATCCTTTCCCGTAAATTCTGTCAATGCCTGCAAAAATGCAACTGTTAGTGCAGCACTGGATCCAAGTCCAAGCTTTTGCTTTGATTCTTGATGATAAAAATCTTTAGTATCAATCCGGATATCTGCACTTTCTATATTAAAATCAACATCTGAAGCAAGATGTTCTAAAATGGCAAAAACAAATCGTAGCTTTTTGAACTCTACATCGTTTACAGATTCGGAAAAAACCGGGCTTCCATTCTTATCAATTTTAAATTCAATATTATTCAGACCAAGATTCGGAGATGTAAAGTGAAAAAATGAATTAATACTTGGTGTAATTTCCACCCTGCAATATCTGTCTACAGCTGCAACAAGTGCGGGGGCCTGTTCTAATACGGCATATTCACCAAGCAAGATAAGTTTTCCGGGGGCCTCAACTTTTATTTTAGTTTTTATCATCCTGTCTGTTTTTATTTCAAAAAATCTTTATACGCACCCGGACCAGGCCGGGCTGAAATAACATTTTCAACTCCTTCGATCGATTTAAGTGTATTATTAATTGAATCCGCATGTTCAGGTAAACAAATTACTTTAACCTGCGGACCCGCATCCATTGTTATGTATGCCGGTATTCCATTTTCGCGCAACTGCCAGATCTTATGAATTGTTTCGGTAGTCGTTGCGTTCCAATAGAGTAGCGGTGGATTTGCTGAGAGTGCAAGTCCGTGCATTTTAAAACTGCTGTGTTCAGCCAGAATCCCCGTCTTTTCAAAATTTCTCTCTGACAGGGCCTGTTTCATATTTTCGATATCTTTTGCTGAGCTTTTTACCCATGATGAGTAAAATGGCGAGGTCTCTGCTGTGCGCATCATACCGGCAGTAGAACCAACTGGTTTTTTTTTATGAGATGTTATCGCAATCAGCATTCTCACATCCCAATAGTCACTGCCATAAAGCTGGACGGCATAATCCCCATCACCTGTATCCCCTTCCCCGCATTTCATCTCCACAAATCCGCCAAAAAGTGAACGTGCAGCAGACCCGGATCCCTGCCTTGCAATTTTCGAGAGTTGTTTCCGGTCAAATTCTTTCTCATAAATTCCGGATGCCGCCATAGTAAGTGCGGCAAATCCGGATGCAGAAGAGGCAAGCCCCGCACCTGTAGGAAAATTATTTTTACTGTCGATCACCAGTTTAGGCCTGTCGGGGTATTCGTATAGAAAATCCAAAAATTTTCCAATTTTCAGAATCTGATCATCGGATGCATATTTCCCATTTAAAATAAATTTATCCTTTCGGAGAGATTCATCTGCCTGAACCGTAGTTTCTGTTTTCAGTGCATCCAGGGTTATCGACAGGGAGCCGACGGCAGGAAGGTTCAAGCTCACATTCCGCTTCCCCCAGTATTTAACAAGTGCAATATTGGCATGTGCCACCGCCCTTACAGTGCTTGACCCGATCTCTTTTGTATATGTGTTTTCTGATGTTTTTTTCACGTGTGAGAAAAAACAGATTCAGGATGATTGTCTATATATAGTCTGAAATACCATCTAATGTAATAAGCAGAATCATTGATATCATTTTATTACATTAATTCATCAGCCTAAATATAGTATTTAAACTCAGTCAATGCACTTTTTAGTTCTGATTATAAAAAAAAGTTTACTTTATGAAAGTCATTCACAAAAGCTCTCATCAGATCAATAGAATCTAAATACCTGAGCTGCTCTTAATAATTTTTAAATAAACGGCGATTCTCTTCTTTTAATCCTTGTAAGTAAGCACACGGCCCCAAAGACTTTTGGTTCCCCATATGCCTCTCCGAAGAGTCTCAAGCTGAACAATTTGACTATGATCAACAAAAAGGTTCACTTCAGGACCGTAGTTTTTAATATACCATGCAAAAACATCCGGTTCTGCTGCTTCGAACATAAGCTTTTCAAGTCCGATCTCATTAATGAACTCAGCCGGCACATCTGTTCTCCAGGGATCAGCATTTTCAGTAATTCCCTCCGACTCAATCATGATCATATAGGCACCATTTTCTACAAATTTTTTTGCTTGTTTTATGGCGAACCCTGTGTCAAGTGTCCCTTCTGATTCCAGTTCGCCCTTTGCTGTATCGCCACCGGCCCCGAACTGTATTCCTATTTCCGGTTTCGCTTTTAAACCTGCCTTCTGTACTTTTTCAATTAATCTGAGCCAGTCATCGGTTGGAATCGTTATGAATCCTGCAGAGAGCTCAATAATATCGAAACCTACTTCTTTGCACGTTTTAACATACCGGTCAAATTTTTCCGGCCCCTGGGTCAGTACATATTCAGCAAACCCGCCGGTTGATACCAGCACATTGTTTTCATGTGCGGTTTCAATAAGGTTATTCAATTGATCTGCATCAATCAGGCTGAAAGAACCACCTGAAAATTTAAGGGCATCCACATATTCGCCCATGGTTCCAAGAATATCGTTCAGATAGTTTGGGCCCATAACCGCATAGTAGGGACCGCGGATTTCGGTCACCCCTGTTTTTCGCGGTTTTTCTTCACGTTTATTTTTTCGTATAAAATCGAAAGGGTTCTCTTTTGACATAATAATTGGCTTTTTGTATTTATTTACTGTTTCTGATCTGTTTTCAATTCAACTTTTTCCAGCAGTTCGAAAAGCTCAGTTACCGTATGTTCCTCAAATTGCTGAATCATTTCTATAATTTTTTCTCTTAACTCCGGTGATGTCCGGGGTTCGGCAAGATCATGAAATTTATCAACAAGCGTGTCCCATCCCGCCGGTCTTGTGTGAAATCCTTCATAATCAGACTTCTCTTTTTCGAAAACCCGGCCGTTATTCATCCGGATTGTGATTTTAACGGGCATTTCATCGGGAAACCGGTCTGAATATTCCTGATTTTCAGTTACATGAACCTTTTTCAGAAGGTTTTGAATATCTTCGCGTTCGATCCGGGCCTGCTCATACTGTTCCGGCATTACCTGATCATCCAAAAGAGCAGCAGATACAAGATAATTTAAACTGTGATCTGCCTCTTCTTTATTTCTTACAATAGTTTTATCACCCTCTTCACCGCCACCGATAATGTGATAGGCAACATCAAATATTTCAATATTTATTTCATCAATTTCCCCGGGCTGAATATCCTTTTCATCTTTTAATTGCAGTACACCCTCAAGGGTAGACTGTGAGTGAATCTCGGCATTGTACTTTTTTATTATCGTACCCAGTACTTTGTCAGTTCCTTCTTTCTTCCAGTCGATTTTAAACTGACCGGCAATAGAGTCCATAAATCCCTTATTTCCTTCAAAAACTGATTCCGGTCCCGTTATACCTTGCCTGGCAAGGTAACACGCATGTGTAGCTCCAAATGCAGTATGCGGAAAGGCGAAACCCTTCCAGTTCGAAAGTGCCCCTGTTCGTGAAACCCTCAATGCATTGAGTGATGTTCCCGCAATAGCCAGTGCGTTGGCGGTTTGATCATTCGATAAACCAAGCGCTTTCGAAACACCTGCGGCAACTGAATAAGATCCCTGGGTTGTATGATCGAAACCCTTATCGCGAACCGGTGCTTCGTCACTCAGCCGGCACTGAACCTGGTAAGCGATTGCCAGCGCGGTCAGAAACTCCTCACCGCTTATATTTGCGTGTTCACCTGCTGCCAGAATAGCTCCGATATTATCACTCGGGTGGCACGTTTCTCCTTTGGCAAGATAACTGTCATTATAATCCAGGTAACGGACCAATGCACTATTGTAGAGGGCTGCACGGTCAGGTGATGACTTACTCCCCCCGATCAATGTTGATATTGGATTTCCTCCTAGCTCATCCAGGTGTGAGCGAAGAGCCCTGACAGGTCTTCCCTCAATAGCACCAATAGCAGTGCCCAATGAATCAAGCAGTCGTTTTTTCAACTGATTTGTCTCTTCAATGGATAATTTTTTGAAATTCACCTTGCCAACAAACTCTGCAAGTTCGTGTACTATCATATCACTACCCTCCTCTCATTTAAAAAATGATAAATCTCTCATTCTAATTTTAATAACAAGTTCCCACTGATTTACATTTCAATTTCATAACCAGAAATAAAAACCGGGGGAAGGCGACGGTTTTGGAGTGGGAATATCTTCTTGACTAAAGCCAGCCGAGATTTTCAGTCCGCCCGGAACCCGACTCTATATACTCCTGGAATATTTCACTGAGACTGGAATCATTCCGCAGCTCGCGGCGTGACTGTGCGTCAAGATAAGCGATTATTTTACCCTCATTCAGAATAGCAATATCATCACAGAGATTTTCAACTACCTCAAGAATATGGCTTGTAATGAAAATTGTTACTCCTTTGGCTTTCAATTTTTTAAGCACATTCTTCATTCTTCCGATGGATATCACATCCACACTTTCAAATGGTTCGTCCAGGAAGAGTAACTTAGGCTCAGTTAGTACTGATGTGCAAAATGCCAGTTTTTTGCGGCTTCCTGAAGAGAGTTGCTTTACTTTAATGTGTGTAAATTCACTGATTTCAAAGTAGTTGAAAAGAGAGGTGATCTTTTCATTCAGTTCATGACCTGTAATTCCGTACATCTCACAAACATAGGTAATGAACTCATAGCTGGTAAAATTTTCAAAAAGAAGCGGCGGCTGCAGAACCGAGGCTACATCTTTTTTAATTGCAAGTTCATTTGAAGCATTCAGTTCCAGATTGTTAATAGTAATATCACCCTCATTGAAATCAAGCAGACCGGTCAGAATTCCTATGAGCGTGCTTTTGCCGGCACCATTGGGACCGATGAGCCCGAATATACTGCCACCCGGCACATCGAGGTCAAGTTCTTTCAGTACGAGAGTCTTGTCGTATGATTTTGACAGGTTTTTAATAATCAGAGCTCGTTCCATAATTTTGGAAGTAAACGGGTTGTAATTTTCTCATCGTAATGAGTGATTTTGTTTCTCAGAATGTAAATGAAATAAATATTGAGGAGTAATAGAATTAGAATATGGTAAAACTGGACTGATTCAAACACCGTAAAAGATAACCCGCCAATAATTAAAATAACTGAAAAAGCGAAAAAAGATACAGACGCAGGAACTACCGGATTGGTAAGCGACAGTACGCTCACATCGCGTATTTTTTTATAGTTGGTAATTGAACTGCCAATCACATAGTACAGTACTATCATCAAAATTAAAAAGAGACCAAGATAAGCCTGGATAATTGAAACCAGGTTTTTATAGTAAAAAGGAATTATGGTAAGTATAAATAAAATTGCAGGAATTACAGTCAGAACCGCAGCATGAATTCTTTTCATGAAAATATCATGTCGCTTCACCGGAAACTGCATTGATAGCAGAAATTCCCTGTTTTCGAATCCATAACCATTCACGAGCATAATCAGCAAAAACATCACCGGAACCATTGACAATATCACTAAAGCTGCACTCTGCAGTGGATTTCCATTCATGCTAATTGACAGCGTGTAAAAGGCTACAATTACAAGTGTAAGCAAGAGCTGGGTTTTACTGTAACTGTGGTTCCAGATTGTGTACACATATTTACCAGTTTCACTGCCATACATTTTTTTGAACAGGGAGAACCTGCTTTTTTTTCCTATTACAGTAACCTCAAATCCCGATGGTGTGGTCAATGCTTTTGAATACAGTTGGTTTGATATCCTGAAAAGCATAAACAAGGCTGATATGAACAGAATTAAGCAGAGTATTATCCACACATTGTTTTCAAGACCGGCAAATGCAATGAAACCATTTCCGGGCGTAAATTCTATCCAGCTGAAAACCCAGGGAACCAGTTGTTCCATTGACGGAAGCAGAGCAGATAATGAGAGGTAAGGTGAAGCAATAAAAAATCCAAAAATCAAACCAATCAGTAAAAAATTGAACCACTTTAGCTTATCTCCCGGGATGCTTTTAAAATTCCATTTTATCAGGAGAATCAGCTTATAATTGCACAACACGAGAGCAGTAACTGCTACAATATGCAGCCAGGACTCTGTTTTAGGAATCAGAATGATGAGCCATAAAAAATGAAATATCAAATTCACAGGGTGCAAAAATGTTACCAGGTTTAAATACCCGGAAAGTCTCTTTATGGACATCGAAAAGCTGAGCAGCTTTCTGTTTTCGTGAAGTGGCAGACGGTTCGATTTGGTGAAAATAAACTGCATTACCCACAGCATATTCAGAATTATCAGCTGAACCAGCTTTTGCATTTCGGGTGTAAACCAGGGATAGAGTTCACGGACGGCATCCAAATTAACATTTAACAGGAGGGCTACCGCCAAACCGGCAAATTGTCCGAAACCCAGTAACAAAAAAAAGGAATAAAATGCTACAGCAAATAACTCTGCAGCAGAAACAGATCTCCACCACAATTTGGTATGCAGGTTGATGAATGATTTTAGCATAATATCGTGATAGTAACCTTCAAAATGGAAAGAAAAAATTAGAATTCATTCCAGAGACCAGGCAGAATCCGTTTTTGAAAAGTTCGGTATAACACGTTGAAGTTTATGAAAAGATAGAATCCAATAGCTAAAATCAAAAACCCCATTATCTGTAACCGGTATGTGTGGTACTCATAAAGAGGAGCAAAAAGAGTATAACCAAGCAGAAATATAGCTATTGAAAGTGTAAATGTTACTTTTTGTGGAATAACAGGATGCTTGTAACTAAATGAATCAAAACTCGCTTTTTGGTACTGGTAAAAGGAGCTCCAGGTAAAAATCAGCATAAAACAGATAAAGAAAAACGTGTTCGAGATATAGATATCAAAGACATTGCCAAACTGCGGAAGATAGTATATTTCAAAAATAGTGATTATATAAAACAGGATCAGCGGTACGATAATAACGCCCAAAAACCGTTCTTTAAGTTGTTTTTCAAACGAAACAGGAAGTTGTTTATGAAGAAGAAGTTCCCTGTTTTCATAACCGAACATATTTGCCATTCCCATTGCAAGCACAGCTACGGGTATAGCAGCCAGCATAGTCAGGATAAGTACACTTGAAATAATACCGAAGTCGATATAGAGCAATATTGGAATATAGACTAAGGGAATTATAGCAATTGCTAAAAACTGAAGACGATTGTACGGATGCTTGATCACATAATAGTAGTATTTGCCTGCGTTAGACCCGAGCCACTGCTTCAAAAATCGCCATAAAACACCGGTTTGCTGTTTAAGTAATTCAGACTTGGGATTCTGTAAGCTCTCAAGAGTTTTATTATAATTATCTCTGAAAACCAGCAGAATTAACACCGCTAAAAATGAAAGTACTGTTGCAGTAAGTGCCGGGTTGTGAGTATACGTTGCAGATGTGTAAATCAATCCGCCCGGCAGCCACGAGAAGAAACCTATGACTTCGGTAAGCTGTATGGCTAAACTCTCGATCATTACCCGGGCCTCACTTGATATCATCGCAACCACCTGAAATGTACCCACTACCACAAATATGATACTGAATACAATCGTGCGAAAACGCTTCTCAAGCAATTGTAAAAACCGGGTTTTTATAGAAAAAATGATTCCGTAATTCAGTAAAATACCGCATAATACTACAGGTACATTCCAAAAACTTTCAATTTGAATCGATAAAAAAACCAGCCACGTTACATTGTAAATTAAATTAACTGGATGATAAAGAGCGATTAGATTCAGGTGCCATGCAAGCTTACCGGCAGGATAACCAAAGGCCAATAATTTCCTGTTCTCATCAACATTAAGCAAACGAGTGCTTGTAAAAGCAAAATGAAGTATCCAGAACAGATTAGCAAAAACCACCATAATAAGCTGATGTACTTCGGGTGTAAGCCATGCCATATCAATATCAATAGCATACTGGGGAGTACTGCCAAGAAAAACAACAACCATGGCACTGCCCATCAGGTTGAAGAGCATAAGCACTAAAAAAATTGAATATCCGAGAAAAAGAAATGCCTGCAGACGCGTCATACGCGACAGAAACAGTTTCCAGTTCAGGTATAACAACTTTGCAATCATCTTTTAATATTTTTAAAGAAAAGAGTTCTCAGAATAGTAAAAGTGACAGCAAAAATGAATTAGTCTCTTTTAATTTAAAATCTCTTTCAAAAAGCGGGCAGTGTGACTTCCTTCGACAGATGAAACCTCTTCAGGTGTTCCCTCTGCCACAACCTGTCCGCCACCAAAACCCCCTTCAGGACCAATATCAATAATCCAGTCAGCACATTTTATAACATCAAGATTGTGTTCGATGATGATCACAGAATGCCCCTGGTTTACAAGCTCATTAAATGATGTAAGTAATTTGGAAATATCTTCGAAGTGCAGCCCTGTGGTTGGCTCGTCGAAAAAGTAGAGAGTATGATCCGTATTCTTTTTGGAAAGGAATTTTGCCAGTTTCACACGCTGTGCTTCACCGCCGGAGAGTGTTGTGGCACTTTGACCCAGCTTCAGGTAGCCGAGACCCACATCATCAAGCGGCTGAAGTTTATTCACAATAGCAGGTTCATCTACAAAAAACTCCAGTGCTTCGCTTACCGGCATATCAAGTATGTTATGAATATTTTTCCCTCGATAGGTAACCTGCAGAATCTCTTTTCTGAAACGGGTGCCGCCACACTCCTCACAGGTAAGTTCAATATCGGCCATAAACTGCATCTCAATCTTTTGAACACCTTCTCCCTGGCAGCTTTCACATCTGCCGCCTGGAACGTTGAATGAAAAATGACCGGGTGTATAGCCCATTATTTTTGACTGCCGGGTATTTGAAAACAGATCCCGGATACCGTCATACGATTTGGTATAGGTTGCCGGATTTGACCGGGTTGAGCGGCCAATCGGACTTTGATCCACCATTTCAACCGATTCAATATAACTCAGTCCCGACAGTGATTTGTGCCGGCCGATTTTTTCTTTATATGTTCCGAACTGGTTTTGAAGAGCTCCATAAAGTGTGTCGTGTACAAGAGTGGATTTACCCGAACCGGATACTCCGGTTACGCAAACCAGTTTATTCAGCGGAAACTCCACATCGATAATTTTCAAATTGTTTTCCGAGGCACCTGAAACTGTTATTTTCTTACCCGATCCTTTTCTGCGTTTATCAGGAACGGGAATCTCCATTTTTCCGCTCAGGTATTTGCCGGTAACTGTTTTTGATTTAACCAGTTTATCATAACTGCCGCTGAAAACCACTTCGCCGCCATGAATTCCGGCAAACGGACCTATATCGATAATGTTATCGGCAGCCCGGATCATCTCCGGATCGTGCTCCACGACAAGCACTGTGTTTCCGATATCACGAAGTGATTTGAGAATATTAATGAGCCGGTCGTTATCGCGCGGGTGCAGCCCGATTGTAGGCTCGTCAAGTACATAGAGGCTTCCGATTAGTGAACTTCCCAGAGAATTTGCAAGACTGATCCGCTGTGATTCACCACCGCTAAGTGTGTTTGTAAGCCTGTCGAGCGTAAGATAATCGAGACCAACTTCATCCAGGTATTTCAGCCGTTTTCGGATTTCATACAGAATTTGACCTGCCACATCTTTTTCGAACCGGGTAAGCTCAAGCTTCTCAAAAAATGTACGGGCATGACCGATACTCATTTCCGAGACTTCACCGATATGCAACTCATTTACTTTTACATATAGTGCGTCTTTCCGGACCCTATACCCTTCGCACTCGGGGCAGCGGCTGTATCCGCGATAACGAGAATAGAGAACTCTCATATGAACTTTATAAAACTGGCTTCTCACATCTTCAAAAAAACCGTCAATACCCACATAGTCATCCTTTCCTTTCCAGATAATCTGCTTAAATTCTTTGGAAAGATCTTTATAGGGTTTATCAATAGGAAGACCGTACCGGGCAGCCACTTTTACCAGGTCTCTTAAATATTTACTGAACTTGGGTGAATCAAAAGCAGCAATGGCACCATCACGAAGTGTTCGTTCCGGATCAGGTATTACAAGATCCTCATCGATACCTGCGATTCTTCCAAAACCTTCGCAGGCATCACAAGCACCAAACGGATTGTTAAACGAAAACATTTGGGGTGTCGGCTCCAGGAACTCAATACCATCTTTTTCAAATCGCTCACTGAATGGCAACTCTTCGCCATGCCTGATTTTAATACTGCAGCGATCCGATCCTTCCCGAAAAGCAGTTTCCAGGGAATCCGCAATTCTGCTGCGGGTGTCATCATCTTTTTTAACTGCCAGACGATCAACCAAAACCCGGTATTTATCGGATTTAATTTTTGAGACATCCAGATCCTCGTCTGTTATCTGCAGAATTGATTCATCCTCAATATGAAGCAACCTTGTAAACCCTTTTTCTGTCAATAGATTCAGTTCATCTTTAAGGGTGCTTTTGGAGTGGTGAGGAAGTAAAAACAAAACATAAAAGCGGGTTCCTTCGTCAAATTTATTGAAAAGCTCCCGGATCACGGTTTTCGGTGTATCCTTTTGTACTTCTTCGCCGGAGACAGGAGAGATGGTTTTCCCAATTCTTGCAAAAAGCAGGCGCAGATAGTCAAAAATCTCTGTTGTGGTTCCTACTGTTGATCTCGGATTTGTTGTTGTGGTTTTTTGCTGGATGGCCATTGCGGGAGAAATCCCCTGCATAAAATCTACATCCGGCTTGTCCATTCGTTCCAAAAACTGACGGGCGTAACTGGAAAGGCTTTCCACATACCGGCGCTGACCCTCCGCATAGATGGTGTCAAACGCGAGGCTTGATTTTCCTGATCCGGATACCCCGGTAATAACGGTCATCCGGTTACGGGGAATTTCGACATCTATATTTTTAAGGTTATTTACTCTTGCGCCTTTTACTATAATTGGGCGATCCCGGACGGGATTCTTCTTATCGGGTTGGGGTGGTTCTTCCTGTGTGATCTCTTTTTCAGACATATTATTTGTACGTTGGCAAAACAATGAAGATACAAATAATCAGAACCAAAGTTGAAGAGCTGTCCGTTCAAAAAAATCGTAAATGAATCTTTTTTTATGCGCTTTCACTGAATCAATAAGAACCGGGAAATGAAAATTTCACCCCGATAAACTACTCCTTCTCATCGGCTGCTTCTTCGTCCGGTTCAACTTCTTCTCCCTCTAAAAGTTTTGTAACCACTTCGCCGGAAATCTCTTCTTTCTCAATCAGCAATTCGGCAACCCGGTCAAGAACATTCCGGTTATCTTCAAGTGTTTTTTTTGCCCTTTCGAAAGCGGATTGTGATATTTTTTTTACTTCTTCATCAATCTCGCGTGCAGTTGAATCACTGTATTCGCGTGGTTTACTCATTTCACGACCGATAAAAACCTCTTCCTCGCCTCTGTCAAATGAAATATTTCCAAATTCTTCACTCATACCCCAATCCATTACCATTTTTCGGGCCATCTTAGCTACTTGTTGCAGATCATTCTGGGCGCCGCTGGTTGAGGTGTTGAATATTAACTGTTCAGCTGCACGCCCTCCCATCACAACAGCGAGCCGGTCGAGCATGTACTCTTTATTGTATAAATATTTCTCTTTTTCGGGCAGTTGCTGGGTCATTCCCATAGCGCGCCCTCTCGGTATAATAGTTACTTTATGAATGGGATCACTATTTGGCAGTGATGCTGCAACGAGTGCATGACCGGCTTCATGATAGGCAAGCATTTTTTTCTCATCTTCATCAATTTGCATTCCTTCACGTTCCAGCCCCATCATTACTTTATCGCGTGCCTTTTCAATATCTTCCATTTTAATTTTTTTGCGCTTGTCACGCCCCGCATACAAAGAGGCTTCATTCAGTAAGTTTTCAAGATCAGCTCCGCTGAATCCGGGAGTTCCGCGGGCAATTTTTTCAAAGTCAACATCATCATCAAATGGTTTGTTCTTTGCGTGGATCTTCAAAATTTCCACACGGTGCTTTTGCGAAGGCAGATCAACTGTAATCTGTCTGTCAAAACGACCCGGACGAAGCAGTGCTTTGTCGAGAATATCAGGTCGGTTGGTTGCAGCCATAACCACAACATTCTCACTCGGTTCAAAACCGTCGAGTTCAGAAAGCAATTGGTTCAGTGTTTGCTCCCGCTCATCATGTCCGCCCCCAAGCCCGGCTCCCCTGGTTCGTCCAATCGAATCGAGTTCATCAATAAAAATGATACTTGGAGAACGCTCTTTTGCATTTTTAAACATATCACGCACTCTTTTGGCACCGACTCCGACAAACATCTCCATAAAATCTGAACCGGTAATTGTAAAGAAGGGAACATCCGCTTCACCGGCAACAGCCCTGGCCAAGAGGGTTTTTCCGGTACCGGGTGGACCTACAAGCAACACACCTTTTGGCAGTTTCGCACCCAGTTCATCAAATCGCTCGGGATTCCGGAGGAACTCGATAATTTCACGAAGTTCCGTTTTAGCGCCTTCCATGCCGGCAACATCATCAAATGTAGTTTTTCCTTTTTCAGGGTCCTGAAGCTTTGCCTGGCTTTTCCCGATATTAAAAATTCCTTGTCCGCGTGATTGCATCCGCTGAAAAAACATATACCCGATAAAAATAAAAAGCAGAAATGGCAGACCAAAAATCAGAAAATACCACCAGTAGTTCACTGATTCAGGCTCTGCAGAAACGGCGACATTTTTTTCATTAAGAAGATTAAAAAGCTCTTCATCACCGAATGAGGGTATATAAGTTGTAAATCCTTCATACTGCGTGGTGTCTCCCTGTGCTTGTCGCAGTGACTGGGGATTTTTTAATTTGCCCTGGATCTCTTCTCCCTGTACATGCACCCGTTCCACGTTATCCTGCCGCAGTTCTTCTCTGAATTTGGTGTATTCTATTTCAGGTGAAGTACCAAACAAACCGCCGCCTGAATCCTGAAAAATAAAGTAAATCAGTCCGACAAGGATAAAGAGATAGATCCAGAATATAGCGCGCGAACCGGATGGCGGATAATTTTTTTTACCCGGTTTTTTGCCGTTCGGCTTCTGTTTGTTATTTCCGGAATCAGCGCCGTTTTTCTGCCTGTTATTTCGATTCTGTTTATTTGTCAAAATTATACGGATTACAGAATTTTAAAGTGTAAAATGCAGGTTTTGACCTGGCATCCCGCACGAACACGGTTAACAAAAGAAATTACATCATCTGTTGACTTTTGTGGCACAGGAACAGGTTAATTACTACATAATTGTATATTCAAGATACAAATACAGTGGTTTAATATCATTTTATACTGATAAACGAAAAGAGCAGGGATATAATTCTCAGTTTTCATTTCCCGGTTTTACAGCAATCCCTTATTTCTGAAGCTTATATATTCATCTCCTGCGATGATTACATGATCATCCACTGTTATACCCAGCATTAAGCCAGCCTCCCGGATACGGTTGGTGAGCTTAATATCTGCCCTCGATTCCCTGTTATTCCCGGATGGATGATTGTGAATTAAAATAATTGAATCCGCATCGTTTAGAATAGCGTGATGAAATACATCTTTTGGATCAACTATTGTAGCTGTACTGCCGCCTGAACTGATTTTTCGAAATCCGGTGAGTATTTTTGCGGCGTTCAGAAAAGCCACCAGAAATACCTCTCTCGTGAGATCGCGAAGCCGCGGCGCAAAATATGCAGCAATATCTTCAGGGGTTGTTATAGTTATCTGTTCTCCCAATGCTGCCATCTGGATTCTTCTTGATAACTCAAATACAGATTCAAGTGTTATGGCTTTAACCCTTGCTATTCCCGGGATAACCCTGAGTTGCTGCCAGTTTTTCCTGGCAAGCTGTCGCAAACCGTTGAAGTGTTCAAGCAGTGCCTGGGAAGTTTCAATTACATTCAGCTCACGGCTTCCCGTTCGAAGTAAAATTGCAAGAAGCTCTGCGTCGGAAAGACTTTCAGCTCCATACTTCATTAGTTTTTCACGTGGCTGCTCATCCGGCCGCATCTCCTTAACTGTGCGTCCCGAATATTTATAATTTTGCCATTTATCTTCCGGATTTTCAAACTCTTGTTGAACCATAATTTTTTAATGATTTGATGAATGTTATGTTTCAGTATGAAATGCCGGGCAATCCTAATCAGGCTCTCAAAACCCTGGTGATTTCCATTCGCTGTTTTCATACATTTTCGGTTTAACTATATGAACCAAAAGAAACCTGCTCCTTACAGTTTTGGATAAAAGTATTTTTTAAAAAGTAAAAAAATCCGTTTTATACAATTAGAAAATAAATTTCCCAAAAAAAAGCAAAACAGATTATGGAAGAAAAAATCATCACATACAAAGGAGATGAAATTAAAGTTACATTTGATGTCAATAGATGCATCCATTCCGCTGAATGCACCAAGGGTCTGCCGGCGGTTTTTGATGTGGACAAAAAACCATGGGTACAGCCCAACAATAGCTCTCCCGGTAAAATTGCCGAAGTAATTCATCGATGTCCTACGGGTGCCCTGCAGTACGAAAGGCTCGACGGAAAGGAGAACGAATCACCACCAAAGCAAAACAAAATATCTCTTGGCAAGAATGGGCCCGTTTACATGTATGGTGATTTAGAGGTTCAGAACGCCGATGGCGATGTAGTTCTTGAAGATACAAGGTTTGCTCTTTGCAGATGTGGTGAATCAACCAATAAACCGGCCTGCGACAACAGCCATGAAGAGATTGAATTCACAGCTGATGAAAGCTCTGATCTCGAAAAATTCCCTGAAACAGAAAGTGAATCTCATGGAAAGCTAATTTTGAAACTGATGAAAAATGGCCCGGTACTGGTAGAAGGAACATACAATATCCAGGAAAATAAAGACCAATTCAGTCAATCAGACAAAAATATGGCTCTTTGCCGCTGCGGCGGTTCTTCTAATAAACCATTTTGTGACGGAACACATAAGGATATTGGTTTTAAAACATCAGAGTAATCTTTAGGTAAAAAATGGCACAGTTTTTTTTAATTGCAGGGGCGGTTGCTATGGCACTGGCTGTCGGTTTCGGCGCATTTGGTGCACATATTGTACAGGATATGCTTACAGCCGAAAGATTTGAGGTTTATAAAACCGGGGTAGAATATCATTTCTATCATGGTATAGGTTTACTGATTATCGGTGCGATTGCGTTGCATATGCCTGAAAATAACCTGCTCAGTTGGTCCGGCTGGCTTTTGCTTGCAGGCATACTCATTTTCTCGGGCAGTCTGTACCTTCTTACACTCACTGACACAGCCTGGCTTGGGGCCGTTACTCCAATTGGCGGAGTTGCTTTTATTGCCGGCTGGATACTGTTTGCGATTGCACTTTTGAAACAACAGATATAAATCTGTCCCGTTTTTAATAGAGTGTAATTAACGTAAAAAGTCGATTTATGAAAACCGTTTATTTTTTTCTTCTATTCTCATTGCCACTTTTAACTGCAGACCTCTTTGCCCAAAATGAGACGGTACGACAGCTAATCTCTCTGGAGGGAATACAGGAAGTCGGGTTCACAGCAAATCTCGAAGGGAGCCGAACAGTTACAAGCGATAAAAACCTCACCCCTTCAAACATCCGCCAGGCCGTTGTTGAAGAACTAATAAACAATGATATAAAATTTGCAGATGACGAAGAAGTACGTTCATCTGCTGATATTCCTTTTCTCTATATGCATATCAACATGCTGGAGCTTGAAAACGGGTTAATCCCGTTTTCCATCGAATTGAGGCTTTATCAGCCCGTGAAACTTTCACTGAACAGGAATCTCGAAACAAGTGCAAGTACCTGGGAATCTGGTATGGTTGGTATCGTTTCACTTGATCGAATATCTTTAATCAGAGAGGCAGCTCTGAATGAGGTTTTAACATTTATTGACGATTATCACTCCGCCAATCGTTAATTTTTACATTCTGAAATCTTAATTTTTATTACTCTACAAGTAAGAGACATTCGTTTTTGACATCGTCATTGTACCGATCTCTGCAGAATCAATTTAAAAATTCGGAACCCTGTTAATGCTGGTAAAAGTTCTTTTTTTATTTATTCCTTTTGCAGGAATCCTGTTTTTTCATACTGAACTTCAGGCTCAGCAGGCAAATAATGTTCCCAACCTGATAAATATTTATCATCTTGATACGGATGAACAAATTTCACTGGATGGTAAATTGAACGAGCCTTTCTGGCAAAAGATTAGTCCGGTGACAAATTTTATCCAGCGGGATCCCGTAGAAGGGGGTGAACCTTCCGAAGAATCGGAAATCTATGTCGCTATGAGTCGGGAATATCTCTATATCGGTGCGAAAATGTATGACAGCAGCGCAGATAAAATACTTGCCTTCCAAAAAAGGAGGGACCAGAGCCTGCGAACCGATGACCGCTTTATGTTTATCCTGGATACCTTTAATACCGGAAGAAATGCTTTTTTCTTCGAAACCAACCCGGCCGGGCTGCGTGGTGACGGGCTGATCAATATTGGACAAGGAAGAAATTTGAATAAATCATGGGATGGCATCTGGGATATTCGCACAACCATCACAGATGAAGGCTGGTTTCTGGAAATTGAAATCCCTTTCAGAACATTAAACTTTGATCCGGATATTGATACCTGGGGAATCAATTTTCAGCGGACTATCCGCAGAAAAAATGAAGAGATAATCTGGACGGGATTTCGCAGAAACCAAAGTTTATTCAGACCGCAGGATGCAGGAAAAATTACGGGGCTAAGTGATTTGAATCAGGGGATCGGAATTGAAGTTGTACCGTATGGAATTACAACCGGAACCCGGGAATGGACCGGAAACGATAGGGAAGACAATTTTTCTGCAGATGCAGGATTTGATATCTCCTACAATATCACACCAAATTTGCGTTCATCGGCTACTGTGAATACGGATTTTGCTGAAGCAGAGGTAGATCAGAGACGCGTGAACTTAACACGGTTTCCCCTCTTCTTTCCCGAACAGAGAGATTTTTTCCTTGAAGGCTCCGACATCTTCAGTTTTGCTCCTGCGAGCGGAGTTACACCTTTTTTCAGCCGCAGGATTGGACTTGTTGAAGGTCAGCAGATTCCGATCAATTTCGGCGGGAAATTACTGGGTCGGCCGGGTAACTACAATGTGGGTCTTATTCAGATTCAAACAGGAAGCAAGGGAGATATTAACAGGGAAGATTTTACAGTTGCAAGAGTAACAAGAAATCTGTTTGAGGAGAGTCAGATCGGTGTAATCTACACACGAAGGGCCACCCATAACAGTGTTCTAAGTGACAGGCATACCGCAGGTGTCGACTTTGAATTGGGTACCTCACGCTTCAGAGGGGATAAAAATCTTCAGTTCCAGGCATTCTTTCTATGGCATAATCCAAACAGACCGGATGAAGATTCTGATTTTTTTGATCGCAGTGCACGCGGAATTCGAATTTCATATCCAAACTATCCTGTGAGCGCAAGCATGTCGTACCGGGAACTCGACAGAGATTTTAACCCTGATGTCGGTTTTACGCGAAGAAATTCTTTCAGAAGATTACAACCATCAATTTCCTATGAGAGAAACCTTGAAAAAAACTCCTTGTTCCGGCAAATTGAATTCTCTATCCGGCATGAATACCTTGCCGATATGGACTTCAGACCGCAGTCTGTTTCAACAAGGTTTACACCCATTGATATTCTTTTTGAATCCACAGAACGGTTTAATGCTTCCGTCACCCGGGCATTTGAGAGACTGAACTTCCCATTTGATATCCGCCGCGACAGATCCATCATTATACCTGCGGGAGATTATTATTTATGGGCTTTCGATACAGAATTCAGTACCGCAAATTTCAGGAAAGTGTCGGGCGAAATTGAATTTTCACACGGCGGTTTCTGGACCGGTACCAGAACACAATATGAGCTATCTGCTGATTTCCGTCCATTACCCGGTATTAACCTCGATGCCAACTGGACCCTTACCCAGGTGAGACTGCCGGAAGGGGATTTTGATACTGATCTTTTCAGATTTGAAGCCAATATTGATCCGACCCCGTCAATCTCATTCACTTCAAATATTCAGTTTGATACACTAAGTGACAGACTCGGGTTATTTAATCGATTCAGATGGATTGTAACTCCCGGCACTGATCTTTTTTTGGTCCATACAGCCAACTGGCTTTCAGATGTCGACCGCCTCAGGCCGCTGAGTACGGGCGGAACTATTAAACTCTCGTATACCTATCGTCTTTAAGATACCTTCAAGTAAATCAAATTATCGTATAAATTCCCGACAACGCCGGCGGTATCTGTTCACATTTCATCAAAATATAACAGAACCAGTACTGCGAGAATGAGAAAACCGAAGAAGATCAAAGCAAAGATTGTCCAAGGCTGAAGGCCTGCAGCAGTGCAGTTTCAATTTGGGTGATGATTACGCTGGTCGGGCAGGTTTCAGTGGATAGACAGACAACCGGAATTGAATGGCTGTGCATGTTTATGGTATGTCCTGTTCCAGGCCTTCAGCCTCGCGGTTTGTCAACATACATAATTCCCCGGGGCGCCTGCCCCGGGCTGTGCTGTTTCAGGCTTTCAGCCTGGTCGATTTTGTCTCCAGGTTCCCGGTGAACTGCCGACCTGTGCCCTCATAATATGAAGAGACTGGCTCTTTGTATTTGCGAGTTAAGAGAATGGGTAACAAACTGTATTCCGAATTTATTTTAATGCGCATCGAAATGGATAAATATGGTAATAAGAGATAAATCTGAAATTTTCGGATGCGAAATTGTGAATCACCTGGATGACTACGATAACCTGATATCAATTGTTCAGAATACAGGCTGAAGGCCTGTTGCAACACAGCCCCGACACGGCTGTGTCGGGGTTTCCGGTGCGGTGTCAACCGGACGGGCTGAAGGCCTGCAGCAGGTCCCTTTCAATTCGGGTGATTGTTACGATGGCGGGGAGGATTTAGTGCAATGGCAGCCGGCCTGTATGGTATAGTTGCTCATTTTCTTGGCCTGTCCTGTTCCAGGCCTTCAGCCTGGTGGGATTTTGAGAGATAATTATCAGATGAAGCTGAAACCAAACCGGAACATTCATCAGGCGACTTAGAGGATGCCGGCCTTAGCTGTGGTTTGAGCACCAGTCGTCAGATGAATATTCCCACGATTAGTCCGGTAAAATCAGGTTTTTAATTCTGTTAAAGCTGTTTTTCTCGAAGCGCCAGACGAAATCAAATTGTCCGAGCAGAAAACCGTAAAAGAGAAACAGAACCTGGTAGGAAGGTAATACAAAAGCAAACCAGCAGGAGACCCTGATCCACCACGGTGTGGAATCCACGATTCCGATCCAGCCGAAAGCTAACTGTTTTACAAAAAGGGCCGACATCCCCGTTATTGCAAATATGAGAAGGATAACAGCTACCTGCCACACTGTTTCAACTTCCCAGCGGTTCATCAGTTTTTTTACAATTGCATTCATGTTTATTTCCGTCTTTGAATCGCCTGGATGGATTTACCGGCTGCTATAATGGTTTCTTCTATCATTTTTTCAGTCAGAGTTTTTGCCAAAAACCAGCTTTCAAAAGGAGATGGTGGCAGGTAAATCCCCCGGTTTAACATCTCATGGAAAAAGAGTTTAAAAAACTCCTGGTCTGTCTGACTGGCTGTTTTAAAATCAGTCACTTTCTGATCTGTGAAAAAGATGCTGATCATCGAGCCAACCTGGTTAATGTGAAACGGGACACTGTGCGATGAGAATACGCCCGACAATCCTTTTTTCAGCTTTTCGCCTTTTTCTTCCAGTTCTACGTAATATTCAGGGTGTCTGTCCAGTGTTTCCAGCAGTGCGTGCCCTGCAGCCATTGCAAGCGGGTTACCGGATAGCGTACCGGCCTGGTACACCGGCCCAACGGGCGATACTACATCCATGATCTCTTTCTTACCGCCAAAAGCGCCCACTGGTAAACCCCCGCCGATAATTTTACCAAATGTGACCAGGTCAGCCCACACATTATACCTTTCCTGAACGCCGCCTCTTGAAAGACGAAAGCCGGTCATCACTTCGTCAAAGATCAGAACCGAGCCATGGGTATCACACAAATCTCGCAATTCTTCAAGAAATCCCGGATTCGGCGGAATGCATCCCATATTGCCGGCAACAGGCTCCAGGATAACCGCAGCAATCTTATTCTTGTTCTTCTTAAACAGTTTCTCAACACTTTCAATATTGTTATAATCAGCAACAAGTGTATCCTTTGCTGTCCCTTCCGTTACACCGGGGCTGCTGGGCGAACCTAATGTAAGGGCTCCGCTTCCTGCTTTAATCAGGAAGGCATCGGCGTGTCCGTGATAATTGCCTTCAAATTTTATAATCTTTTCTCTGCCCGTATATCCCCGTGCAACTCTTATAGCACTCATACATGCTTCCGTTCCGGAGTTTACCATTCTGACCTTGTCCACATTCGGGACCATCTGCTGAACAAGCTCTGCCATTCTGATCTCAATTTCAGTCGGCGCCCCGAACGATGTGGAATTGAAAGAAGCATCCTGCAGGGCTTTGATGACAGGCGCATAAGAGTGACCCATAATCATCGGTCCCCATGATCCTACGTAATCGATATACTCATTGCCGTCAACATCGGTTAACAGAGAGCCTTTTGCTTTTTTAAAAAAAACAGGTGAGCCGCCTACAGATTTGAATGCACGTGCGGGTGAATTCACCCCGCCGGGAATAAATTTTTGTGCTCGCTCAAATAGTGACTTACTTGTTTTCAGTTTGTCGGACATCTGTCAACTGTTTATTTTTGTGTTTGTGTCAGAATGAATACCGGCATCAATGTTCTGCCTGAATACCTGTTGACCAATCCCAGAGTATTCTGCGTTTCCATCTGGTTTATTACCCTGTCATATTTTCCAATGCCGCTATTCTCTCTTCAAGAGGCGGATGTGTCATGAAGAGGGCTTTAAATCCTTTTTTCTTACCGGAAGTTATACCAAATGCCTGCATCGATTCCGGCAGCTGATTGGGCACCTGCGATTCTGCCTGCAAACGTTTTAAGGCATTAATCATTCCATTCTTGCTCGCAAGTGTTGCACCCGCTTCATCCGCCCTGTACTCACGTTTTCGTGAGAACCAGAATACGATTGTAGAAGCCAAAATCGCAAGAACAATCTCAGCTGCTATAGTTGTTATAAAGTAACCAATCCCAAGGCCTCTTTCATTTTTTAAGATCACGCGGTCAACAGCAAAACCAATCACACGGGCAAGAAACATAACAAATGTATTTACCACACCCTGAATCAGTGCCAGGGTTACCATGTCCCCGTTTGCAACATGACCGATCTCATGACCGAGAACTGCACGTATCTCGTCTTTATCAAACCGCTGAAGCATTCCATGGCTGACAGCCACAAGTGCGTTGTTCCGGTTCCAGCCTGTAGCAAACGCATTTGCCTGTTGCATGGGAAAAACACCAACCTCAGGCATTCCGATACCGGCCTTTTCTGACATATCACCAATTTCCCGAAAAAGCCACTGTTCCTGCTGGTTCCGTGGTTCTTTGATAATTTCAACTTTCGCAGTCCATTTGGCTATTTTTTTAGAAAGAAGCAGCGAGATAAAAGAACCTGCCATACCAAAAACGAAACAGAATATGAGTAGAGCCTGCAGATTCAGGTTCGTTCCTGTCTCATCCAGGAATGAATTTACTCCTAACAGGGAGAGGGTAATACTTGCAACAATAATGATCGCAATGTTTGTAGCAAGAAATAAAAATACTCTTTTCATCTTATAAAAAATGGTTTGAATTTATTGGATGTGGAAAATACAAATTTCATCATTTGAGATGAATTCGCTTTTCCTGAAACAGGATTTACAATAATCGTGCCGCTTTTTTTGCAAAATAGGTAGCGATTATATCAGCGCCGGCACGTTTAAAAGCAATTAACGACTCCATCATGGCTTCTTCTTCATTCAGCCAGCCGTTTTGAGCGGCGGCCTGAATCATCGCATACTCGCCCGACACCTGGTATACAGAAACGGGAATACGAACGTTTTGTTTTACCGCCTGAACCACATCAAGGTATGGCAGCCCGGGTTTTACCATTACGATATCAGCTCCTTCCTGTTCATCGAGCTGTGCCTCTCGAATGGCTTCTCGGGTGTTAGCCGGATTCATCTGGTAGGTTTTTTTATCACCAAAACCGGGTGCTGAATCCAGCGCATCCCTGAACGGGCCATAGAAACAGGACGCATATTTGGCACTGTATGCCATGATTCCCCTGTTTTTGTAACCGTTCTCTTCAAGAGCTTCCCTGATTTTCCCGATCCGGCCGTCCATCATATCGGATGGTGCCACAAAATCTGCCCCGGCTTCCGCATGACTCACAGACATTTTGGCAAGTACTTCTATCGTTTCGTCATTTAAGATCTCATTTTCATGCACAATGCCATCGTGTCCGTAGCTCGAATAGGGATCAAGAGCCACATCCGTCATAACAACAAGCGATGGAAAATGGTTTTTAATTTCTCTTACTGTCGTTTGCATCAGTCCGTCGGGGTTAAGCGCTTCAGTACCCTGGTTATCATTCTTCTCATCCGGTACTTTTACGAACAACAAAACAGACTGAATACCTGCATAAATTAATTCGCTTATTTCGGTCAGGAGTAAATCCGGTGTATAACGGTAATAGCCCGGCATCGAAGAGATCTCCTCTTTCATATCTTTGCCTTCCATTACAAAGAGCGGTGCAATAAAGTCAGCAGGGTGTAAACGGGACTCCGATACCAGCTTTCTGAGGGCACCGGAAGTCCGCAATCTTCGGCCGCGTATAAACGGAAAGTTTCCTTCTTTACTCATTTTTGAACTGTCAATTTTATAGCAAATCGATTTTCACCTGTTACGAAGATACATCCTCTTCGTGAATTCCATGTTAAGATCTCTTTTCGAATAAAATCATGCCCACAAACAGCAACAGGGTGCCAAATCTGAAAAAATTACAAATACCTATCACAATCCTCTTCGTGAATTCTTCGCGTCCTCGTGACCTCACGGTAAAAAGGGGACTAATTAGTTTTACTTCACAGGTTGCGATCGCCCGATAAAAAAAAATTATGACTGGAAAAAGGATCAATGTATATGCTAATAAAAATGGTTTCAAATAGCGGGTATCACATTTTTTATCAGTACTGTCCAAAACGTTTAAGAATTTTAATAAATGCCTATGTTTCAGTGCATCCGGAAGCATCTATTGTTGAATTTCGAAACTCGATTCTCCGGATCTCCTTCTATGCTCCTATGGGAGCATTTGGCAGGTAATAAACGAGAGATTGAAAAACCAATAGCGTCCCGTAGGGCACGCCTGGCAGAAGCCTGACGTAAAGCGTGCCCATCCACAGCCTCTCACCAGGCGTTCCGCTGGAACGCAGCGATCAAGACGGTACCACACATTGTTACCGACCATACCTTCCTACAGGAAGGAACTGGAGTTGTATAACTTGCACGTATACACGTTGAAGTCTTTTATTGGTAACAGTCTGCTCATCGTTTATGGAATAGATCATCAGGCTAGCTCTCCGTCACCTGCTCCATTTTGTATCCAGCAGTTTTTCAAAACGTTTTGGACAGTACTGATTTTTTATATAGTATACTCATTCACCCTTCAGCAAATCAATTTTTGAATCGATCTCAATATCCTGTAAAAGGGTACGGTGAACAGGGCATTTTTGAGATATTTCCAGAAGCCGGTCGAGCTGTTCATCACTTAAATCACCTTTTATCGTAATCTCCTTTTCGATACGATCAATCTTTGAAGATTTTTCGCCGCAATCACGGCAATCTTCAGCGTGATCCTTAAAATGTCTCAGCTCCATAAATATATCTTCAACCGGCCATTTTTTGCGGCTTGCATACATTCTTACTGTCATCACTGTACAGGTACCAAGCGACATTAAAAGCAAATCATAGGGATCGGGCCCTTTATCTTTACCACCGGACGATTCCGGTTCATCAGCAATGACTTCATGATCGCCTGCATTGAGTACAGTTTTATAATTTTCATCACCCAGGTGAACG
>CAYVBJ010000005.1:0-150385 GCA_964449075.1 uncultured Balneolaceae bacterium
CGCCGCCTTGTCTTCCTTTCAAAGCCCCTGTACGCTCCGCGTCAGGGGCTTTTTTTTGATATTGGTATTACTACGAATCCGCGCTACCACTTGGTACTTTGCACTTCAGCGGTCAATTGTTGCTTTTTCGCAGGCATATTTTCAGTAAATTCATTTGCCATATTGTTTAAAAACATTCCCGTTTCCGATACTTTTTTATTTTTACTTTAACTATAGAAGTATATGTTAGATAATTATTCAAAACCTCTCTTTTTTCTTCTATCATTTATTATTGCTTTGTGTCTATCAGGCTGTTCGGAAAAGGACCAGGTTTCCACGATCATCGAGACAGAAATATCAGATCAGATAACTGAAAGGAGAATGACCGACCCGGTTGGTGAGAGAGTGTTCAGCTATTCAGAATTTCTGAATCCTGTACTGATCGAAGTTTCTGAAAATGGAATCTTTGTTCTTGATATACCCGACAGTTCTAAAGTGTTAATGTTTGACTGGAATTTTGATTTTGTTAATAAAATTGGAAAAGGTACAGGCCAGGGTCCGGGTGAGTTTGGCGGTTTGAGTGATTTTCATCTGTAAAATGATAGCATCTATTTTTCAGATGCCGGAAATGCACTCATCCATCTTTACTCTTCAAAGAATGAATATATCAGAAGTATTTCTCTGGATGGTGAAATACCATTTCAGGTAACTGCTTTAGGAAGCAGACCGGTTATTAAAGCCGGTTCTACGGAAAGGCTTCTGTTTGTTGACCCTCTATCAGGGGAGTTGAAAAAAGGGGAAACCATTTCTACAGATGAAATACGTTACAGGTATCTGCTGCAGGACAGAATATTATCTGATGACCATAACATTTACAGAATACCTTTCTTCTTTGGATTGCTGATCAAATATAACGAGGAGGGTAATGTAATTTTTGCCAAAAAAACTGTTGATTATTCCGAACCGGCAATTGAAGATCAGAGCCGGAATTCCGAAGAAGACCCGGTTATGCTGCGGAGTGATGAAGTTGATATCCTCTCGAAATCAGGGGCCTTTTTTGATGATCGGTTTTGTGTGTTGCGTAATAATCAGGGCGAAAAGCAAAAAATAATCGATTGTTATCGCAAATCGGACTTTGAGTATAGCTTCAGTTTTTATCCTCCCGAAAATATCCTCGATTTTAAAATCCACAATAACTGGTTTGCTGCAATCCACGACTCTACTCTATCTGTCTGGGAAATTGATGAAGCGGTACTCTCTGAATAAAAATACTGTTTCCACTGTTCAGGAAGTGCTAAAATAATATCTGAACTTTGAATAGATCCTGAACAGGATGTGACTCTTTTTTACGTAACTATTCGTGAAAAATGATGCGAAAAATCCTACCTTACAGATATCCTTTTAAATAAAAAATTTATTCTTATGAGCGAATATCGTATTGAAAAAGATTCTATGGGAGAAGTGAAAGTACCTGTTAATGCCTTGTATGGTGCACAAACCCAGCGTGCATTCGAGAATTTCCCCGTGTCAGGCATACGCTTTAGCCGGGAATTTATCAAAGCACTTGGTTTGGTGAAGCAAATTGCCGCAGAAGTAAACAGAGAACTTGGATATCTGGAGAAACCGGTTACCGAAGCTATTAAAAAGGCATCACAGGAAGTGATAGAGGGAGAGCATGATGAAGACTTTGTCATCGATATTTTTCAGACCGGTTCCGGCACTTCCACCAATATGAATGCAAATGAAATTATTGCAAACCGGGCAAATAGCCTGAAAGAAAATACTGAAATAAATATTCATCCAAACGATCATGTAAATTTTGGGCAGAGTTCCAATGATGTGATACCCACCACGATTCGTATTGCAGCTGTAATGGCTGTCAGAGAAAATCTTATTCCGGGTCTTGAAATCCTCCATAAGTCATTTTTAAAAAAAGGTGCAGAGTTTCGTAAAGTTGTGAAAACCGGACGGACACACCTTATGGACGCAATGCCTGTTACACTGGAGCAGGAATTCAACGGGTATGCCCGCCAAATTGAACTTGCAATTGAACGGGTTGAGGATACTCTTCTCAGGCTGGTGGAATTACCACAGGGCGGTACTGCAGTGGGAACCGGAATAAATACAGATCCCTCCTTCGGGAAAAAGTTTGCAAAAGAAGTAGCAAAATTTACCGGTGAAAACTTCCGGGAGGCCATAAACCATTTTGAAGCACAATCAACTATTGATGCACCAGTTGAATTAAGCAGCCAGCTTAAAACGGTGGCAGTCAGTTTAATGAAAATTGGAAATGATTTTCGATGGATGAATTCAGGGCCTAACAGCGGACTGGGAGAGTTACAACTCAAAGCACTGCAGCCCGGTTCCTCAATTATGCCGGGTAAGGTTAACCCGGTAATTGAAGAGTCTTTAACAATGGTTGCTGCACAGGTGATTGGCAACGACACCACCATTACGATTGCAGGTCAGTCCGGAAATTTTGAATTGAATGTAATGCTGCCGGTTGTTGCCCATAATTTACTGCAATCTATTTCTATTCTTGGGAATGCAGCCAGAAATTTTGCCGAACGATCAGTGTCGGTTGTCGAGGCCCGAACGGAGCACATTGCAGAAATGGTTGGTAAGAATCCTGTACTTGTTACTTCACTGAATCCGTTAATTGGTTATGACCAGGCTGCTAAAATTGCCAAAAAAGCATTTGCAGAGAACAGGGCGGTACTTGATGTAGCTCTTGAAATGACTGATCTGGATGAAAAAGAACTTAGAAAAGCTCTGGATCCGATAAACATGACGAAAGGCGGTTTTGCCGAATAGAGAACTCCGGAGTTGTAAATTTAGAATTTCAAACGACAGAATCAGATAATTTCTGGTTCTGATGATATCAGTATAATTTTGTTAAATTTGCTGATGCTTATATTATAGTGCAGAAAAACGAAAACAAGTGAAAGAATTTGAAGCTGATTCAAAAAAATAAAGTGTAATGGCGAAAGAAGAAGCGACAGAGACAAAAATTAAATTTTCCGAAAAAGAAGCGGAGCAGATTCTTGAAGATTATAAATTATCGAGAATCAGTCGTGAGATGTCTTTGCTTGGAAGGAAAGAAGTACTAACAGGTAAGGCCAAATTTGGGATCTTTGGTGACGGTAAGGAGCTTCCACAAATTGCAATGGCAAGACATTTTGAAAATGGCGATTTCCGGTCTGGTTATTATCGGGATCAGACTTTTATGCTTGCTATCGGTGAACTTACAGTTCAGAAATTTTTTGCCCAGCTATATGCTGATCCGGATGTGGAAGCGGATTCAAATTCTGTTGGACGCCAGATGAATGCACATTTTGCAAGTCGTCTTTTGGACGAAAACGGTGAGTGGAAATCACAAACAGACCGGAAAAACTCATCTGCGGATATGTCCCCGACCGCAAGCCAGATGCCAAGACTTTTAGGGCTTGCCCAGGCATCGAAAGTATACCGGGAGAATGAACTGCTGCACGATCGTACTGAGTTTTCAAATAATGGAAATGAAATTGCCTGGGGCACAATCGGGGACGCGAGTACCTCAGAAGGTCATTTCTGGGAAACGGTAAATGCGGCCGGTGTTCTGCAGGTTCCCATGATTATCTCGGTTTGGGATGATGGTTACGGAATTTCAGTTTCTAAGAAATATCAAACCACAAAAGAGAGTATCTCAAAATTGCTCAGAGGTTTTAAGAGAACCAAACAGGAAGATGGATTTGAGATTTTTACAGTGAAAGCTTGGGATTACATGAAGTTGCAGGAAGTTTACAAGCAGGCTGCAGATGTTGCAAGAAAGGATCATGTACCTGTTCTGATTCATGTAGAGGAGGTTACGCAGCCTCAGGGGCATTCCACCTCGGGATCTCATGAACGGTATAAAGATGATGAAAGGCTCGAATGGGAAGAGGAGTACTGCTGCTGCAACCAAATGCGGCAATGGATTCTGAAAGAAGATCTTGCCGGCACTGAAACTCTTGATAATATTGAAGAGGAGGCACGCGAATACGTTCGAACAGAGCAGAAAGCTGCATGGAAAGCTTTTCAGGAGCCCATTAAATCAGATAAAGAAGAGTTGTTAATTCTGCTTGAAGAGCTGAGAAACTCGGCAGATACAGTCAGCAGCCAGGTCAGTGAACTTGAAAAGAAATTAAAACAGAAGCCGAACCCGATTCGGAAAGATGTGATTTCAACCGCAAGAAAAGCGATGAGAATTCTCAGAAATACCGATTCTGAGGAAAAAAAGAGGTTGGGCGACTGGCTGGAAGAGAAACTTCAGGTAAATAAAAGGAGATATAATTCACATCTTTACAGTGAGACAAAGAACTCACCTTTGAAAGTAAAGGAGGTGAAGCCGAAGTATGAGGATAATCCTGACCGTGTAGATGGAAGAGTTGTGCTGAGGGACAATTTTGATGCATTGTTCTCAAAATATCCCAATACTCTTGTGTTTGGAGAAGATACGGGGCAATTAGGTGATGTAAATCTTGGTCTCGAGGGAATGCAGGAGAAGTATGGGAAAACACGTGTTTCCGATACAGGTATCAGGGAAACAACAATACTTGGACAGGGAATCGGGATGGCACTTCGGGGACTTCGACCCATTGCAGAAATCCAGTACCTGGATTATTTACTCTACTGCTTCCAGACACTGAGCGATGATGTATCAACGGTTCGATACCGTACGAAGGGGGGACAGGCTTACCCTTTAATTGTAAGAACGCGCGGACATCGTCTCGAAGGAATCTGGCATTCCGGCTCACCTATGGGATTACTTGTTCACGGACTTCGCGGCATGCATATTTGTGTACCCAGAAATCTGACTGAAGCTGCAGGCTTTTACAATACCCTGATACGCGGAGACGATCCTGCACTCATTATCGAACCTTTAAATGCATACCGGTTAAAGGAAACTCTTCCAATAAACCTGGGTGAATTTACGGTACCTCTTGGAATACCTGAAATTATTAGCGAAGGATCTGACATTACAATTGTCTCTTATGGCTCAACACTTAACATAGCGGAATCTGTGTTACCGGATCTTGAAGACGCCGGGATTTCTTCTGAACTGATTGATGTGCGTACATTGCTTCCCTTCGATTTAAATCATTCGATTGTTGAATCACTGAAAAAAACCAACCGCATCCTGTTTGTTGACGAAGATGTGCCGGGCGGAGCAACAGCCTATATGATGCAGCAGGTGATGAATGAGCAAAAAGGATACTATTATCTCGATTCCGAGCCTCAATGTCTCTCTGCTGAAGCACACCGGCCGGCTTACGCAACAGATGGGGACTATTTTTCGAAACCGAGTGCTGATGATATTTATGAAAAAGTATATGCAATCATGAGCGAATCAAATCCGGAGCAATGGCCGCCTATTTTTTAACGAATAACTCTTTTTGATTTTGGTGTAATAACCGCTAATTTAATCAGACCAACTTATTGAAAATGGTTGGGGGTGCTTGTTAAAGGGCTGAGATAATACCCCACGAACCTGACCCGGATAATGCCGGCGAAGGGAAACCGAAGGATTCTGAAAAGGTGTTCTTACAGAATAAATTAATTGCCCTCCTTTCAAGTTGCTCCTGCCGTAAACCTTAAACAGAAGGACTTACAGTGCAAGCAACGATAAAAATCTTATTTACAATCATCCTGTTTTTATTCACGATCAATTCAGTTTGTGCTCAAACAGTGAAGGGAACAGTAATTGACAATGACACAAATGAAGTTCTGCCGGGGGCCTCAGTTGTCCAAAAAGGGACAGATAGGGGCACGTCAACCAACGCAGACGGATCGTTTACCCTGGATTTGCTGCCGGATAATGAAGCGGTTCTTACAGTAAGCTTTGTCGGATATGAACAACGTGATTTTCAAATTAAAGATGTGAATAAAACCGTAACGATTGAACTGACACCGATAACGATACGCGGCGATGAAGTTTTTGTTGAGGATGTCAGGGCGGACGAAAATGAGCCGATCACTCAGTCTACCATCAATCGTGTTCAGATTGAGCAGGATAACATCGGCCAGGATCCCATTTTTACCCTTGAAAAACTGACACCATCGATCTTGACACACTCAGATTCTGGTACCAGGTTCGCAAATTATAGCTACATGCGTCTGCGCGGTATGGATCAAACCCGGATCAACATGACACTGAATGGCATACCGCTCAATGATATGATTGACCAGGGTGTGTTCTTTTCGAATTTTAATGATTTCGGAAACAGTATTCAATCTGCCCAGGTGCAGCGCGGCGTGGGTACCAGTACAAATGGTACAGCTTCCTATGCCGGTTCTGTTAACTTTGAGTCGCAGAATATCACCATGGATACTCCATCGGTGAATGCAAAAGCCACAGGCGGATCTTTTAATTCCCACCGTCTGAGTGCGGAGCTGAATACAGGTTCAATGAAAAATTTTGGATTTTTTACCCGTTTCAGTAAAACCGTATCGGATGGCTACCGGTTTAATTCCGGTACAGAATCAACTTCGTTTTTCGCATCAGGCGGGTACTTTGGGAAAAATAATATTGTAAAAATTACCGCTTTTAATGGCCGCACAAAGAACGAACTTGCATATACACCGGTCTCTATTGATCTGATCCGCGAAGAGCCGCGTACCAATACAGTATCAGAGAATGATGAAGATGATTTTGGCCAGCAGTTTCTGCAGCTGCAATTTAACCGGACCATAAAGAATGGTGTGTCATTGAATTCCTCTGTTTATTATGGAGGTGCAGGCGGAGATTTTCCGGTTGGATTTAACGGTGCGAATGGTGAGTTTATTCAGCAGATTTTCAGCCTCGAAAATGATCACTATGGATTTAAATCATCTTTAAATTATAATGATGGCAGCGGATTAGAACTCTCCGGAGGGATTCATGCCTACCGGTTCGACAGGATTAATGAAGAGTCTTTTGCCCCTGAGAGTGAAACTGTTTTCTATAGTGATGATTCCCAAAAAGACGAATTCAGTGCATTTACCAAGATAAACTACAAAATTGGAAACGTTGAGCTATATGGTGATTTGCAGATAAGGACTCTCAGTCTCGCCCTGGAACCGGATATCAGCTTTCTGCTTGATGCCGGAGTGCCAAGAAGTGAGACGAATGTGCCAACCCGGAAATGGACATTTGTGAGCCCGAAAGCCGGAATTACATACCACCTGAATCAAAATCTGAATATCTATGGATCGTTTGGCCGCAGCGGACGCGAACCGACCCGGCAGGATATTCTGGGTGCAACGAATATCAACCCTGCCAATCTTGATGTTGTAAAAAATCGTAGCTCGGTGATGGCTGAATATGTAAATGATTTTGAAGCCGGTTTTCGCTTTGCAACAGAGAAACTTTCGGGAAAAGTAAACGGATTTTTTATGCAGTTTAGTAATGAAATATCGCCCACCGGTGAATTTATTCCGGAAGGGTTTGTACAATTGCGTGAAAATATTTCGAACAGCCGCCGCACAGGCATTGAACTGGAGTGGAATTGGAGTGCTCTTCAAAAATTGTCATTTTCCGGGAATACTACCTGGATGACAACCAATATAGATGAGTTTTCTCCTGCTGGTACGGATGAGGTATTCAGAGATGTGGAATCGATATTGAGCCCAAACTGGCTTGCCAACGCAATGATTACATACAGGGTTTTTGAGCGAGCGGATATTTCATTCTCGGGACGCTATATGGGAGAAGCATTCCTGGAGTTAACCAATAACCCAGAGTTTGTGATGCCATCCTTTTTTAAGGCCGACATCGGACTCGATGTCCGGATAAACTCGTACTTATCAGCCAACCTGAAAGTGAATAATATCTTTGATAAACTCTATTTCACAAACGGTGCACCCCTGGATACAAATTTTGACGGCTCGTTCGATACGCCTGGATTCATTGTGCAGCCGCCCCGACATGCGTTTATTGAAGTAAAAGTGGATATTTAGGGTTAATTAAGAATTGAAAATTAAGAATTAAGAATTAAAATGGCTGAAGAAAAAACTGATTCAAACAAAATTGCAGGTTGTAGTTTTTCAATCTATCCGATGTGTGATCAATTTGTTGACCTGATTCTGTCAGCACTTGAAGCTACGGAGACTTCCAAAGTCTGGATAAAGACCGATGAAGTGAGTACGATCGTACGCGGACGAATTCCTCACATATTTGATGTGGTTCAGGCTGTGTTTCTTCAAACCGCAGAGTCAGGTGAGCACGTGGTTTGCAGCGGAACCTTTTCAATTGGATGTCCCGGTGACTCGGAAGGACATTCATTTCTGGCCGAGGATAATATCCGTATGAACAAACCTGTAACAGATAATTTGAACCCGGATGTATCAGCTAAATTCGCCCTCTACCCGATGGGCGGGGGTGATTATATGAATCTCATTTATAATCAGATTGAGGCGATGAAAAAGCACGGAGTTGAGGTATCGCTGACTCATTACGAAACAAAATTGTTTGGCCCTTCCCGGAATATTTTTGAGGGTCTTGAAAATGTATTCAGGAAAACAGATTCTGCAGGTTCCTCTCATACGGTGATGACAATTACGATTTCTGCAAATAGTCCGTCTAAAATCGAATCATAGATACAGAACCGGAAAAAGTTTTTGGAACGCATCGACATAGAATACTAAAATTCTTAGCAAGAGATAGTTCTTTTCTGCCATTAAGGTCAAATATATTGCTATTTAAACGAACAATTATTTAATTTTAAAAACGAAGTTATCAGAGAAACTGTTCTATTCTGGAAAAAAATAAAAGGTTATAACTATAGGATTCTTTTAGATGCAAAGCTATTTAAATCAAACAACCCGAATATGAAAATCAAAAAAATCATTTGGCTCGTTCTGATTCCATTTCTATTGTCGTTAAACTCATGTTCCGACGATATAACAGACGGGGGCAGACCTGAATTGCCACCTCCTGATTTTCCATCATTTGAAGCTGCGGATCTCAATGATGAGTTTTTTATGATTTCGGCCAATGCTTCAGAGGCAGATTCTTCAAATTACACGTTCAGTGAAGCCTTTCGATATATGCTGCAAACGATGCTTGTATTAAACAGTTCGGGATCACAAAAAATCTTTTTTGAATTGGCAAAAGAGATAGAAGCAGACTTTACGGATGACTCATTTGTCTGGAGAGTAAATGCTGATAATACATCCGGTCTGTCCGGTACCGGTTTTGAATTCGAAGTGAGAGCTGAAATTGGAAATGATTCATTTGACGGCAGCGCGGAGTGGTCGGTTACGTCCGATCTGTCCGGACTGATACCCAATGATCTGTTTCCGGAAGATTCGATTGAAGAAAAAATCGAACTGATCAGGGGTTTTACAACGGAAAACGGTTTAAGAGGGGAGTGGATTGTGTTTGGTCCGGTGATTAGCAATCTGACACTATCAGGCACAAATTCTTTTTCATTTTTTGGAATTCCGTTAGGTGATCTGTTTGAAGATCGGGTAAACCGGCTGGAAGAACTGTTGGGGGGTTCTGAAGTCGTAAATACTCTTCCGCTGATTTTAAGCGAACCCACATTTATTTGGGAAAAACTGTCTGACACCGAGCGGGTTCTGACCCTCAGAGCGATTAATATTTCTGATGAATCAGAAGTGCTTTGGAAATTCCGTCAAAACGGAGTTGAATTTGAATTTGAACTGCAAAATGTCGGTGAAGAGAATTCCATACTCATTTTCTGGAACGCAGAAACCAGGGAAGGATTTATCGAAAAAGACGGCGAGCGATCCTGCTGGGATGATAGCTTTGCAAACGTGGAGTGTTAAATTTGGAAAATGATGATTTTCACCTTTAACCCGAAGACTGAGGGTGCCAGGAGCTGGTCGTGAAGATTCATCAGACGACTTGATGATTGTGGGCGTTAGGAGTGATTGTGGGCGTCAGTCGTCGGATGAAGCGGGATTTTGCCATGAAGATTCATCGGACGACTTGATGGATGTGGGCGTTAGGAGTGATTGTGGGCGTCAATCGTCGGATGAAGCGGGATTTTGCCATGAAGATTCATCAGACGACTTGTTGAATCCAGGTTTTAGCTGTGCTTGTAGGCCTCAGTCGTCAGATGAAGAAATATTACATGGCTTCGTAGAGCAGCCCTAAAAACTCGTTCATTTTGCCGAAGTCTATCCATCTCACAACTACCACAAGATCATTTTCAGGATCCACATATACCACATTTGCACCGGCACCGAGATGAAAAAATGACGATTCCGGAGCATTGGAAAAACGTTCTTTATCGGTATTTAAAAAGAAGTTCATGAACCCATAATCCTTTTGCACCTCTGTGGGAGTACGGGCCATGCTAAGCCACTCTTCGGAAATCAGCTGATCTCCGTCCCAGTTGCCATTGCGAAGCGTCAGATAGCCGAATCGGGCCTGGTCGTATGCGTTGATCCACATGCCGCCGCCCCAGTGACCGCCGCCGCTGACCGACTGCATTTTCATACCGTCTATCATTACCCATGAGTTTTCGTAGCCATGCCATCGCCATGTATTGGAAGCGCCGATTTTATCCATTACATGCTCTTTGATAACCATCGGAAGCGGCTTTCTCCAAACCTCGAGTGCAGCAAGCGCCAGCACATTCACCCGTACATCATTATATTTATACACAGTACCGGGTTCATTTCTTTCGCGGTTGATAACCTCCGGTGAGATTTCTTCACGGGGACGGTCGGCCCAGTCGGGCTTTCCCCATAAAGTGCCTTCCCAGTCGCTTGTCTGCCTCAGCAGATGATCCCAAGTAATCTTGGAGTTATGCTCCGAATTAAAATGTTCAAGAGGAACGTACGTCTGAACCCGGTCATCAACACTCTCTATTAATCCGTGGTCATAAGCCAGCCCTACAGATACGGAGAGGAAGCTTTTGGTAACACTAAAGGTCATGTCCACGCGTGACGGCTCGCCCCATTCGGAAACAATTTTACCATTTTTGAGAATAATTCCTGTCATCTCTCCGCGCTCCTTTACCGGACCAACCATCTCATTAAAGGGTTCATTAGTACGCGAATTCAGGTGGATAAAGAGATCGCGGGGATCGTCAGTTTCATTATCGATAGCGAAATTGATGGCACGCTGCAAAACCTGGTTGTTAAAACCCGCTTCAGCTGGAGAGATAGTTTCCCAGTTGAATTTATCCGGAAAGTAATGGTTTTGTCCGTAAAGAAGTGTGGGTGAAGAAAAGATCAGCAGTGTCAGCAGCAGGTAATACGTACGCATAGGCTGTAAAGTTCTTATTATGGTTTAAAGGATATAATAATTCTTCAAAGTCAGAACTGAAAATCTTTATTTCACATTCTGGAACCGGGGCGCATCACATCTATAAAAGGCACACCGATGAAAAGTCTGAAAATCGAAGATACTGTAATTCTTTGTGTCAGAATTTCCAGGAGCTACAAGAGTATCCAGTCGGCAAATAATATGATCCAGATCAGCGGAAGGTATGCGAAGCTGGCGAACATCAGCTTTTTTGCCGTTGCAGAGTTTCTGTAGATGGCAAACATAATACCATAATAGAAAAAACCGGCAGTGAGAAGTAAGGAGCCGGAAAGGAATAACATACCGGCCAGGTCCATATAAAACAGTTTATAAACCGTTGGGAATAGAGCAATCAAAGGAAGTATCACCCAGGCTGATGTTGTGATTCCTTTCGGATCATTTTTGGGGAGCATTTTAAACCCCGCATGCTCATAATCTTTTTTGCAGACCCAGGCAATCGACATCACATGGGGAATCTGCCAGCAAAAAACGATTCCGAACAGGATCCACATACCGTGTTCAAATACAGTTCCGGAAGCTGCGGCCCATCCTCCAACGGGTGGCAGTGCGCCGGGTATGGCTCCGACAAAAACGTTTAGCGCAGAGATTCTTTTTAAAGGTGTGTATGCCAACAGGTATAAAACAGTAGTTGCAAGTGCTACCATGCCGGCAGATACATTTACAAGCATTATCAAATAAAAAAGCCCGCTGAAAATCAGGGTCATTGAGAAAAGAAAACCCTGCCGGGAATTAATCCTGGATGATGGCAATGGACGGTTACTCGTTCGGTGCATCAGCCCGTCAAGCCCGCGCTCCATAAACATGTTGTGTGCTGCAGTTCCTGAAGCAATCAGCCATGTTCCCACAATAGCGTGTGCCATAAGCAGATAATTCATCTGCCCGGCTGATCCCATGATAAAACCGATCAGCATGCTGGTTACCACAGAAAATGTGATTCCGGGCTTAGTCAGCTCATAGTAATCACTGATGGTGCCCGTAACATTTTTTGCAATAAATGATTTTGTAGTTGTGCTATCCATTCAATGGCTGATATTCAGATTTGAAGAACTAAAAGTAAACAATTTATGGTTAAGATAGTAACCTTGGATGGAATGAGTCTATTGAAATTTTCAATGGATGATATCGAAATACCTAAACTCTGAATTCACAAAACTATTATTCGGCTCAGGGTGTGGATTTCTTTACAAACCCTTTACAAATACGGAGTATATTTCCGGGTTTAAATTGAATAATAGATATTAACATTGAAGGCAGATGAAACTGAACACCTATCAAAAAACTGCACTTACAACTGTTTTTGCAACCCTGGTCTTAATTTTAATTGGAGGACTTGTTCGCGCAGCCGGAGCAGGGCTGGGTTGTCCCGACTGGCCAAAGTGTTTTGGAATGTGGATACCGCCAACAAGTGCAGAAGGTCTTCCTTCTCAATTTGATGCCAGTTTGTTCAACCCGATTCATACCTGGCTTGAATATGTAAACCGGCTTGTGGGTGTTTTAATCGGATTGCTGATTATGGCAACTTTTGCCCTTTCTCTTCGATACAGAAAAACAGATCCGTCAGTAACAGTTGCATCAGCACTTGCCTTTTTCCTGGTCCTGGTTCAGGGCTGGCTTGGCGGACAGGTGGTTAAATCAGGTTTGCAATCGGGCATGATAACTATTCACATGGTTTTGGCCATGATTATTTTAAACACTTTGCTTTATGCAGCATTTAAAGCAACAAGGGAAAAACTGGCGGTTAAGCTGAGTAACGAAAACAAAAGAATGCTGCTTGGTCTTGGCGGTTTCATTCTCTTTTTCACCATGCTTCAGCTGGTACTTGGCACCCAGGTACGCGAAGAGATTGATGCAGTGAAAAATGCTGCAATTGTTCCGCCCCGTGATATGTGGATCGAATTTACAAGCTGGCTGTATGACGTTCACAGGAGTTTTTCATGGCTGATTGTAATCTTAACTGCCGTACTTGTTTACCTGTTGAGAAGCAGAAACATACAGGGTGTTGTCCGCAAAACGGGAGTTGCAATCGCACTTCTGGTTCTGTTTCAAATGCTGATTGGTTTTGGGATGGAAAGACTGGGAATGCCCGGTACCCTGCAGGTCCTGCACCTGGTGAGCGTTGCTGTTTTGGTTTGTGCAGAATTTCTGATTCTGCTGATGGCCTGGTTTTCCGATGCTGAAATGTTGGCTGAAAAGAAATTGAAGTGAAAAATATGCCCCGAAGATTTCTGTTTCAGAAAATGACAGGTAAAAAGTGAAAAGGTATTATAATTTCTCTAAAAGATGGGTGAGAAAATGCCGAACCTCCTGTAAATCTTTCTGAGTTTCGAGCGGGAGAGATTTTTTTTTCTCTTTTGTATCTGTTTTTTCACTCTCAATCACCTGTTTCGCACCTGCAGTACTATACTGTTTATCCTGTATAAGTTCTTTCAGACGGAGAATGAATGTTATATCATTTTCTTTGTACGTACGATTTCCCGCCTTATTTTTACGGGGTGTGAGATCATCAAAGATGGTTTCCCAATAGCGGAGTACATGCGGTTCAATTGAAGTGATTTCACTTACTTCTCCAATTGAGTAATATAATTTCTTCATGACGACAAAAGTTTTATTTTCTTCTATAATAAACATATATCCGAAGATTTCTCTTAATTTGCAAACCATTGGCAGAAAAGAATTTTAAAACTTCATTTAAAAAAAACACGGAACCGCCTTTTGTCAGTTTGGTGATCCCGTTACTTAATGAAGAGCAGTCCCTTAGAAAGCTGGCAGATCAAATTGAAGACTCCATTAGCGGCTGGAGCTATGAAATTATTTTTGTTGATGACGGTTCTAATGATAATTCATGGAACGTAATCCAGGAGCTTGAAGAGGAGCGACCACAAGTAACCGGAATACGTCTTCAGCGGAATTATGGAAAAAGTGATGCACTGCAGGCCGGATTTGACAGGGTGAAGGGGAAATATATTGTGACGATGGATGCTGATTTACAGGATGATCCTGCAGAAATCCCCGGGTTAATTAAAATTCTCGAAAACGGATATGACCTTGTCAGCGGCTGGAAAAAAGTCAGGCACGATCCACTGTCTAAAACCATCCCTTCGCGTTTTTTTAATACGGTGACCCGTATGGCAACAGGCATCCCGCTGCATGATTTCAATTGTGGTTTAAAAGCTTATAAAAAGGAAGTTATAGATTCTATTTATCTGTATGGCGAATTACATCGATATATTCCGCTGCTGGCTAAATGGGAAGGATTTGACAAAATTACAGAAAAGGAAGTTGAACATCATCCAAGGGAGTATGGCGAAACAAAGTTTGGTATTTCGAGGTTTATGCATGGCTTTTTGGATCTTGTAACACTGCTATCCGTAAACCGCTATTTTCAGCGACCGATGCATCTTTTTGGTACACTTGGAGTACTCTTTTTGATCATAGGCACAATCATTAATTTATATCTTGCTTACCTGAAAATATTCTTAAATGAACCGCTTGCAAACCGTCCATTGCTTTTCCTGGGAATACTTCTTGTAGTGATCGGGGTACAGTTTTTCTCTATTGGATTTTTAGGCGAGATGATTAATAAAGGCCAGGTTGAACGCCAAAAACCAAGAATCAGGGAGATCATCGGACGATGAGCAGCATTGAATACGATCCGGTTAAAGATAAATTTGCAAAGATTATCCGGAATTCTCACCTGTTAAGACGATTATTTTATGCATTGCTGGATCTCTTTTTTTTGAGGAGCTGGCATCTTAGACGACTGATAAAAAGTTACGGCAATCATTATGATAAATCCGGGGATTGGCAGCTTCTTGATGCGGGCTGTGGATTCGGGCAGTACGACCGCTTTATTTTAAAACAGTTCAGCCGGGTTAAGGTATTATCAGTTGACCTAAAAAAGGATTACCTGGAAGATTGCCGGAACTATTTCAGTAGTGAAATAGAAAAAGGAAGAATCTGTTTCCGGCAAGAAGATCTTCTTTCACCGGATCTTGAAGAATCCTTTGATATGGCCATTTGCATCGATGTACTTGAGCATATTGAGGATGATCACAGAGTAATAGGGAATCTGTTTCAGGTGATCAAACCCGGCGGATTCTTTATAATGCATTCACCATCACATTATTCTGAAGAAGATGCTGATGACGATGATTCGTTTGTTGGAGAACATGCCAGGCCGGGATATTCAAAAAATGATATTCGTGAAAAACTTGAAACTACCGGCTTCAGAATTGTGGATTTACACTATACATATGGATTCTGGGGCCATAAAGCCTGGCTCTTGTCGGTGAAATACCCGATGATCTGGTTTAACAGAGCGGGTCTTGCGGCTTTCCTGATCCTGATACTTTATTATCCGGTTGTGATGCCGTTCTGCATTTTACTGAATTATGCAGATCTGCACTCAAAAAACAGAAAAGGGAATGGGATATATGCCGTTGGTCAAAAACCGGGATAAGAGTTTTGAACCGGCTGAGTATCTAAATCTATTTAACAGAGGATATGATGGAAAAACCTCGTTAAATCTGTTTTTCTAACTGATCGGTCACTGATGACCAAGTGCCGTTTGCAATTTCATCGGGCTGATATCCTTTACTGATCAATTTTTGAGCCGTTCCGGCATTCGCTGCAATCTTGATTACACTTTCTGACATCACTGCCGGGAATGCAGCTTCAACCCGGTTTACAGAACTTCTGGAATGGAAAAGAATAAGATCCGGCCTCTTTTTGGTAATTAAATTTTGATGGGATACAATTGTATCCGGATTGATATTTTCTTCTCTGCAAATGTCAAATTCGATAAAAGGCAGCTCCAGCTCCTGGAGCAATCCCGGCAACTCCTGTTTCCTGTTTTTTGTACCGGGGGAGAGAACTGTTCCCTCTGTTGATATTCTCAGTATAAATTCCAGCAGATCAATTGGTTTCGCACCCGGTTTTGGTAAAATTGCTGGTATGTCTTCATTTTCAAGAAAATTCGCAGTGGGCTTATCGAGGCAGAGATGTATAAATTGTCTTAAATGGTTTTTGAATCCATTTATACCACACCATTTTATGAAGAAGTAGGCATTTCTGAGATTTTCATAAGAGATAAAACTGATATCTTTTAGAGTTCCGGGAAATTGCTCAGTAAATAAACTGTTATTTTGCAGGACAAATGACTCAAGTGGCAGGTGAAGTGGGTTTAGTCGTACATCTTCCACACGTTCAAGCAGGGGAGCGGCGAAGTGAATATCGGCTGTAATTAAAAGAACCTTTTTTTCTGATCCGGGCATATTTTTTCAATCACTCATTTAAAAAGCTTTTATATGAGTGCTCATGTTCATTTTCTGGCAAACGCTGACAAGTAACAATCTTAACTGCTAATTTTCCCTTTCAAGGTTGGGCGGGTAAGTATCAATTTTAAATATCCTGTAGATCGGGCACCACGACATGGTACCTGAAAAAACAAGAATTAAACCGATAACAAAAACCCAGTTTTCATAATAAATTCCGGCAATCAGGATAATGGCACCGATTAAAACCCGGATCAGCGAATCGATATTACCCACATTTTTCTTCATGATTATCTCCATTTAAAGTGAAGTAAATGATATTTCTCTTATAATACCAAACATACAAATCACAGAAAACAGAGGAAAGGATTGATCGGGAGTAGTGGATTTGCCTACCTGGTTTATTGAATTTTTCTGTCAGAATGCATATCCCAACCCTCCGTATACACGAATAATTTCGTTTGAAACGCCAATATCTCCCCTGACGATAAAATCAGGAGTGAAAACTGAAAAGACGCCGCCAACTCCCACTGTGTGATTCCAGTTTTTAAATATTTTATCAGAATCCAACCCTGAATACACTCTGCCTGTATCCCAGAATGTCTGAGCTCCAACCCGTATTTCATCATCAAAAAATGAAAAAACCCAGGTTCGCAGCTCCAGGTTTTGTTGAATAGATGTGTCTCCGATAAACCGTCCTTCTACGAAGCCTCTGAGGCTTTGGAAACTGCCTAAAGTGGGGCGCTCCCAGAACGGTGCACTTCCGGTAACGTGATGGAATTCAACTCGCTGAGCGATTGTAATATCACCGATCAGCTGTCGGTATTGTCTGAATTCAAGCAGAAATTTTGTAAAGGTGAAATCACTGGCAGTGAGATCTCCCGAGAAGGAGACAAGAGCTTCTGCCAATATTCCGTCTCTTGGATCGAATTCGTTTTCTCTCGTATCAGCGACAAGACCAAATCCGAGTCTGTTTACCCATCCACCTTCAGCTCCGAATGGCATGTCGTTCGCAAATACGGTCTCTTCACCATTTGAGCGGGGATCAGTCGTTGAAATCCTGATATTGGTCATTGCATCCAGAAATCCATCATCCCCGAGCGGCAGGATATGTTTACGGCCTACGTGCTGAAACAAGAATCTGCGGAATTCGAAAAAATTCAGATCATCTTCAAATGCTGATGAAGAGAATTCGGTATTGTTGCCAATGCCAAAATAGGGTGTGTTTTCAAAAATTAATCCATCGACTAAATAACGGCTTCGGATATCTGTTCCAAAACTCTTCATGCGGGTATGATCCAGCAAAAGATTGAAACTGCCTTTTGTTGAAGCACTTAAATCCAGCTGAGTAACATTATTAAACTGCAGACTTGGATCATCACCATAATCGAAACGCTGAGTCCGTGCGCCGCCTATAAAGCCGAGATCAGAAGTAAATCCTAAAATGGGTAAAAGTGCATACGTTACGTTTTCCTCGGATGTGGGTATTTGAAGCCGCGACTGGCTGTAAAGTGTCTGATTCCCAATTACCAATAGAAAAGAGGTGATCAGAAGTGCTCTAAAAATTTGTAACATCAAGTAGTCTTTTCATTCTCAAGTAGTTCAATAGTTTTTACTGCATGACGCAGATGAGGGATTACAATACTTCCACCTACAACAAGAGCCACATTTAAAGCATCTGTCATTTCATCTTTTGAAAATCCTGCCTCATAGCATTGTTCCAAATGGTAGTCAATACAGTCATTACAACGCAAAACAGCAGATGCAACCAGTCCAAGGAGTTCTTTGGTTTTTTGGGGAAGAGCGCCATCTTTATATGTGTTCGCATCAAGATTGAAAAATCGTTTAATTCCGAGATGATCAAGCTCTAAAATTTTTTCGTTCATTTCGGATCGCTCTTTACGAAATTTTTCAAGTCGGTTTGTTTCTGATTTCATATACTTTTGTGATAATAACTTCTGCAATGTCATTATATTTCATTGCTGTGCTGCAGAGCTGAAAGGTAATAAAATTATGTCTATGCTACGTAAACGTAAAACATATAAATATCGATTAACAGCTCTTGGTGATAGTATGACTATGGGGTTTAAAAATGGCGGAATCTACCGAACCGACCTGAACTTTCCGCAACTTATTGCCAATTGTTTTGATCCTTCAATCTCTTTTGAACAGCCGTCTTTCTCAGGGCAGGCAGGTATCCCTATAAACATGGAAGTACTTGTTCGGGGGCTGCAGGAAGATATAGGAGACGAACTTAGCTGGGATAAATACCTTTCGGCAGCTTCACATATTTACCGGACGTTGAGACGCATTAAAAATTATTGGGAAGGGAATATGATTAACCTCTGCAAAAACAGAGAAGAACCCTGGCAAAATCAGTCCGTCTGGGGTTTTGCTGCAAATGACAGCTGGCTGATGACAGAAAAAAAATGCCGTGAGTTTTTGAAAGAAAATGAACCTCGATACACTGTTTTCAGCGTTTTGCCGGATCACGCCATGTATATAACCGGCCGGATGGTTTTAAATCCAAGCTTTGAGAGTAAGTACGAAGAACATTCACTGATTGATAATATCCGGTGGCTGGATGAGAATGGCGGAATTGAAAATCTTATTCTCTGTATGGGGCATAATAATATTGTAGGGGCGGTTACAAACCTGGAATTGGTTTACTCTGAAGAAAGTGACTTGCATGCATTTTATAACGATCGGAATTGCACCGTCTATCGTCCGGAACATTTCAGGGATGAGATGAGCAGACTCTATGGACAGGTTGCCAAGATGGATATTAAAAGAGTATTTGTCCCAACAATTCCCTACTTGACGATTCCTCCTGCGATCAGGGGAGTTAATATAGATAATGCAAAGTCAGATTCTTCCTATTTTGATTACTATACGAGATTCTGGATTTGGGATGAAGATTTTGATCCTGAACGCCATCCGTTTATTTCAAGAAAAGATGCAATCGAACTTGACCAGGTAGTAGACCAGTACAATACAATCATACGTGAACTGGCAGAAGAGTATGAGTTTCATGTAGTACCTGTGCATAAACATGTAAGTGCTGTGGCCCGCCGCAGAAGGGGTGAAGAAGATATTCGTTCTTTTCCGCCTGATTTTGTCAATGCACTGAAAAAGAATCCGGATACGGCATACCTGGTTGGCGGAGATCATGATATTCGATTATCAACGGATTACCTGCGCCTAAACGAGGAAACAGGTCTGATAGAAAGAGGTGGAATTTTTAGCCTGGACGGACTGCATCCAACCACGATCGGCTATGGTCTTATTGCGAACATTTATAAGAATTGTATGGCAAAAGCCGGGGTAAATTTTGAAAAAGAGATCGACTGGAATTTTATTATTGAAAATGAAACGCTTGTTACAAATCCCCCCCTTCTACTGAAAGATCTGCGGCTTCTGCTTCGTTTCCTTGCATTAGGCAGACAGGAGCGTTTTACAATGTTCAGCAAAAACATTTTGCAACAGCTTATGGAGATGTTCTCATTCAGAAGCAAGGAGCCGGAAGTGTTTTAAAAACATCTGAAAAAGAGTGACATGATTTCAGCTGTTTATGATATTCTCTGAAAGAGACATTCCGCTTTTGATACAATCGGGAACTGATATCCCGCCCCGGTAATTGCCTGCGAAATGTATGCCGGGAAGTTTACTTTCAAGGGATTCAATTTTTTCCAATACCTCTTCATAGCCCGGAAGATATTGAGGGATAGCTTGCGGCCAGTAAATGTGTTCCCTGTAAACAGGAGCGCCATCTATATCCAGAATTTCGGATAACTCTTTTTGGACGAGTTCAAATAGTTTTTCACTTTCAAGGCCTGCCAGTTTAGGCTGTCTCATCCCCCCGGTAAATGTGGTCAATAGAACATGGTTATGGGGAGCACGTTTTTCAAAGAGTGTAGAACTGAACAAAGTGCCCAGTATATTTCGCTGCTCAACTTCGGGGACAAGAAATCCAAAACCGTCCAGCGGATGCCCCACATGGTCCCTTTTATACCCAAGGGCAACCACTGAAACCGGCGGGTAAACAATATCATCAAAGAAACGAGACTCATGGGAACCGGCCGGCAGATCAATTTCATTGATCTTATATGCAGGGATATTTAAAATTACATCTTTGAAGGACCCATATTCACCCAGGTTTGTTTTAACAATCCAGTTGCCCGGTTTACCCGATATACCCTTCACAAAGTGATTAAAATAGGAATTGGTTACGTTAGCTGAAATAGTTTTTGGTAATTTTTGAATGCCATTTTGGAAAGAGATTAATCTTCGTGGCACTCTGCCTTGGGCTTTTCTCTTTTTTGCTCCCGCAAGAGCACCAACAATAAGCGATCCGTAATCTTCTTCCATCTCCTTCATTTGAGGAAACGCATGCTGCATGGATAGCTTCTCAGGGGAACCTGCAAAAATACCTGCAACGAATGGATTGATGGCATAATCAAGAAATTCCCGTCCAAGCCTGCGGGTTACAAAATCAGCAACCGTTTCCATACTGTCACTTTTCTTCGAAATGAAGGGCTCGCCAAGAACCCTGAGTTTGGCTTTTAAAGAAAACAGGGAGGTGGAAACAGCATCTGTAAGTCCCGCGGGAGCAGCTTCCAGGGAATTGTTTTTGAGTATATATCTTTTTTTGGCCTCCGGATTGGCTTCAACCAGTTCGCTTTCAAGGTTCAGATCTTTCAGAAAATCAGCAACCTTCGCATCTTTTAGTAAGATGGTGTTCGGACCGTATTCAACCTGCCATCCATTGCTGTTCACTGTTTTTATTGATCCTCCCGGGTCAGAGCGCTTCTCAAACAGTGAATTCTCAATTCCATTTTTTTGCAGATAGAATGCTGTTGTAAGACCGGTAATTCCGGCACCAATAATAGCTGTTTTATGTTTACTCATTTAGTTAATGTAGTGTTATCAAAAAATGCAGGGAAATACTGTTAAACAAATAATTTAACACAAAATATTCATCAATTATTTGAAGAACATGGATATGAAATGATCTGATTAAGTAAGAGTAAGAAACTCAATTGAATTAAAAATGAATACCGGTAATTTAATCTGCAAAACAACGGTTGTTTTTTTAGTTTGTGATGTTTTCAAATTAACTATGTAAAGATGACAATAAGTATTTTAGGTTGCGGATGGCTTGGATTGCCACTCGCTCAGCACCTGCTGAATAAAAACTATATCGTTAAGGGATCCACAACTACAAAAGAGAAAATCTCTTTGCTCAGAAATGCGGGAATTGAGAGTTATTTAATGGAAATTCCGGCTGACATCGGTAAAGAAAATAACCGTTCATTTTGGGATTGTGATACTCTTTTTGTGAATATTCCGCCAGGAAGAAAGAATCCTGATGTTGTAAAGGATTTTCCTGATTCGGTGCGGCAGCTGATCAAAAAAGTAAAAGAACATGAAATCAAATGGGTGATTTTTGTCAGTTCCACATCCGTATATGATGAGTTTGGAGGGATCACAAAAGAAGAGGATGCTGATATGAATATCACAGCCACTGATTCAGGAAAAGCCCTCCTGAAAGCTGAGCGTTTGCTGATGCATGAAATGGTATTTGATACCACAGTTATCAGGTTCGGGGGGTTATACGGGTATGATCGTCACCCGGTTAAATACCTGGCGGGGAAAAAGAATCTGGACAAAGCCCGCAAACCGGTAAACCTGATTCACCAGGATGATTGCATTGAAATTATCCGGCGTATTATTGAAATGGATGTAAAAAACGAAACATTAAATGCAGTTTCTGACGGACATCCGCCGAGAGAAACTTTTTACAGATCAGCAGCTGAACATTTTGACCTGCCGCTGCCCGAATTTAAAAAAGATACGAATGATGGCTACCGCATTGTATCCAATCAAAAACTGAAAGAGAGACTTAATTATGAGTTTACCTATCCCAACCCTATGGATCATAATCCTTGATGTCATGCAGCTCTGTTTAAAATCATGATGCATAAAAAAAGGAGCTTCCGGTCAAAGAAACTCCTTTAGATTTAGCAATCTATAGCTTGAGAGCTATGAGTAAAGTGTTAGTTGAAAAACCGAATTTTTAATCCATGATTTTTCGCAGAAAAGCGGGCTGATCCGTATCACTTTTATCAATCCGCTCTTCACGATTGTTTAAAAGTGTATTATTGCTTGCTTCCCGGCGTCCTTCTGCGCTTCTGTTTAGATCTTCTTCTTCCTGCTGTTGTCCCAGGTTTGTATATTTCACTTCCCGTCGGAGGTGAGTGGGTACATCCAGGTTTTTCAGATTTTTTTCGCCCTTATAAAAATTCTCATTTGAACGGGAATATTTATGCACATCACTTGCTTTGGGCAGAGAAAATGATTTTGGTTTTTGTTCGGGCTCAGCGGGTTTATTCGGTGCAACCCGTGCTTTTTTACGGTCATTGCTCAGGTCAAATCCGGTCGCTATCACTGTAACGCGAAGCTCTTCATCAAACGATTCATCCAGAACGGTTCCAAGTATAATTTCGGCATCCTCACCGGCTTCCTGCTGAATAATGCTTGTAGCGGTAGTGGTTTCTCTCATTCCAAGATTTGATCCCGCAGATATATTTACAAGAACATTTCTTGCACCACGAATGCTCACACCGTCAAGAAGCGGAGAGTTAATTGCTTCGCGGGCAGCAATTTCTGCGCGATCGGGTCCGCTTGCAGTTGATGAGCCCATAATCGCAGCACCACCGTCGATCATTGTTGTGCGGACATCAGCAAAGTCGAGATTGATCAGTCCCGGCATCAGAATCAGGTCAGATATTCCCCTTGTTGCATTGTAGAGAACCTCATTTGCCATTTCGAACGCTTCCATCAGGGATGTATTTTCATCACCCAGATCAAGCAATCCCTCATTTGGTATCACAATAACGGTGTCACAATTTTTCTTCAATTCGGTAATGCCTTCAAGGGCATATTTCATACGAATTTTACCTTCACACTGAAAAGGTGTGGTAACCACTCCAACGGTCAAAATACCTTTTCGTTTGGCTATCCCTGCAACAACAGGTGCACCACCCGTACCGGTACCGCCGCCCATTCCGGCAGTGATAAATATCATATCGGCACCGTCCACGGATTCATCCAGCTCGTGACGGTTTTCTTCTACGGCTTCACGGCCGATTTCGGGACGCGCACCGGCGCCAAGACCATTTGTCAGGTTCGTTCCAACCTGGAGGGCAATGTTTGCGTGACTATTTTTCAAAGCCTGTGCATCTGTGTTGAGTGCGATATACTCAACACTGTCAAGCCCCTTGTTAATCATATTATTCACAGCATTGCCGCCTCCGCCGCCAATGCCAATGACCTTTATTTTTGCATTATCCTGACCTTTTTCGTCAAAACTAAATCGTGATGTTAATTCTGCCATAATAAACTCCTTATTTTAGATTGCTATGTATCGATTCTGTAGATTGCTCTGTTTTGGGTTTCCTCGAACCGGGATCTGTGGCCCGGTGGGGGGATTCTGTTTAAAGTTCTTTAAACCAGCTTTTCATTCTCGTGGTTATATTTTCAATTACTTTCTCTACTCCCGACCCTTTGGCGGAAGCAGGTACCATCACCGGATTATTTGAATTACCGGTTCTGAGTGCGTGAAGAACAAGGCCAACTCCTGTTGCATAAATCGGACTGTTCACCTCGTCAGTTAGTCCGCCTGTTAAACCCAGCGGATGTCCGATTTTTGCGTCCATTCCAAGAACCTCATTGGCAAGCGGACAAATGTTCTTTATGAGTGAACCACCGCCTGAAAGAACGATTCCGGCACTGAGTGAATCGGCGTAACCGCTTCGCTTAATCTCAATGGCAACGATTTCGAGTATCTCTTCCATGCGAGCCTGGATAATTTTGGCCAAAATGCTTTTTGTGATTTCTTTTGGGGGCCGTCCCGCAATTCCGGGTACGGTGATCACTTCATCATCTTCAATCAGGTCTACAAAACACTCACCGTGTTTGTGTTTCAGTTTTTCAGCCTGATCATCCAGTACGCTCAGTCCAACCCGGATATCATCTGAAACTTTTTTACCTGCAATTGCAATCACAGCCGTATGCCTGATCGTGTTATCCTGGAAGACAGCCAGATCGGTTGTGCCGCCACCGATATCAACCAGTACCACACCTGCCTCTTTCTCTTCATCATCCAGTACGGCGTAAGAGGAGGCGAGGGGTTCAAGGATAATATCAGCTACCTGGAATCCGGCTCGCTCCACACACCTGTAAATATTTTTAGCTGCAGATACGAGTCCGGTAATGATATGCACCTCTGCCTCCATCCGCATACCGCTCATTCCAACGGGATCACTGATACCGTCCTGCCCGTCAACAACAAACTCCTGTGGTATTACATGGATAATTTGCTGATCAGGTGGAAGCATGATTCGCTGGCAGTCTTCCAGCAGTCGTTCAACATCCTGTATGGTAATCTCTTTGTCTTTGTTGTTGATTGTAATAACACCTTTGCTGCGAATGCTTCTTATGTGGTCGCCTGCAATCCCGACATTTACAGAGTTCACTTCTATGCCCGATGCCAGCTGTGCCTGTTCCACGGCTGTTCTGATTGCATTTACGGTTTTGTCGATGTTTACCACTACCCCGCGGTTCAGTCCGTCGCTGGGAGCTCTGCCAACACCAAGAATGTGTATTCGGTCCTGATTGTCGATGGATGCAACAACAGCACAAATCTTCGTTGAACCGATGTCCAAACCAACAACAATACGTTCGTTTTCATTATTCATACTCAGTTCCTGTATTGATTTAATTGCTAAATTTCATTTGGTTTCTCATGTGTTACAATTTGATTTCGGAATCGAAGATCCACACTCTCGAATGCCCCGATTCCCTTTTGTTTAATAACATTTACATAAAATTCTTCCCAGTGCTTTATTTTGGAGGTAAAGTTTTCTTTTCCAAAAAGAAGCTTCACCCCGTTTTCATAGCTTAGCGCAACAACGCCTTCCCGTTTATTCCAGGCGACTTCACTGATCGTAACCCAGCTCAGATCGCTTTTTGACGCTTCAGTCAGGAAGTCCCGCACATTTTCAAAAGCGGCGCCGGAGAGTGTGTCACTCATTGGTGATACAGGGAAACCATATAAAAGCGGGACATCAGCTGATTTTTCGGGGATTAAAGGCAATTTGATGCCATCTTGATCAACGTATGATTGCTGGTCATTATCGATTAATCGTGCAAATGGTTTCCGCTCTGTTACTGTAACTGTTAAATTCCCGCTTGCTCCTTTACTTACGGAACTGTTTTTCACATATGGAAGTGTATTAACTGAACTTATCAGCCCGGCGTAATCAACACTGTCTGTATGTATACCGATCGGCGAGTCAAAAGCATTCTTCAATTGATCACTGCCTGTAAATTGATTCCCTTCAAAACGAACATTTGAAATAACTGAATTTTTTTCCAGGTAATAGCCGGCAATCACAGCAATTCCCATGATCAGCAATACCATTGCCATCAGCGTTTTGAGCATGTGAGAAGAACCCTGCTTACTGTTGGTATGTCTGTTAGACGAAGTCAATTTTCAGTCTGTTTTATTAAAAGGTTTACAAATTTTTCGCAGTACCTGTAGATATCTCCGGCGCCCATCGTAATAATGATATCACCCGGGCGGCAAATCTCTTTAAGCGTTGCCGGAAGCTTATTTTTGTCTTCCACATAGTGGACGTCCCGGTGACCGTATTTCTTTGCAGTTTCAGCAATCAGTTTCCCGTTAACACCTTCAATAGGTTCTTCACGGGACGGGTAGACATCCGTAACAACCAAAACTTCTGCATCAAAAAAGGAAAGCCCGAACTCCTGGTACATCTTCTGGGTTCGTGAGTATAAATGAGGCTGGAAAACGGCTACTATTCTTTTTTCTTTCCATCCGTTCCGGGCAGCAGAAATAGATGCTTGTACTTCTGTGGGATGATGTGCGTAATCATCGACCACCAAAATGTTATCAGAATCAGCTTTCTTCTGAAATCTTCGATACACACCCTGAAACCTTTCAAGTCCCGACTTGATATTTTCAAATGACATACCAAGTTCGAGCCCAACTGCTACGGCTGCCAGGGAATTCTTTACATTGTGATCACCAGGTGCACGCAGCCGGATTTCACCGAGAATTTTATCTTCATAAAGAACTGTGAAACTACTGTAAAAACCTTCTTTCTTTATATTAATAGCTCTGACCTGAGCCTGGGGTGTAAATCCATAACTGATGGTACGGCGTTCTATTTCAGGTAAAATGCTTCGCACAGCAGGATCATCCAGGCAAACCACTACCACGCCATAAAACGGAACTTTATTTGCAAACTGAATAAAGGCGTTTTTAACATCGTCAAGATCTTTGTAAATATCGAGATGCTCGGCTTCAATATTTGTAATAACTGCCATGGAAGGGGAGAGTCGCAGGAAAGTACGGTCGAATTCGTCGGCTTCAACGATTATAATATCACCGGATCCCACAACGGCATTTGTTTTATCAAAACTGTGAACCCGGCCACCCACAATTATTGTCGGATCAAATGAGCCATCCTGAATTACATGACCGGTCATGGTGGTGGTAGTGGTTTTACCATGTGTTCCGGCTATGCCGATGCCATACTTCATGCGCATCAGTTCAGCCAGCATTTCAGCTCTCTTTATTACAGGGATCTGGTGTTCGAGAGCTGTTTTCGTCTCAATATTTTCAGAAGCTTTGACTGCACTTGTGTAAACGACAACATCGGCACCTTCAATATTTTTTTCATCATGGCCTTTATAGACAGTAGCGCCCAGCTCCTCAAGACGTTCAGTTGTTTCTCCCAAACTGTTATCAGACCCTGTAACCGTATAATTTCGCTGGAGAAGTATTTCAGCTATACCACTCATACCAATGCCGCCGATACCCACCATATGAACATGGCGTGTGCGGCCGAATACGGGTTGCGTCTGAATTTTTTTATTACTCATTTTCAATCAGTTAATCTGTTTGAAGATTTTTTTCATTTTCTTTTGATCTGTAAAGCTCCAGCACATCGCCTGCAATTTTTTCTGCTGCATCCGGTGTTGAAAGATCTGATGCCGATTTTCTCATTTCCGCAAGCTTTCGTTCATCGAAAATCAGCTCCTTCACCGATTCAAATAGTTTACTGCCAATTTCACTGTCTTCAAGTATATCAGCAGCCCCATTGGAGACCATTGTCCGTGCATTTTTTTTCTGATGATCTCCGGCTACATGCGGAGAGGGTATCAGTATAGATGGGGTTTCGGTCGTCATTAACTCACTGCATGAAATTGCCCCGGCCCGGCTTATCGCAAGATCAGCAACTGCATAAGCAGCCGGCATATCATCGATATATGCCAGTAATCTCAGGTTTGTCAGTTTTTCTGGTTCCAGATTCTGTTTGATCTGATCGATGTACTTATTTCCGCATTGCCAGATAATTTGTATTCTGAGATCATCATGAATCTTTTGAATCCACGATAGCATCGCATCATTAATGGATTTAGCTCCTCCGCTTCCACCGAGTACCAAAAGCGTTTTTTTCTTGTCTGTAAAATTGAAAGTTTCCAGGGACACTGTTTTATCAGCATCAAGCAGCTCTTTACGAACAGGATTGCCGGAAATCCGGATGTTGTCATGATCAAAGAAGTTGGAAGCTTCCTCAAAAGCTGTGAAAATGATGCTGGCATGTTTGGCAAGTAATCGATTGGTGACACCGGGAAAACTGTTTTGCTCTTGCAGGATAATGGGTATTCCCATCATGGCGGCAACCCACCCGGAAGGCCCGGCTGCAAAACCTCCGCATGCTATGAGCATATCAGGGTTGAATCTGCGCACGATGATTATACTCTGAACAATACTTACAATCAGTTTAAATGGGAACAGCAGATTTTGAATTGTCAGCCTGCGGTGAAACCCGCTGATCCAGATACTCTTTATCGGGTATCCTTCTTTAGGAACTGCAGTCCATTCCATTCTGTCTTTTGTTCCGACAAAGAGGATATCTGCCCCCGGGTTTTTTTGCACAATAGCATTCGCAATTGAAATTGCCGGATAAACATGTCCACCCGTACCACCGGCTGCCATAAGCACACGAATCGGTCTCATGGCAGCGGTGAGGGTTTCTGTAGATGATATGTTCTTTGCAGCGGCAATCATTAACTGTTATAAAAATTTGGTTTATTTTTGCGATTGTGTTTCGAAATGTTCAGCAACAGACCAATCATCAGGCCCGTGAAGAGCATGCTTGTACCACCGTAGCTGACAAAGGGCATGGGCAGGCCTGTTACAGGGAAAAGCCCTGTTGCAACTGCCGCGTTTACAAACCCATAAAGTGCGATGATCAATGTGCAACCCACGGCGAGCAGAGTGCCCAGATTGTCTTCAGCATTCCGTGCTATGATTGAAAAACCACGGAACAAGATGATCACGAATACAAGAATCACCGCTGAGGCACCTGCTATCCCATACTCTTCCGTAATAATTGCAAATATAAAATCATTATATGGGGCCGGTAAAAAGTCGCGCTGAGTGCTTTTGCCAATGCCGACCCCAAAAAACTCACCTTTTGCTATAGCGATATGAGCCTGCTGCGCCTGGTATCCTGCGTCTGACTCGAAATTGCTATTGTTGATTTCAGTTATCTGTGAAATGTATTGATTTACACGACTCTGTCTTTCAGCGGAGCTCATAACGAGGGCGGAGCCACCGGCCAGCCCAATCATGATTAAGCCCAGAATATGAACTGTTTTAATGCGGCCTACGAACATCAATAAAAGAGAAATACCCATTAAAATAGCTGCAGAACTGAAATCTTCGATTGCAATGAGCGCGCAGGTAATCGTTATCCAGATCATGATTGGCAGAAATGAGCGCTGAAAGTCTTTAATATATTCCTGTTTTTCGTGCAGTAAAACTGCAACATGTATTATCAGTGCAACAGCTGCAAGGGAAGCCGGCTGAAAAGAGAATGAACCGATCGAAAGAGACCGGCGTGCTCCAAATACCAGGTCACCGTAAATCATAACAGCAATGAGAAGGAGCCAGGAGAAAATCATGGCTACCCTGCTGAATTTTGCCACAAAGTGATAATTGATTTTTGAAACTATCAGCATTACCAGGAAAGCTATACCAAGCTTCATGATATGACCGGTAACAAGGGTTCCGGCGGTTGTTCCGCGCGATTCAGCGAAGTAAGCAATAGAAGAATATACAGCCAGTATGCCAAAAATCATCAGCATCACTATCGATATCAGCAATACACGATCGCTGCCCTGTTTAGGAGTATCGATATCTTCGGGCGAAGTGCCCATGATCGATGAAAGATTGCTATTTGGTGATGTATATATCAATTTTTATTTAAATTTAAAGTTCGAGTACTGCCTGTTTAAACTGCCGGCCGCGGTCTTCGTAATTTTCAAACATATCAAAAGAGGAGCAGGCAGGGCTCAGCAAAACAATTTCACCCCGCTTGGCTTTTTCACGGGATAGTTTTACGGCCTCTTTAAGTGAATTTGCTTCCAGCACGTAGGGAACAACATCCTGCAGCTGATTTTTGATCGCTTCCCGGGCCTCACCGATAGCTATTACTGTGTGAACTTTCTTCACCAGTTGCTTTTTGAGTTGTAAGTAGTCGTTTCCTTTGTCCCTTCCGCCCAGAATAAGAACTATGGGTACATTAAAACTGTCGAGTGCGTACCAGACCGCATTTATATTGGTCGCTTTGCTGTCATTGACATATTGAATGCCTTTAAGTGTGCGAACGGGTTCAAGCCTGTGTTCAACGCCTTCGAAGGTGCTTAGTGCTTCGCGAATCCAGTCTTTTTCTATTTCTGATGCACGGGCAGCAAGAGCTGTAGCCAGGCCATTGTTCAGGTTATGCTGACCGGGCAACTGAATATCTGCAAAAGGCATAAGTGTTTCCTCTGTATTGTCGATTTTTAGAATGATATTTTTTTCACGTATAAATGCCCCGTTCTCAAGCTCACGTTTATCAGAAAACGCGAGAAGCCGGGGAGAATCAGATGATTTTTTTAAAGATTCGGCGTGATTTCTCAGGACAGGATCTTCAAAATTGTAAATAAAATAGTTGTTGCTGTTTTGGTTTTCAGTGATCCGCAATTTTGACCTGCTGTACTTTTCAAAATCCTGATCATAACGGTCCAGATGGTCCGGGGTTATATTTAAGATGACACTGATTGAGGGATGAAAATGTTCGATATGATCGAGCTGAAAACTGCTTACTTCAAGAATGGCCGTCTTTCCCGGTGATGTTTCATCCACCCGGTCGGCAAAGGCCGTACCAATATTACCGGCAAGAACAAAACTTCGGCCGGATGTTTTCCAAATATGTGCCAGCCAGTTTGTAACGGTTGTTTTACCATTACTTCCGGTTACACCAACTATCGGGCTGGAATTGAACCAGCTTGCGGCCTCTATTTCTGAATAGACCTCTTTTCCATCATTCAGATATTTTTGAATTATTGACGAAGAATCAGGAACACCCGGACTGGTTACCAAAAAATCTCCCTTCCCGGATTTTAACGTATGGCCGTTTTCTTCATAATCAATCCCTGCTTTAATCAATCGCTCTTTCACATACTCTGCTATAGGGCTGCTATCAGTTACAAATACCTCCGAGCCATTATTCTTCAGCAGGCATGCTGCTGCCACACCACTTCTGGCAGCCCCGGCAACTACGATATATTTATTTTCTATATCTTTCATCGCAATTTCAGGGTTAGAAGGCTTAAAATTCCAAGCAGAATTGCAACGATCCAGAACCGGACAACAATTTTTGATTCCGGCCAGCCGGCTTTTTCGAAATGGTGATGGATAGGTGTCATCATAAAGATACGACGGCCTTCACCGTATTTCTTTTTTGTGTACCTGAACCAGCTTGTCTGGACAATAACAGAGATAGTTTCAACAAAAAATATTCCACAGACAATCGGTAAAAGCAGCTCTTTGTGTATCATGAGGGCAAGAGCTCCAAGTGCACCGCCAAGTGCAAGCGATCCTGTATCACCCATAAAAACAGAAGCGGGGTGTGTGTTATACCATAAAAAGCCGATGCATGCGCCAAACAGAGACGCACTGAATATGGTTAACTCTCCGGCGCCGGGGAGATAGATGATATCCAGAAATCCTGAGAAATCAACACGGCCTGATACATAAGCGAAAATGCCAAGCACGATGCCTGCAATTGCAGAAGTGCCGGATGCGAGACCATCAAGGCCATCTGTAAGATTCGCCGCATTGCTAACAGCTGTTATAATAAAAATGACAACGGGTATGTATACTATCCAGCCAAGTGATTCACCAAAGATGGCATAATCAATATTTACATTTTTGAGAAACGGTACCGTCGAAAGGGTATTAAACTCAGAAAAATCAGGCCACCAGTATAACACGATTCCCAGGATAAGACCTACGAATACCTGTCCCGCAATTTTAAAGCGTCCGGCAAGTCCCGACTTGTCTTTTTTAACAACTTTTATATAATCATCCATAAAACCCACGATCCCAAGCACGAGCATTACAAAAATAATCATCCAGGTGTAGATATTTGTCATCTTCATCCAGAGAATTGCGGGTATCAGGGTGGCCAGCAGAATGATTACCCCGCCCATTGTGGGGGTGTTGGTTTTAGATAGATGCGAATCGAGGCCAATGTCATCACGAATAACTTCTCCCAGTTGCATTTTTTTCAGCCACTGAATAATGCTGCGTCCGATCAGCAAACTGATAATCAGGGCCGTTGCTGTAGCAAAGGCAGTACGGGTTGTGATAAATTCAAATGCACCGAACCCGGGCGGTTCATACATTTGGTCGAGCCAGCTTATGAGTTCGTATAGCATCAGGCAACCTCTGTGGTTTCAGGTTTGCCATTGCGTTTTTTGAGTGCAGCACGTGCAATTTCGCGATCATCAAAGTGAAATCGTTCTCCATTCACCTCCTGGTAGGTTTCATGCCCCTTGCCGGCTATTAGTACAATATCGTCATCAGATGCACTTTGAATTGTCTGAAGAATAGCATCTTTACGCGAAATGATGATTTCCGGATTGAAACCGGCAGAAAATCCAGTTAGCACATCCTGAATGATCTCTTCAGGATTTTCAGTGCGCGGATTATCAGTTGTAACAACCACGCGATCCGCATATTTTTCAGATATTTCTGCCATTAAAGGTCGTTTCGACTTGTCGCGGTCTCCGCCGCATCCGAATATCAGAATCAAATCCTGGTCAGCTCTTTTTGTATCTCTTACAGTAGATGTTACATTTTCGAGAGCATCAGGAGTATGTGCATAGTCAACCAAAATCAGTGGATTCCGGGTTTTCTCATCTTTATCTATCTCCTGAACACGCTCAAGCCTGCCGGACGCACCTGTACAGTTTCTTATAACTGATGCAATTTCTTGAGGTTCAAAGCCGATACAGCGGCATAAGAGGAATGCTTCTGCAACATTATAAGCATTAAATTTCCCGATGAGCGGAGACTCCAGCTTTGTCCCGTCAACTTCAATTGTAAGCCCATTTTGATTCAGCTCAATGATATTGCAGGAAATACTCTCTCTGTTTTTAAATGAAAAGAAAAGAGTTTCGGCAGCAGTCGACGAAGCCATAAATTTACCATAAGAATCATCCGCATTAATTACCGCACAACTTTCAGGTTCCAGGCCGTTAAAAAGCATCTGCTTCGCAGACGCGTAGTCATCCATATTTGTATGATAATCAAGATGATCGAGGCTAAGATTTGTAAAAGCGGCTGCTTTAAAAGGAATCCCATTCACACGTTGCTGATGCAGCGCATGTGAGGAAACTTCCATAACCAGGTGCGTGGATCCCGCATCAACCATTTCTCTCATGTCTGATGCAATTTCAATGGGATCAGAAGTGGTCAGCCTGCTTTCAGCCATTTTTTTATTCACTCTTTTTTCAACGGTTCCAAGAAGTGAAGCATTTACAGATAGCTCTTGTAAAATTTGCCAAACGAGGGTAGCTACCGTGGTTTTGCCGTTTGTGCCTGTAATACCGATCACAGTTAAATCACGGGCGGGGTTGCCTTGTAAAAATTGTGCAAGAGGCCCGGTAAGGGCCCGGCTGTTTTCAACTTGTATAAAAAAAGATCTGCCAATTTCATCTGGCATCTGTTCACAAATAACAACAGATGCTCCATTTTTGACGGCCTGTTCTATGAAGTTATGACCGTCTCTATTTGTACCGTGAATTGCAATAAAAATATCGTTATTCCGAACAGCCCTCGAATCCAGACGCAGCGCACCCGGGGTTTCGGGTTTTTGCCCCGCAACCTTTATTGGGTTGCAAAATTTCAGCAGCTGTTCGGTTGTCATTATTACTATCGTGTTGCCGTTAAATTTGTTATCACTTCCATTGACCGGGCTTTACCGCGAACGGTTACTATCCGTTCCTTTTTCATCAGATCACCGGCTCTCGGAAATTGGGTGTAAATGGTTCCGGACCCTATTGTTTGGATATTAAAACCAAGATCGGAAAGAATAAAAGCTGCTTTCCTCATGTTAAATCCCCGTAAATCAGGGATTCTTGCATATCCTTCGGGGATGCTGTCACCGTCTGCAGTTCCCAACTCAATTTCGAGCTGAAAGTTTCGGTCATTATCTATTTTTATGCCTGCTTCAGGGTTTTGCGTGATCACTCTGTCTCCTTTCCCGGACATGGAATAGGGAAGTTCAATATTTTGCAAGAGGGATTCGGCCTGATCCGGATCAAGACCAATGAAAGATGGAACATGCGCCAGCGGCGCACGCTCCATGATTTCAGTGGTAATAGACCGCTTAATCTCCGGATCGAGTCCGGCGATGCGGGTAGCCGTCTGTTTAAATACCGAACCGGCAGTAAAACCGCCGTAAATACTTGTTTTGGGTTCATCCAGCAAAACAAATATCAGGTATTTTGGATCTTCAACGGGGAAGAATCCGGTAAATGACGCTCTGTAAGATGTTCTGTAACGGCCATCTAAAAATTTCTGGGCGGTACCGGTTTTACCTGCGATTGAAAGTCCTTCAACAGATGCCCATTCTGCAGTACCTGAATCCGAAACGACTTCCTGGAAGACAGGTAAAAGTTTTTCCACGGTACTTTTCTTTGCAATTCTGCGAATCTCGGATGGCTTGGTCTCTTTCACTGTGTTTCCGAATTCGTCAGTAATTTTTTCAACAACATAAGGACGCATCATGATGCCTTCGTTTGCAAAGGCGGCGTAGGCCTGTGCTATCTGAAGTGGGGTTGCCTGAACTTCGTATCCGATAGACATCCAAGGGAGAGTTACACGGCTCCATTCATACGGTTTCTGAAGTTTTCCGGAAGCTTCATTGGGCAGATCTATATTTGTTGGGGTTCCAAAGCCGGTATTTCTGACATACTGAAAATAGACAGAAGGTTTTAGCCTCATCGCAATTTCTGATGTTGCAATATTGGATGATTTCGCGATTACACTTTTAAAATCCATGCTGCCAAGAGGGTCATGGTCCCGCATCCATTGTCCATGGATTAGCTGCTGCCCGTTTTCAGGAGTCTCAAAAATCTCATCAAAGTCAACTGCATTTTGCTCAACAGCTGCGAGTGCAGTTATCAGTTTAAAAGTAGAGCCCGGTTCCATAATGTCAGCGATTGCATTATTTCGCCGGTTTTCAGTCTCTATTGTTGCAGGAGCATTAGGATTGAATGCAGGATAATTGGCAAGCGCTTTAACAGCCCCTGTTTTTGGTTCAAGGATAATAATGGTGCCTTTTTTAGCCATGTGCCGCTCAATTCCCGCCAGTAATTCTTCTTCGGCGATCGCCTGCATAAATGCGTCAATTGTAGTGTGGAGTGAGTGGCCCTGAACGGGGCGCTTGCGCGGAGCGCCAACATAGGCGAAAATTCTGTTTGAACGATCTCTTCTCACCTGCTGCTGTCCATCTGTGCCTTTAAGTACATTATTATACTGAGCTTCCAGGCCGGTCATGCCATCAATATTATGGTTAACAAATCCAAGTGTGTGAGCAGAAAGAGAACCAAAATTGTAGGTTCTCTGGTACTCTTCTTCAAGAATAACACCACGGATACTAAGCTCTTTTAAATCTTCATATGCTTGTGCAGATACGTTTTTTTCTAAAACGATATAACGTGATCTTGATGGCGCATTTTTTATTTTATTAAGATAAAACCGCGGGGATCGCCCGGTATTCGAACTGATGGTTTCGCATATTTTATCAATATTTTCAGGAATCATTCCGGGTACTTTTGGATCTACTGCCACTTTATAGACCACGGAGTTTGTTGCAAGCAGACTGCCGCTCGCATCATATATATTTCCTCTCTGGGCCGGAATAGAAATAAAATCTATGGTCTGGGTACTCCATAATTCGCGCAATCCATCCCCTTCCAGGATATTAATTCGTAATATCTGGGCCAGAATACCGAATGGCAGTAACAGAACCAGACCCAAAACCAGGTACATTCTGCTAATTATGGAAGTTCTTTCATTCATAGAGCACTTTTAGTCATCAATGATCAGAATCTGATCAGCAGGACCGGCATTGATAAAGCCGTTTTCCCTTGCCTTTTGATAGATCTCTTTCGGACCAATCATTCTGTCGTACGTAAGTCTTTTTTCATCATGCAGCCGTTTGGCTCTGTTATATTCGAGCTCAAGTTGCTGAACTTCACGAAGTGCCTGCTGCATGCTGAAAACATGACTGATATATAGAATCCCGCAAACTCCGATCAAGAAGCTTGCGAGAATGACTTTCCAGGGGGTGATAACTGGAAGTTTTGTTTTTTTAGGGGTTTCGTCTATGCGTTTTCCATATTTGGGTGCATAGCCGTCTGTAATATTTTTTTTGAAAGAAAATTTTGCCCCGGTACTTCTCTTTTTGGTTGTTGTTTTCTTTAAAGATCTTTTGTTGTGTTTAACTTTTTTTGATGATAAAGGTGACTTTACAATCATATTTATTCCACCTCCCGAATTTTTTCGGCGACTCTCAGCTTAGCACTGCGGGCAGCCGGATTTTCCTGTATCTCATCTTTTTCCGGGGTTATAACCGACCGGTTAACAGGCCGGATGGGAGTAAGTTCATTTCCATAAAAATCCTTTTGAATTACATCGTCATGATTACCGCTTCTGAAGAATATCTTAAGAATTCTGTCTTCGAGCGAGTGATAGGATATTGCCGAAACCCGGCCGCCGGTCTTTAGCAGGCCGAGAGAATCATCCAGTGCAGATTTGAGCATATCCAGCTCACGGTTTACCTCTATACGAATGGCCTGGAATACACGGGCTAGTGATTTAACTACGTGCGGACCAAATACTACATCCTTAATGATATTTTTCAACTGGCTGGTAGTTTCGACCGGCCGGTTCATGACTATAGCCTTGGCTATTTGCCTGCTCAGTCTTTCTTCACCATAATGAAAAATAATATCCCTTAAATTCTCGTAGCTGTATTCATTCACAACCTGGTAAGCAGAAACGCCGCTGAAAGTACTCATTCTCATATCAAGAGGGCCATCTTTCTGAAAGCTAAAACCCCGGTCAGGTTCCTTAATCTGATGAGTTGACACGCCGAGGTCAAACAGGATTCCACTGAGCTTTCCATGATATTCGGGCGGTATTAATGTGGACAAATGACCAAAATTTCCCTGAATTGCCAAAAATCTTGAATCTGAGCCAATCTTCAACTTTGCCGCTTCGAGCGCCTCTTCATCCTGGTCAATCCCGATCAGGATTGCCTCTTTGCCAAGTTTATTCAGTATTTCTGTGCTGTGCCCCCCGCCGCCAAGAGTTGCATCAACATAAATGCCATCAGGGTCTGTAATAAGCATATCTGTGGATTGCTTAAGCAGTACGGGAATATGAGTATGATATTCAGTCATTTTACAGATCATCTGATTCATCTTTGTTTCCCATTACCTTTTCAAAGAGATCTTCATACGATTCCTGGCTCAGAGCGGAATCCATATCATCCAATTTATCCGGTGCCCATATTTCAATTCTTTCTCCCATACCAATGAAAATGGCATTGCCATCGATACCTGCCCACTCTTTCAATTGTGAAGAAATTGGAATCCTGTTTTGTTTATCGAGTGAGATATCTTCTGCGTGACGCAAAAAATTTCTTTTTACCGTGCGGCCTTCTTTTGAAAAGCTGTTAATTTTTGCAAGTTTCTCTTCTACTTTTTCCCACTCATCGTGCGGATATAAATAGAGGCATGGTTCAAGTCCTCTGAGAAGGGTAAAGCGTTCCTGAGCATCAGGCGAAAGAGCCTTGCGCAGGCGGGATGGAAGGGATACTCTTCCCTTGTCATCTACGCTATGTTCATATTCCCCTTTAAAACTTGGCACAGTTAGTCAGAGTTGGAAGTTTTCGATTGCTATGAGTTCAGGTATTTACAGACAAATTGTGGGTTTAACACTTTCTCCCACTTCTACCCACTTCGCCCCACAATGTACTTTAATGTTGGCTTCATTGTCAAGGATTTTTCATAAAAGATTTAAATTTTATTTCAAAATTTTTATTTGCCTTTGAAATACCTTGTTCCAGCTTATCTGAGAGGTGGTTTTGTAAAAAATGTTTTATAATTTATACGTGTGGTAAAAAATGGGGCTTAAGTTTCAGAGATGAATTTTTTTTGAAATTAAAAAGTGTGACTAAGGATATCAGTTACTCGTCAGAAGCGGACAAATCTTTACATCTGTATAAACTGTAAATCAAATAATTTATCAAGTCTGAAATTTTGTTAATTTCTATGAGTAAAAAGATTTAAAGATGAGTGTAATGACCCTGCTGTCAAAGATTATGTTATTGTTATCGCTTCTATTATTTATGAATTGCTCTTTTATGGGCACTGCAACTGACATTTTATTAGAAATAAGGGATTATTATTATTCACAGGATCCCTCGGAGTGTATGCAAATTTACAAGCCAGGAAGTAATAAGGTCAGGCAGGTTGTACTGATTCGGCACGGGGAACCTGATCTTGAGCATGACGGGTGGCGGACCCGGGAAGAGGCCATGCGATATATTCAAAGATATGATTCAGCAGGTGTTAAGCCTTTCGACACCAAACCGGTTTGCACTCAAAATCTCGATATTGACCAGGTATATCACAGTAACCTGGAACGATCCAGGCATACGGCACATCTTATTTTTGAAGATGAGGTTGAATACGTGGAGAAACCTCTCTTTCGTGAACTTGAGCGTCAGATTATCCCATTTTTTGATATTAAAATGCCGGGAGAATTTTGGTCAACTATATCAAGGATTTTTTGGTTTTTCGGTGCAAATGATGACGAGGTTGAAACAGCTAGGGAAGCTGAGAATAGGGTAATCAGGGGAGCTGAACTGCTTGCCTCGGAAGCCAATGAAGAAGGCCTGGTTATTCTTGTATCGCACGGACTGCTTAATGAATTTCTGGTCCGTCAGTTCGAAAAGCAGGGTTGGCATGAAGTGTTTGACGGCGGGAATGATTTTCTTGCAGTTCGGATTGTGGCGAAATCCGGAAACGGCTCCTGATTTAAAATCTGAGAAAAAGAAATCGGACCGGGATTAGAGCGATGGCAGAATCATATATCCGGAACATAATCAATTTCTAAACAGCCTGGCTGTTAATACTTCGAATCGGATGTTTCTTTTTCCTGCCACTAAATACTATTCGGATCAAATCCTTTTTCAATTGTGGGTTTCACAATTTTGAAAAATGGCGAGATATCAAAATCACGTGGTGCAAACAAACTGTGATGCCTGATATGAAGAATTTCTTTACATAAATAATTGCTTAAATGCATTTCAAAAATTTTGATAATAAAAAAGATCAGCTAAATAATTTGAATAACATGTAAGTTGCAACCACAATAACTGTTATAGAAAAACCATACTGAAGCACCGTTCGATTAATTTTATGATTTAAGTTGACCCCAATAATTCCTCCTGCAAATGCACCCAGAACAAGGGGCATTGCTGCTCCAAAATCGATATATCCAATACTGTATGTACTCATTGCATCAACAGGTGTCCGGATCCACGCATATTGCAACCAGCCGGAAAAGGATATGATTACAATGGCCAGTGATGAAATACTGATCGCTCGGCCGATACTTGTTTTATAGATGAGGTTTAGTAGTGGCACCATCACAATTCCACCGCCAACACCTGCAGTGGCAGCAACTATACCCGTTATAACTCCTGTTAATGATCCTTCACGAAATCCGATTGGCTTTACATTCAGGACTTTTCGCTCATCCGATTTACCTTTTCTGAAGTATGATATGCCTGCCAGCACCAAAAGAAGTGTGAAAAAAATGATAAAGATGGTTTCTGTAAAATAAGGAGAAAGAACTATTTCTCTGCCGGCGAAAACACCTCCAATACCAAACAATCCCACGATAAGTCCCTGTTTCCAGAAGATGTTTTGCTTTTTAAACTGTTGAAGGGAACTGCTACCGGCGGCTACAAAATTGCAAAAGAGAGAAGTTCCGATAGTCCACGCTGTTGGGTTATGGATTCCTTCAGCCTGGAATATGGTAAATAGAATCGGAGTGAATAAAATACCCCCGCCGAGACCGAACAGACCGGCAAGAATGCCAGTAAAGACACCCAAAAGGAGAAGTAACAGAAACAAATTTATCCTCCCAGTTCTATTTTCCCGGTTAGATAGGTAATCGCTTCTCCGGTTAATTCAACTCTGTTATCTATCAGCCTGCAATCAATAATCCCGCCGCGTCCGGATACCTGTGCAGCACGAAAACCGGTTTTGCCAAGCTTTTCAGACCACAGAGGTGCCAGTAACGTATGTGCTGACCCGGTGACCGGATCTTCATTAATGCCTACAGCCGGAGCAAAGAACCTGGAAACAAAGTCAAAGTCATCTCCGGGAGCAGTAATGATTACGCCCCGTGTGTCAACTTTTTTCAGTTTTTCGAAATTTGGGCTCACTCGTTTTACCGTTTCTTCATTTTCGAGAACAACCAGGTAGTCGGTATTGAAATAGACTTCATCGCTTTCAATATCCAGTGCCTGTAGCAGTTCAACCGGCGGCTCAACTCTTTCAGGCTTATTTTGCGGGAAACTCATACTGTAGAATTTACCGTTTTTTTGTACAGTGAGCTCTCCGCTTTTGGTTTCAAATCGAATTTCTTCAGAATCATAATTGAGATGACTGAAAAGTACATGGGCAGCTGCAAGAGTTGCGTGGCCGCACAAATCGACTTCAGTCGCCGGTGTAAACCATCTCAATTCATAAACTTCACCGGATTCAACAAAAAAAGCTGTTTCCGAAAGATTGTTTTCTTCCGCAATTGCCTGCATCTTCTCTGCCGGCAACCAATCTTTCAGTGGAATAACTGCTGCCGGGTTACCGCTAAATAGTGTTGCAGTAAAAGCATCAACCTGGAAAATCTTTACATTCATGTGTGACTTTGTCTGTGTGATAATAATCTGAATTCATTTCGTAGCCTGTCAATATAATGATTCAGGTTTATGAAATCTTCTGTCATAATATTCTTTTTTTGTAACACAAAATTATAATATTAACAATTGAAACTTATTCTCTGCCAACAGTGACAGATCCGGTTATTTTGGATTCCGGGATTTCAAATTTAAAAGCAGTGACAGCGTTTACTATCTATCTATGGAAAAATTTACAACAATACCCGAAGGAATATTTGAAAAGAGCGAGTTTAATACAATTAAAGAGGCTTGCCTGAAGTACTGTTATACGGAGACAGGCCGGCAAAAAATAGGAAGGTGCAGGCCAGAGATTGAAGCGTCTGAAATTCGCACACTTCGTCTTCGTGTAATGGAAGTGATAAAGCTCATTCAACGAGATATTAACCTGCCTTTTTTAAACCTGAGTGATCTTCTGCCAATTCTTGAAACAGCAAGGGCAGAGGGTTCGGTACTATCCCTTGAGGTATTTCCGGTGGTATTTGATCATGCAAGAAGCGCAAGACTGATGAAGCAGTTTATTGTAAATCAGAAAGAGAACCTGCCTTCACTTTCCGAAATTTCCGGGCAGCTACATTATCTGAATCACCTGGAGAAAGTGATCAAAAAGTCGGTTACCGAAAACGGAGAACTGCGTGATGATGCGAGCCCGAAACTAAGATCCATCCGGAAAGAACTGAACAGGAAACGTCAATCACTTCGAAAAACGGTTCAGAGTGTAATGAAAGAGGCAACTAAAGACGGCTTTGCCTCCGATGAAGGTCCTACAATCAGAAATGGCAGAATGGTTATTCCGATCCAGGCCCAGTTCAAGCGAAAAATTGAGGGCTTTGTGCATGATGTTTCATCCAGCGGACAGACAGTTTATCTTGAGCCGGTTCAGGCCCTTCAGATTAATAATGAAATCCGGCAGCTCGAATCGGAAGAGAAATATGAGATTGAACGAATACTGAGAGAACTGACCGGTCATGTTCGCCAAAACACACCTGAACTCAGCCTGAATGAGGAGCTGATTGGAGAAATTGACAGTATTCACGCCAGGGTAAAACTGGGATTGAAGCTGGATGGATCGGTGCCTGAACTTTCTGACGGCCATCAGCTGAACGTGATGGAAGCTTATAATCCGGTCCTGAAACTGAAAAAAATGGAGAACACTCATCAGGATTCTGTGATTCCGCTGAATCTTGAACTTCATGAAAACGAACTTGCATTGATTATAACCGGACCGAATGCAGGCGGAAAATCTGTTGCAATGAAAACTATTGGCTTGATCATAATGATGCACCAAAGCGGGTTCCCGGTTCCTGTTCATCCCGATTCAAGGCTGCCGGTAAAGTCAGGCCTGTTTCTGGATATGGGAGATGATCAATCCATTGAAAATGATCTGAGTACTTTCTCATCCAGGTTACAGTGGATGAAAGATACGCTGGATGCAGCTGATGAGAGATCTCTGGTTCTGATTGACGAAGCTGCGGCCGGCACAGATCCCGAAGAAGGGGGCGCTATTTTCCAGGCCTTTATTGAAGAGATGATTATGCGAAAATCTCAGATCATCGTAACCACACATCACGGTTCACTGAAAGTTTTTGCACATGAACATCCCAACGCGGTGAATGGATCAATGGAATTTGATCAGCAAAATCTTTCTCCCACCTATCATTTTCAAAAAGGACTGCCGGGCAGCAGTTACGCATTTGAAATAGCACGAAGGATGGAAGTTCAGGAAAACGTAATCACTCGTGCAAGAGAACTTGTTGGCGGACAAAAGAGCAGTCTTGAAAATTTGATTATTGATCTTGAAAAAAAGAGCCGGGAGGCATCTGAAATAAGGATTGAGTACGAATCAGCCGCATCAAGCTCAAAAGCACGCGAACGTGAATACCGTGATAAACTGGATGCACTGAAACGAAAAAAGGAGTCGATCAGGCAAAAAGCGCTGGAAGAGGCGAATGAGATTATGCGAACTGCCAACCAAAAAATTGAGGAGGCAGTCAGGCAAATCAAAGAAGAGGGAAGAGGAGATAATGAGGTTATCAAAGAGGCCCGGAAAGAGGTTTCCGATTTTAAAAAGAGTGTGAAGCAAGAAACTGAGCAAGCTGAAAAAAAGCCCAGACGAAGAAAAGGAGAGATACCGGAGCCTGGTGATTCCGTCGTTTTTGCAGACGGATCAGCAACCGGTGAGGTTGTCGATATTCAGGGAAAAAATGCTGTTGTTCTTGCAGGTGGTCTGAAACTTAAAACGAAATTGGGGAATCTTGTTAAAGTGGATAAACCGGCGAAAAGAGCAAAAAACAGACCGGCTTTCAAGACAACTTCCTACACAACAGACTATGACCCGGGTGAATTTTCTGCGTCACTGAATATTCGCGGATTCCGGGGAGAAGAGGCAGTTAAAGAGGTAATGTTGTATCTTGATAAAGCGATTGCCAGGGGTTTGAATCAGGTTGAAATCATACACGGAAAAGGAGAAGGGATTTTAAAAAAACTGGTGCATGAATATTTACGTGAACGCAAAGAAGTAGAGAAATTTGAGACAGCACCGATCGGGCAGGGGGGAGCCGGTTGTACCGTGGTATATCTGAATCCATAGCAGAATGTTACGCCGTTACCTGTAATGAAACAACCATATTCAGGTAATTTCTTTTGCAGAGCTTGATTTTCATCAGAATTTTAATAAATTAGAAACGTTACTTAACAGTGTTAACCTAACAGGAATGCAACTTCAGGATCAAATTTTAGAAGAGAGCCGGAAACTTCTGATCAAAGAAGGATTTTCAAGGCTTTCGATGCGGCGGATCGCCAAAAAAGTAGGTGTCAGTGCTACAAGCATCTATTTACATTTTAAGAATAAAGATGAGTTGTTACTGACATTAATTGATCAGAGTATTGATAGCCTGATCCGTAATCTTGAAAAAGCTGTTGCTGCCGGATCAGACCCGATTCAGAAGCTTGAAATGGCCGGACGCGGATATCTGAATTTTGCAATTAGTCATCCGCAGGAATATGAAATAATTTTTTTAGTGCGGCCCGAAGAGATGCCCAAGTACCCGCAAGAGAAATTTCAAAATATTCGACGCGGTTATGAACTTATGGCCGGAATTATTGAAGAGGGAGTTGAAAAAGATTTTATTAAAGAGGAAAACCCGCTGCTGGCTGCCTATACAATATGGTCGCAGCTTCATGGTGCGGTTTCGGTTATTTTGAATCAGCGCCTCGATACTCGTATTGACCGGGAAAAATTTTTAAAACACGCACTTGAACACTCAATTGATGGCTTTGTAAGCAGAAAAATCAAAGTATGATCAACTTAAACAGGAGAAATCAACATGGAAGCCCTTATTGAACAATTCGCTTTTTTTACAAACATCCCGGTATGGGTGGGAATTACAAGTTTTCTAGTCATACTGTTGCTCTTTGGGTATTCGGGAGCCCCTCTTTGGCTCTGGGCAGTTGCCGGTTTTTTTGCCCTTGTGGGCGTGAATGCGCCGATCTGGCTTATTGCAACGTTTTTAGCAGTGGCAGTGATCTTTAATGTAAAACCGATCCGGAGGACACTCATTTCTGCTCCGCTGATGAAGCTTTTGGATGCTATGAATATTTTACCGGTTATTTCTGAAACTGAACAGACGGCCATTGAAGCTGGCACCGTGTGGGTCGAAGGGGAGCTTTTTTCAGGAAAACCGGATATGAAGAAAATGAGCAGTGAGCCCTACCCTGATTTAACAGACAAAGAACGTGAATATTTGGATGGTCCTGTGGAAGAACTGTGCAGAATGGTGGATGACTGGAAGGTTTTTCAGAGAAAGGATTTTGATAAAAAAACCTGGCAGTTTATGAGGGATCAGAAATTTTTCGGTTTGATTATTCCTGAGAAATATGGCGGGTTGAACTTTTCAGCAAATGCACACAGTGCCATTATCGGAAAGCTTGCATCTCGGTGCGGACCACTGGCCACAACGGTGATGGTTCCTAATTCGCTTGGTCCGGCAGAGCTTCTGATGCACTACGGCACCCAGGATCAAAAAGATCACTACCTGCCAAGATTGGCAAAAGGCGAAGAGATGCCCTGCTTTGCGCTGACTGAACCCAATGCGGGATCAGATGCAGGCGCAATGCAAAGCCGCGGAGAAGTATTTAAAGGCGAGGATGGAGAACTCTACCTGAAACTGAACTGGAATAAACGATATATAACCCTGGCGGCTATCTCCACAGTGATCGGACTTGCGTTTAAACTGCATGATCCGGAAAATCTGCTCGGTAAAGGCGAAAACCTGGGAATAACCTGTGCACTGATTCCAAGTGATACCGAAGGTGTGGTCTTGGGTAAACGTCATGATCCGCTGGGTGTTCCGTTTTATAATTGCCCTACCCGGGGCGAAGATGTTATCGTTCCTGCAGATGCCATTATTGGCGGTGTGGATGGTGCCGGAAACGGATGGCGGATGCTGATGGAGTCGCTGTCGGTTGGCCGCGGAATTTCACTGCCGGCGCAGGCTGCAGGCGGAGCCAAAACAGCCGTAAGAGCTGTCGGAGCCTACGCCGCAATCCGGAAACAGTTCGGTCTGAATATCGGAAAATTTGAAGGGATTGAAGAGCCGATGGCACGTATCGGAGGATTCAATTACCTGATGGATGCAGCCCGGATCTACACTTGCGGTGCCCTCGACAAGGGAGCCAAGCCAGCTGTGGTTACGGCAATTGCAAAATACAACTTTACAGAGCTTGGCAGAAAAATTATCAATGATTCGATGGACATTTTGGGCGGTGCAGGGATCTCTATGGGACCACGAAATCTGCTTGGCCATACATACATAGCCACGCCCATTGCAATTACTGTTGAAGGTGCCAATATACTGACACGCACCCTGATGATCTTTGGCCAGGGAGCCATTCGCAGTCATCCGTATGCCTACAAAGAGATTGAAGCACTGATGAACAAAGATGCAGTTGCTTTCGACAATGCTTTCTGGAAACATATTGGTCATGTGGTCCAGAATAAGGTGAGGGCTTTTGTGCTGAGTATAACACGCGGCCGGCTTGCAAGCTCACCTGTTAAAGGGCCGGCAGCCAAATACTATCGCAAGCTTGCATGGGCGTCAGCCTCTTTTGCTTTTATGGCTGATATCGCTCTTGGTTCATACGGCGGCGCATTGAAAATGAAAGAGAAACTTTCGGGTCGCTATGCCGATATTCTGAGCTGGATGTACCTTGCCACGGCAACCCTTCGAAGATACGAGGCGGAAGGTCAGCGCAAAGAAGACCGCGACTTCTTTGAGTGGTCGATGCAATACGCTTTCAATGAGATTCAGGAAGCATTTGACGGAATCTACAGTGAAATAAGATTGCCTGGACTGAGCTGGGTTTTCCGGGGGCCTGTAGCAGTGTGGTCACGAATAAACCGCATCGGGTCCAAACCGTCCGACAAGCTGGGGCACAAAATTGCACAGGCGATGCAGGTGCCCGGTGAACTGCGGGATCGCTTGACGGAAGGTATTTTTGTAACGGATTCGACAGATGAAGCAATCGGAAAATATGAGCATGCACTCCAATTGATTGTGAAAACATGGCCGGTGTACAAAAAGCTCTATAAAGCAACCAAAGCTCGCGAAATACCAAAAGCTCATGTGCTCGACCAGATTGAGCCGGCACTTTCCAAAGGCATTATATCTCAGGATGAAGCAGACCTGGTCAAAAAAACAGAAGAGGCACGGAATGATGCTATACAGGTGGATGAATTTACTCTCGAAGAGTATGACAAGGGACTTGCAAGTCCACCGGCAGGTGATGGTTTAACAAAGGAAAAAGCAAAGTCGTACGCAGTTTAGTACAGATCTGAAATTAAAAAAGGCTCATTCGGTAACACCGGGTGAGCCTTTTTTATTTTGAGGAAGGATATATTCAGAGGCTCTGTGCAAATAACGATAAAAAGTATTAAATATCTGTTATTATCTAAAAAATTAGTAGAAAAATCTTTAACTTAATTAGTTAACAGATTATAATTATGGTAAAATTAGATAAAACAGATCAAAAGATTATCGAAATCCTTCAGGAGGATGGCAGGATAACAAATAATGAACTTGCAGGTAAAATTGGATTGACAACCACCCCGACTCTCGAAAGGGTGAAACGTCTTGAGAAGAATGGCGTTATCAGAGGATATACGGCATGGATCAACAGGGAAGCCATCGGCAAAGGACTGACAGTTTTTTGTTCCATCAAACTTGCCGTTCATCACTATAGAAAACTTCAGGAATTTAAGAACCGGATTGAATCACTTCCGGAAATCCTGGCCTGTTACAATGTGACCGGAGAATATGACTATCTGCTGCATGTGGTGGTTTCTGATACAAAAGAATATGAATCTTTCTTGAGATCGAAACTGACAAAAATACCCGGTATTGTTCAGATCTACACCGGTATCGTTCTTTCTGTGGTGAAAGAGCAGTCAAAAATTGAAATTGGTAATGAGAAAGAGGAGAAAGATGTATAAGAGTAAAAAACTTGAAACTATTTGTCCGCGGGCAGATCACCCTGATAAGGATCCTTACGGATCACATTTGATGCCTGTATATCAAACCTCAACTTTTGCTTTTCCGGATGCGGATTCCGGACGCAAATTTTTTGCACATGAAGAGGGCGGAGCCACACACAGCTATTCGAGACTCGGCAATCCAACGGTAGAAAAACTGGAGGAAACACTGGCAGTCATGGAGGCGGCTAACCTCTCAACAAAAGCTGAAAGTATGGTTTTCAGTTCCGGTATGGCAGCTATAACTACCGCATTCATGGCTATTGCGCCTGGTAAAACTCTGATCGCCCAGGAAACGCTTTACGGATGCACCTCACAGTTCCTGACAGAAGAAGCTTCAAAGTTTGGAATTGATGTGATTCAGATAGATAGTAACGACCCGGATAAATTTATAGAAGCTATAGAAAAAGCAGATAATCCGGGGCTTCTCTTTTTTGAATCGATTGCAAATCCAACTCTGACAGTATTCGATATGGAACCTGTGGTCCGGAAGGCACATGATAGAAATATTGTTGTTATGGTTGATAACACATTTGCAACTCCATGGCATATACAACCCTTCAAGTGGGATTGTGATATCGTGGCGCACTCTACAACAAAATATATTAACGGCCACGGCAGCGTCATCGGAGGTGCGCTTGTCATGAAAGAGGGTATTCGAGCCGAATATAACCTGGATATGTACAGGAAAAATCACGGGGGGACTGCAAGTCCGTTTGATGCGTGGCTGACGCTGCTTGGTTTAAAAACATTTCCGTTACGGATGAGAAAACATTCAGAGAATGCATCAATTGTTGCTGAGTATCTTGATAATCATGATTCTGTAGGGGAGGTTTTCTATCCGGGACTGGCATCAAACCGGGACCATCACCTTGCGAAAAAGTATATGGCAAACGGGTACGGTGGGATGATCTCTTTTGAGCTGAAAGGAGGATATGAGGCGGGAAAGAGTTTGATGAATCATGTGAAGCTGTGCACGCTGGCAGTCAGCCTTGGAAACGTGGATACACTCATTCAGCACCCTGCTTCAATGACTCATGCCGTTATGAGCCGGGAAGCGAGAGAAAGAACCGGCATAACAGATGGTCTGGTCAGGATTTCGTCAGGCACAGAAGCCATTGAAGATATCATAATGGATTTGGAACAAGCGTTAGCTTACATACCGGAAAATCATGTGAGTCTGGAATAAATATTATTTCCCATTTTCGTCTTTCTTCCCAACCGTCTTATCCGCTTTAGAAGATTTGGATGATTTCGATTTTTTATCGGCATCACCGGTTTCTTTTTTATCTTTGCTCTCGTCCTCATCCTCGATTTCAATCACTTCTGCTTCCACTTCATATTCATCGTAAGTATCGTCTGTATCAACCTCCTTCTCAACCAATACTTTTGCATCGCTTGCAAATAGAACAAACATGGTGATTGCCGATATGATCGGGGCAATGGACGTCAGAAAAACTGTACCCGCAACTCCAATGGTAAGCTGACTCTGAAAAAGTGTTTTTCCGTTTTTGTCTTTGATTATTACTCTTCTTGCATTTCCTTCCCGGATTAATTTTTTAACCTGGGAGATAATTTCATTAACGGTTCCCTGTATCTCTTCAAGGATGGGTTTTTGTTTTGTTTTCATAATTTTTTTCATATGAATTTAAATTAGAACTGTAAGGATTCATCTCTTTTATGTTCATACTACGTAAATGAGAACATAAAGATTCAAAAAAATGCTATCGAGAGTATATTGTGCTTCAACCATCGGTGTAGATGCAAGGTTAATTGAAGTGGAAGTTAACATGAGCGGGGGAGTTCCGAAGTATTATCTTGTGGGGCTGCCTGACCGGGCAGTGAGTGAATCGAAGGATCGTATTCACGCTGCCCTGAAAAATGCGGGAGCTTTTTTTCCGCGGGGAAGGGTAACGGTAAACCTGGCGCCGGCAGATTTACCCAAAGAAGGAAGCAGTTTTGATCTGCCCATAGCGCTTGGTCTGCTGGCTGTTTCCAACCAGGTCAGTACGGATAAACTGAGCAGGAGCCTTGTTCTCGGTGAACTTGCACTCGACGGGCAGCTTCGGCCGGTAAAAGGTGTGTTGCCTAAAGCTGTTGAGGCACGAAACCGGGGATTGGAGTACCTGGTGGTGCCGGCGCAGAATGCGCCCGAAGCAGCGGTTGTAGACGGCATAAAGGTAATGGCGTTTCAAAAAGTGGAAGAGGTAATGCAGTGGTTTGATAACAGCTCCTCAGCCGAACCGGTAACAGTGGATATTGAAAAAGTATTTCATCAAAACGGGCAGGCAGAGATCCTGGATTTCAGTGATGTTCGTGGGCAGGAGTCGGTAAAACGAGCCCTTGAGGTAGCTGCTGCTGGCGGGCATAACGCAATTATGGTCGGTCCTCCTGGCTCAGGGAAAACCATGATGGCGAGAAGAATCCCGACAATCCTGCCGCCGCTGACACTCGATGAAGCCCTCGAAACGACCAAAATACATTCTGTGGCGGGGATTCTGTCAGCCGGAAAAGCACTGGTAACCCAGCGGCCTTTCCGGTCACCCCACCACACTGTGTCGGATGTAGCTCTTGTCGGTGGTGGCAGCATACCGATGCCGGGGGAAATTTCTATGGCTCATAACGGCGTACTGTTCCTGGATGAACTTCCGGAATTCAAGAGAAGTGCACTTGAGGTGATGCGTCAGCCGCTCGAAGATGGCTTTGTAAGCATCTCGCGGGCGAGGATGAGTGTCTGCTACCCCAGCAGAATCATGCTGGTATCGTCCATGAATCCTTCACCTTCGGGAGACTGGTATGATCCTGCCGAGCCGGAAGGGGTAACACCGATTCAGATGCAGCGGTACCTGAGTAAAATAAGCGGACCGCTGCTGGATCGAATCGATCTGCACATCGATGTGGAAAAAGTGAGTTATGATGAGCTGTCATCAAAAGCGAAGGGGGAGTCTTCGTCTGAAATCCGAAAACGGGTGATTGAAGCCAGGAAAATACAGACACGCAGATTTATGGGAATGCAGAATGTGTATTGTAATGCACAGATGAGTACCAAACAGGCTAGGAAAGTGTGCCGTATCGACGAGGCAGGTGCGGCTATGATGAAGAAGGCGATGAATTCAATCGGTCTCTCTGCACGTGCCTACGATCGTATTCTGAAAGTAGCACGCACCATCGCGGATCTGGAATTTTCGGAGGAGATCAAAACGCACCATATGGCCGAATCAATTCAGTATCGCAGCCTGGACAGGGATGGCTGGTTGGGGTGATTTGTATGTGTGGGATTTTCATTTGTCTGGATGGGGTGAAATGATCGGATGGTGGTATTATTGGTGGGAAAGCGCACGAAATGTTCCTGACGGAACATGGATTCAGGTCGCGCGAATTGAATTGCTACCAACGAAATGTTCCTGACGGAACATGGAATCAGATCGTGCGAATTGGATGGCTACCGACGAGATGTTCCTGACGGAACGGGGAACATATTTATAAATACTTATGGGCTATATGTAAAAAGTGAATCTCATAGAAGGGTTTTCGAGTATTGGTTAAACATCCAATTTTATTCAGAAAAGAAAATTTGTTTTGTAACAAATGAAAATGAAAAATCCAGCTTGTTTCTATGGAATGATAGGGAGGCAGCAAATAGAAAAAGGCATATAACCATATCCACAGCCCGTTCCGGAGGAACGTTTGGTGAGGTGGATTAAACTTTGAAAATAGATCATTTTAATTGTCAATCATTAATCTAAAACAGGAAATGTTAAATCATGCCAAATACATATACTCAACTACATATTCAATTTGTTTTCGCTGTGAAATATCGCGCAGCCGTTATTGATAAAAATTGGAATGAACGATTACACCAATTCATTACGGGGATTTTTCAAAAAAACCGGCACAAAATGTTGCAGATTAATAGCATGCCTGATCATATCCATATTTTAATCGGTATGAGGCCATATCAATCGATATCTTCACTAATTCAAAATGTTAAAACGGAAAGCAGCAAGTGGGTTAACAATAATAAATTTACCTGTTCTCAATTTTCATGGCAGGAGGGATACGGGGCATTTTCATATTCGAAAAGTCATATTCCAAGAGTGGTCAGATATATACAAAAACAGGAATCTCATCACAAAAAAGTTTCATTTTTAGAAGAGTATCGGAGTCTTTTGGATGCTTTTGAGATTGAATATGACGATAGGTATATATTTAAATCTCTCGTGTGATCTTCAGATTGATCACGAAATGTTCCTGACGGAACATGGATTCAGGTCGCGCGAATTGAATTGCTACCAACGAAATGTTCCTGACGGAACATGGAATCAGATCGTGCGAATTGGATGGCTACCGACGAGATGTTCCTGACGGAACATGAAATTAGTCGTGCGAATTGAATTGCTACCGATGAGATGTTCCTGACGGAACACAAATACAGGCAGTACGAACTGAATTGCTGTCGGTCAGGGGTTTCTGACGGAACGGGGAACATATTTATAAATACTTATGGGCTATATGTAAAAAGTGAATCTCATAGAAGGGTTTTCGAGTATTGGTTAAACATCCAATTTTATTCAGAAAAGAAAATTTGTTTTGTAACAAATGAAAATGAAAAATCCAGCTTGTTTCTATGGAATGATAGGGAGGCAGCAAATAGAAAAAGGCATATAACCATATCCACAGCCCGTTCCGGAGGAACGATTGGTCGGTAGAAATAAGACGGGCAAAAATCCACGGTACGTTCCGGAGGAACGTTTGGTGAATGTGATTTCAATTAATAACTATCTGTCAGAGATTTCTGTCGAAACAAAATTTCTAAAAAACAGAACCATTGAAAATGACCATCAAACCTCAAATAAATATTACAATCGATGACAGGAAGAGGAATCCCCTTATATTGAATTATTTGAGAGGAACAGAAAATTCAAGTTTGAAAATTAATCGACTTGCCAACGGGGACTATCTACTAAACAATTTGACTGTAGAGAGAAAAACATTCCCTGATTTTGTTCAATCAATCAAAGACGGACGACTATTTCAACAGGCCAGCTGCTTGTCATCTCTGAACAATCCATGTATGATGATCCTTGAAGGTACATTTAAAGATGTGTTTAAAACAAAAATGAAACGCGAAGCAATACAGGATGCCCTTGTTACACTCGAACTAATCTTCAGAATTCCTGTTTTAAGATCTGCATCACCTGAAGACTCAGCCCGGATTATGATTTATGCAGCGAATCAAATCTGTAAACATGAAATGGGAAGATGGAGTTATAAGAGGCCTGTAAAAAAAGGTATATCTAAATCAAATACATACAGGAACCAGATTCAAATATTACAGGGTTTTCCGTTAGTTGGACCTGTGAAAGCTGAAGGGCTTTTGATAGAGTTAAACCCTCTGAATAAAATTTTTAATGCATCCCCGACTCAAATTTTCAGGACACCTGATATTGGTATGGGTTTGGCGGAACAAATTTATAAAATTGTGAACGAGAAGGTGATTTGAATATGATTTGGTTTTATAGATGAATGTGGTGATGAATGCAGTACGAGCGGACGCTCGTGGCATTGTGAGGAATGCGGTACGAGCGGGGACTTACGGTACCAGCGGATACTCGAACCATTGAGTGGCGGCATATCATTGTCGATTTGCAGTGGTTAATATTTTATCATTTATTGCGGATTAATAAGAATTAATGGAACATCTTCGTGAAAGTATCGTAATTATTTACAGACAGAGATTAATTACAATACAGTATCATGGAACGAAGAGAATATACAACACATTGGAAAGGCACCTGGGTGATGACCCTCCCGTTCTTGTTCTTGCTCTTATACATGTTTATGTAATCCGGCAGGATTAAAGGCGGTTCCAGACAAAATCGGGAATCAGTTTGAATATCCAGGCCATCAGCCGCCATTTTTTAGTGATGTAGGCGAGATTTTTCTTTTTCTCTATCGCTTTTAAAATTTGCTCTGATGCTTTTTCTGTTGATGCAACCCAGAACAGATTTTCGTTCCCCTCTGTCATTTCGCTTTCCACAAAACCGGGTTTGATATCGGTAATTGTAATATCTGAGTCCGCTCTTTTTGCTTTTTGACGGTATCCCTGCATATAAAGCGATATAAACGATTTGGATGCATTATAAACCGCTGAGCGTCCATAGCCAAATAGTGCAGCAACCGATGAAATGCCCACAATCTGCCCGTGCCCCTGTTTTTTAAAATATTCATACGACTCTTTGAAGAGCTGCACAAACCCCGATATGTTTACATTGATAACTTTTTGCTCAACGCTAAGCAGATCTGATCCGTGAAAATTAGAAATACCCGCATTCAGTACGATGATATCCATCCCGCCCATTTCATTGATGAGCGATCGCAGACCCTCTCTCGATTCTTTGTGTTTTGTAACATCCATTCTGACATAGAAGATATTCTCACCTAATTCATCTTTCAGTGAGCGCAATCTTTTCTCACGCCGCCCGGTAATACCCACCCGGTATCCTTCTTTGATGCATATCCTGGCAAGTCCTTCACCGATTCCGGATGTTGCGCCTATGATGATAATATTTTTATTCATTTGTAATAATGCCTTTCCAGGATATTGAACTGAATTGAAGTATAAAATTTAAACACCAAGCCAAATTATTAATATCATGATAGTTTTGGAAATTTAATTCGTATTAATTAAGTTTGAATTTACTTAACCGGTAAATAGAAAGAGATTATCAGGATATTGAAACATCATTTCTCACTTCTGATTGCTGCCTTTATGATGTGGTTTGCCTCGTGTTCTTCCGATAATGGGATTCGTGTCATAAAACTGGGTCATGGCTTAGATGCCAATCATTCCGTACATAAGGCGATGGTATTTATGGCTGAACGTGTTGCTGAAGAATCAGACGGTAAAATGCGTATTGATATTTATCCGAGTCAGCAGTTAGGGTCCGAGCGTGAGTTGCTGGAGTTACTTCAAATAGGCAGTGTGGATATTACCAAAGTATCGTCCAGTGTTATAGAAGGATTTGAACCCTTATATAAAATTTTCAGTGTTCCATTTTTATTTGAAGATGAAGAGCACCGCTTTGAAGTATTTGACGGAGAAATTGGTGATGAATTACTTGAAGCAGGCAGGAGTATCAGGCTTTTGGGATTAACATATTATGATGCAGGAACAAGGAGTTTCTATACAAAAGAGAGGCCAATTTCACATCCGGATGATCTGCAAGGATTAAAGATAAGGGTTCAGGAGAGTCCGGCATCCATTCAGATGGTAAATTTGCTTGGCGGATCAGCCACTCCGATCTCCTGGGGTGAACTATACACGGCACTACAGCAGGGAATCGTTGATGGTGCTGAAAATAATCCTCCCAGTTTTCACCTTTCAAGGCATTATGAAGTTAGTAATTATTATAGTTTGGATGAGCATACGGCTGTTCCTGATATTTTATTCATTAGCCTTGCTACCTGGGAGAGGCTAAACGAGGAAGAAAGAGAGATTATTGAAAAAGCTGCAAAAGAATCGGCTATATATCAAAGAGAATTGTGGAAAGAATCCACCAGAATTGCGATGGAAAGTGTTAGGGAAGCCGGAATTGAGATTAACTACCCGGATAAGAAGCCATTCAAAGAACGATTACAGCCCATGTATGATCAATATGCAAAAGAAGATATCAGGCTAAATCAGTATATCGAACAAATCCGGGAGCTTGTGAATGAATAAACTGATCAGAATATTGGATAACACGATTGCCTGGATCATGATCATATTGATGGCTGTTTTGGTCATTGTAGTTACCTGGCAGGTTATTACACGATATGTACTTGGGGAAGCAAGTTCATTCACGGAAGAGACAGCACGGTTTCTGCTCATCTGGATTGGTCTTTTGGGAGCAGCTTATGCTTATAAACAAAATATGCACCTTGCATTTGACCTCTTTATCGATATGGCGACAGGCATTCGTAAATTCTGGATGGAAATTCTTATTCATCTTCTAATTGCCCTTTTTTCGTTTTTGGTGTTGATTTTGGGAGGATTTTATCTTGTGCAGCTTACCTGGGAACTGAATCAGCTATCCGCTTCTTTACAAGTTCCGCTGGCATATGTTTACACAGCACTTCCGTTGAGCGGAGCCATTATTGTAATCTATTCGACCTGGTTTATTCGGGTAATAATTACAAAAGGACCAATTGAACAAAAACCTCAGATTGACGAGGTGGCCTGATGGAAATTGCAGGGATTTTGGTTCTTGTTATCAGTTTTGTTCTGTTGCTGCTAATCGGGGTTCCTATTGCATTTTGTATTGGTATTGCAACACTTATGACTATGTTTGTAAGTATTTCCTTTGAGCCGGCCATCACTACTGTTGCCCAACGGATGGCAACCGGTCTTGACAGTTTTACACTTCTCGCTATTCCGTTTTTTATACTGGCCGGACAAATCATGAACCAGGGCGGCATTGCCAGGCGTCTGATTGACCTGGCAAAATCAATTGTTGGAATGCTTCCCGGTGGACTTGCTTATGTACAAATTATCGCTGCAATGTTATTCGGTTCAATTTCAGGTTCAGCTGTAGCTACAGCTTCTGCAATTGGAGGTTTTATGGGGCCTCAGATGGAAAAGGAGGGATATGATAAACCTTTTAGCACAGCATTAAATATTACCTCCTCTACAACCGGGCTTATTATACCACCAAGCAATATTCTCATTGTCTTTTCCCTGGCAAGCGGGGGTGTATCCATCGCAGCACTCTTTCTGGCCGGATATCTGCCCGGTATTCTTGTGGGTCTTTCTCTGATGTTTGTATCCGGATATTTTGCAATTAAAAAAAAATATCCGATTAGCGGAAGAGTTCCCTTTAAAGTATTCCTGAAAAGGTTTTTTGATGCAATCCCAAGTTTGTTTCTCATTATACTGGTAATTGGAGGCATCGTTGCAGGAATATTTACGGCGACAGAAGCCTCAGCAATAGCTGTTATTTATGCTTTAATTTTGGGATTGGCCTATAAAAATATAAATCCCAAACAACTTAAAGAGGTGTTTTTATCCAGTTGTAATATTACAGCCATTGTAGCCCTTTTGATTGCTACATCCATGGCAATGTCATGGATTATGTCATACGAAAATATACCGGTCTATGTTAGTGAAAGCCTGATTGCATTAAGTGATAATCCGTTTGTCATTATGATTATAATCAACATTATTTTGCTGATGGTGGGTGTTTTTATGGATATTACTCCTGCGGTACTCATTTTCACTCCTATATTTTTACCCCTGGCAGTAGATTTGGGAATGGATCCGGTTCATTTTGGAATTGTGATGATCTTAAACCTATGTGTTGGTTTAACAACCCCGCCTGTAGGAAGTGTACTTTTTGTGGGGTGCGGTATTTCCGATGTATCTATTACAAAAGTAATCCGGCCATTGCTGCCACTGTATTTGGCGATGGTAATATCTCTTTTGGCCGTAACCTTTTTTGAAGATATAAGCCTTTTTTTACCGCGCTTATTCGGTTATTAATTATTAGATAAGAGTTATGACAGAAATCAATTATAATACAGATCGGTATGATAAAAGAGATCTGTCTCATTTAGAAGATAACCTTGGGGATGTACTTTTCTATGAAAAATCAATAAGACGTGTCGGTAACTGCTGGTACTTCATGATAAAAAAAGGAATTGATAAATATCTTATTATTGCTGCTGATATAAATAGTGAAGAACCCAAAGAATTCGAAGGAAAGAAAATCAATATCAATTCGTCCTCAATTTTAAAGTGTGAACTGACCAGTAAAAACGCGAATGCTCTGCGGTCAGTATTTGATTACACCAACCCGGTTTTAATTGGTAAAATAAATTCCTTCGGTTTTGGCGACCGCTTGGGAAATGCAGGTCCGGCTCATCTTCGATCTGTCAGAGACACAGGCTATAAACCGGTACTTGCTCAACAATCTATACGCGAACTTAATCGCACGAACCGTACGGCCCGGGAGGTGATGAATGCGGCAAGCTGGGCGGTCTTTCAGGAAGGACATAAAGATGGATTTGGTGCAGATGCCGATCATCTGAAAACTACAGATGATATCGACAGAATGGTAAAAGCAGGTTTTACCATGTTCACAATTGATCCAGGCGATTATGTAGTGAATGAAGTCAAAACGATGAATCTTGAAAAACTAAAAAAAAGATTTTTATATCTGCCCTGGACACAGTTAAAATGTGATCCGATCGGATTGCTGAAGAGGTACTCCGGTAAAAAAATAGTCTTAAATAATGATACAAATTTGAATCCTGATGATTACCAGGTTTTACAGGGAATGGTGAAATATGGCAGGGTTATCTTGCATACAAAAATGATGGCTGACTATCTTGAGTACAGATATCCGAATCATCCCGCCGAACTGGAACTATCCGTAGACGAAACAGACTCCCCCACAACTCCATTCGAACACTTTTTAATTGTTTCGGAACTTAACCGGTTAGGAGTAGAATTGGTAAGTCTTGCGCCAAGGTTTTGTGGTGATTTTGAAAAAGGCATCGATTTTAAGGGTGATTTAGATCAATTTCGATCAGAATACAAACAACATCTTGCCATTGCGGAAAGGTTTGGAGGATATAAACTTAGCATCCATTCTGGAAGCGATAAATTTTCGGTATATGAGGTTATTGGTTCCATAAATTCTGGTGCAGTTCATGTTAAAACAGCGGGTACCAGTTACCTGGAAGCATTACGTACCATCGCAGAAGCAGAGCCGGCGTTATTTCGGGAGATACTTGCTTTTTCCGTCAACCGATTTAATGAGGACAAGAAAACTTATCACATTTCAGCCAATCCGGACAGGATTTCTTCTCTGTACAAGTTAAAAGACAGGCAGTTAAGGGAGCTGATGGATGATAACGATGCTCGACAGGTACTGCATGTTGCTTATGGCTCAGTACTTTCCGCAAATTTACCCGAAGCCGCAACCTTTAAAGAACGATTGATGAAATCTCTTGAGGAACATGAGGATCTGTATGAAAAAAATCTCAGTGCACATTTTAACAGACATTTTGAACCATTTAATTAATCTCAAATGGATAATTCACAGCTATTTAATCTTGATGGCAAAGTAGCCGCTGTAATTGGAGGCAGTGGTATATTAGGTGGTCAGATGTCGCAGGCACTTGCTGAAGCAGGGGCCAGTACGGCTGTTATATACAGCGGAAATCGAAATGGAGCGGAACAAAGAGCTTCCGAAATTCAAAATGCTGGTGGAGATTCCATTATTTGTCAGGCTGATGTACGGGATGAAAAATCACTAGTAACAGCGCTTGAGAAGATCATTGAAAAATGGGGGCAATTAGATATTCTAGTGAATGCACCCGGTGTGAATTCTACAACGCCGGTTATGGAGATAACTGAGGAAGAATGGAATCATATCCTTGATATAAATCTGAAAGGCGTATTTTTGGCGAGCAGGATTGCAGCCAAATATATGATTCAAAAAGGTGAAGGTGGAAGCATCATTAACATAACATCAGCATCATCTGAAGTTCCGTTGTCAAAAGTGTTTACATATAGCATTTCCAAAGCGGGAATGAACAATATGACAAAATTTCTTGCCCGGGAATGGGCACCACATAAAATCCGCGTAAATGCAATTATGCCGGGATTTTTTCCTGCTGAACAAAATAGAGAAATTCTTAGCAAGGAGCGTGAAAAAGCAATTTTTGATCACACTCCGATGAGGCGCTACGGCAGGCCGGAGGAGCTTTCGGGGGCAGTGATATGGCTGGCTTCGGAGAAAGCTTCATCCTTTGTAACCGGAGCTTTGATTCCGGTAGATGGCGGATTTACTGCTATGAGTATTTAATCTGAATAATCCAGGGTAAGCAGTTTTTATAGGCTTGATAAATGATAGAATCAGATTTCACCATGAGTTGTCGGCTATCAGCTTAAGCGGCAGATGAAATTTTAGATGAATTGTAAAATGAACAGTGCAATACAGATGAAATTGAAAGATTTTCACTTCATACACGACAACCGGAGGGAGACGTTATTAGTTAACAGGATCACGTGCCTTTTCCGGAAACTTTTTAATCCAATAAATCCAGAATGAATAAGCAGAAAACTCTGGCGCAAATAGAAGCGACTAAAGTGGTTGCCGTGGTGCGCCTGCAGGAAGTAGCTCTGTTTGAACCGGTTGCACTTGCTCTTTATGAAGGCGGAGTAAGAGCAATTGAAATTACCATGACGGTTCCCGGTGCACTTGCAGCTCTTGAAAAAGCAATTTCCAACTTGCCATCTGAAATAATCATAGGAGTTGGATCTGTTCTGAATGAAAAAACAACAGAAAGGGCAGTGAACGCCGGGGCTCAGTTCATTGTGAGTCCGGTGACAAAAAAGGAAATTCTCGACGCTTGTGAAACAGCAAAAGTTGCCGTGATGCCGGGTGCATTTACCCCAACCGAGATACAGAGAGCGTGGGAATGGGGAGCCGATATTGTAAAAGTTTTTCCTGCCGATATTTTAGGGGTGAAATTTTTTAAAGGCTTAAAAGCTCCCATGCCTCACCTGAAGCTGATGCCAACAGGTGGCGTTTCACTCAAGAATGCAGCAGATTGGATTCAGGCCGGCGCCTGTGCTGTGGGCGTCGGAGGTGCTCTATTGGATAAAGAGGCATTGAGAGACAGGAATTTTGAACAGATAAAGAAGAATGCAGAACGTCTAATTTCAAATTTGAAAACAATAAATCAATATGGGTAACATTGTAACTTTTGGAGAGATCATGTTGCGGCTGTCACCTCCCGGCTATTCAAGATTTATTCAAACCAATCAGTTTGAGGTGACCTATGGCGGGGGTGAGGCCAACGTGGCTGTAGCATTAGCCGGCTATGAAATGAACAGTTTTTTTGTAACCAGATTACCCGGCCATGAAATCGGTGAAGCGGCACTTCATGCATTGCAACGATACGGTGTAAATACGCAGCACATTATTCGCGGAGGGGATCGACTTGGCATCTATTTCCTGGAGACGGGTGCCAGCCAGCGACCTTCCAAAGTGATCTATGACCGGGCGAACTCCGCAGTCGAACAGATGGAGGAGTCGATGGTTAATTGGGATAAGGTATTTCAGGATAAGGATTGGTTCCATTGGACGGGAATCACTCCTGCTTTAGGTGAAAAACCGCGTAAATCTGTGATAGCTGCCTGTAAAGCTGCAAAGAGTGCGGGAGTAACCATTAGTTGTGACCTGAATTTCCGGGGGAAACTTTGGAGTGAACAGGAGGCGCAAGCGGTCATGAATCCGCTTATGGAGTATGTGGATGTGTGTATCTGTAATGAAGAAGATGCTCAGAAAAGCCTCGGGTTTGAAGCGGGTAGAACCAACATAGAGGGTGCAGAACTGGATGAAGAAGGGTATTTTACCCTTGCCAGATCCTTGAAAAAAGAGTATGAGTTTCAGTCGGTGGCTATTACACTCAGAGAAAGCTATTCGGCCAGCAGAAACGGCTGGAGTGCACTGCTGCATGATGAGCGTGACTGTAAGCAGCCGGTTCGCTCCGCCCGCTACGAAATTGATATTGTAGACCGCGTGGGAGGCGGAGATTCGTTTGCTTCGGGACTGATTTACGGTCTTTTAACTAAATCGAGCACAATTGATGCCCTGGAGTTTGCTGTGGCTGCTTCTTGCCTGAAACATACCATCCCCGGTGATTTTAATCTTGTCCGGGTGGATGAAGTTGAAAAACTGATTCAAAGCGGGGGTTCGGGACGTGTGGAGAGGTAAACACACCCCTTGTTTGCCCCAACCATCCTGCGGACATTGGGGCTGCACATTTCCCCTCTCGAGAGGGGACAGGGTTGAGCGCGTTCAGCGATCAAGCCAGGGGTGTGTACGGTGGGTTGGCAAAAAACGTATGAAAGATTAAAAGTTAATTTTAACATGCTCGTAAAAATATTTTTTATCAAAAATCCACCCGGAAAATGAAAAAACCATTCATACACAAAAATTTTCTGCTGCAAAATAACCTGGCAGAAGAATTATATCACGAATACGCATCTGACCAGCCAATCATCGATTACCATTGCCATCTGCCGCCACAGCAAATTGCAGATGATATCAATTTCAGAAACCTGACTCATATTTGGCTGGAAGGTGATCATTATAAATGGCGCGCCATGCGTACCTGTGGGATGGATGAAAAATACATTACTGGTAATTCGACTGATAAAGAGAAATTTCTGGCGTGGGCGAAAACGGTGCCTAAAACGATCAGGAATCCACTGTATCACTGGACCCATATGGAACTGAATCATCCTTTTGGAATCAATAAACGATTGTTGAATGATGATACGGCAGAACAAATCTGGTATGAATGCAATGAAATGTTGCAACAGCCTGAGTTTTCTGCGATAGAATTACTCAGACGTAACAAAGTGAATGTTATTGCCACTACGGACGATCCAACTGATTCACTGGAATATCATCAAAAATTCAAACAGGAAAAAGACGCCGGATTTATAATGGTACCCACTTTTCGTCCGGATCGGGGCATGGAAATAGAGAATGGAGATGGATTCAGGAACTGGGTGCAAAAACTGGAAGAGGTTTCCGGAATATCAATAACCTCATACCGGGATTGTCTGGATGCCTTAAAAAATCGTCATGACCTGTTTCACGAACTGGGCTGCCGGGCGTCTGATCATGGAATTGAAGAACCCTATGCAGAACCTTTTAGCGATAAGAAACTTGAAAGAATTTTTTCAAATGGCATGAAAGGTGTAATCGTATCTGAAGAGGAGGTTCGTATTTTTAAGTCTGCATTTCTCTATCACTGCGGATTGATGGATTATGAAAAGGAGTGGGTATTTCAGCTTCACATTGGTGCTTTAAGGAATAATAACTCTCGTATGATGAAAAAGCTTGGCCGGGATACAGGTTTTGATTCTATGGGAGATTTTGAAATTGCCAGGCCGCTTGCTCAACTTTTAGATCGTTTGGATGTGCAGAATAAACTGCCCCGTGTGATTCTATACAATAACAATTCATCTGACAATGAAGTCATTGTAACCATGGCAGGTAATTTTCAAGACGGAACCATCCCCGGAAAAGTACAGCATGGTCCTCCCTGGTGGCATCTGGATCAAAAGGATGGTATCGAAAAGCAGATTGAATCACTTTCAAATATGGGAATTTTAAGTGAATTTATCGGAATGACAACCGATTCCCGCAGCCTCCTATCTTATCCCAGGCACGATTACTTCAGACGGATCCTGTGCAACATTCTTGGAGAGGATATGGAAAAAGGGTTAGTGCCGGATGAGATGGATCTGATTGCTGAATTGGTTGAAAATATCTGCTACCAGAATGCTGACCGCTTTTTTCGATTTAAATCCGGGACTGTCTGAAGTATAGAAATCAGGGTTTTCAGGTAAAGAAAACATTAATACTTGAATAAGTAAAAGCTTATAAAATGTCTCAGCTGAGTTATTTTATTGCAGGATTCATAAACTAACTCATTCTTTTTTTTATTCCCGTTTCCAGACCCCTCAACTCAGCCAGTCCTCTCATTCTTCCGATACAGGAATAGCCCGGGTAACGATTGGTGTGTAAATCCGACAACATATTGTGTCCGTGGTCAGGACGCATAGGCACTTGAAAATCTGGTCTGCCATTCTTCAGACGATGCTTCATTTCCTTTAAGAGTTCTTCCATGACGCCGGCCATATCCACATCACCGTTTAGATGATCTGCTTCATGAAATGTTCTTCCGGATTCTATTTTAATATTTCTCAAATGAATAAAATTAATCCGCTGGGCAAGTCGCTTCACCATTCCAATAAGATCATTGAACGGGTTAGCACCAAATGATCCTGTGCAAAGTGTCCAGCCGTTGGATATAGAATCTGCAGCTTTAATAATATCGGTTAAATCATTTTCAGTACTTACCACCCTGGGTAAACCAAAGAGGGAAAACGGGGGATCATCAGGATGGATGGCTAAGCGGAGATTAGCTTTTTCTGCTTCAGGCACAATCTCACGGAGAAAAAATTTCAAGTGATCTTTCAGATCCGCAGCTGAAATCCCGTTATATGATTTCAGAATTTCCCGAAACTCCTCAAGTGTATAACCATCTTCTGAGCCGGGCAGGCCTGCAAGGATTGTTTGTGTAAGCAGAGATTTATCATCATTATTCAGGGTTTGAAGATAGGATTCGGCCTTTTTAACCAATTCCTGTGAGAATTCCTGATCAGCGCCCTCCCTGTTTAATATAAAAAGATCGAAAGCGGCGAAGGCAACTTCATCGAACCGAAGTGCCGTGGATCCATCGGGCATCGGATAATTTATATCCGTCCGTGTCCAATCGAGTACCGGCATAAAGTTATAGCACAAAACCGGGATTCCACATTCACCCAGATTCCGGATCGAACGTTTATAATGGTCAATCCACTTTATGTAATCATCTGATTGACGCTTAATATCTTCATGGACAGGAATACTTTCTGCTACTGACCAACAAAGCCCGGTGTCTTCGATTTGTTTTTTTCTAGCCAGAATTTCCTGTTTAGTCCAAATTTCGCCAATTTGTAAATGATGTAATGCCGTAACAATTCCAGTGGCACCAGTTTGTTTCACATCCTGAAGAGTGGTTGTGTCATTTGGGCCAAACCAGCGCCAGGTTTGATTTAAATTCATTTTTTTATGAGTGAAACTGCAATTTTTAGTTAAAGTTTGGTAGTCATTTTTATGGTCTATCTGCTGGTATGATAGATGAAAGTGATGTAGAGAAAAATTATAATTAAAAAGTTTCCCAATGGCCGGATATTTAAAATATGGATCAGCCGTTTTTTTCTATAATTTTTTCTTGAATGTCTGTTACAAGAACCAACGATTGATTCGACTTGACCATTTGAAATGAGTTGGCTACATTGCAAAAATTCTTTACCGGTAAAGTATAATAAAAAAAATAATACTATGAACTCAATAAACAGACGTGATTTTATTAAAACATCAGCTCTGGGTTTCGGGGGCCTGGCAGCAGGGTTATCAGTAAAAAGTTACGGCAGAGTTAAAGGTGCCAATGATCGTATCCATGTTGCCTTTATGGGATGCGGACGGCGGGTGGGAGCTTATTATGAAAGTCTCGAAGAAAAGTATAATAGCGAGTTATTATATATCTGTGATGTAAAGAAAAGTATGAGGGATAAGGCTGCCAATGATCTGAAATCAAAACTCGAATATACTCCACAACTTATTGAAGATATTCGGATCGCATTTGAAGATGAGAAGCTTGATGCTGTCTTTATTGCAACTCCTGATCACTGGCATGCGCCTGCCGGATGGATGGCAATGGAAGCAGGAAAACATGTATATATCGAAAAACCTCTTACTCATAATCCGGCTGAAAATGAGTATCTGAGCCGGTTTCAAGAGAAATATGACCGGGTGTTACAAATGGGAAATCAACAGAGGTCTTCAGCTCATACTATCGAAATCATTAATGAAATTCATAACGGAATAATCGGTACACCTTATAAAGCTGTCGCATTTTATAATAATAACAGGGGAGAGGTGCCGAATCCGGTAGAGCAAGCACCTCCTTCTGATTTGAATTGGGATCTTTTCCAGGGACCGGCACCGAGGGAGTCTTACAGACACAATACGTGGGATTACAATTGGCACTGGTACGGATGGAAATGGGGAACTGCTGAGACCGGAAATAATGCTACACATGAACTCGATATAGCCCGCTGGGCATTACAGCTGGATTACCCGGAAAAAGTTCATGTGGAGGCGTTTAAACATCATTATCCTGATGACGGCTGGGAGATGTATGATACGATGTACGCCTCATTTTTTTTTCCGGGAAATAAGGTGATTAATTGGGATGGCAAAAGCCGGAACAACTTTAATACCTATGATGGCGGCAGGGGAACGGTCATATATGGAACGGAGGGCTCGGTATTTATTGACAGATCTCTTTATCGATTATACGACCGGAATGGGAATTTGATGCGCGCACAGGCTTCCGGATCCGGAGAAGCTGGAACTGCACTGGGCGGGGGCGGCAGTATGTCCACCAGCCATGTAATCAATTTCTATGATTCAATACGCGGTAAAGTAAAACCAAACTCTCCAACAGTGGAAGCAGCAAAAAGTACACAGCTATGCCACCTGGCAAATATAGCTTATCGTGTAAATAAATCGTTTGATGTGGATTCCAAAACCGGCCGAATTCTTGATAGCGATGCAATGAAATTGTGGGGAAGGGAATATGAATCCGGCTGGGAGCCGAAGATTTAATGGCGATGTGGACCATGTTAAATGGAGTAGAAAGTAAGAAGTATTTAGTATGGAGTGTTTATTTTAGAATTACTTTTTTAATTACATTTCCGAATAACCACCTATTCTGAAAGTTGGCTTCAACAACTAATTAATCACTAATTATCAGACATTTATAAACCAATGGACTATATCAGTAAACTTAACCGGAATAGAAAAGATCTGCGTAAAATCTTATTCACTGTTTGTTTTGTCTTATTATTAATACCGTTTAACTCTATAGCTCAATCCAGCTGGCAGCCTCTGTTTAACGGTGAGAATCTTGATGGGTGGGTAGTGCTCAACGGGAATGCCGAGTTTAAAGTTGAGAATAACTCGATTATTGGAATTGCAAAATTAAATACACCCAATACGTTTCTCAGTACGGAAAATGATTACGGTGATTTTATCCTGGAATACGATGTAAAGGTAGATCCGCGATTGAATTCTGGTGTTCAAATCAGAAGTATGAGTAAGGATGCGTATCAAAATGGAAGAGTGCACGGTTACCAGGTTGAAATCGATCCGTCGGAAAGAGCATGGAGTGGAGGTATTTATGATGAGGGCAGGCGTGGATGGCTTTATCCCATTACCAAACATGAAGAGTGTCGCATGGCATTTAAGAATGGATTCTGGAATCATTTTCGCGTAGAAGCTATTGGCAGCCAGATTAAAACCTGGGTTAATGATGTGCAATGTGCAAATCTTGTTGATGACATGACCCCGGAAGGATTTATTGGTTTACAGGTGCATAGTATCGGGAATGAAGAGATTGAAGGAGCAGAAGTTAAATGGAAAAATATAAATATAGCTACCAGTAACCTTGATAATTACCGGAAGAAAGATGATCCTGATACCGAAGTGATTAACTGGGTTCCGAATCATCTCAGTGATTCTGAAAAAAAGAAAGGCTGGAGACTCCTTTGGGATGGTAAAACCACCAATGGCTGGAGGGGTGCCAATAAAGAGAGTTTTCCGGAGAAGGGCTGGATTATTGAAAATGAAACGCTGACCGTTATTGAAACAACCGGTGAAGAAGCAGCATTTGGCGGTGATATTGTGACTGAGGATGAATTTAGCAGCTTTGAATTTGAACTGGATTTTAAAATAACAGAGGGAGCCAATAGTGGAATTAAATACTTTGTAGCAGAGGGGCTCAATCCCGGAACCGGTTCTGAAATTGGTCCGGAGTTCCAGATACTGGATGATGAAAATCATCCGGATGCCAAAATGGGAGTGAATGGTAACAGAACTGTCGGATCGCTGTATGACCTGATAACGGCAGAAAACCTTTCTGAGCCGAATCGATCATCCAAACGATTTAAAGGTGTTGGAGAGTGGAATAAGGCACGTGTTGTGGTTCGAGCCAATCATGTAGAGCATTGGCTGAACAGCGTAAAGGTTGTGGAGTATGAACGCGGGTCGCAACTGTATCGCAATCTAATTCAAAAAAGTAAATATGATGTGTTTGAAGATTTTGGTGAGGCTGAATGGGGACATATCCTTTTACAGGATCATGGAAATGAAGTTTCATTTCGAAGTATTAAAATCAGGGAATTATAAATTAACATAAACTGATTTCAGTAAAGTTTTTTTAAAATGGATTTCCCCTGCATTTCAGTTTTTAACAAAAATTCAAATATAACATTGTTACTTATGAAGCGACTCTTACAATGAGGAAAAAAAACATACGATTAATTGATATTGCAGAACGCTTAAATCTCACCAAAGTAAGTATTTCAAAAGCTCTTCGGGATCATCCGGATATTTCTCTTGAAACAAGAAAAAAAGTACAAAAAGTGGCGAAGGAGATGGGATATCGTCCCAATCTTGTCGCCCGTTCACTGACATCAAAACAATCTCATACGATTGGCGTGATTATTCCCAAAATAGCACATTATTTTTTCGCACCGGTGGTTGAAGGTATTTATCACGCAGCGGGTGAAAGCGATTATGAAATTGTTCTCGGAATTTCCCTGGAAGATGAAAAGCTGGAAAAAAAACACCTGGAATCTCTGTTAGATTTGAGAGTTGACGGATTACTGGTTTCCATAACCGAACAGACGAAAGAACCGGAAAGATTTGAAATTGTCAAAGAGATGGGAATCGAACTGGTTTTCTTTGACAGGGGATTTTCTGATGCAGGCTACTCCTACATCCGGGTGGAGGATCGTAAAAGTGCAAAAAAGGGTGTGAAGTATCTAATCGATCAGGGTTTTGAAAACATAGCACATCTGTCAGGATATCCTTCGCTTGAGATCGCCCGTGAACGACGTTTAGGGTATCAGGATGCCCTTAAAGAAGCTTCCCTTAACATGCCAGGCAAGGCAATTGTAGAGGGCGGATTTAGTGAAAAGGATGGCTATGATGGCTTTGCAAGTTTAATTGAGCAGTACGGAAAACCTGAAGCTATTTTTGCTGTAACCTATCCTGTTGGGCTCGGAGCACTCCGGTATATGAATGACAAGGGTATTGATTCAAAAGATGTAACAATCCTTACTTTTGGTGCCAGCGAATTCAATAAATATCTTGCCCACCCATTTATTTGTATTGATCAGCCAACTTACGAATTGGGACGACGGGCTTTTGAACAAATAGTGACTGAAATCAATCAAAAGACCAAAAGACTTCCTGAGATAATTCAGTTACCTGCTCGAGTGGAAAATAGAAATTAATAACATTTCGGTGAGTGAAATTTTCCAATTAAAGCAATTGGGCACAACATTTATCAGTAGCTGTTATCGTTAATATTTAACACCACTCAAAATGCCTTTTTCCTGGCTTCAGTTCCAGTAAATAATAAATATACAAACTGATCCTAAAGCACCTTCCAACGCTCCCACCCAGACCCCTCAAATCCAAAGTCGAAGCCAGACGGATTCAAGATCTCAGCCAAAATTTCAGCAGAATCAGCCAATCTTGGTCCGGGCCGATTGAAATAGTTATGACCATCAAGAATATAGACCGAGTTATTTTGTACCGCCGCCAGACTATTCCACCCGGCTTTACTTGTCAACGACTCCATCTCCTTCACAGTTTGATTGATTTTGTATCCGCAGGGGACAACCAAAAGAAGATCAGGATCAGCTTTCAGAATATCCCGCCAGTTTATCGACGGTGAATGTGTGCCAGCTTCGGCCAGCAAACTCTTTCCGCCTGCTATATCAATCAACTCCGGCATCCAGTTGCCTGCTGTCATCAGCGGATCTATCCATTCAATAGCTGCGACAGATGGTTTCTTTCTGTTCCGTACTCCCCGCTCTATATTTTCAAATCGTTGATTCATTTGTGTGATCAGCTGCTTTCCTTGCTGAGATGCTCCGAGCGCATTGGCAACTGTACGAAAAGATTCTTTCACGCCGGTGAGATCAGATGGGGAGACGGAGATGACAGTGGTCTCTTTTCCCAGGTAGTTGTTAATGGCATCTTCTACTTCCGAAAAGGAAACTGCACAGGCCTCACAGTGATCCTGTGTCAGAATCAGATCAGGTTTAAGCAAACGAAGTTTTTCTTCATCAATGCGGTAGACGGATAAACCTTTCTTCAGGAGTTCATTCACGGATTGATTTATATCCGCACTGTTTGCTGTTTCCGGTATATTATACTTCGGTTCTGAACAGACAGGCAGTGTTTTAACTGACTTAGGATAGTCACATTCGTGCGAGCGTCCCACAAGATTATCTTCAAAACCCAAAGCAACCGCAATTTCAGTGAGACCGGGCAACAGTGAAACAATTCGCAAATTGCAGCCGGTACCCATCAGATCAGGATTGTGTTCTCACCAAAGCAAGATTTGGAAACCTGTACCTGGCATATTCATATGCACCGAACAGAGCAGAACAGTAAACCAGGTCACCGGCAATGGTGTTGTGGAAAAATGGAATGGCTGCTGTATACGTTGCGGCAAGTCCGCCAATATTAAGCGGGTAGATGGGATTAGTGAGCCATACACCAAAATTGGATACGACAAAGAAGATCACCGATGCAGAAAGAGCGCTGCCCAAAACACGCGGCACAGTGACTTTATGTAATACTTTCATTCCAAGAAGTGCAATCAGGATAATCGACCCGTAAATCCAGATCATGCCCCAGTTGAATAGTGTAAATCCACCGTAAATCGCACTGTAAACAAAGTTATTCAAAACGAGATCGCTGATCCACATTGCAAGCAGGGGAATAATTAAGGCCCATTTCTTATCGGTAAAATAGGCAGCGCCAAAAAGGGCAATGGCTCCGAGTGGTGTAAAATTATAGGGGTGCGGTAAAATACGTGACAGAACAGCGAGGCCAATAAAGCCGGAGACCAGTGCGAAGTGTTTTTTATTCATATCGAATATTCAGCGTGTTTGAGTGAATTATACTGAGAAGTTTTGGTAGTGTAATGTAAGAGTGATTTCGTTTGATTACAAAGTTCTAAAATAAAAAAAGCCGGACACGAAATCATATCCGGCTTTCACTAAAAAAAGAAAATTCTTTTTTACATTGCCTTGTGAGTTAACTCAAGGTTTAAGTCAATTGAGACTTCGTCACCTACAACCATTGTTGCAGCCCAGTCACCAACGCCCACACCATAATCGGTTCTGTTGAGTTTGGTTTCAGCTGTGATGCCTGCTACCTGGGTATTTTCCTGCATTGGATGGTCCATTACGCCGAGAAGCGTAAATGGCAATGAAAAATCGGTCGTAACATCTTTGATTGTTATTTTACCATCGGCTACAAAAGAGTTATCGCCGGTTTTCCGGATACTGTTGCTCTCAAATGAGATGGTTGGCCATTGTTCAGCATTGAAAAAATCTTCTGACTGAAGATGGTTGTCACGTCTTTCATTTTTTGTATCCACACTTGCTACATCAATATTTACACTGATGCTGCTGTTTTGCAGATCATTGGGATCAAAACGAATATCTGCATCATAGCTGTTAAATGCGCCATTTACGGGTGTAAAGAAGTGTGTTATTGAGAAATTGATAGCGCTGTGAGAAGTATCAACCTCCCATGCTTTTGAAAGTATATCATCTGCATTGTTTATGGTAAATGCTGAAAAGAAAGCGAAGACTGTCAGTGATAAGGTTGTTAATGCGAATTTTTTAAGAGAGGTCATATTTAATTTATGTTATAGTTTTATTTAATTTTAATTCACTCTCAATATAAGAGCAAAAAATCATAAAAAAGTTCCGCAAAATTTAAATTACTGTTAACAAATTTCTAACATATGACTTCTGTGAAGCGCGGAAGTTGCCAGTGGACAGCCTGTTTTATTCAGTTTATAAACTGATCAGTTACAAACCGCCATTCTCGCTTTGCATGCTCACCGGCATACTCTACACCTATTCGCGGGGTGGATCTTATTGAGGATTTGTCAACCTTGAAATCATGATCCTCAATCCAGATAGGACCTTCTGTCAAATCTGTACATGTATCTGATGTTTTAATACCAAGTGCTTCCGATAACATTCCGGGCCCGGATGTGAGTGGTTTGGATTTGCCGGTATTGTTACGTCTCTGTTTCATGATTTCAATTCCCTGTAATGGATATACCCCCCGAATTAATACTGCATCTGCAATATTTTCTTTATTGGTAACAACATTAAAAAGGTGATGAATACCATAGCAGAGATAAACGTAAGCGTGTCCTGCGGGGCCATACATCACTTCGGTTCGTTTGGTGCGCAAGCCGTCATTTGCATGACACGCACGATCGTCTCTGCCGCAATAGGCTTCCGTTTCAGTGATGATACCACTGGTAAACCGGTTACCTTTTTTTGAGCAAAGCACCTTGCCAATCAGTCGGCGACTGATTTCAACAACATCTTCACGTTCGTAAAAAGATCGCGGTAGAATTGTGCCCCTGTTGCTTTTCACGATATTGCCGTGTAAGGATTTCTTTCGATAGCAGGACTTTCAGAGAGATATATATCTCTGTAAGATCTTGCGAAAATTGCAGTTACAACAAATAGGGCGGCGGAGTAAAAAGCCCATAATGCAATGATAACCAGTATAGTGTAACCCTGGTAAAAATAACGGTAGGCTTCAAGAGCGTATTCCAGGTAGACACTGATTCCGAATTTTACAATTTCGAAAAGAAGCGTGTAAACGAAAGTTGCAAGAAGTGCGGTTTTAGGGCTGATTCTCTTTTCACTGACGTAACGGAAAATTGTATAAAATAACAGAAAAGTAAAAATGATCGGTACGATATTAGTCAGCAGGTCAGCAACCCACCCAAGCTGAATCACAACATCTGTATAGGGAATAACAATCTGTCCGAGCGGAAACAGCGATATCAGGGATATTGCCATGCTGAAAAAGACAAATACACCGCCAATAACCCCAAAGGTGAAGAAGTTGTAGATAAACTCCATTACAGGGTGCTTGCGCTCTTCGATATCAAAAACATCAAAAATGACATGCTTCAGGGAGTGAAAAAGACCTTGTGCTACAAACAGAAGAACAACAATACCCACAATTCCGAATACGCGCCGGGCACCAACAAGAGGCCTTATCATCGATTCAATTGTTATGACTCCTTCAATAACATCCCCTGATTCGGTTTGGTAACTGAATTTTGGGAAAAGTTCGCGTCCATAGCGAATGAGTTCCTGGAACGCCTCATCGACTGACAGAATATAGCCAAGTATGGATATCAGGATAAGTATAAAAGGAACAGCACAGATAAAAAGATTAAAGGTGATTGCAGAGGCATTAAAAAAAACATCCTTCTTTTTGATAAGAATCCAGGCAAATCGCCAGAATCTCTTCACTTTATTTTTGTTAATTCCGTAATCCATATTTACCCAAAATAATGTGCATTCAGATTAAAGCCAACAAAATTTACCACGTGGATAATATACATGGCAAGGAGGAACGACGGACTACTATTTGGGAAAAAATTACCAATCTTACCTTTACCTTCTTATACTTATATTTATGAACAATCGAATTTAGCAATCCACTTCATACTGCAGGTAAAATTTTTTGATGAGTACGAAAAAGCAGACGCCGTTAATGCGGCAATATTTTGAGATCAAGGAAAAACACCCGGGAACCATACTTCTGTTTCGCGTGGGAGACTTCTACGAAACTTTTTCAGACGACGCCATTCTTGTTAGCAAGGAGCTTGGAATAACACTGACAAAACGAAATAACGGCGGTGATCAGACCCCTCTTGCCGGATTTCCCTATCATGCGCTCGACAGCTATCTGCCCAAACTTGTAAAAAGGGGATACCGGGTAGCAATATGTGAGCAGACCGAAGATCCCGAACAGGCAAAAAAGGCCGGTAAAAAGATTGTAAACAGGGAAGTGACCGAAGTGACCACACCCGGTGTTACAATGTCGGATAAACTGCTGGATCATAAAAGAAATAACTATATCGCTTCCGTTTTCTGGGCCGGAGGCACGGCCGGTGTGGCGTTTTCTGATATCTCAACAGGAGAGTTTGCATTGAGCCAGGTTTCAAAAAATGAACTGGACAGCCTGCTGCAATCCCTGCAGCCTTCAGAGATTCTTCTGCAAAAAAAATTCAAAAACAACCTCCCTGATGTTACGGATTCCTACAATAGTACATTTATAGAGGATTGGGTGTATGAAGGCGATTACGGGTATAAATTGCTGACCGATCATTTTAAAACGCACTCACTAAAAGGTTTTGGAGTTGAAGATTTGAAAATCGCCCAAATAGCGGCGGGATCCCTGCTCCATTATATGCAGGAGACTCAAAAATCGTCCCTTGGCCATCTCAGAAAGCTGTATGCCTATGAGAACAGCGATTATATGGCTCTCGACGGATCAACAAAAAGAAACCTTGAGCTTACGTCAAGTCTTCAGATGGGTGGAACCGAGGGAACTCTTGTCTCAATCCTGGACTCAACCAATACGGCAATGGGAAGCCGTCTGTTGAGAAAATGGATTATGAGGCCGTTAAAACAGGTGAAACCGATAGAGCAGCGCCTGAATGCTGTGAATGAATTGTATAACAAGCATCCTGTCCGCGAACAACTTCGCGAGGAACTGGAGCATATCAGTGACCTGGAACGGCTGATTTCCAGGATCAGTGTTGGACGTACCAATGCAAGAGACCTGCAGCAGCTACAACTATCGCTGGCACAGATCCCGCGTGTAAAAATGCAGCTTTCAGGATTTGAAAACGATCTGTTGCTAAAGGACATCAACAGTCGCCTGAAAATGCTGGTAGATGTGCAGGAGCGAATAGAAGATGCACTGGCTGAAGATCCACCGGCAAGCACCAGGGATGGCGGTATCTTTAAAGACGGGTTTAACAGCGACCTGGACGAGCTTCGTGATATTGCCAGGAACGGGAAAAAATATATTGCTGAAATCAAAAACTCTCTGATGAAAGAGACCGGTATCACATCTCTTAAAATCGGCTACAACAAGGTTTTTGGATACTACATTGAAGTGACCAACACCCACAAGAATAAAGTGCCGGAGAATTTTATTCGCAAACAGACCCTGGTCAATTCGGAGCGTTACATCACACCTGAATTGAAGGAAGTGGAAGAAAAAGTACTCTCGGCTGAAGAGAAAATCAAAACCCTCGAAGCTGAACTGTTTGAAGAGCTGCGCCTCTATGTTGCAGAACATGCCGACCGCGTTCAGGAGATTGCACAGGCCCTTGCCGAAGCAGATTGTCTTCAAAGTTTTGCAGAAGTAGCTTTTCGGAATAACTACGTGCTCCCGGAAATAAACAACAGTGATATCCTGAATATTAAAAAAGGGCGCCACCCGGTTGTTGAAAAAGCACTGCCTGCCGGTGAACCGTTTATTCCGAATGATATCTACCTGGATAACAGCGAGTACCAGATCCTGATTATTACCGGACCGAATATGGCGGGCAAAAGCATTATTTTGCGTCAGGCCGGCTTGCTTGTGCTGATGGCCCAGCTCGGTAGTTTTGTCCCGGCCAAAGAGGCGAAAATCGGCCTCGTGGATAAAATTTTTACAAGGGTGGGTGCATCCGATAACCTGGCCGCGGGAGAGAGCACATTCCTGGTTGAGATGAATGAAGCGGCGAATATCCTGAACAATGCCACGCCAAAATCTCTGATACTGCTGGATGAAGTGGGGCGGGGCACCAGTACGTTCGACGGACTGAGCATCGCCTGGTCTCTGGCTGAATACCTGCATAACAAACCGACAGTGGCAGCCAAAACACTTTTTGCAACACACTATCATGAACTGAACGAACTTGAGAGCCGCTACGAGAGAATCAAAAATTTTAATGTTCAGGTGAAGGAGCACAACGGGAAAGTGATCTTTCTTAGGAAATTGGTGAGAGGCGGGGCTGACCACAGTTACGGTATCCAGGTTGCAGGAATGGCCGGTCTTCCGGAAGTGGTTATTGAACGGGCGAAAGAGATTTTGAAGAACCTGGAAAGTCATTCCCTGGACGTCAGTCATCATGGCGAAAATGGAGCGGTGCGGAAAACGGCTGCCAAAAAGGAAGCTGCACGGCAAACGGTTCAGCAGGTGGAACGGCAGGAGGCGCTCCCGCAAATGTCGCTATTCAATACACAGATCGATCCGAATGTTGAAACTCTTTTAAATAAGCTGGAAGCTGCCGATCCAGAACGAATGACACCGATTGAAGCACTTATTTTGGTGAGTGAGCTGAAGCGGCTGGGTCAGCAGTGAAGAATCCCGCGGATTTCGGGGATAGCGCAGATTATGGGGCGGAAATCTGTAAAAGCAAAATGGAATCATGCTTTAACAGATTTTTGTTCTCTTGGTAAACGGAAATGTTAAAGCTAAAAAATAGTGGTTATGGAATGGTTTGTATATCTCTCCGGGGAAATTCATTCTGATTGGAGAGAAGAAATAGAGAACGGGATTGAGAAAGAGAGTCTGCCAATTGAAACGTTTGCCCCGGTTACCGATCATCCGGCGAGTGACAATTGCGGGGTTGATATCCTGGGAGGCGAAGAGAAAGATTTTTGGAAAGATCACAAAGGTGCGCAGATCAATGCAATCCGGACCCGCACACTGATTGAACAATCGGATATTGTGGTGGTGAAATTCGGAGATCAATACAAGCAGTGGAATGCCGCTTTTGACGCCGGTTACGCTGCTGCTTTAGGGAAAAAGCTGATTATCCTCCACAATCCTGAACACACTCACGCTCTCAAAGAAGTAGATGCCGCTGCACTTGCCGTTGCCGAAACACCCGGGCAGGTCGTTGAAGTACTAAAGTATGTAACAACGAAGGAATAAATAAAAAAGAGTATCGTTTTGCCGGATAGCTTTTGTTCTTAAATTGTCATATTTGAGGTTAATTTCTTTAATTATACTAAATCACTGAAAGACAATTAAATAGTAACGAAAACAGGAGTTTGAAAATGGGTTGTTTTAATTCGGTAGTTATAAATGCACCAGCTGACAAAGTATGGTCGGCGATAAGAGATTTTCACGATTTGAGCTGGGCGCCTAATGTAGTGGAAGATGTAGAGAAGGTTGGTGATATTCCCGGTACACAAATTGGGGCAAAACGAGTGCTGAATGGTGCATTCCAGGAAACACTGCTCGGGCTGGATGATAACCGGAGAACTCTGCGGTACAGTATTGATGATGGTCCGGATGCAGTATCAAAAGATAATGTAAAAGGGTACGTGGGTAGGGTTCAGGTATTGCCGGTAACGGATACAGATACAACCTATATTTCGTGGGAGACATCCTGGGACTCAAGCGGCGGCGGCGTACAGGAGTTTTGCGACCCGATTTACCAGGCTCTTCTTGCTGATTTGAAAAAGACGTTTTCTTAGAAAAAATCCCAATCCTCACAAAAGTTCCATTTCTGATACAATATATCAGTTGAGCAAGCGTACTCGGGAATCAGAGTTGCTTGGGTGAGGCGGACTACATCTTTTCTGCAAAAAACTTCGATGACAGAACTCTTCCTCCGGTTGTCTAAAATGGTCCACCAACTTGAGGAGTTTTTCAAGACAGTTGTTGATTAATCGAAGGTTGCCAAAACGATACTGGGAACAACTTGTCCACCGACTGACAACTATAATTAATACGATGAAACCAGAGTGGTCATTTAAACTACTGAATCAAATTCAGACGGTTTGAAACTGTTAGAGGCAAGGTTACGCAGGGGATACTACACATTCTATAATTTATTTATCAGGTAAAGGTATAAAAGTTGTAACAATTTCATTTACAATCGCTCCTGTTAACACTAAACTTTAATTTAAAATTAAACAAAACAAAACTTATGAGACTTATTACTTTAGCGCTTATTTCATCACTGTTTCTAACAAGTTGTGCAACCATTTTTTCATCAAAAGAAAAAGAGTTAACGGTAACATCGAATCCTACTGATACAGAAGTATATGTGAATGAAAGGATGATGGGAAAAACGCCGTTAGAACTTGAGTTAAAACCAGATAAGACATACGTAATCAAATTCAAGCGTGATGGATACCAAACTGTTGAACGGGTTGTTAAATCAAAAACTGGTGCTGGTTGGATTGTTATGGATGTTATTTTTGGAGTAGTCCCTGTTATAGTCGATGCCGCAACAGGGGATTGGAAGAAACTCGATCAGGAAGCCGTTGATGCCACACTTGAAAAAAACACAGCAGTATCAACAACAAACACTAATTAAAAGAGGTATAGTTATCAATTAGACCTCATTTATTTGAGCCGGTGTCTTAAGAGATACCGGCTTTTTTTATGTCTAATACGAAGATCATATAAGAAGTTAAATCAGAATTAATTTTCCAAAAATTATTCAATCAAACAGATCCAGGTGTGATTATTATGAAAAGCTGGAGGACTCCATAACGTATTATTTTGATCGATTTTTAGAAGCGATAATAAATCATGATTCTGAATCTATAAATAATTATAAACTCGTTGATGTTATAAAACTTATTCAAATCTATATTTTTGCCAAAGCCGATACTGGAAAAGATAAAATGAAAGACTTGTTATCATAAGCAGTATAACGATTTAGCGACTAAGCGGTCAGGTAACCAATTTTCCAAAGCTTTGAACCGCAAACACATCCGCTTGCCGCTGGTTATGCCTGAACTGCCTTGAGGTGTTTAATGCTTCTGAAAGTAGCCATGCCGCAGCAGGAGAAACCCCTCGTTTGTCTCGAATAATTTCGTTGAACCGCTAAGTGGGAATATCCAGATGATCCGCTAATTCTTTCTGAGTTAATCCCATCGGCTCAAGATATTCTTTTAGTAAGATCGTGCCGGGATGTGTGGTTATTCTCTTTTGTGAGGGCATAACGGTTAGCATATAAACGGCGCTGGGATTATAATTTCTTTTAGATAGCGAAATTAATTGCTTGCAATCAAGTTTCCATCGCACCCGATTTAAAACGCCTTAGGGTACTTATATTTCCACTCACAGACGCAGGGTCAACGATCTACAGGCTGAAAATCGTTTATCTTCACCTCCATGTTTTCAGTAAAGGTGTCCATTGCAATTTCGATTTTCCCGGTAGATATGAGTTCTTCATTGTTCCTTATGTTGGTGATTGTCTGCTGTTTATCTTTGCTCAGGATCAGTTGCGACTCTAATGTGAAGAATGACTTTGCACCCGTGTTTTCAATACAAACGTAAATATTTGATTCCTGGAATTCATCAAAACATTTTTGAAAAAGTTGCTCGAAGCTAACATATCGGATTACCTTCGTTTTAGAACTGCCCAGTTCGATTTCTTCAGCTTTTTCCAGGAATACGGCCTGACCATCATCAATTGAAGTTTTTAAGCGGTAACCGCCTTCGGCTCCCTCTGAAATATGAACTGAAAAGCTGAAACCGGTTTGATCAAATTCATCAACTTCTATCAGTTCGATGTGGTGCATTCCGGCCTCCAGGGATTTCTCTACTTCTTCCTGTTTTATTCTTTCTGACCTCGTTTTGTCAGCCGACCAATCTCTGAAAGTTCCGGAAAGGATAAAAACAACGATGATAACAGCGAGTCCTCCTAATGAATATTTCGCTAATCCGGCATAGTTTTCATCTTTTTGTGATTTATAGCCTATCCAGATAAAATAAATGCCCGCAGCAACCAGCGTGATGCCCACCAAAACAAAAACGAAATACCAAAAGATGGCGGACTGATCGGCTTTCTCCAGAGCATCAACTACCGAATAGATATAAAATCCAATACTCGCTGCCCCCAGCAAGAACGAGAGAACGCCCGCGATTATAGAAATGATAGCTATAAATTTTCGGGAGGCTGTCATTTTTTATGTGAAAGGTTTATTTCAATGTTGGAAAACCTGATGGAAACTGCAATTATTCCTTTATTGGGGTTAATATGTGTATCTAACATAATTCCACGACAAACTGTTTTCAGCGTTGTCTGTCGCAGAATATCCGTTTCCGTTACTATTTGCAAATAAACCACTCAGAGTATGAATGTTTATCAGAAAATAAGAAAAGTATATTGCGGGGAGACTATCAGAAAAAGAAATTGAATCCTTATGGATGGCATTTGTCAGAAGACCGGGGTTATATCAGATGTTTGAAACGGAGCTGCTTACTCGATTGTGTCCTTACTAAGTCGAATATTCCATCAACTCAATAGGAACACCATTCTCTTCAATAAAAGCTACGGTTAAACCTTCACTTGGTGAATTTGGTTCAATAATTACCTTCTTGCCTTTTAGTTCTGCTTCTAAATCATCAACTTCAAACGCCAAATGTGGAACCGTCTTTACTAGTTCAGGATATGGCGCACCTTCCCAATAGTGTTGTAATTGAATTCCATAAGGATTACTGGTGTGATCAGTTACAGTCATTTTCATGTCCGGCAAATCAATACCGCCTTCAAACTTCTCTTTCCTTGGAATTCCTATGTGATTGAATTTCATATTTCTTAATGATTTAAAAGTCTAAGGACATAGCGACCCAGTGCATAACCTGCATGGAGATTACTAACTAAGTAAGGATACAAATTTTTGAATTAGCAAAACATAAAGCCAGCGGTGAGGCCTGTCCGTCGAATGAGCAGATTACAGGGCTAATTGGTTTTGATGTAATTAAGCGGTTTGCCATTGCGTATTACGGTCGATATTTGCAAAGTGTTTTGAATATCTTCCACCGGATTTTTATCCATGATTACCAGATCAGCAGCTTTACCTTCTGCTATGCTCCCATATTTGTCGGTAATGTTGAAATAAACAGCAGGATTATAAGTAGCCATTTTGAGGACGTCGTAATTATTAACCCCTATTTGAGATAGCAGGTGCATTTCCTCATGAAAGCTGTATCCGGGATAGACAAAAGCCATTCCTCCAAAATCGCTGCCGATAAGAAGAGGAAGGTCTTTCTGATAAAACAGTTTGACTAACTCTTTTTGTTCTGAGAATATGGATATCAACTCCCTCAGTTTGTTTGGATTTGAGCCTACACCTTCTCGATTTTCTTTAGCCCGTTGCCACTCCTCCCGGAGATTATTATCTATTTTATTATACAAGGGATGAGATAGATCCTGCCCTTCGGCTATTTGTACCTTTCTTTGGTATATAACCAATGTTGGACAAAACCAAGCATTACTCTTTTTTGCTGCTGTAATAAAACTTTTCAACTCGGCTGAATCAGAACGAATGTCTTCAATTCGGTTCAGATGTTCAAAGCTTTTATAACCTAGCTGGGCTGCTTGAGTTGGAGTAATGTATTCTGAAACATGTCCGGCTATTGGAATATTGTTATCCTGGCTGTATGCAGAAATCCTTTTTAAAATGTTTTCAGGAAGAAGTGAGTATACTTTGTAGAAATCTACTTTGTTATAGAGACTATCTAAAATTTGGTCAACATTTTCGTCGGTAATCGCTTCGCTAAAATCAGGGTGAATTGGATTGCTTCCATCTAACAATGGTCCTGGCCCATATAACTTTGGCCCAGATGTCGGATTTGTCTTGATTTGTGCTTTAAATATGTTAAGTATATTTGCATCCCCTCCCATATCACGGACTCCAGTAATACCGTATGATAATAAAACAGGAAATACCGACTTGTCTAAGTCACCTTTCCAGGTTACATGTGTGTGCATATTCCAAAAACCGCTCAGAACATATTTGCCGGTTCCATCAATTATGGAATCAGCAACCATATCTTCTACATTTTCCACCGATGTAAAGATTTCTGCAATAATGCCATCCCTAATGAAAATCGTTTGATCGGGTATAATTTGATGATCGACTGGGTCAATGATATTGATATTAGTAATTATAATATCAGAGTTATCAACTTGCCTGGTGCAAGCAAAGAGTAAAAAAACAAAAACTATTCGAACGAGAAGTTTCATCTTTCAGAAATATTTAGCCGCCTAACGGCTTAAGCAGCGCGACTAAGTTCTTGAATGTAAGCAACCAAACGCAAACACGTCCGGTTGATTTGCGTTGTGTGTGCCCGGCATGGGCGCCTTGACTTACTCTAATGTAAGCCATATTTCTTGAGGGTGAAAGTCTCTTATGGGCAGGAGTGACGACTTGAACCATTATCGCCAGCCGGTGAAAAGAGCGGTTGAAGTTGATGGTAGGTTTGATAGGCGCACTCCGCTCAATCCTGGGCGGAGTCGCCTACTCGATTGGCAACAGGCATATCTTTTAGTTGTTTTCATTTAATGAATCCACAGATTTGGCATCATATTCAATTGCCAAATTATTGTCTTTCAGTAATTGAAAAATTTCTTCTTGAAAAGATTGTGTAAACTGCTTGTTTTTGTTGATCCACATCTTTTTAGCAGGTGTACTATTCGTCAACAAATCATTAATAATAACCCTATACCTAGCCCAAGTCTCAGGCTCTAGCAGTTCTTGTTCAAATTGATAGAATGCATTTTCAAATAATCTGAAAGCAACATGCTGTTGAGAAACTAATTGATTCATTTCTAATGTTGATAATCCAATTTCACTATCATACTTGTATGAAGCCACAGCCACGATACTGTTGTCTAAATATGTCTTTAAATAGTCAATATCGTTGTCAGCAATGGATTGCCTTATCGCAGCTTGAGTTGCTTTTGTATTCTGATTTACTTGAACACCCACATAAATTAATGATATTACAACTGCTAGTGCGCTTATAATTTCGGATACTTTTGAAAATGTGGATAAATTATGTTTTTCCATGATTTGTGCTTGTTGCCAACATTGGCATATAACGTTCTTGCGGTTGTGTGGCGGGGCTGGATAAAACCCGCCGGTCTGCCAGCCGAACACCGTCCGCACGAACCGCTGGTTATGTTTTGAATTTACTGAATTTCGAGCTTAACCTTCTTGCCCAAAGCCTTCGCATACTTCGTAAGGGTACTGAGCTTGATGTCCTCGGCATGATTTTCCATTCTGGAAATCACGGATTTTGTTGTGTTCAACTTCTCGGCAACATCCGCTTGGGTTGCTCCAATATTTTCTCGAGCCTGACGAAGAATAACACCAATTTTAAAGTTCAGATATCCTTCTTCAAAATTTTCGGCAAACTCCGGACTTTCCGCTTTTTTATGATCAATAAAAATTTCTAAATCGTCTTTTTTCATTTTCTTTTCCTCCGGTAATAATCTCGTTTCCGCTCTTCAGCGGTTTCAATTTCCTGCCTGGGAACTTTGTTGGTCTTTTTGGCAAACCCTCTAGTTAAAACGATTAACTCCGGTCCATCGAAGAAACCGAGCAATCGAAACGTGTTATTTCCAATCGTAGCACGGACTTCCTAATTGTCATCCGTGCTTTTGAGCTTTTTCAGGTACTGCGTTGGCAACTGTTCCAGATCTCGAACCACACGTAATATCCAGGCAACCTTTTTGGATTGCTTATCGGGAAGATCGCTTAAGAAATCTTCCACCGGACAATTACCGGATTCGGTTCTGTAGAACTTTATAATGCGCATAAACTAAAGTTAGCATAAATGCGAACATTGTCAAGAAATAATACAAAAATGGTACTGCGAAATTTTTAAAGTGGAGAGTACTGATTGAAAAACATAACATATAATTCCACGACAAACTGTTTTCAGCGTTGCCTGTCGCAGAATATCCGTTTCCGTTACTATTTGCAAATAAACCACTCAGAGTATGAATGTTTATCAGTAAATAAGAAAAGTATATTCCGGGGAGACTATCAGAAAAAGAAATTGAATCCTTATGGATGGAATTTATCAGAAGACCGGAGTTATATCTGATATTTGAAACGGAGCTGCCTTTACACTCAAAAGGGTTTAAGACATAATAATAAAGAGGGGGGTAAAACGCACTGTCTTATTACTCACTTGTAACCGAAAAAGAAATCAAAATACTTTGCTGAAAAAGAAAAGCCTTACAAATCTATAAACTTTTGACTTACAAGGCTTTAAAAACCGAGCGGGAAACGAGATTCGAACTCGCGACCCCCACCTTGGCAAGGTGGTGCTCTACCACTGAGCTATTCCCGCTAAAGAATCACAAGATAAAACGTTTCGGGGAATCTTATCAACTCTTTTTTAAAAATTTCCTGAAGTCTGCCGTAAAGGGAGTTTCACCCTTTGGATTTTCTGCTGACAACCGGGATAATGATACCCGCCACGGCACCGGCAACCATAAGCCAGTTAAACCAGTCTCCGTAAACTGCATAAAACGTGAGGTCATCGGAGGGATAAACATTATAGGTAAATCCTGTTCGCTCCCAGTAGCTGGTTTCAACATGTATCTCTCCATCCGGCGCTATGATTCCTGAAATACCGTTATTTGCACTTCTCACGATCCATCGCCTGAATTCAAGAGCACGTAGCCTGGCGTAGGCAAAGTGCTGAACATGTCCGCTCGTATCACCCCACCAGCCGTCGTTGGTTATGATGGTGATGAAATCCGCGCCATTCACAACAAATTGGCGTACCCAGCCCGGAAAAACGGAATCGTAACAGATAAGAGCGGTGGTTTTATATCCGTTGATTTCAAAAAGTGTCGGATCTGAGCCTTTGCCATATCCCATCAGGTCCGGCCAGTCGACCCAGCCTGCTTGATCAATGGAATGGAAAAAGTTAACGAAAGGGAAACGCTCCACGATCGGAACCAGCCTTCCTTTTTCATAGACCTCGTTTGGTTGCCCGGGGCGGTAGAGGAATGCGGCGTTATAGACATTGTAAGGCCCGCTGGAGTTCGTGCCGCGTGTCAGGGCGGGAGCAGTTTCTTCAGGATAATATTTTACATACCCGCTTCCGGTGATCAGGGTGGTTTCCCAGTTTGAAAGAGAATCTTTAATGATGGATCCTGTTGATGACTCAAGAGTAAGCACGGTTTCAGTAGAATTTTCGGGCCAGATAATCACGCTTGTCTTTTCTGTTCGTGTGGAGTCGCTCAGTGACAGGTTGGCCGAAAGCAGTTCTGAATAGCTGGGATATCCGCCAAGATCAAGATAGGAATCGAGGTTGGGCTGAATCACAGCTACTTCCACCGGATCTCCGCTTGCTTCGGTATCGTAGTAGAGGATGCTTAAAAGAGAGAAGACGGGGAAGATCAGAAAAAGTACAACAGCCCGGATCAGCAGAGGTCTTGAAAATTCGCGTATGCTGTAATAGAAAATGGCAGAGGATAAAACGACCCAAAAAGAGATGCCCAGGTAGCCGGTTACAGAAATATACTGAACGGCATCAGGGAAATTTGCCCATCCGTTACCGAGAGCCAGCCATGTCCACGAGAGATCCCAGTTGTGATGCAGGAATTCATAAGCACCCCATAAACCGGCGATGAGCAGAGAGGAAAAGAGCGGCTTCAGGTCAGAGTAGAGAAGTTGCCGAATAAACAGAAACGGGATAACCATCAGCAGGCTGTTCGCCAAAATGGCGGCCACGCCCCCTGCAACGGTTGCAAATGTGAGCCAGTATGTGGCAATGATATTCCAGATGATGAACGCCGGGTAGAGATGTATAACAGCCTGCCGGCCGGTATTGCTCAGTTCTGCCACTCTCAGTAAAAAAATAAATGCCGGAATTTGGGCAATCGCAAGATCAAATGGCGGAAACGAAACTCCAAGGAGTAAGCTTGCTGTAACTGACAGGGGCCACGGGCGATTCCAAAAATGTTTTCTCATTACCGGGGTTTATCGGGGTTCATTTACAGTTGCCAAGATAATTTATTTTCTCTGAATCATGCTACTCTTTATATCCTTTGCCGGAAACGACCAGGACAAACTCACCTTTTGGAGTATTGTTTGTCCAGTATTCGGTCAGTTCGGCAAGTGGAGCTCGTTGTACCTGTTCAAATTTCTTTGTCAGTTCACGTGCAACACAGATCAAACGGGAGCCGCCGGCAAATTCTTGCAGTTGTTGTAAAAATTTCAAGATTTTATGCGGGCTCACATAGCAAACAACGGTTATATCCGAGTCAGCGATTTCCTTCATCCTGGTCTGTCGTCCTTTTTTGGGTGGCAGAAATCCCTCAAAAAGATAACGATCGGAGGGGAGACCGCTCGCGATGAGCGCTGTAGTGCACGCATCAGGCCCTGGGACAACAGTTACGGTATGCCCGTTTTGATGCGCAGCACGAACAGCCAGGAAACCAGGGTCCGAGATACCCGGCATTCCTGCATCACTGATGATCGCAATTTTCTCCCCGCTGCCAAGCAGGTTCATGATGTGCTGAACTTTTTGATGTTCATTGTGCTGATGAAACGAAAAGGTGAGTTTGTCAATTGAATATCTTTTTAAAAGTACTGCCGATGTCCTGGTATCTTCACAGGCAATGCGATCTACTGATTTCAAGATCTCTACGGCTCGTGACGAAAAGTCATCCAGGTTCCCGATGGGTGTGGCAACGATGTATAAAGTTGACAATGATGCAGAGCTTTGTTTTTATCTTTTATGCGTTAGAAGTCAAAACTATCAAATTAGATTGTTAATTCCTTATATTTATTGGCTATGCCAAACAGAAAAAATAATTGATCAAATCAACCCGTTATGAATTTTAATCCTTCAGGAATTAACCATATCACGATCCGTGTAAACAAAATTGACCGGTCACGTGATTTTTATGAAAATATACTTGGTTTTGAATTGGTCCGCCAAATGGGTCAAAGCATGGCCGTGTACAGAGTAGGAAAAGAAGATACCATTGTTATTGTTGAAGCAGAGACAAGCTACGATCCCAACTCGCGGGATTTCAGGATGGATCATTTCGGTTTTTATCTTGACAGTAATGAGAAAGTTGATGAAATGGCCAATTATTTCAGGGAAAATGAAGTGACAATTTTAAGCGGACCGGCCAACAGAAAGAGAGGAAGGTTTGTTTTTGTTTCCGATCCTGACGGTAACATGATTGAATTTTTTCATGAAGAAGAGAAGTAAACCCGCATAATTACACGAAAATTGCAAAATGTCAGCAATTCTGCTTTGTTTCATGGATGGCATGTTATTTGCATAAATTCACATCGTAAACTTATTACCCGAAAATGAGCAAAAAGAGCACGAACAATTTAGACGATTTTAAAATGAATAATAAAAATCAGGATATTGAATCACCTGATATTCAGAATAAAGAAGAACAGGAAAATTTAACCGAAGCTCAGGAAGAGATTGCGGAAGACGATCTGATTCTGGAACAGCAAAACAGAATAGATGAACTGGAACGGGAACTTCAAGAGGCGAAAGAAGCTTCACTTCGCAGGGCGGCTGAGATGGATAACCTGCGAAAAAGATTGCACCGTGAGAAGCAGCAGATTTTTGAACAGGCAAAAATTACAGCGCTCGAAGATTTCCTTCCTGTTAATGATGACCTGATCCGAACACTGGAAGCTCTTGAAGAGTCTGATGCCGATCCGTCAATGGTGGAAGGAGTTAAATTGATTGCCAATAAATTCAATAACGTTCTGGAAAAGAAAGGTGTGGAGCGAATTGATGAGACAGGTGTGCCATTCGATGTAAACATTCACGATGCGTTATTCAGACAGAAACCGGAAGATAAATCTGTGGAGAGTGATATTGTGCTGCAGGTTGTTGAAAACGGGTATAAAATAGGCGATCGCACGATACGTCATGCAAAGGTAATAGTAAGCGAATAGATCACAGTAAACATGTCAAAACGAGATTATTACGAAATATTAGGTGTCAGTAAGTCTGCAGATGAATCTGAGATAAAAAAGGCTTACCGCAAGCTGGCGATGAAGTATCATCCGGATCGAAATAAAGGGGATGAAGAGACAGCCCAAAAATTTAAAGAGGCGGCGGAAGCCTACGAAGTACTCCGGGATCCTCAGAAAAGACAGCGATATGATCAGTTCGGACATGCCGGAATAAATGGCGGCGCTTCAGGCGGGTTTGAAAATGCCACCTACGAAGATATATTCAGCCACTTCAGTGATGTATTTGGAGCCGATTTCTTTGGCGGTGATATATTTGGCGGCGGTCAGCGCGCACGCAGCAGGCGGAAACGGGGAACAGGCAGGCCCGGGTCCGATATGAAACTCCGGGTAGATCTGACTCTCGAAGAGATTGCATTTGGCACCGAAAAGACCCTTAAAGTTAAGAAGCGGATAAAATGTGATGAGTGCGATGGTACCGGAGCTGAAACTGAATCCGACTTCGAAACCTGCAGTACGTGCAACGGAATGGGTGAAGTGAGGCAGGTATCAAAAACCATGTTTGGTCAGTTTGTAAATGTTCAGCCGTGTCCGAATTGCCAGGGAGAGGGACGCGTAATCCGGAATAAGTGCAGCAAGTGCGGCGGAGAAGGCCGGGTGAAAGGGGAGGATAAAGTGAAAATCAATATTCCCTCTGGTGTTGCCAATGGAAATTATATCACCATGCGGGGACAGGGAAATGCCGGTATCCGTGGCGGTGAACCCGGAAACCTGATTATCATCATCGAAGAGAAAGAGCATGAGCATTTTGAAAGGGATGGAAATGATATTTATTATGACCTGATGCTGAGTGTGCCCGATGTGATTCTGGGTACCGAAGTGGAAGTGCCTACATTGAAAGGTAAAGCTAAAGTTAAAATCGAACCAGGTACTCAGCCCGGAAAGTTATTGCGAATGAAAGAGAGAGGCATTCAGGGCCTCAACAATTCGGGTACCGGCGACCAGCTGATAAAAGTAAAAGTCTATATCCCGAAAGAGAAAGATCTCAGCGATTCGGAACGAAAGCATGTGGAAGCCCTGCGTAAAGGTGATCATTTTGATGCATCCAATGCCGAGAACCGGGAAAAAAGCTTCTTTTCCAAAATAAAAGATGTGTTTGCTTAACGCAGGTTTCACGCAAATCACGCGGAGAAAATACCCACGCAAAGAACGCGGAAAGATTTTTTCAAGACCTGTGTACTTAGAGCCTGTGTGAGATTTTTCTGTGAACTTTGCCTCCCGGCGGCCTTCGCGTGAAACCCAATACTGAGATCTTGCCAACGGGTTTCACGCAAAGCGCGCGGAGAAAATACCCACGCAAAGAACGCGGAAAGATTTTTACAAGACTTGTGTATTGAGAGCCTGAATGAGATTATTCTGCGGTCTTTGCCTCCCGGCGGCCTCCGCGTGAAACCCAGAACAGAGATCTTGCCAACAGGTTTCATGAAAAGCACACTGGGAAAGCACTTCTTTTTTTAACAATAGCAAATTGCTCATTCTGAGACATCTTTTTGGTTTTCTCATAATTTTCGTCTCTAATTTGACAAACCAATTCAATCGACTCGTCGCTGCTTTCGATTATTCCCGGATTATATTCCACCAATTGGTATTCGGTATAGGTATCCACCTTTTTTAGTGTGTATATATTTTAGAAGAATGAGCAACATTCAAATCCTTAATAAATAACACACAATTATGATAAGTTCTAAGATAAAAGTAATACTCGTAATATTTCTAACCGTTTCATTTGCAGCATGTGCCGATAATCTGACAAATCCTGGTTCAGATACACCGCTTGAGCCACGAGAATTAACCGTAGCTGAAAAGCAGCTTGTTGAGGCTGATCAGGCATTCAGTTACGACATATTTAAGCGAACCGTTGAATCGGAAGAAGGGGAAAATGTGTTTATTTCTCCGCTAAGTATCTCATTTGCACTCGGGATGGCCCTGAACGGTGCAGAAGGCGAAACATTTGATGCCATGCAGAATGTTCTGAATTTTAGCGACATGAACCTTGATGATATCAATGAGGGGTACCGTTCGCTGATTGAGCTTTTATCGGAGATAGATCCAGAGGTTCAGTTCAAAATAGCCAATTCAATATGGGCCCGGGAAGGGTTTCAGGTCAATGAAGATTTTATTGACAGGCTTGAAACATATTTTGATGCATCGTTCAGTGAACTTGATTTTAATGATCCCGCAGCAAAAGATATCATCAATCAATGGGTAAACGAGAATACAAATGGGCTGATCGAGAAAATCCTTGATGGACAGATTTCGGAAAAAACGGTAATGTTCCTGATAAATGCACTTTTTTTTGACGGTGACTGGATGACACAGTTTGATCCGGAAGAGACACAAAAAGCTGAATTCCAAGTCGAAACCGGTGAAACGACTGAAGTGGATATGATGGAACAGGAAGGCTCTTTCGCAGCACTGTTTTCGGATGAAGTTACTATGATCGAACTACCCTATGGCGACAGCCTCTTTTCAATGACCGTTCTGATGCCGGCAGATAATACAATGCCTGTGGATGATTTTGTCTCGGATCATATCACTGCCGAAAATTTAGATAAATGGCGAGATGAATTGCAGGTTGAAGAAGTATTGCTTCAACTTCCAAAATTTGATCTTGAATACGAAATTACATTTAATGAGATTCTAAAATCTATGGGAATGGAGATTGCCTTTGATCCTTCACAGGCTGATTTTACGGGTATTGCTGATGTTCGTGAACTTTTTATCAGTGAGGTGAAGCATAAAGCGTTTGTAAGTGTTGATGAAGCGGGTACGGAGGCAGCCGCGGTTACTTCCGTCGCAGTACCATCCTCGTTACCATCATCAGTGACTGTAGACCGGCCGTTTGTATTTATCATTCACGAACGAACAAGCGGTGTCAATCTTTTTATGGGCAAAGTGAAAAATCCGAATAGTTAAAAGATGAAAGTGATGGTGAGAGCGTGAGAAGGAGCGGACCGTCGGTCGAAGCCTGGACACACCCCTGGTTTATCCGCTGGACGCGTCTAAACCTGTCCCCTCTCGAGAGGGGAAGGCTAACCTTAACACCACCATTGTGTTAAGGTTAGACAGGGGTGTGTTCACCGCTACGGCCTTAATCCCCGCAACAGACCATTCACCGGTGACAAAAAGAGTTCGGCAGACCAATTGTTAAAGCCAGTTGAGCCTTATCAAAACTTGAATTGAACCGACGCAGACGGGTAAAAACCGGGCAGTGTTCTTTCGCGAACTTCAAATCTTTCCTGTCCGCTATCCTGAGATGGCAGCAGGCTTTGATCAATGGTATTCCGGCGGTTCAGGATATTAATCAATTCAAGCCTGAACTCGAGCCCGGTTTCACCAAAGACCGGCTGATAGATAAAGGAGAGATCAACCTGCTGAAAAGGTTTCAGTTTGTCATCTTCGGGATTGCTGAAAGAGAATGCTTCCTGATCACGGAAGAGCAGAAAATTGTAGTAAGATTGACGAAACGCCCAGGCGCGGCCCCGGATCCCCTGCCATTTTCCAAGTACTGTTAACTCCCGGCTGATATTCCAAAGAGTCCGGAACTGTGCCCGGTGCGGTTCATTCCACGGAGCAGAGAGTGTTCTGCCAAATTGGGTTGAATAGTCAATCCGGACAGAGCTGTAGTCGTAACCGGCCATAAGCTGAAGTTTTGAATCCGCCAGAGAATGGTTTACTCTCAATCCGAACCCGAACGACTCCATGGAGGTGCTCTCAGCAAAGGCATTTACCTGGCTTCGGTTAATGCCAATACCTCTGCTCAGGTTTGTGTAGGAGGTAATATTGGTTTTTGGCTGCCATTTATAAAATGCATCTACCTTGATGACCGTTTTTTCAGATGGCTCCAGTAAAAAAGATCCTGAAAGATGATAGGCTTTGGGGATATCTGTGGTTCCTGAATGACTCCAGATTGTAAATGAGGGGACCACGGCCGTTGGCGCAACATTTGTAATTTCATGCTGATTGATAAATTGCCGGTAAATTCCGCCGGAAATTCTGGCAGACCAAAATCCGATACCGGAATCCGGTTGATCGTACTGAATCGACGCCCGGGGCTCTGCGAAAACACTGTTTTTTTCTGTATCAAGGTATGTAAACCGTGTCCCGGCTGATAAAAGCCAGTTTTTGTCAAAAGTTTTGGTTGCATTCAGATAGCTGCTGAGTATTGTTGAGCTTTGATCTGTATTTGCAGATAAAAAGAAAAGATCTGTAATATCAACATCTGAGTTTACAATTTCGAGCTGAATGCCGCTGTCTATTTGGAAGGATGGTGATAACGAATACCTGCTATCTGAATTTACTGTGAAATGAGTAATCCGGTTACCGTCGATCTGAGTGGGCAGTTGTCTGCCTAAACCTTCAGCAACTGAAGACCCATCATTTTGGAATGCAGATTCAAAAAAAAGTGGTTGATTTGTATTTTCAAACTGGTAGCGGTGATCAAAGGTGCTGGAACTGAAGGAAGCTTTTGCAGAGAGATCAAAACGGGGTGAAATGAAACCGGACCAGGTTATATGTGCTGCTCTGTTTTTCCAGGAATAGGAATCCCTGGCATTCAAAAACCGCGGTACGTCAGACTGCGGTGGTGCTTCACTGAGCAATTCTGTTGTGATTGAGTTTTCAGCAAGGTAAAGGGAACCCTGCAGCTTGCTGTATTCACCTGTTTCGTAAGCCGCTGCGAGATGATAGTCGAAGAATTGAACATCAGATCTCTGATCGGATGGCCGGTATAGGCTTGCATCACCTTCAATATCTTCTAACTGGTTGGTAATAAGCGGGTCAATAAAATCCCACTCTCTGAGTGATTGTCTGAGGTTGGGCTCTTCAAAAATATCCCAAAGATTTGTGCGAACGGCGGTCATGATGTTGATCCCTTTTTCCCCCGTTGGGATATAAAAATTTCCTTTCGCATTGGCGCTGACCGGGTCACTTTGAATCATTCCGCTATTTTCTTCCGTAAATGATAACTGATGATTCAGATCCACAATACCTGCGATCTGGCTGCCCTCCTGAACACCGAACCCCGATTTGTGGAGATTTACATTTTCTATTGCAAACGGACTGAAGGCGCTGAATAACTGTCCGAAGCTGAATGGATTGTAAACGGGCACTCCATCCAGCATCAGCCTGTGTTCACTGTTCTGGCCACCTTCCAGGTGCAGGCCGGTCATCGGCAAGCCATACTGAATTCCGGACGTCAGATTCAGTGATCGTATCGGATCCCTTGTCATCGTAACCGTTTGCCAGGGTGTTGCCGCATTCACGGAAGCATCATTGTTGCCCTGGTTCGGCAAGCGGCGGCGGTGAGCTTCCACAATAACGGGAGCTACATCCACCGGTTTTGTCTGCATTGTGACTGTCTCCCGGACTTCTGTACCCGGTTTGATTTCGATCGTTTTATAAACCGGTTCATATCCCACATAACTGAAGATGACATTGTAGGTGCCGCTGATCAGTTTTGGAATCGAAAAATTTCCGGCACGCCCTGTTGAAGTGCCACCTGATGCATCTGCCAGGTATACGGTAGCACCGGGCAGCGGTTTTCCGGTTTCGCGATCCGTTACCTTGCCGATTAATGAGCCCGGCAGTGGTTTCTCTTCCACATTTTCAACAACCACGTAGGTTCCGGTTGATAGGAGAATGTAGTCGAGACCATGCTCTTCCAGAATTGATTTCAAAAAAAATGGAAAAGGAAGATCATTGACTCGTTTATAAACATGTATCCCGGTAATGAGCTTTGGGTCGTAGACGAGATCTGAATTTGTATTTTTTGCTATAGTATCAAGAACCTTTTCGAGGCTTTCCCCCCTGAAATCGAAAGAATATCGATCCGCCTCATCATTTTGGCCGATTGCATTAAGGGGACAGAGCAGAATCAGGAGCAAAAGTAAAATTCCGCCAGGCCCGGAGCATATTTTTTGGCGATTTCTATTTATAAATTCGGTACCCATTGGCTGTCCTGGAATATTTTAAATCCTTCACCGTGCAAATATCTTCAATGATTGAATCCGGTTTAAGAGGCGGAGAATAGTAAGCGGTAAGAATATCCATCTCTCCGATTTTATTGTCAAACTGAATGTGAATATCGAACCTGCGTTCCAGCTCCCTGAAAATTAAAGAAAGAGACTGTTCATTGAAAATCAGCATATTATTTCGCCAGCCGGTGATATCAGCCGTTTCTGCAGGTTCCGGGTTTGCAGGTTTATCCATCTCTGTATTCCACCGGCTCAGTGTGCCGGCGTTCATTTCAACCTGTTGTTGAGGTTCTTTTTCAGAAAAAAAACGCACCCGCCCCTCTTCTACAGATACAACTGTTTCCGCTTTAGGCTCATCACTCCATGACCTTACGTTAAAACGGGTTCCGGTTACTTCTATTACAGAACCGTTGGCATGGATGATAAACGGTTCATCTGCCTTATTTATGTTAAAGAAGGCCTCTCCATTCATGGTAATATTACGATTTGTTATTGAAAAGAGCCGGTTGTGTTGCAAATGTGTTCCGCTGTTCAGATCAACCACAGAACCATCTGGCAGTTCTGCAGTTATGATCTCTCCATACGGGGCATTGTATGAAACCGGTACAAGAAGATAGGAAGCACCTGCAATAATCAGAACGACAGCTGCAGCTAAAAATATCCGCAAAGCGGATGATGGTTTGCCGGTTGAAGAAGCTTTATGGTTTTCAATACACAAATGCACACTTTTGAGGGCATCTTCAGTCTCATTCGTTCCGATTGTGGGATAGTCTTCATGAGATGTGGCACTTTTCTGCCATACTTCCTTTAAATTTTCCTTTTCATCGTCAGGGAACTGATCGAAGAAATCGGAACCGTTCACATAATCTGAAGATCCGTTTCTGTTTTCTGTCATGGTTTTTTGCGTTTTATTTCATTCTTATAGGTATCATAATTGTTCCGGAGTTTTCGCAAAGCTTCAACAATATGATTATTCACGGTTTTCACCGATACAGACATTACACCGGCAATCTCTTCATGGTCAAGACCATCATACCGGCTGAGTTCAAAAGCTTCGCGCTGTCTGTCCGGCAGTTCATTGATCCATTCTTTGAATTTATCTTTCAGATGTTCACTGCTGTTGCTGTGTTCTGTTTCTGTCTTTAAATCTTCAGCGGAATCATTCAGGATCACAATCCTGGAGGAATAATCACGCTGATAATTCAGAGCGCGGTTTCGAACAATTTTATAAATAAAGGCCTGCAGGGACTGATCCGGATCCAGTGTTTCGCGGTTATTCCACAAGCTTACAAAGGCTTCCTGAACAATATCACATGCGGCGTCCTTATCCCGGGTAAATCTGAAAGCAAAATGAACCAGCTGGGTGTAAAAGTATCGAAACAGGCGATCAAAGGCAGTCCGGTTTGAACGGCTGATCTCCAGCGCAAGGGTTTCAAGTTCTTTTTCACTCAGATTTTCCATGGATATCTACATATAGTACACAACTCAAAATCAGTATACCTATTCTCTGTTTCATTTTAAATCAGCACTGTCCGAAAAGTATAGCTGATCAGAGGTCAACTTGAATTATTTAGTTAAATTTTAAATAGATGTGGCATTAGTTCTATGTGTTGACTGGTGTCCTCATGTCCTCGTGGCAATAAACTGCCGGTTTTGCCACGAGTCCGTCAGCTGACGGATCGAGGGTTCACGAAGTAAAATTTGATCATGAAGATGTCTATAAATCGGGTAGATCTTTTAGACAGACTCAACGAGAAATCTTAGACTCGAAGATGTAAGCGCTGAAAATTTTTATATTGTAAATAAGGAGTTATTCCTATAGTTTTGAACTAAAATATGTCTTAATATCGGCAGATTCGGGAATTGGTAACATTAGTTGTAACAAGCTTGAGAAATAGTATTATCTTATTAAACTCGGGGCGTAGCGCAGCCCGGTAGCGCGCATCGTTCGGGACGATGAGGTCGCAGGTTCAAATCCTGTCGCCCCGACACATTAAACATACAGGTATGTTCTTTTCCTGATTTAGGTTGACAGTTTTTAAGATCATTTATTGTTCTACCAACCAAAGCGATTCATTGCTAAAATGTATGTCGCTGGAATTTCTCGCAGATTTTCGCAGAATATCAGTGCTCATTTGTTGAACCACCGACCTAACGGATTGGAACAGCCGGGAGGTGAAACTGAGTGAATTCATTTTCGGCACCGCTAATGGGGGAATTTTTGATTTAGTTATACCGAATACCAAAGCACGGCGAAAAAGTGGCAGGTTGTGCCTATCAGAACAAAGAGGTGCCAGATGAAATGTGTGTACTTGAATTTCGGTGCTGCGTAAAAAGCAACGCCGATCATGTAGGCGATACCACCGAGTATAAGCCAGATGATTCCGGCAGGCGGCATACTGAGCCAGAGATCTTTAGCGGCAAAAAGAGCAAGCCAGCCCATTCCAATGTAGATAAAAGTGGAGAGTTTCGGATATTTGACGCCGGCAACCAGTTTTAGAATAATGCCTCCGATGGCAATGCCCCAAACCAGTCCAAACAGAATCCAGCCTACACTGTCTCTTAAAATACCGAGTGTAAACGGTGTATATGTACCGGCAATCAGCAGGAAAATAGCCATATGATCCAAAATCCGGAGACGCTGTTTTAAATCGTCTCTTTGGATAGCGTGATAGATGGTGGAACTGAAATAGAGGATAATTGCACTTGTGATAAACACAGAAGCACCGATAATAGTTAAGGCATCTCCTTTAGTAGCAGCATGAAAAATTAAGAAGGGGGCAGCTATCAAGGCTCCGACAAAGCCTATACCATGACTGATACTATTTGCCACTTCCTCTGCGTAGGTTTGCTTACGGTCTGCTTTTTGAATTTTTTTAATCACTTCAGATTACTGATTATTTTTTTTGTAACGTATAAAATAAAGATTAATTATTTTAAATCAAGAGTCTGACACAGTACTGTCCAAAACGTTTAAGATTTTTAATTCATACCTATGTTTTAGTGCATCCGGAAGCATATATTGTTGAATTTCGAAAATAGAACCCCGGATGTTCGTCTATGCTCCTATGGGAGCATTTGGTGGGTAATAAACGAGAGATTGAAAAACCAATAGCGTCCCGTAGGGTACGCCTGGCAGAAGCCTGACGTAAAGCGTGCCCATCCACAGCTTCTCACCAGGCGTTCCGCTGGAACGCAGCGATCAAGAAAGTACCACACATTGTTACCCACCAAACCTTCCTACAGGAAGGTAAAGGAGTTGTTTGACTCGCACGTGTACACGTTGAAGTCTTTTATTGGTAATAGTCTGCTCATCGTTTATGGAATAGATCATCAGACAAGTTCTCTGTCACCTACTCCATTTTGTATCCAGCAGTTTTTCAAAACGTTTTTGACAGTTCTGAGCCTGACAAATCAATTCTATCTTTATTATCACCGGTACAGGCTTTAAAAAATCGATGAATTACGGGATTAGATTGCTTACATTCTATTCTTTCAGAGGCTGGTAAATTTTAAGGCTATGTTGATAAAACCGAAATTAAAATCACAGCAGGGATGAGCATATCTCATACAGATTATTCCTTATTACTGTTTCTCATGGATAATTAAATATACTGATGGCACCAGAGGGATTATTTATAATTATTTTACTGGCCGGTCTGTTTCTGGTTCTTTTGTTTACAAGAGCTTCAGCTGATGCGGTTTTTGCAGGAGCTCTTGCCATTATAATCGTATCAGGTGTGGTGCCGGTTCGTGAAGCGCTTGCAGGATTTTCGAATGAGGGTATGCTCACTGTTGCTGCTCTGTATATTGTGGCATCTGGACTCAGGGAGACCGGAGCTATTCAGTTTGTAGTCAATAATCTCCTGGGAGTGCCGAAAAAAATGTGGATGACACAAGCCCGGATTATTGCACCTGTTATGGGCATGAGTGCCTTTTTGAATAACACTCCCATTGTTGCCTCTTTTATACCTGCACTGCAGGAGTGGGCCAAAAAATACAGAATCTCCGTTTCAAAACTGATGATCCCGCTTAGTTATGCTGCTGTACTGGGCGGTGTTTGCACACTGATTGGTACCAGCACGAATCTTATTGTAAACGGGCTTCTCATTGCCGAAAAAGATATAACTCTTGGATTATTTGAGCCTGCCTATGTGGGTGTTCCGCTGGCCATTGCAGGATTTATCTACTTGCTGCTGGCTGGCAGAAGGCTGCTGCCGGAAGGCAAATCTCTGCTTTCCACATTTGAAAATACACGAGAGTACACGATCGAAATGATTGTGCGTGACGGAAGTACGCTTATAGGTAAATCTATTGAAGAGGCAGGTCTCAGAAATTTGCCCGGACTGTTTCTGGTTGAGATTGTACGTGACGAAACGATACTCGCTGCCGTTGAACCCGATGAAGTGTTTCAATCAGGTGACCGGTTAATTTTTACAGGTATGGTTGACTCAATAGCCGATTTACAACAAATAAGTGGACTTGAACCTGCAACAGACCAGGTCTTTAAGCTCGATACGGCAAGAAGAGACAGGCATCTTGTAGAAGCCGCGGTATCACCTTCAAATCCGCTGACCGGCAAAACAGTGAAAGAGGGTGAATTCCGGAACAGGTATGGCGGAGTAATACTTGCAATTTCAAGAAGCGGTGAACGCGTAAAGCAAAAGGTGGGTGATATACGGCTTCAAACCGGGGATGTACTGTTGATGGAGACGCCCCGGAATTTTGCGGACCGCTATAAAAACTCGAGTGATTTTCTGCTTGTCAGTACCCTCTCGAAAAACAATGCTCCGGATTATGAGAAAGCATGGGCCGCCTGGGGGATTCTGGGTATTATGGTTCTACTTGTAGTGATGAATTTTATGACAATGTTCCAGGCTTCATTGCTTGCTGCATTGGGCATGCTGGTTACAAATTGTACAAATATGAATATAGCTCGCTCAGACATCGACTGGCAGGTACTGATTGTGATTGCCTCAGCACTCGGAATCGGAAACGCACTGCTTGTAACCGGTACTGCGGAACATATCTCTATGAGCTTTATCGGTCTGGCAGGTGAACATCCTTACCTGGCACTCATTGCAACTTACCTGGTAACGTGGGTGCTTACAGAAATGATTACCAATAATGCATCTGCCGTACTGATATTTCCGATTGCAATCTCGGTAGCTGAAACTCTGGGTGTTTCATTTATGCCATTTGTGATGACTATTATTTTTGCGGCCTCAGCAAGTTTTGCAACTCCTATTGGCTATCAGACAAATTTAATGGTCTACGGTCCCGGCGGTTATAAATTCAGTGATTATATGAAGGCCGGTTTGCCTTTAAATGCGCTGGTTGCAATTATCACTATAATACTTGTTCCGATAGTCTGGCCATTTTGAACGTATTTAAATAATAAACAACATCAATAGACAAACAATATGAAAAATCTCAAACAGAAATTGACAGTTATTGCAAAACAAGCCGGAGATGCAATTCTTCGCTACTATGACGATGAGATCGAAGTGGATCAAAAAGATGATCATTCTCCGCTTACCAAAGCTGATACAGATGCGCACCATATTATTGTTGATGCACTCAAAAAATTAACACCTGAAATTCCCATTATTTCCGAAGAGGGCGGAATTGCCGGATATGATGAGCGAAAAAAATGGAAGAAGTTCTGGCTTGTGGATCCGCTTGACGGCACCAAGGAGTTCATCAAAAAAAATGGCGAATTCACGGTGAATATTGCCCTGATCGAAGATCATATTCCGGTTCTCGGGGTGGTTTATATTCCTGCAAAAGAGATATTTTATATCGGGGATGCTGAATCAGGCAGTTTTAAAATTGAAAATGGCAGGGAAAATACCCGTATTTATTCTGAGAAACCTGATCTCAGCAAACCGCTCACAGTTGTGGCAAGCCGTTCTCACGGATCATCAGATCTTGAGGAGAGGCTGGCTGAGCACAATGTGATTGTCGGGAAGAAGATTCCGGCAGGAAGTTCGCTTAAATTCTGCCTTGTAGCTGAAGGTGTTGCGGATATCTACCCGAGAATGGGTCAGACAATGGAGTGGGATACGGCAGCAGGAGATGCGGTTTTTCGCTATTCAGGCAAAGATGGAACACGTGTGTCTCCTTTGGAGTACAATAAGAAATCTTTAAAAAACAGTGGTTTTATTATAGGATTATGAAACTGGTTAGTTCATATCGAAGCAGCCGCTGCGGTTTAAGCTGTGCGAATAGAATAGACGCAATTTTCAGATCAGCAGTGGTGAATTAAGATTTCAACTTACACTGTTTCCCCTTATTTTAGTAACTCTTCAACACTACCCCGGGTTTGAAACTATTAGACTTTTTAAAAGATCCCAATTTTTAAACTTGATATCTGTATTATTACATCTGCAGACAGAAATCTGAAACAGTCACCAAGACTCACAATGTCAAAAAAATCATCCAATACCCATCTCAAGAATCTTGAAGACGAAGCCATTTACATTATGCGGGAAGTAGCGGCGCAGTTTGAGCGTCCGGTTTTGCTATTTTCCGGCGGAAAGGATTCCATCTGCATGGTACATCTTGCACTAAAAGCATTTTATCCTGCCAAAATTCCGTTTCCGTTAATGCATGTAGATACGGGGCATAACTTTCCTGAAACGATTGAATTCAGAGATAAGCTTGTGGAAGAGACCGGCACTGAACTGCTGGTTGGCAGTGTGCAGGAATCTATTAACCAGGGCCGGGTGAAAGAGGAGACCGGGCCGGATGCAAGCAGGAATGCCCTTCAAACAGTAACACTGCTTGATACACTAAAAAAACACCAGGTGGATGCAGCGCTTGGCGGAGGGCGGCGTGATGAAGAGAAAGCGCGGGCCAAAGAGCGTTTTTTCTCGCACCGTGATACGTTTGGTCAGTGGGATCCGAAAAATCAGCGTCCCGAGCTCTGGAACCTCTTTAACGGCAGAAAAAATCCGGGCGAACATTTCCGTGTATTCCCCATAAGTAACTGGACTGAGATGGATGTTTGGCAGTATATCGCACAGGAAGAGATTGATATTCCATCACTTTATTTTGCCCACCAGCGGGAAGTCTTTAACCGCAGGGGTGTGTGGCTGGCTGATACTGATTTTGTAAACCGGCAGGACGATGAACCGCTTGAGCGGCGGACAGTCCGTTTTCGAACGATTGGGGATGCCACTTGTACAGGAGCCGTTCTTTCCGAGGCATCCAATATGGAGGAGATTATTCAGGAAGTGGCAGCTGCACGCCAAACCGAACGCGGTAACCGCCATGATGACAAACGCAGCGAGACGGCTATGGAAGACAGGAAAAGACAGGGTTATTTCTAAATTTTTAATTTTTAATTGTGAATTCTTAATTCTGATTCAATTAAAAATTGAAAATTGAGAATTCAAAATTCAGTGTTTTATGAGCAATAACGGTGAAATTACCGACAATAAATACCTCGACATGGATCTGCTTCGTTTTACGACAGCGGGGAGTGTTGATGATGGAAAAAGCACGCTGATCGGGCGGCTTCTGTACGATTCAAAATCTATTTTTGAAGATCAGATGGAAGCGATAGAGAAATCGAGCCGCAGCAGCGGGGAAGAGGAGGTAAATCTTGCCCTTTTGACAGATGGACTGAAGGCGGAGCGGGAACAGAAGATTACCATTGATGTGGCCTACCGTTATTTTGCCACACCAAAGCGAAAATTTATTATCGCGGATACCCCGGGTCATATACAGTACACCCGTAACATGGTAACCGGTGCATCCACCGCTGAGCTTGCCGTGATTCTTGTAGACGCAGGAAAAGGGGTACTCACTCAATCCAAACGGCATGCTTTTATCTCGTCACTGCTTCAGATTCCGCATCTTGTGGTTGCCGTTAACAAAATGGACCTGGTGGATTATGACGAAAAAGTTTTTGACGGGATTGTATCAGATTTCCGGAAATTTGCAAAAAAACTGGATGTGGATGATATCACCTTTATCCCAATCTCTGCACTGAAAGGTGATAATGTGGTAGAGAAGGGCGATAATATGCCCTGGTATCATGGAACTACGTTTCTGCATCACCTGGAAAATGTGAATGTGGAAGCATCCCATAACATTGTTGATTTTCGCTTGCCCGTACAGTATGTGATCCGTCCGCATCAAAAATTCAGAGGATTTGCAGGAAGGGTTGCATCGGGCAGGATACGTCCCGGTGATGAAATTATGGCATTGCCATCAAGGCTGACAAGCAGGGTAAAGGAAATTGTTACCTACGATAATAATCTTGAGGAGGCGATGCCGGGAGATACGGTAACTGTTACGATAGATGATGAGATCGATATCAGCCGGGGCGATATGATCGTCCGCAAAAACAACGTGCCGAATGTTGGCAGCGATTTTGAAGCGTACCTCTGCTGGATGAATGAGGATCATATGGAGATGGATAAATCCTATATTATCAAACACACTACAAATACGGCACAGGTTTATATCACGGATTTAATCTACCGTATGAATGTGGACACCCTGCACAGGGAGGATGCTTCGGAGCTGAACCTCAATGAGATAGGACGCGTAAAACTTAAAACGTCAAAACCACTCTTTTTTGATCCATACCAGATAAATCAAAAAACCGGAAGTTTTATTATCATTGATCCGTCAAGCAATGTGACTGTTGGTGCCGGTATGATACGGGCGAAATCGACAATATCAAACGGGGCCGGAACTCAAACAGAGACCCGCAGCGTAGAATCCGGGAAAACAACGGTCTCTCCAAATGTAACGTGGGAATCCTGGAATATTCCGCGCGAAGAGCGTGAGCAGCGAAATGGCCAGAAGGCAGAAGTTCTATGGTTCACTGGAATATCCGGTGCAGGGAAAAGCACGATAGCCAAAGCGCTTGAGAAAAGACTGTGGGATGAGGGTAAACAGACAATACTGCTGGACGGTGACCAGGTGCGCCATGGCTTAAATGGTGATTTGGGTTTTAGTCCGAAAGACAGGACTGAAAACATCCGGCGGGTCGGGGAACTGGCAAGGCTATTCTTTGAACATGGAAATATTGTTCTCTGCACATTTGTTTCACCCTATAAAGCAGACCGCGAACGTGTGCGATCCCTGTTTCCCGATGGCCGGTTTACTGAAATCCATGTCATATGCGATCCGGAAACAGCTCAAAGCCGGGATCCGAAAGGACTTTATGAGAAAGCTAAAAAAGGCGAAATTAAAGGTCTGACAGGATATGATGCGGCTCATGAGCAACCATCCGGTGAAGGTGTTTTGGAGATAAATACCGATGAGATGGATGCAAAGGAAGCCGTGGAGTTTTTATATAACAGGATATCCGCTGACAGGATGAAGTAGAAAAAAGTATATGGATAAACTGCTAAGAAGCTTTGTTTTTTAGCAAATTAAAAATAAAAGCGCTTTCATATATCTTTTTCAAAAACGGGTTTGATCTATCCTCTTTTAGTCGTTATACTTGCAGGTGTTTCACTTAGAAACAGACCTGTATTAATGGCTAATATCATTTTCTTTCTTTTGAAAAATAAACTGAATGATTTATCGGCAAATAGTGACAATGTCAGGCTTTACCCTGTCTCGTGTTGTTGTACGTACAACTGCACAGGTAGTGGCTGAAAGAGGCTGGCATGATTTTCTGATCTGTTAAACTTTTTTAAAGCCTGCTACCTGATAAAGGCAGCGGGCTTTTTTATTGTGCTGATTAGTCAGTAAGCAGGTCTGTAAATAAAAAACAACTAACTAACCTTCAACAATTATCCAAATTTGCGGGATAATATGAATAGAAACCCGAAAATTTCCGGTAATGGAAATTTCAAAGCAGATGGCTACCAATCCGTTGAATCCTGTAAAAATCAGCTTACCCAGTTAAATGATCTATTTGAGGCGAAAAATCCTGATGAAATTCTCAAATGGGCAGCTGCAACATTTGGTTCAAAAATAGTGATGGGAACCGGATTTGGTCCTTCAGGTGTTTTTCTGATCCATCGCTTATACCAGCTTGGTCTGCCCATATCTGTATTTTACCTGGATACAAACCTTTTATTTAGTGAAACCTATGAACTGTGTGATAAGCTTGAAAAGCAATTTGGGATTACTATCGAAAAAATAACTCCAGAATATACGCTTGATGAGCAGGCAGAAAAATTTGGTGATAATCTGTGGTATAAAAACCCGAACCGTTGCTGTTTTATCCGAAAAGTGCGTCCCCTAAGAAACTATCTTCAGGATAAATCAGCATGGATTACCGGTATCAGGAGGAATCAGTCTGAGTCCCGGAAAGAGACTCAACTTGTGGAGTACGACAGTGAATGTGATGTGATAAAAATAAACCCGGTTGCAGCCTGGTCCTCTGGCCAGTTGTGGAGCTATATCAAAGATTATGATCTCCCTTATAATCCGCTGCATGATGAGAGTTTTCCCAGTATCGGGTGCATTCCATGTACAAACCAGGTTGAAAACGGTGATCATGAGCGGGCCGGCAGATGGAAAGATATCGATAAAAATGAGTGCGGCATTCATCTGCCTGTACAAACCGGCACCTGATTTTATGTCCTGTTTTTCAGCGTACCCCGAAATTTAGATTCAATCCCAAAAATAATCTTCTGAATCTTCAGGATTTTTTAAGAGTTCAGAGGCTTCTGTCGCAAGTTTCTGAATTTTCGAATGGTCTGACGAATGGGAATCAAACAAATATCCATGTTTAAACGGACCGGATATACGGATCAGAATTTCCATGGCATAGTGGATGGCGAGCTCTCTCGATTCCTTTTCATCAAACAGGTTTGAAAAATCGTTGCCAAGGGATAACCTGTAGCTTTTTAAAAAGTGGCCGCAGAATTTTTGAAGTTGCTCTCTTCTGAACAGATCGTCTGAGGCTTCCTGGTGCAGCCTGCAATGGGCAATAAAATGAGCTACATCCTGCAATGGTCGCCCGTAGTGGCAAAATTCCCAATCAATGAGGCGCATTTTTTGTTCATTAATCAGAATAGATGAAGGCCACAGATCACCCATAACAAGGCACTTGCCGGGCATAAGCAGCTCTTCGCCAAGCCGCTCAGCATTATTGATTGCAACAGAAGACGGTGTAATGCCTGCGTTCTTCAGAAATTGGCCGGCTCCCTTGTACTGAACTTGCCGCCGGGTTTTTTGAATGTTCAGATTCTGAAAAGATCTCTTAAAAAAAGAATCCCCTGCAGTTTCCCGGTGAAGGTTTGCAATAAAATTTCCAAGAATTGCAGGCATTGAGTCATTGTAATTCCGGAACATTGGCTCAGAAAAGAGTGTTGATTCGGAGCCGATACCCTCCATCAGCAGCAGATTTTTCTTCGAATCAAAGCCGTAAAATTTTGGAACAGAGATATCTTTACTTGAAAGAAACGAGAGCCTGCCATTTTCGGTAAACAACCGGAGTGCATCCGCTTCAAACCGAAGCCGGTCCTGGTTAAGCGCTTCTTCAGGATTTGAAGCGATAAACGGAGGCGCGTGTTTTGCGATTATATTGTGAGGTCTTCCAGGGATGCGCCACACATAGTTCAGATTACCGCCGGATAGTTCGATGGGTTTACCTGAACATTCAAATTCCGGTTCTGTTATCTTAATAAATTTCTGAATTTCATCTGCTGATGGCTTCATATCAAAAACGGTAGATCTGGTTGGCAAAGTCTACAGGTTTACCACTCATCAAAAATTTCGTAATAAGGGATTCGGTGGCTTTGCGTGATTGTTTAAGGGTATCCCCAATTTTCTGCTTCTGCGGATTCTCTATTCCGGGAACCGAGTATTTGTGTCCCACCACAACTGCCGCACACGGAATTTCCAGTTCATTGGCAAGCACCACTTCTGGTGCAAGAGTCATGGAATTCACCTGCCCGCCCAGTTGTGCCCACATTTTGTTTTCAGCAGGCGTTTTTCCTCTCGGGCCACCGGCGTATACAAACACCACACTGTTTTCAGATTTATAAATTTCGTCACCGCCCAAATCGAGAATCTGCTGATTGAGTTCCGTTGAAAAGAGTCCGTCTTTGATAAGCAGGTGCCCGTGGTCAGAGGATGGTTTCTGAAACATGGTACAGGTGGATCCGTCAGGCAGACGATTTTCAGGCATCAGCAGATCGGTTACCATCATCGGTTTATAGAGTGGCAGGTTGGCATCCATAACACCAACAGAGCTGTTAATAAGCAGGGCACCGCAATTGAGTTCTTTCAGGGCAGCCGCCTGTGCCCGGTAGTTGATCTGGTTAGGCAAAATTGTATGCGGCAGGCCATGACGGAAAATAACAAAGAGATCCCGTCCGTTTTCCTGTTTCGATTTGTACAGCTTTTGCGTTCCAAAACCGGTCTGAATATCGATCATTTCAAGATTCAGTTTTTCAGGAATGCTTTTTTCAAATGCGCTGCCAAGTATTACTGCGATAGATGAATTCATACTGATACCTTTTCAATTCTTGCATCGCCTAACGGATCTTTTTTCCCGGGGTAACAGGGATTAATTATCCAGAGGTGGGTAAATACCCGGTAAATCGATTCAATATGATGAAATTCTTTACTGTTTGACATGTTTATTCGTTAGGTTCGTCCAAAATTTAAGTTCCTCTTTTACACCGGTATCAGCATTGTTTATGAATGCATCCCTGTTTTCAAAGATATTGAGTTTACCATTGTGCATCATTCCAAAAAAATCGCCGGTCAGCAGGGCCTCTTTCAGATCATGTGTCACAAAAATGGTTGTTATTTTTTCTGTGTTTGATATTTCAATAAAGAGATTTTGCATCTCTTTACGGGTATCTGAATCAAGGCTGCCGAAAGGTTCATCCAGCAGCAATACTTTCGGATGGATGATAAAAGCACGGCCGAAAGCCACCCGCTGTTTCTGTCCGCCAGAAAGCTGATCAGGCATTTTTTTCTCCTGGCCTTCAAGATGGAGTTGTTGTATCATTTTGTCAACCTTTTGGCGGATCACAGCCGGGTCTGTTTTCCTGATTTTCAGGCCAAACCCAATGTTTTGTTCCACATTCAGATGCGGAAAAAGCAGGGGTTCCTGGTAGAGGTATACAACCCCGCGTTCTTGTGGCCTGAGATGATCAACTTGTTCACCGTCTATTTCAACAGCTCCGCTGTATTTGGTTTGTATTCCGGCGATTGATTTCAGCAGTGTTGTTTTGCCACATCCGGATTTCCCCAGAACGGAGAGGGTTTTATTCTCTTCAAGAGAAAAATTAATTTCTCTTAAAACCGGCTCATCACCAAAAGAGATCGATAAATCATTTACTTGAATCAAATCAGGTACTCCAAACTTTGTGCAGCAGAAAACGTCTGTTACTGATTAATAGAATCAATGGCGGAATCACAAGAAGAAACCCGGCCAGTGCTGCAAGATATGGATTTGCTTCACTGATATAGCGATAGACCATCACTGTGAGTGTTTGAACTTTACCAACACCGATAAATTGTGTCAGGCCATACTCAAACCAGGAAATCAGGTATGTTTGAAAAAAACATACCGCCAGCAATCCTTTTGCAGAGGGCAAAATAGCCTCTTTCAGTGTAACTTTGAAATCTCCGCCCATGGTTGCGACAAGGTTCTCCAGGTTTCGGATTTTGCTGTTCCAGAAACCGAAGAAAAAGAGAACAGCATAGGGAAACGTAATAAAAAACTGCGCGATGATTACTCCATATATGGTTCCGGTTAAATTAAAACGCAGAAAATAAAAATTGAGCATAACGGCAAAAACCACGGGAGCAATCACATACGGAAAATAAGCCGTAAGCAGCCACCATTTACTTTTGGTTTGATATGCAACGGCTCTGCTAACAAAGAACCCGCAAACGGTCGATACAAATCCAACCGAAACCGAGAGAAGTATGGATAGAACTGCACTTTGCATGAGTGTTGATCCGCCGCTTAAAAACCATCGCCAGTGTTCAGCCGTAAACTGGTGATCTGCAAGGGACGGATAGTACCACTCGGATGAGACCGATAGATAGAGAAGCACAGCAAACGGAATAATAAAGCAGAGCAGGATAAAAATAAAAAGAGACCGGTTAATCACAGCGAGTACCTCTTTTTAAAATGAGTGAACAGATAACTGATAGTGGCAATACAGATAACCGAGTACCAGACTGCCATCGCATATGCTACGGGTATGTCGGCAAGATTGAAGCGCTGCAGTTTCTCAATAATCAATACGGTAATCATATGCGGCGATGACTGTCCGAGAACAAGAGGGATCTCAAAAGCCCCTAAAAAAAAGATAAAGTAGAGTGCAAGCAGCGGAAAGATTCCTTTTAAAAGAATGGGTACCTGAATCCTGAAGATGATATCCTTCGGATCTGCTCCCAGGGTGGAAGCCACAGCAGCAAGTTCATCCAGTTTTTCGTTTTCGAACAGGTTTAGTAAGACAAGCAGAAAAAAAGGGAATACCAGGAAAATATGCGCCAGTATGATCCCGATCCCATACGGATCCTGAACAAGAGCAGGGAATTGATTCAGATCAGAGATCAGGCCAAGATGCCAGGCAACTCTCGACAGGATACCGCCGCCCGAGTAGAGCTGGAAAATTACAAACGCAAGTACAATCGGCGGAATGGTGAGCGGCAAAAACAGTGACCGGTACACATTTGGCCTGTTCAGGTATTTCCTGGCAATAAACAACAGGGTCATCGCAAGTGTGATTGTAAAGAAGGCAGAAGAAAAAGCAATCCAGACAGAGTAGATCATGGATTGAAAGAACTCACCGGTAAAAATCTGTATCCAGTTGGCAAGTGTCAGTCCATCGCTTAAGAGCCCGGTTAAGCCGAGGCTATAGAGCAGTGCGTAGGTGAGTGATGCCGAGAGAGGCAAAACAGAGCCAATGACAAAAAGCGATATGAGAATTTTTTTGGTCAATTTACCACATTGGTTCTGAAATCTTCAAATATGCGGATCATATATTCAGGTGCCGGTTCCATAAATGCCTTCTCCCTGATCTGTTCTCGTGGCGGAGAATTGGTTCTTCCGGGGATATCACTGAATTTTTTCTGCCAGTTCTCCGGCAGCTTCGACATATCGAGAATTGTGCCGTCTCCCCATACTTCCGGTTTCATCTTTTCAAACTGTGCTTCCGGGGATAGTAAAAAATTGATTACAGCCATAGCCGCTTCTTTGTCAGATGCTAATGTGGGAATGCCTAAATAGTGAGTATTTCGAATCGTGCCAAAATCCGGAACGTAAGCTCGGCTGTTTTCAGGGAAAAGCCCCTGTAATATTTTATTGTCAACTTCGCTGTCGTTATTGCTAAAAGTAAAATTGAGTTCTCCGTTTGCAAAAAACTGGTGCATTTGAGAAATCGAATTGGGAAACGTCTCACCTTCACGCCAGAAAAAGGGTTTTATTTCGTTGATATAATTCCATAAACGGCTGCTGTACTGATTGTAAACTTCGGCATTAAACTCTCCCTTAAACAGATCGGGATCTTCTGCCATCGATATCATCATCGATTTAAGCACTGTCATGCCTGTAAATTCAGTTGGAATCGTAAATCTTCCGGGATTTTCCCGGACCCACTCCTTCAATTCATCGAGGGATTGAGGAGGTGAGTCAATCTGGCCGGTGTTATAAATGAAGGCAAGCTGAACATTTCCCCAGGGGGCTTCATAGCCATTTACCGGCTGCTGAAAATCAATTCCGATAAATGGGTTGTCCATGTCCACATATTGAATATTGGGCAGTTTTTCAGTAAAAGGACCGAACAGCGCATCGATCATGCGAAGCTGGAAAAAGGTCTCGCCATTGAGCCAGATCAGATCGATCTGGCTTGAATTTCGTCCGCTCTCCAGTTCCGACATCAGTGTGGAGACGATCTGAGCGCCCTGTCCGCTGACGATTTCAAGATCAATATCAAATTGCTCTTTAATGTTTGGCACCACATACCCGTTCATGTAGTTGTTTATGAGCGGATCACCCATCCACATCATCATGGTGATCTTTGTGCCCCCGGCTTCATTCAGGATTTCCTGCCACGATTTATTCAGAACCGGGGAATCATCACCGGTATTATGGCGTTCGCCATCACTGCAGGCGGATATCAGTGCTACAATGACTATCATTAAGCAGAATTTTAAATAATACCGGTTCATTATATCTTTTTTCTAAAAAATTATAGCTGGCCGCTAATCAACTTAAAATATTTAGTTCAGATTTAAATAGATGCAAAACTAATTCTTCGTGTTGCTTGGTGTCCTCGTGTCCTCGTGGCAAAAAATGTCAGTTTATTGCCACGAATCCGTCAGCCGACGGATCAAAGGTTCACGAAGTAAACTTTAAATTGTAAGGTATCCATAAATCAAATAGATCCTTTTGGACAGCTTTTCAAGTGAAATTTCAATTTCTGTTCTGGTTTTTATCATAAACTATATTAAAAGAGGTATTTAAGTGAAAACTGAAATTGTCGCGGGGGAGCTACATTTCTTTTCTCAATACCCCGTTCCGCAGGACCCACCTGTATCTGGTTGCTCTGCGTAAGATTACTGCTGAAACCGCCGAGATTTTCTGCATTCAGAAGATTGAAAATATCCGCTCCAGCCACTACGCGTCCACCCGCGACCGGAAGGGCATACTGCAGGCTCAGGTCAAAAGTGGTGTTCCAGGGCAGACGGTCGCTGTTACGGCTTTCACCTGGGCTTCGGTCGTTATTACCCACAAACTGCTGTGAGAACGAGCGCCCATCGCCATTGAGATCAGTGGTTCCAAAAATGGAGGCGTCAGGAACCCGGTTTACCGGCTGGCCACTCTGAAAGAGAGCGGCTACTGTTGCTGAGAATCCATCAAATGGGAAATATGTGAAAATCGTATTGATGATATGCCGGCGGTCGTTCAGTGCAGGTCCCCATTCATCGCTGAAATTATTCGCATCCCTGGCCCGGAAGTTAATATCCTCGGTATTATTCTCCAGGAAAGAGAGGGTATAAATGAGCCTGAAGGAGTAGTCTTTATCCGCACGATGACGGTCGAACGTCAGGTTCATGGCGTAGTAATTGGAGCGTCCGGCGGTTTCAGTCATCACTACACTGCGTGCCGCGCCGCGAAGTGTGTCGCCCCCGGCAAGAGCAAACGATCCCTGGTCGTCCCGAAACACAGGCGTGGGCCGTGATTCATCGGCTTCTTCAGTTGACCGCACGTCCACATTGTCCGGGTCGATTGGGAATGGTTCGGGTGCGTTTAGATCCCGAAGCCTGAAGAGATTAAACGAACGATTGTGCATTAAATCGACATATAGCAGCGAGTGATCATTAATTTGGTGCTGAAAGCCAACCATAAACTGGTGAGAAAAAGGGTTATCCATACCGTCCGGATTAAGAATGCGCAACTCGTTGCTAAACACAGATTCGCGCTGCGATTGCAGGGATTCCCGTGAGGGAGCGTCAAGGAAATCGACGCCTGTTACATTGGCGGTCAGGTTTCCTTCGTTTGTCACCTTGTCAATATTTGTATCATCAGGCAAAATGCCCAGTCGAATAAATTCGGAGATCTGCCGCCTGAAATCATCGGAGTCGGAGCTGAACTGAAGTGCATCACTGTAGACTGCGTAAAGTATTTTATCATAGTACATTCCGTAACCTGCACGGAAAGATGTAGATGAACTGAGCCGGTAGTTGGCGCTTATCCGGGGTGCGATGTTATTCAGATCTCCGTTTCCCGTGCTTCCGGCTTTCGAGAGATTATCATAATCCCAGCGAAGTCCCAGATTCAGATTCAATTTATCAGAAACGGCAAGCTGATCTTCGATATAGAGGCTGATAATGTTTTGTCTTTTTTCAAAAGCATCGGGACGCAGTTCAATTTGGAAAAGTTCAACATTTGCGTCACGCGGGATATCAAACGGTGTCAAATTACTTCCAAGGCCGAGGCCTCTCACTTCATCTGTCTGGTCCTGGTTCAGACTTACAATCCAGCTTCCATTCGGGTTTCCGCCGCCTACAAGAGAATAGCCGGAGGATTTAAAATCAACCCCGGTTTTAAGCGTGTGATTTCCCTTGTAGAAAGTGAATTTTTGTTGAAACTGGTGAGTGTTTTCGGTTTCATCAAACAGAAAACCTGGATGACCGAGTGTGGCAATGGTCTGTCCGTCAGGTCCGAGTACCGTTGCATTGGGAGAGTCCGGATTGTCCGGATTGGCAAAGTTCCAGCGGAAGCGTCCGTACTGGTAACCGGTTTCTGAAACAAATCCGCTACCGGAATAGATATTCTTTTGTGCAATCATAAATGAGTTTCGATCCTGCTGGTTCCCTGTTGAAGGGAACGCCACACCGCCATCAAGTCCCCCGCCCTGGCGTTCAACACTTACAAAACCTTTGTTCACACGCAGAAATGATCTCAGTTTATTACCCCAGTTGTGGTCAATTCGGCCCGACAAGAAGGTAAAACGGTTTGTTCCGGGCACGGTTGTATTCACATTCAGCTGTGGTGAGTTGAGAAGGTTATCCTTGAGATCAGTAAGGTGTTCGGCATTGACAAAATAGAAGGTTTTATCTTTTTTGATGGGTCCGCCAAGAGAGAATCCGCCCTGGAATCGTGAGAATCCGTCTTTCACATTATTCCCGGAGAGATCACGCTGCGCAAATGGTGAGGAGGAATCGAGCGGAGGTCCGGGGCGGGAGACAAAAAAGACCTCTCCGGTCTGATCATTACTGCCCGATTTGGTTGTGATATTGATAATTCCGTTTGATGTTCTGCCGTGTTCTGCTCCGAAATTATTGGTTAAAGTGGTAATGTTTTGTGTGAGGCCAACCGGTATCCGGAATTTTTGTCCGCCCAGAAAATTTTCATTGTTGTCAAAACCATCGATCTGGTAGTTTGTAAACAGGGAGTTGGCACCGTTGATAGCCACATTTGGAGCTTCCGAAAAGAAACCGGTAGCCTGAGAAATATTTGGCAACCTGAACAGAGAGCGTGTAATATCCCGGCCTTCCACCGGCAGTGTTTCAAGCTCGCGGGCGGTGATTTCGGATGCCACCTGCGCGTCAACAGTGTTAATTGTAGTGGATGTGGCACTGACCGTTATCTCATCCAGACGCCCGTCGATCCGGCTGTAGACAGTAACCAGAATACTGGTGTTTTTGTTGGATATCAGCTGAACAGGTTCACTGCGGCTTTCAAAATAATCCTCCGTTTCCGGTACAATTACAACATAAGAACCGGAAGTTGAAAGTCCGCTCAAAGTCACGCGACCGTTTTCGCTTGTTACGCGTTCTTCCTTAAAACCGATGGAGCTGTTTTCAATAACTACGGTATGATTTTTAAGCGGTTGATAACTTTGGTTTTCGATGAGGGTAATTGTAAACGATGACTGGGCAAAGGCGGAACTTGTATATAAAAATAAGAGAAGAAATAGGGTGATCAGCTTTTTCATTAAATTAAAAAGATTAAATATCGGGTTACATATTCAGATTGGCAGTCAGATAAATCATTTCACGCGCAGTATATCATGTGAGAAAACCTCTGTTTCATTCCTGATTTTTTAGGATGAACTTTTCAGGCAGAGATAGCGACTGCAATTAAAAAAAGTGGACTCAGGATTGAATCTAATTTGGAAAGAGAGGGGGAGGTCTTGATGCGTAAACACTCACAGATTCCAATTGCGCGGAATATGAGAGGTGACGGACCTGTAAGAGTGACTTGAAAAGGTTTTTTAACAGCTCTTTAAAAAACTTTAAAACACCTGTAAACCCGGTTTTCAGGAAATAGAGAAGATCATCAAATTTATTGATGTCACGCTGTGCATCAATTTCATAAAGGTCAAATCCGCCTGATTTTAAATATTCGCAAAGTGATTGATGGACGTTGCGCGTTTTCCAGGGAATCTGTCTGAAGGACTCGTTTTGAAACGAATCACGTGTGAGGCCGATCAGGTAGCTGCCGCCGTCCGGAGTAGGTCCCAGCACCGGCCGGTTTTGTTTCATGATTTGGGTGATCAGCTCCCAGTTTACGCTACCTAAACCGGGACAATCGTTTCCTACGGCAATTACTCCGTCAAATCCTTTTTTAAAAAGTTCGTCAAAGGCATTTGTCAGGCGTTCACCAAAGGTGTCACCTTTCTGCCTGGCCTCATTAAACAGGAAGTAGGGGAGACCTGAATTTTCAACATGCTTGAGCGACTGGCTGATCAAAAGATCTGCAACCTGCCTGTTTTTGGACGGGTCGCGATTCACAAAGCGCTTGTGCCGGCTTTCTGCAAGCGGACTTCTGCTGAAGTAGAGAAGCGCAATATTTTTCGGATCATTTTTCATAGGTAGAAAGGTAAAATAAATAGATTCGGAAACTTATCACAAATTAATAACGAATGGATGGGGCAACAGATGATGAGGTCGGATTCATTGGGTTCATTCGGAAGGTGGATAGTGTAAGCTCAGTGAGAAACTGCGTCTCACAACTTATCACTCGTCGGTTAAAAGCCAAAGAGCGTTAATTACATATCATATTCCTAAACCGGGAGTTTGGCGACAGTTCGACTCGTCAGCCGAAAGTCGGAAGCAAGATTCTGTTATAAAGACTCAAAACAGATGTTTACCAATAATCAACATGCCAATGATCGCGGAACCAACAGCTGAGATAAGAACGGCAGCTGCGGCAACGTCTTTTGCATTTCCGGCAAGCGGATGGAATTCGGGAGAGACCACATCAACCAGGAACTCGATGGCAGTGTTGAAAGCTTCGGCTGTCCAGACGGTGCCTGTTGCAAATACAATCAGGCACCATTCCAGGGTAGTAAAACCAAGGTATAATCCCAAAGCAAAAACAATTGTGGTGATAAGCAGATGAATGCGGGCATTCCGCTGAGTAGAGATCATAACCTGTATGCCGCGAAAAGCAAATTTGAAACTGTTAAGCATGTTCTTACCTATTGGTGCTTTATGTATAAAAACCAAAATAAGAAATGGAAATGTATAATTGGAATGTCAAGTGATTGTTTATCTAAGATCACCATCTTCGAAAATACCGGAAGGTTAAATTAAGATTCTTTTATTTTACATCTATTGAATTTGAGTTCGGAAAATTTTATTGTCTGAGTACTTATGAGATCCTTCAAGACATATTACGTCGGACCTGTTCAATACAAAACCGTAAAAACGCGTTACGCCCGGCTGCGGAATATGATTCTGATGGCAATGGGTTTCGTGTTGTTGTGTGTGGGTATTGCATATTTCCAGGGACAAATGGATCTGATCAGGACTCCATGGGTTCTTCCGGGTATACTGATTTTTATTCTGGCCACATTTATCTCTTTCGGTTTCCGGCAGGAAAGAATCAATAACCGAATGCTTGGTCTTCAGAGAAATTCAAAAACAACCTTGGGAAAAAAGAGAGAGGTAAACTCATCGATATGGAACCTCTTTCACAGGCAAAGCGGTAATAAAACCTACCGGGTTACCTATACTTTTAATGATCAAAACGGGAATGACTATTGGCTTACGGGCAGCTACCGGGTTTCACGTAAGGATCTGATCCCGGAAACGGCGACCGTTGTATACAACCCATATCAAATATCCGAAAACCTGGTACTGATAGGGGAACCGCATGAATTTGAGTGGTTGAAGTGAGAGAGTAAAGGAGAAATCAGAAGCCTCTGTAATACACAATTAAAAAATCCAGGCAACACATCTGTTTATAATGTATTGCCTGGCATATACGATTTTAGAAATAAATCAAAATGCTGCAAATTTATTTGAGGAGCAACATTTTGTTGATTTGTACACAGTTTCCGGAAGTAAGTCTGTATAGATATACACCCGAAGCAAATCTTGAAGCATCAAACGTTATGGTATGCGACCCGGCATTTCGGGACCCGTTAACCAGCGTTGCAACTTTTTGGCCTAAAGCATTAAATACTTCGAGTTTCACATCCGAAGATTGCGGAATGGTAAACGTTATGTTTGTTGTAGGATTAAATGGATTTGGAAAATTCTGATCCAGGCTAAACTGATTTGGCCGGTTATCCAGCTCTTCCACACTTGTTGCTAATGCCAATTCTAATGACACATTATCGATGAATACGTCTTCGTTGCTAAGGCCCATCTCAAATCCAAATTTCATGGCTCCGAATGTTTCATCAACCGTAAAACTTGTATCGAAAGTCTCCATGGTATTGCTGATAACAAAATCAGTGATATTCACGGGGGTAAATGCGCCTCCGTCCTCGCCAAAGAAGAGTCGTAACTGCCGGTCGTTCGCACTGCTTCGTGCATCAAATGATACCGTATAGCTTTCGCCAATTTCCAATGCGTCTATTTGCTGAGACGTAAGAATTTGATTAAGCTGAACATGCCATACTTCGCCGCCTGCACCTGCTATATTTGTAATGGCAGCTTCGCCATCTGCTACTGTTACATCGGCACTTACACCTGCAAAATCAGCTATAAACGGTACCCATGAGTTTATACCATCTGAAAAATCACCGTTGGACAGTAAGTTTCCTTCTGTACCGCCTCCGGTGGCAGCTGCTTCCGAAAAGGTTATGTTATCAAAGAAGATTACATTTTCCTCTGCTCTTTCCTGGAAATCAGGAAAAACCGTTATGCCGTCATAAGCTTCATCTTCGGGCGGATTTGGAACATCAGAAAAGTCAAAAGTAAGCTCTTCCCACTGATCTGTCACGGTATTCGCCACTTTTATTTCGCCAAAAGACCAGCCGGAAGCTGTTTCCAGTTTGATGCCGACATCACTGATAACCGATTTCCATACCATGATCTTTATGGTACGATTTGTCTCGTCTAATAGGTAAGTGCCAGTTCCCCTGGTGATGGTTCCGGCAAAGGAGGCACCATCTGCTCTTGCGGTAAATTGTGCAACCTTTGCAGAGGTGTTCGCTCCGGTAGCATCCGGGTTATCAATAATTTCTACTGGTGGATTATCTACGTTTTCAAATACCTCCCAGATAAAATCGGCTCAGAAACCGCTGTCTTCAAAATCAATTGGGTTATTTTGTGCTAAACCCACTGACGATGCGAAAAGCATAGTCAGGAGTAGTATTAGTGTTTTCATAAAATTAGTAATTAAATTTAAGTTGTAACTATTTACTATGTGCTCTGTTTTTTATGTTTATGTTTTAGTGAAAAAATTGGTTGGGAGATAGAATCCGATCTCAAATTATTTATGTTCAATTAGTTGTTTCATAACCAACTTTGGAGTCCGGTCAATTTTGAACAGACCCCAATGTTTTTCAGGCTCAAGTGGCTCCGGTGAACCTTTCCAGGATTCATCAAAAGCTTCAAAAAAGAAAATGAGAATGTTTTCACTTTCTCCCCATTCCATCAGTTTTTCAAAGTAAATTTGCTGATAATTTTCATTTACGTGAACAGGGTTGATTCCTCTGCCATTAGAATTGGTTGCCCAGCCAGCCTCCGTGATTATCACAGGTTTGTCAGGATATTTTTTGGCAACAGAGTAGTAGTTTTGCCTTGTATAACCTATGGCCTCATCTATATTTTTATATTCCCATACCGGATAAGTGTGAATTGATATGAAATCAAGCACATCTGCCAGATTCTTCAGCCTGGAGAGCCATGGCACGTAATTTTCACAAAATGTAACCGGCTGCGATGTTTGGGCTTTCACCTGTATTGCATATTCAAGAACTTTATACTCATTTACATAGTGGTCTGTCCATTCCACACAGGCTTCATTCCCAACTGATAGAGAAAAGATGATGTCGGGGAATCGATTTCCGAACTCAATCAACCTGGAAATTTTTTGTTGATTATTTTTACTGTTGCGTTCCAGTTGCTTTTCCGTATAGGTTCCCCCGTTCCACGGGCAATTAAAGTTATTCAGTTCTGCTTCGATGTAGGCGCCAAGCATGATTTTAAAATCGAAATTTTCATTTCTAATCACATCAAGAACGGTACTCGCATGCAGATCACAGTCAAAAAGCCGGAGATATTTCCAATGCTTTTGAAGCAGCAAGAGATCTTCCTTTACCTGGTCATAGTCCGGATAAATTCCTCCGGGCCGCTGGCCTTCCCTGAACCCGGAGTAGCAAATTGCTTTAGCCGGAGCAAGCCCTAATTGGCTGTAGGTATCCATATCCATATATTAAAATTTTAGATTTCCGGATTTATCCCAGATTCCCCAGTAGGCTCCCACATCACCTTCATTACCGGTTTTCCACGATTCATCAAAAGATGAAAAGTAGAAGAGGCCGATATCATTGTTTTTAGCCCACAGATTTGTATTGACAAAATATTTCATCGCATTCAAATGCGAAGGAGCTGCATCTCCCAGGCCTTCGCCATTACTCGGCCAGCCGGTTTCTGTTATCAGAACAGGTTTTCCTTTTGCTGCCTGAAAAGCTTGTGAATACATGTGTTGAATGTGCTGAAGCGAATATTTGAAATCAGTTCCTTCCCAAAACGGGTAGCAATTGCATAAAATAACATCACTCATTTCTACAATTTCAGGACGCTTTACAAATTCATAGTAAGCATCTACATAACCTACAGGAACGTCAGGTATCTGCTGCTTAACATTCTGAATACAATTCAGAAGTTCTTTCTCATTTAAGTCTTCTCTGTAAAGTACTTCATTGCCTACAGCTGCAATATCTACATACCCTTCTTTAGCAAGTCGGATGAGGCCGTCTATCTCTTCTTTATTTTTTTTCGGGTCACTGCCTATCCAGGCACCAACAAGTGTTGTCAGGCCGGACTCTTTTGCGATTTTCGGTATGATCTCATTTCCATCGGTGCAGGAAAATGACCGGATCGAACGGGTATGGGGTTTCAGAATTTTCATTCTGTCACGTATCTGACCTTCAGAAACCTCATCGCCGGGTTTTTGTCCTTCTTCATAGAGACTGAAACAAAATCCGTAAATGCCCTCAGCGAGCAGGTCTAAAAATAATTTACGAACGTCATCTTTATGCTTGTCTTCTGAATAGTTCTCAACTGGCAGAAAACCAGAAACATTTTTACTTATGAATTTTTCTTTTCTAAAAGACATTATTTGATATAATTCAAAAATTACTGTTTAATCAGCTGCTTTAAGAGAGCCTCGTCTTTCCACCAATTTTGTTTGTATTTTACGAGATTCTTCTTCCGTTAAAGTGTAGCTGTACATCACCCAAATTGCGAGAGCAGCCGTAACTGAAGGGATTACAATATCAGCAATTCGTAATCTTGTTAGTGTTTCAACAGATTGAGTTGCAGCATTTTGGTCAAATCCAACAAGCTCTAAAACCAGCCCGCCTAATACGAGAGCAATGGCTTGTCCCAGTTTCACCATCCACCAATATATGGCGCCAAATGTACCCTCCTTTCTGGGCATTCCATTTTCAAGCTCATCCAGGTCGCAAACATCTGCAGTCATGCTCATCATAAGTGTGAACAGTCCGCCTAATCCAAATGCCATAAAAGGTATTGGCATGAAAATAAGCCAGGGATTTTCCGGACTGAATCCCCACCATTTCAGGATATAGCCGACAATTGAGAGAGTAGTAGATATGATAAATGCCATTCTTTTGCCAAATTTGTCCGCCATGTATGAGACAATGGGAATAACTAAAAAAGCTGTAGCAACAGCTACTATTGTAGAGAACCATGCAGGCCAGTTTCCTGCATTTCCATAATCACCATTAAACATGTAGAAGACAATGATGAAATAGCTGAATGATGCTACTAATTGAAACCCGTTAAAAACAAGAAAGGTCGCTCCGCAAAGTTTAACAAACGGTTTGTTTTTGGATACCAGAACAATACTGTCAAAAAGCTGTTTCAGATTTTTGAAAACTGTTTTAAATGAAATTTCCTTTCTGTTTTCAATTTTTTCGGAATCAAGACCCTTGCAAAATATTGCCGGTAAAATTCCAATGGCTAAGCATAATCCTCCTACTAAAACTGAAAGTTGACGCACACCTACTGCCTGATCTGCAAATAAATTGGGATTGGCAATAAGCACCCAAAACCAGGGAACAATCATCCACGCGATTTGCCCCATAGTTTGAGAAAAAGCCATCAGGTGTGTTCGTTCATTGTAATCGGTTGTCATCTCATAGCCAAGGCCTATAAGTGGAGTGGCAAACATGGTATTGCCAACCAGGAAAACCATTGACATGATTAAAAAGTACCAAAAATTGTAAGTCTGAGAATTATTCTCGTCTAATTGCCAGAGAAGTATAAAAAAGATACCGCTTAAAATTGCTCCAATAAAAATATAAGGCCTTCGGCGGCCCCAGCGTGTGTGTGTATTGTCAGATATAAAACCCATAATCGGGTCTGTCAAGGCGTCAAAAATTCTTGGGAGCCCGCCCAATAACCCGGCAAGGAAAGGGCTCATTCCAAAAGCTGTTAATAAAAAGAACATAAAAACACCTAATGCCCCGGGCAGCAAATTCAGTACAAGATGACCGGTACCAAACGAAAACTTCTGAAAGAAGGGGACCTTATCACTCGACTGTGTTTTATTTTGAGACATTAGCAGTTATTTTTTGGTCTATTATTTATTAAGATTTTTCCTGTATCAGAACGGTCTGAACAGCTTTTTTGGATATCGAAAATTCTTTTTGATTACCGTTCAGTTCAAGATTTATTCGCCTGGCTTTTTCAGATTGATTCAATAGTACTACAGCAACCGACCCGTCCGGGTTTTGAACGGCTGTTAACAGTAATTCATCATCAGTTTGAGAATGGCCGATTCGAATAGCATCCGGACGAATATACCTGCTGAATTGTGCCATTATATAGTATAGCGGAGTGAAATACACCTCGTCCAAACCGGGATCAACAATGACAGGTGCTACACACCAATTTTCAGCCCAATTTGGCCCGCCTTGTCTGTTTAATACCATATTCCAGTCAATCCAGCCATCTACCTGGTTATTCAGCGTTCCGATAATGTCACGGGCATAACGAAAGGCAGGCACATATTTCGGATGAAGGTGCTTTCTATCTTCAGGCGCCCAATCCCATCCCCAGTCGGTGGCTTCTTTCGACCAGTACCAGGCATCATCTCTCCATTTGGGAACCTCTGCATCAACGGTTGCTTCAGTTTGTATCAAATACTTTTCCGGGGCGGCTTTTTTTGCGTACTGAAGCTCTTCAGCAAAAATTTTATAGGTGCTGCCGTACCAGTGTACAGCTGTCCCGTCATAGTACTGCGCTGCTTCTTCATCACCGTACATGATATCAACCCATTCAATGAGCTCTGAATCACGGTTTTGGTCATACCCCAAAATTTTTATCTCGCCATGTCCGTCATCTTCAAGCTTTGGCCCCAGGTGATCTTTTACGAATTTATTCATTTCTTGAGGGGTAAAGTGCATACTTTCCCAGTTGCTGTCATTTCCAAGCGGCTCATTCTCTACGGTTATACCCCAAATATCTATACCTTCCTGCTGGTAGGCATCCAGGTATTTCGAGAAGAAAAGTGCCCAGGTTTCATAGTATTCGGGAAGTAATTTTCCGCCTTTCCAGTCTTTATTGTCTTTCATCCAGGGAGGGGCTGTCCACGGCGATGATATAATCTTAAAACCATCACTTGAAACCGCCATCGCATCTTTAATCATCGGGATAATGTCATCCCGGTCTTCATCAATTGTAAAGTTTTCCAGTGTTATGTCGTTCTCAACAGGTGCATATGAATAATTACCCAAAGAAAAATCACTTGAGTTCATGTGAGTTCTGGTTAATGAGTATTTTGCACCCGAATCTCCAAAATAAGCCTCGATTACCAGCTCCCGGTTCTTTTTGCTTAACTGGTTTAGTAAATAGGCAGATGCCTCCGTAAAAGATCCCCCGATACCGGTTATTTTCTGATATCTCTCCTCCGGAACGATGCTGATATTAACAATGGAATCAGCATCCGGAAACTGTTCGATCCTGGTCAGCTTGTTTCCGCTTTCAGAGGTTTCATAAACCTCAATTTCGAGAGTATTATTTTCGGAACAGTTTACCATCAGTATTGTAGTTACGATCAACAGTAGTATTGAAAATTCATTTTTTAACATTGTGTCGCTATTCTAAACCTGTTTCCAGCTCAATCACCTCTTTCATCGGAGGCAGAGCAACCGTTTTCATGAGATTTTCGAGGTTCCCATTATAGGTTTTGGTGATGGGTTTTCCATCCCGGGTGAGTCCGTCGAAAACCCCGTTGTCTGTTAACTTCCAAAGCGGATATTTGGCTTCAGATTGCAAGTTAATCAACCCAAAATGGTTCTCTGACCCCTGCGGGTTATTAGCATCTTTCCATTTTTCATCAAAAGCTTCGAAGTAAAACACCGAGACCTTTTCCTTTTCCGACCACTCTCTTATCAGTTTGTAATATCTCCCCATTTTATACTCATCGGCAGCTCGCGAACCTTCCGGTCCGTAGTAACCATTGGAGACGGTGGCCCAGCCGGTTTCCCCGATATGTACAGGCTTATCTTCACCTATGCTTCTCATATATTCAACTACACTCTGATATTGAGAGACAGCATAGCCAAGAGATCGCTGCATTGCAGCTTCAATTTTTTCTTTATCTGAAAGATCATTCTCATCTTCATGCACTCCCCAAAAATCCGGATTGTAATGCGTGTCATGCATCGGGTAAGTATGCATGGAGATGAAATCTACAGCTTTAATGAGTTTATTAAGATCGTCAACATGATATTCGCTGCCACCGCCGCCCCATGAAGCGAAATTGTCAGAACTTGTGATCCATAAATCTTTGGGCAAATCGCCATTTTTCTTTCGTTCCTGTAAATTGTTCACCCATTTTAATATGATGCCCGGTTCTACGTAGTACTCTTCCTGCCAGTGAACCATAGCTTCATTTCCAACAGCGATTATTTTTACGATATCAGGATATTTATTTGCCAACGCTGCAGCCCTGTCAATTTCGCCCGGATTGCGGGGGTGGTCCTCGTCTCTGATACGTTCGGGGTGATCCGTCCATGCGTGCCTGGCATCAATCCATGCACCGAGCATTACATACATTTCGAAATCCGGATTTTCATCTTTTAGCTCACGAATAGCTTTCAGTAAATTTGGGACGGCATCCAGGTAGATATTATATGTTCTGACAATCCGGATTCCCATAGCAGAAAGTATTCTCATATCCTCTTTCAATTCGGGAATGGTAGGTTGAATATCTCTTGATATCCCCCTATACCCACTGTAAGAGATTGCAGTGTATCCAGGATTTCCCAAAATCTCCCTTGCTGTTTTATTTACAGAATCAGTAACCTGACCGTTTTCACCGGCACAGCCGGTAAGCACCAGGGATGCAGTACAAAATATGATTGTCATTAACCTTTTCATTTTTTAATCTGTTATTTATTGCCAGGGCTTGTAATCCTGATATTGTCATCCGTAAGAGAAACCGTAATTCTTTTAACAGCCCCGGTTCGCTTAAATATTTGACCCGACGTCTCTTCATCCAGACAGAGTGAATCATCTATTTCAGAAGTGCCATCACTGAAATCGATAGTCAGGCCACTCTTATCTGTTATTTTATAAACAACCGGTACCTGGCAAACGGTGAAACCTATTGCCCTCTCCGGCATCTCCTGCTTTTGATCGTCATGTTCAACAGTAATGATTTCAAAAGTTTGAGGTTCCCGGCAGAAATGCTCTTTTTTGAGCAAAAATGGATTAAAACTTATTTTAGCGTCATCTACAAACACACCAAGCTGACCAAACCTGGCCAGGATATCTTCCTTCACCTGGCCGGTCATGCCCGGCTGCTGAGCCCCCCGATGTTGCGGGGTATGCGAATAAGCATCAGTTGGGAAAGCACCGTATAGCATCGGTGATTTATGAACGCCTATTCCTTCTTCTATTTTATCGAAATGAAACGCAAGACGATTAAATGTGTTTTCGTCTGTTTTTTCCATTTCAGCCTTTTCGCAGACTTCTAAAACTGCTACATGCAATTTTGAAACCATGTGCCAGTAAATTGAGCCTAAACCCTCGTAGGCAAAGAAGGTGCCCGATCTTCCTGTAAATGCTTTGTGATTAAACACGTCTTCAAAAATCTGAAGGATGAGTTCTCTCTCTTCTTCTGCTAAAGATGCATATTCACTGTTCTTCAGTTCATCTAAAGCAGCCTTCAGGTCCCTGTTATTTTTGAAATTTCCATTGAAATGATAATTTCCATTCACATCTTTTTTTACGATGCCCTGATGTCCATCCGCAGCCAATTTCTTAAGCAACCGGGATGATTGAAGCAGCTCTTCCGGAATAATATTCTTTTCGAGAAATCCGGGGAGGGATCTGTTTGGGTAGAGTATATAACTTTGTTGATCCTGACGATAGAGAGAACTGTTTCTGAGAGCATCCAATAATTTAACCGACTCAGTAACATCCAGGTAATTTGAGCTAAGCGCCGCTACCTGTCCTTCTAACATCTCATCCAGATACGATACGGAATACCCATTATCGTTTAAACTGATGAGGTTATAAGAGTGATAAAGGTTATCTTCTCTTCGGTTTGCCCGGATGGTGTGCTCTGCAAACTGAAGGCTTGTATCAATGAATTCAGATATTTCTAAAAGCCCGATGGATTGCTTTTTCCCACTGAAACCGTTTTTGTAGATATTATTTCTGTATGTGCTGCCCGCTCTTCCAAGTCCATCAGTAATTGTTTTCCTGGTTTGGTCATCAATTGTTGTTTTCAGCGTATCTGAATTAGCCGTTAATACACTACTGATGTCGTTAAATAAATTCTTCACCTCTTCTGAAACAGGTACCTGTTTTGTATTACTCTCTTTTATGACAGGCTCAAAGAATTTTAAGAACCTCCTGAGGTAACACAAAGTGACTACTGAAATCCCGTTACCTACAAGTGCGTTGTTGGCATCATTCCACTCAGGACGTTGCGTATTCATCCAGATACCGCCTTCAGGTATGAAGTTGGTGATTTTAGCCAATGTAGTTACAAGTATTTTTTCCAGGAAACTGACACGGTGAATTTCTCCCCCTTTATTATTTAAAAGGGCACCGTCAGCACCCAAATTCTGTACTTTTTTGCGAATCTCTTTATCCAGTTGCTCGTCGAACTTTATGGTGTTCTTAGGATCCTTTAAAATCTGTTCATAAGGTGCAATTCGGTAAGGAATGTTGGCATAAACAAAAACGGGTTCTGTTAAAAGCTCGTCGAATGCGGAAGGATTGTGACTGGAATAGAGTTCCAGAAATTTTAACAAGTAGATAATCTGATGATCTCCCCAATAGCCGATGTAGGACCATGGATCGTCGGGATCTATTGTTTCCCAGTCAAATCCGTCTTTGGTGACCCTGTAAGGATTGTATCCATCAGAAGTGGAAGCATTTAAAAACTTATAGATCATTCCTTCAATAAATCCGGGATACGATTTTGCAAGTGCTTCCCAATTTTGAAAAATATCCCTCCAGTTTCCCTCGTAGTCCAGTATTGGTGTGCCATCTGTTTCATCTTTTGTATTGATGGAAAACTTATTCCAGGGCCGGCTCGGATCGCCATGCCGCCGGCTAAATTTGATAGGCAGATATTCCCTGCTTATCCGGATAAGATCAGGGTCCTCACAACTCGATAAGAGCCCGTTTAACTCGAATCGATCGAACTCTTCTTGCAGGCCGGTAATAAAAGATCCACTTTGTTTATAAACTTCTTTATTGGCGTTACGGAGGTATTTAATAAAGTCTTTTTTACCAATTTGATAGTTGTAATTAAAAATTCCTCCTCTCATGATGTTGAAGAGCACATTCGAAAAATGGCGGGAATCCTGAAGTTCATCGGATGATTGCTGCAAACCATCAGCTCCGGCAACAAGCTTTATGAGATTTTGAGTACCGCGGTTTATGTCTTTTTTGACGAGAACTGATAGCTCAGACCTGTTGGCCAGCTCCTCATTTAATTGAATAACATCCGGCTGATCAAGGTTAACATTTGCTACAATCGACCACTCTTTTGTTGAATTGGCAGGCAATTCAATTGAAGAATGAATAAAGTACGCGCCTCTTTCGCCTTTAACATCCTCTTCCTGTTGAATGTTTTCACCTTTTCTGAAGCGATCTAATTGTAAAGAGGAGAGAAGGTACGAAGGGTTATCTAATCCAAATGACCATGCAACATTTGCTTTTAAAGCCTCGCTGGGTTCTGCTTTATCCACAATGATGGCACTTAAAGCATATATACCCAGGCCGGTTTGTTTTATAAGTTCACTTCTTTTATAGGCATCAACCAGGTTGCTCGATCGCATCTGCAGATCAATGTTTACACCATATGGCAATATATTTTGAATACCATCAAGAACTGTTATTTCTTGTTTATTATCAGTTGAATTGATTACGGTGGATTTTTTTACAAACCCATACAAATTGCTTGAATTCCACTCATATCGAAAGGTAAGCCCAAGGTCATGATTTATCTCTTCAAGCATTACCTTATTACCATACTTGTTTTTATAGATATTCCGGTTCACCTTAAAGAAGCCCTGGTGCCTTTCTGAAAAAGGTTCCCATATTTGCAAAGAGTTACCTGTTTTGACCTGGAAAATTGTTTTACTGCCTGTTGTATCTGCTAAATCCTCCAGCTTATCATCAGTGTAATACGGAAATAATGCGAACTCAGAATTTTTTCTGCCGGCGGTTATACCTCCGTTGCTTGAAATAAACATCCAATGATTGGAATCACTGACCATACTAATCAGAAACGGCCGTAGGGAATCATGGTTATCTATTTTGAACCATGTTTCATTCTCAAATTTTGTAGTGTGAAGTGCCAAATTATTATTGTCGTTTTATCAGTTAGAAATTCTTATTTAGTATGTTGCTAAAATGCTGGTTTAATAAATCTGAGCTGGCTCCCGGAGCGTATGGATTATATTTGTGTATTTCTTTTAACGCATAGTAAGCAGCTCTTGGATATAATTCATAATGGCCGCTGCTTTTCGTCGGACCTTTTGCGGTAATCCCAAACCACTCTTCATTCATATTATTTTCGCCCTCAGCAAAATCAAACTGGTAACCGCCATTCGACCATGATGCTTCAGTGTTATGAATATCCAGCTCTGCAGTTTGGCCGGTTTTCCACCATCCGTCACTGAATTGAAAAGTGAATCCGCCTATGGAATTACCTGCTTTGCCCATTCCGGCTGCGTTTTCATAGATTTCACGCCAGTTACTTTTCAGATAATTTGCCTGGGCTAACTGATCTTCCTGGTTGGTTCTGGCATTAAAAGCATCCGATCCGAACTCAGTAAGCATCAGTGGCTTTCCATACTCACTCTTTACCCTGTCAAACATGTCGGTGAATGACATTCCCCGGTAGGTATTGGTTCCGAATATATCAATATCCGGCAATTCTTCAACGATTATATCCAGAAAGAGCAGATCACCATTTGCGTAGGCTATGGGAATACTTTCATCCACAGATTTCATTGTAAGAGCTCCCTCATTAATTAATTTATACATATGGCGGGCCCTTATGGTAGATTTCCGGTCTTCTATCGGGATGTCTTCAGTTTCAGCACCGTCCCAAAAAAGCCCGTAATTATTTTCGTTGCCGAGCAAATAGATCAAAAGGCCTCTTGTACCTTTGTAATCCTCAGCTAACTGTCGGACTTCACTCAGCAAAAGCGCCCTGACCCGTTCATCAGAATACTCAGTGTTTTGCATCCATGATCCGTCTACGGTTACTCCAAAGCGGCCAAAAGCATGATTGAGCATGGTATAAATACCATAGTTATCATATATATATTCAATCCACTGTTTTGGTATTCCAGTGTATACACGAATTGCATTGACACCCATATTCTGCAGCAACATCATTTCGTCATCTAGTGCTTCTTTGATGAATTGAGGTGATTCATTCCATAAACTGTAATTATAATTGGTTCCCCTTGGAAAATAGTCCCAGTTCATTCCATTTATCATAATGGGTTTGCCATTCATAACAAGTAACAACCCTTCTTCACTTTGAACTATTTCCACACTGTCAGTTTGTGCTATTGCAGAAGAGAAGAGACCTGAAAAGCAGAGAGTTAAAATCCAAAAAAATAAGGGAGTTATCTTTCTCAGATACATTGAATTTAGCGTATATATTGTATAAGCACCAGAAGCACTTTTTTCAATTTCAATGTACCTGTATGGGAATTTACATGCAAATTAATAGAAAATTTTGCATAAATTTGCATGTAAATTAATTATTGTAAATTGAAGTTCCTTACATTGGCTTTTAATTAAATAGAAAAGTTGTTCTATTTGTAAATTTGTTGATTTATTTCAGATCCTGCTTATAATTTCTATTATGACAAAGAGATATATAACAGAATAAAGCCAAGAGGTTTTAAACAGAGGGATCTGTAAAGTAAAGAGGGAATATTTTTCAAAATTGAATATCTTGTATATTGCAGGGATAGGAAAATAGATAAAAAAATCCAAATACACTTAACTGACAGGCACAGTACAACTATGAAAAAGTTACAGAAGGTTACTCTTGAGGATATCGCAGCAGAAACGGGATTCTCAGTATCTACTGTTTCAAGAGCAATTTCCAATAGCGGAAAAATCAGTTCTGAAACAATAAAAATAGTTTATGAAAGTGCTCAGCGTTTAAACTATCCTCTTAAAAATTTGAATACGCCTATTGAATTACGAAAAAATATTTTTATCGTATTACTGACAAGATTCCATGTGGGGGAGTTTTACTCGTCCTTTTATCACGGTTTCGATATGGCCACAAAGGGAACAAATACGAATATTGCCTTACTCAGTATTTCGAATACCGGTGTTGATGAAGTTGATATGATCAATGAACTGTACAAGTCAAGTTTTGATGCAGCCATTCTTTTTCTGCCGGATTTAGACCAGGATGATTACAGGAAAATTATCGATGGTACAGATCCCGAATTTCCTGTCATTTCAGTAGCTTCAATTGCTAACCCGGTAATGGAAACCATAACGTTTGATACATACAGGGGTGGTTATATGGTAGCCCAGCATTTTTTAGAGATGGGGTATAAGAAAATGGGAATAGTATTGGGTCCGCAGGACAAATCAGATGCTATGCTCAGAAAGAACGGGTTTATCGATTTTATCAGCCGTAAAGAGGATCTGGATCTTGTATGGCACTATGAGGGTGATTATGAAAATCATTCCGGTACCGAGGCGTATAACAGTTACAAAATGATGAAGGATAAACCGGATGCAATTTTTTGCAGCAATGATTCTATGGCAGTCGGGTTTATACAGAGTGCAATAAGTGATGGTGTCAAAATACCCGGGGACCTTGCTGTAGCAGGCTACGATGATCTGCCAATTTGCAGTTATCACTCACCTTCAATTACCTCTGTACATACATCTTTTGAGATGCTTGGCAAAAAAGCGGTGGATTACCTTACAGACAGCTTGAACAGCAGAACTAAAGTTGAGCATAATGGCCACGTAAGCATGCTGCCTGTATCCCTGAATGTGAGAGAGAGTTCATTAAAGGATGATAAACACCCTGAACCTCTGCCGGTTAATTAGGCGGCTATTTATGATCTGACTGCAGAACCAACCCTATTTATTTGTGAACTGGTTTGAGCGTCAGTTCCGACGAGGAAGAATGGAGTCAAAAAGTGATCCGGCATCCGGGCGAAGTGGCTTGATCAGGTAGATAAAATTAAACTTTTACTCGATGAAGATATTCACGCGACATTAAGTTCTATTCTTAAGAAAAGAGGGTTTGAAGTTGTTCATACTCAGGAAGTGAAGGGGAAAGGAAGATCTGATAAGGAACAACTTTTATATGACAGTCAACAGCAGCGTTGCTTAATGAGTTTTAATGTGAGAGATTTTGTTCTGCTCCGTAATAAGTATGTAAAATTTTCAAGTATTACTGTAAGGAACTGCCGGTTTTTTGTTCATACAGGTGAAATATTTAAAACTGAAATAAGCTCCCCAAATAGTGGGGAGCTTTAAATAAGTACACATATGCAATTTATATCAGTTCTTTTAGTCATCATTTTATTCACATCCTGTACTCAAACAAAAGAAGAATTATATATACCTGATGATCTTGAGACGATTCAAATAAATGTAGAAGAGGCCGGTATTTTAAATATGTCAGACTTTATTTTCGATATCGAATATATACCCTTAGAAAGTCCTGATGGCAGACCAATAGGCAGGATTCGGAAATTTCTGATTAATGATTCTTACCTGGGTTTTTATGATGAGGCAAGAAAGAGTGTGTGGGGCTATACAAAAGATGGCGAATATGTTAACGAAGTCATCATACCTGAAGGAAAAGGTCCAGGTGAACTGGAAAATTTTGAGGATGTAATCTTAACAGAGCAGGGAGAGATACATGCTTTAGGATCGTTTAAAATTGTGGTCTATGACATAAGAGGTAACTTTATTGATGAAACTTCATTCGACTTTTTGATTTATAATTTTGAGTATATCAGTTCCACGGAAGAATATGTAGGATCTACTGAAAATGAAACGATGTATGGGTTTTTACAAAATGAGCATGCAGGCCATAATCTATTCTATTTTAATAAAGAAGGAAGTATCACCAAAAGTTCACTCCCAATTCTGAATGGCAGGGAAGAAATGGGGTTTAAAGTACCAAACAGATTTCCTGTATTACGAGATCAAAAGATGTTTTTCCCATACTTGGTTGATGTGATTTATAAAGTAACAGATTCAACAGTTATTCCCCGATATCATTTAGATTATGGAATCAATTCGATTCCTGAGTTTGTTTTCGATCGCAGAAAAAATTACAGCCCAGTTACTGAAGGAAGAATCGAATTTTTTGAAGAAGAACTTGTGTCAAATGGTTATATAAGTTTTTTGGAATTTTTTCTTGAAACCGATCTGTTTATTCATTTGCAAATTTCAACAGGGGAAAATCGTTTTACGGTAATATATAATAAACAAACGGAGGAAACGAAGGTTGGGAGTGGCCGTTTAAAAAATGATATAGATTATAATTACGTGCCATTTTTTTTCGAAAGCCATGATAACGCATTATATACGATTATTGAAGCCAATGATTTATTACGCCACTTAAATGAAATATATGAAAACGAGCCGGAGAAGTATGCTGATCCAAGGATGGAAAGACTTCGGGAACTGGGCTACTCTTTAAATGATAATAGTAATCCAATTCTGCAAATTGCCAGTTTTAAGACTGAGGGATTAAGTGATAAAGTGAATTAAAGTGTTTATCGAATAATTTTTTACGAAATCGCCCCCTCCACATCTTCAATAATATCCTCAAACGCTTCCAGTCCCACGGCAATGCGTACCATTCCCGGTTTGATGCCCACCTTGGCCCGATCTTCATCGGTGAGTTTGGAGTGTGTGGTGGATGCCGGGTGCGTGGCAATGGTTCTCGTATCACCCAGGTTGGCTGACCGTGAGATCATGTTCAGTTTGTCAAGGAAGTTTTTGGCCTTTTCATAACCGCCCTTGATTTCAAAACTGACTACACCGCCGCCGTGCTTCATCTGTTTTTTGGCCAGTTCGTACTGCGGGTGACTTTCAAGATGTGGGTATTTTACCCATTCCACCTGCGGATGGTCCTGCAGCCACCGGGCCAGCGCTTCGGCATTATCGCAGTGACGTTCCATGCGAACCGGCAGAGTTTCCAGGCTTTTGGAGAAGAGCCATGCATTGAAAGGGGAGAGCGCAGGACCGGTATGCCTCGCAAAGAATTTGATCTCCTCGATGTACTCGTTTTTACCGACAATGATGCCGCCAATGGCACGGCCCTGTCCGTCGATAAACTTGGTAGCCGAGTGTACAACGATATCCGCTCCGTACAACATCGGCTGCTGCAGGTAGGGTGTGGCAAAGCAGTTGTCCACGTTTATAATGAGATTGTGTTTTTTTGCAAAATGTCCGGCAGCTTCCAGGTCAATCAAATCGAGTCCGGGGTTGGAGGGTGTTTCCAGGAAAAGCATCTTGCTGTTTGGCCGGACAGCTTCATCCCAGGTATCCGGCTGATTGACATCAATAAATGTATGCGTTATATCCCAGCGGGGAAGAATTTTTTCGAGCACCTGTATCGTTGACCCAAAGAGCGATCGGCTGGCAACAATATGATCTCCGCTATTAAGCAGTGCAGCAATGCTCGTAAAGACGGCTGACATCCCCGAAGCTGTGGTTACCCCGGATTCGGCATTTTCCAGGAGGCACATTTTCCGGATGAATTCGTCCGTATTCGGGTTTGAGTAACGGCTGTACACATTGCCTTCAATTTCGTTGGCAAACAGGGCTCTTGCCTGTTCCGCCGATTCGAATACATAGCTGGAGGTCATGTAAAGCGGTACCGAGTGTTCACGTTCGGCTCCGCGGTTAACCTGGGTACGGATGGCGTCGGTTTCGAATCTGTTTTTTGGCATGGGAATGGAGTCTGGGATCAGGAGTTCGGTTTAAAAAATTTGCGTGTGTGTAGAACTGTAGAATTGTAAATAAAAATTTCATCATAACTAAACATGGCTGCTACCGGGTTTCACGCAAAGAACGCAATGACGAGGCAAAGATCGTAGAGTTTATTTGTTCCATTGCGTAAAAAAAATCATATAAACAGCTGTAGCTTATTCATAAATCTAAAAAATTTACGCTTCAATGTTGAAACTATTTGATGCAAACTTTCAACTTATATCTTTTAACATTCAACCAAAAGTTTTAACTTCATAACTATACGTAATCTCTGCCTGCGGCTGCAAGGCTTTTGAGACGGAGCAGTATTTGTTGACCGAGAGCGAGATGGCTTTTTCCACCTTCGATTCTTCCAGGTTGCCGGAGAGGATGAAATGGAGATTGATCTTGTCAAATTCGGAGTAGGTGCTTTTTTGCACGCGGTTTCCGTCCACTTCTACTTTCAGAGTTTCCAGGTCCTGTTTCTGTTTTTTCAGGATGGAGATTACGTCGATGGCTGAACAACCTCCGGCGGCGGCAAGCAGCATCTGCATGGGACGAAACCCGGCGTAATTTCCTTCGGCGTCGGGGGAGCCGTCCATTTCGAGGGTGTTGCCGGTCTCATTCTCGGCGCGCATGTGAGAATCGTCGTTAATTCGTTCTATTTTTATTTTCATGTGTGGGTTGTTAAATTTTTTCTTTGAAAATACCACCAGAAAGCGGGTTTGACAAGGGGATGATTTTCTGTACCGCCCACTTTTACTGAGTATTTATCTAAGACCAAATTCTTCGGGCTCTTTTCCGTTTTCACGTTTGCGTTTTGCCTTTTCACTTCCGGCTGTTGCCAAAATCGTCCGGGAGATAACCGGAATGGGCGCAAAGAACCGCAAAGGCCGACTTGGCGTGTCCCTGCGTTCTTGGCGGTTACATCACGTTGAATTATGTTTAAGCAAGATTTTTATATCCAGTAAAAGATCCCGTTTTCACGTTTGCGTTTTGCCTTTTCACTTCCGGCTGTAGTCAAAATTGTCCGGGGGATAACCGCAATGGGCGCAGAGAACCGCGGAGGTTCAGCAGCAAACTATTTAACTAAAAAAACTCCTCCCTTCTGCAGGCCCCGTCTAAACCAATAAAAACGGAGCAGGCACAGATCCGAAAGGAGGAGTGTGGTTCCGGCCAGCGATTTGAACCGAAATTTAATCCGGATCACAGATCTGAGGCCTTCTTTTTTAGATAAACTGTTTATGTTGCTGCTTTTGTTTTATATGAGTGAACCCTGGTTTCAATTTTATTAAGATTTTCCAAAATCAGCTTGCCGGTTTCAGTAGTTCCGGAAAGAACTTCATCTTTCGCTCCGGTATAGATATCGGAAGTCCGGTACCCGGCGTCAAGCACTTTTTCAATTGCATTTTCAATACTTTGCGCGGCTTTTTCCAGTTTCAGGGAGTGTCGGCACAGCATTGCAGCCGATGCAATAGCTGCAAGAGGATTGGCCTTATCCTGCCCTGCTATATCAGGAGCAGAACCGTGCACCGGCTCATAGAGACCAATGCCGTCACCGATACTCGCGGAAGGGAGCATCCCGATTGAACCTGTCAGCATTGCCGCTTCATCACTTAAAATGTCGCCAAACAGATTTCCGGTCAGGATCACATCAAACTGTTTTGGATTTCGGACAAGCTGCATGGCACAATTGTCCACAAGCATGTGAGAGAGTTCAACGGATTTCCACTCTTCACTCATTTTCGTGACTGTCTGTCTCCATAACCTTGAACAGTCCAGAATGTTTGACTTATCAACAGAACAGATCCGGTTACTTCGCTGTTCGGCTGCAAGAAAGGCTTTCTCTGCAATCCGGAAAATTTCATTTTCAGAGTACTCCATGGTGTCAATGGCAATGGCACCATGATCTGTTTGTGTCGTTTTTCGCGGTTCGCCGAAGTAGATACCCCCGGTGAGCTCGCGAACGATAAGGATATCTGTGCCTTCAATTATTTCAGGTTTCAGGGAAGAGGCATTCAATAAGGCTTTGTATATTTTGATCGGACGGAAGTTTGCATATACGCCCAGGTATTTTCTGAGTTTCAGCAGACCGGATTCGGGCCGTTTCTCTTTATCAAGATTGTCCCATTTCCGGCCACCGACAGCCCCAAGTAACACTGCATCAGACGACTTACAAGCTTCAAGAGTTTCATCCGTAACCGGTTCGCCATGTTTGTCATAACTGCATCCGCCGAATAGATACTCAACAGATTCAATTTCAAATCCATAATGGCTGCAAGCTTCTTTTAAAACGTCAACGGCAATAGTTGTAACTTCAGGACCGATACCATCACCCGGTAATACGGCAATACGTTTTTTATTCATAATCCGGCCACCATTCCTGTTTTCCTGGCATATTTAAAAATTCCGCCGGCTTCCACAATTTCGGCAACACTGCCGAGCGAGCGAATCAGGTAGCTTTTATCCTGTGTGATATTTCTTACTTCCCGGCGTCCGGGATCGATTTCCAGGTCATCGCCGGTTTCCACATCCGAACTCAGGTCACGAATACTTTCATAAGGTATCAGAAACCCGCCATCCACAGAATTCCGGTAGAAAATCCGGGCATACGAAGGAGCGATAATCGCTTTGATACCTGCAATTTGAAGAGATTCGGGCGCGTGTTCGCGGGAAGATCCGCATCCGAAATTGGTTCCCCCCACAATGATCTCGAATTCGCTTTTAAATTCTCCCTGTTTAACAAGCGGGATATTTCCATCAGGCAATCCCGACTCTGATGAGGGAACTCCCGAGAGAGCATATTTACCATACAATTTTCGCTCTTCCGGATCTTCCAGGCTGTAGACAAGATGCGCCGCAGGTATGATTTGATCCGTGTCAATATTTTTGCCCAGAACAAAGGCTTTTCCTTTAATGATTTTACTTTTGGCAGACATTTGGTTTGATTTATGTTAAATAATTTTTTGATTTTTGGCGGTCAGCAGTCAGCAGTCAGCAGTCAACACATTGTATACTGCATACTGTTTACTGTCTATTGCACACTTCAATTTCTCAGATTACCGTTTCCTGGATAAAAACCCTCGGATCAGTTACCATGCCGGTTACGGCCGAGGCAGCAACCGTATATGGTGACGCCAGGTAGACCTGTGCCTGTTTGGATCCCATTCGTCCGGGGTAGTTACGGTTTGTTGTTGAGATACAGACTTCTTCCCGGTTCAGACGCCCGAATGTATCTGACGGACCACCAAGACAGGCAGCACACGAAGCCTGTCCAATTTTGCAGCCGGCATCTTTAAAAATATCCATCAGTGTTGATCCGAACATGGTTTCGGTTTCAAGAGCCCTTGCAATTTCTGTGGTTGCAGGTACAATATAAGTATCCAGTTTGAGAGTGCGGCCTTTGATAATTTCAGCTGCAGCCCTGAAGTCGGAAAGTTTTCCGCCGGTGCAGGAGCCGATATAGGCACGATCGAGATGAGTCCCTTCCAGCTCCTCGGCCGTAGCTTTGTTATCCGGACTGTGAGGCTTGGCAACCATGGGAACCATATCTTCAAGATTGTAGAAATGTTCGCTGTGAAATGTTGCATCTTGATCGCTGTGAACCGGCTCAAATGGTTTGTCAGTACGGGCTTTTACATAAGTTTCCGTAATTTCATCACACTCCACCACTCCATTTTTGCCACCAGCTTCAATGGCCATGTTTGTCAGCGTCATTCTGTCTTCCATGCTGAATGCCCTGATGCCGGGTCCGGCGAATTCCATTGCACGATAAGTTGCACCATCCGTGCCAATGTCGCCTATAATCCTGAGGATAATATCTTTAGCCATCAGGTAGGGAGGAAGAGAGTATCCTTCAAAAACGAATCTCATCGTCTCCGGAACCTTTACCCAGAGCTTGCCAGTGCCCATTATGAAGGCAGCGTCAGTATTACCGATACCCGTGGCAAACTGGCCGAATGCACCGGCTGTACAGGTATGGGAATCGGTGCCAAAGAGAACTTCACCGGGGCGCGTGAATCCCTCTTCGGGAAGTGCAACATGGCAGACGCCTTTATAGCGATCTGTTCCCACATCGTAGTAGTGAGGAAGATCCTGGTCTGCTGCAAATGCCCGGAGGATATCCACATTCCGGTTGGCGTATTTATCTTTGGTGAAGATGTAGTGATCGGGAATAATCACCAGTTTATCCTTGTCCCATACCCGTGCATTCTCACCGAATTCCTTCCGGAAAATTGAGATGGCAGGAGGCCCGCAGACATCATGCGTCATCAGCACATCCACATCCACCCAGACGGTATCTCCGGCTTCAACGTGTTTTCGTCCGCTTTTTTTTGCAAGTATTTTTTCAGTTAATGTCATACTCATAATTTCAATATTCTCTTTTTGGTACTGGTTTGTGTTTCAGGTTTGTGAAATGGTTGTATCGCCCGACACTTTATTATGCGGAACGTTTTCCGAAAGAATGTCCATAAGGTCACAGTCGTTAATGATTTTTTGCTTGTCAGCCAGCCGCGTCACTTTTACGTAGAGACGGTTGATATCATCTTTGGCAAGATTGTATCCCATGTTCTCCAGCTTTTTCCGGAGTGCGAAACGGCCGGAATGTTTACCAAGCACGATGCTGTTGCATTCAAGTCCCACGGATTCGGGTGTCATGATTTCATAGGTAAGCGGATTATTCAGTACACCATGCTGATGAATACCGGCCTCATGGGCAAAGGCGTTTAATCCTACTATGGCCTTGTTCCGCTGAACATCATTGGAGGTAATCTCAGCAAGAAGCCTGCTTGCCGGGGTGATCTCTTCCGTTTTGATGTTGGTTATCGGTTCGAATTGAGCCTGACGTGTTGCAATAGCCATCACTACTTCTTCGAGTGATGCATTACCGGCACGTTCACCGATTCCGTTTATGGTGCATTCAACCTGTCCGGCACCGTTTTGAACGGCTGTTAACGAATTGGCTACTGCAAGACCGAGGTCATTGTGGCAGTGAACACTGATGATTGCTTTTTCAATATTGGGAACGTTTTTGCGAATATTTTTAATCAGGTTTCCAAATTCCCACGGAAGGGCATACCCTACGGTATCGGGAACATTGATGATGGTAGCTCCTGCATCAATTACGGCTTCAAAAACCCGGTATAAAAATTCGGGTTCGCTTCTTGAGGCGTCCTCCGCCGAAAACTCTACTTCATCACAGTATTTGCGTGCAAGTTCCACTCCTTTTACTGCAGACTCAATCACCTCATCACGGGATTTTTTGAGTTTGTACTTCATGTGGATATCGGAGGTAGCTATAAAAGTATGAATACGCGGTTTTTCTGCCGGTTCGAGTGAGGAAGCTGCCGTTTCGATATCTATATCAGTTGTGCGGCAAAGTGCAGCTACAGTTGTGGATTTTATCTGACGGGCAATCTCTTTAACCGTTTCAAAATCGCCTTCCGATGAAATTGGAAAACCTGCTTCGATCACATCAACACGCAGACGTTCAAGCTGATGTGCCAATTTCAGTTTTTCTTTTTTATTCATGCTGTAGCCGGGAGACTGTTCACCGTCGCGGAGTGTGGTGTCAAATATTTTTATTTGTCGGTTCATGATTTTATGTGTGGGTTTAATTTGAATATCATCTTATTGGCCGGGTGGATTTTACAGATCTTAGGTATGCAGTCGCAGGACTGCGCAGATGATCAGCCTTACATAAAATCAGTTGGATATCAGCTAACATGAATGTCATCATTTGCCTTTTGTTTTGCGGTTATGGTTGAGTGATTGAGCAGATAGTAATTCATACTGTCGGTGAGTGCCTGCCAGCTTGCATCTATGATATTTTCAGATACACCTACAGTACCCCACGATTTTCCATTTTGTCCGGAGTCAATTAATACACGAACACGGGCGCCGGTACCATCTTTTTCATTGAGAACACGAACTTTATAATCCTGCAGTTTAATATTGGCTACATCAGGATAGAAGCTGCAAAGGGCTTTTCGCAGTGCACGGTCGAGTGCGTGTACCGGCCCGCTCCCTTCAGCTGCACTGTGTTCCGTTTTTCCATTCACGTTCACACGAATTGTGGCTTCGGCTCTTGAATTTCCGAAGGCATCCTTTTCGATGATGACGCGGATGCCTTCCAGTTGAAAATACTCTTTCCAGGGTCCCGTCATTTTCTTCACCAAAAGCTCAAAAGAGGCTTCTGCAGCTTCAAACTGAAACCCTTTGTTTTCCAGCTCTTTCAGCTTCTTCACAATTTTGGATACATCACCATTGGTTTTATCGAACCTGAGTCCAAGTTCGTCGGATTTGTAGCAGACATTGCTCTTGCCTGAAAGATCGGAGACAAGTACTCTTCGCTCATTCCCTACATCACCCGGACGGATGTGCTCATATGTCTGTTCGTTTTTCATCACGGCACTTACGTGAATCCCGCCTTTGTGCGCAAAAGCACTTCGCCCCACAAACGGAATTTTATTATCGGGCACAAGATTTGCAACTTCATTTACAAAGCGCGACAGTGAGGTGAGTCCGTTGACCTTTTCTCCGGGTATGCAGGTGTACTTCTGCTTTAGCTGCAAATTCGGAATTACTGAGCAGAGATTTGCATTTCCGCATCGTTCTCCATACCCGTTAACGGTTCCCTGGACATGAGTGCATCCTGCATGCACAGCTGCGATGCTGTTTGCAACAGCCAGTTCACAGTCATTGTGCGCATGGATACCCAATTCGGCTGTAGTTTTTTGCCGGATAGTTTTTACAATCTCTGATACTTCATGCGGAAGGGTGCCGCCATTGGTATCACACAGTACAAGAGTTTCAGCTCCTGCAAGTTCAGCAGCCATGAGGGTTTTGAGCGCATACTCCGGATTGTCTTTATATCCATCGAAAAAGTGCTCGGCATCATAGATCACTTCTTTTCCGTTTTTCTTCAGGTAAGAGACTGATTCGGAGATAATAGAGAGATTATCTTCCGGGGAAATTTGTAATGCATCATACACATGCATCAGCCATGATTTCCCGAAAATTGATACGACATTCGTCCCTGCGTCAAGTAAAGCCTGAATATTAGAGTCTTTTTCGGGAGATGAACCTGCACGACAGGTGCTGCCGAAAGCCACGATTTTAGCGTTTTCAAACGAGTAATTACGCACCCGCTTAAAAAATTCGAGATCTTTCGGATTGGAGCCCGGCCAGCCGCCCTCAATATATTGAACACCAAACTGATCGAGCCTACGTGCAATCCGTAGTTTATCATCGGCAGAAAAGGATATCTTTTCGCCCTGTGTGCCATCCCGTAAAGTGGTATCAAATATGCGGACGGTGGTCGACATCATTCGGCCGGTTGAGGTTCGGATTTGTTTGCAGTCTTCTTCTCATCTTTGATCCAGTTCATCATGGACCGAAGCTGTTTTCCAACTTTTTCGATTTCGTGTGCACCGAGGTCAGAACGCTGTTTGGTCAGGTTGGGCAAGCCGTTCTCATTTTCTGCAATCCATTCATCGGCAAACGAACCGCTTTGAACTTCCTTCAGAATCTGCTTCATCCGTTTTTTGGTATCCTCATCCACCACACGTCCGCCTCTGCTGAGTCCGCCATATTCGGCTGTGTCGCTCACCGAGTAATACATCCTTTCAATGCCTCCTTCGTACATCAGGTCTACAATCAGTTTCAGTTCATGCAGGCATTCGAAATAGGCAATTTCAGGCTGATATCCGGCTTCCACAAGTGTCTCGAAGCCGGCTTTTACCAGCTGTGAGGCGCCGCCGCAGAGTACGGCCTGCTCTCCGAAAAGATCTGTTTCCGTCTCTTCCTTAAACGTTGTTTCAAGTACACCGGCGCGTGTTCCGCCCACTCCCTTTGCATACGCCAGGACAACATCTTTTGCACTGCCTGTAAAATCCCGGTAAACTGTAAAGAGGCAGGGAACTCCTGAACCTTCTGTGAAAACACGTCTCACAAGATGGCCCGGACCTTTTGGAGCAACCATAAATACATCCACATTCTCAGGCGGCACAATCTGGTCGAAATGAATATTGAACCCGTGTGCGAATGCCAGAGCGTTTCCTTTCTCAAGGTGTGGCTCGATTGAGCTTTTGTACACTTTTTTCTGGTGCTGGTCGGGTATCAGAACCATAATGATATCCCCGCGCTTGGCTGCTTCGGCAGTTTCATAAACAGGCAGCCCTGCATTTTCAGCTTCCTGCCAGGAGGAGCTGTCAGGCCGAAGCCCAACCACTACGTTTATCCCGCTGTCTTTGAGATTCAGGGAGTGGGCGTGTCCCTGGCTTCCGTAGCCGATTACAGCTACTGTTTTACCTGCCAGGTTATCAAGGTTGGCATCATTGTTATAATAGACTTTTGCTTTCATTGTGTTTGTTTGGTTTATGGAGTTAAAATGTTGGTTACTGAAGATTTTTTTTAATTGTTTATTCTGATTTGAATGAGAGGCAGTTATCACGCCACTCCTTTAAATTCCCGTTTCATTGCCACACTGCCGGTTCTGGCAATGGAAGAAATTCCAAACGGACGCAGCACTTCGATCAGGGCATCGATTTTATCACGGTTGCCGGAGACTTCAAGTGAAAGTTTATCCTGGCTCAAATCAATGACTTTTGCATTAAATGCCTGTGCAATCAGCATGATTTCTGTTCGTCCGGCTTTGGAACTGGAGACTTTGATCAGCGCCAGTTCACGCTCTATAAATTTCTTATGAGTCAGATCCGTCACTTTCACCACATCAATAACATTGTGCATGTGTTTGGTAATCTGCTCCACCGTTTTTTCATCACCATACGTTGTTAAGGTAATTCTTGCCATACCGGGATCGGCTTCCGAGGCAAACGTGATGCTGTCGATTTCAAATCCTTTCCCGCTGAAAATCTGGATGATTCTCGAAAAGGAATTCAGATTGTGTTTCAGAAGTACGGATAACGTATGCTTAAAATCAGTATCCGGAATTGTTGCTGTCTGTTTACTCATCTGCCCGCTTCCTCATCTGATTCAACCATTTCATTTAACGCGGCACCGGACGGAACCATCGGGTAGCAGTTTTCGTGCTCCACAACCCTGAAGTCCATCATCACAGGCCCATCATCAATCTTCATTGCTTTTTCGAGAACGTCTCTCATTTCTGCCGGAGTAGTGGCCCTGAATCCTTTGGCTCCGTAACATTCAGCCATTTTTACGAAATCGGGATTATTGCTTCCGAAGACTGACGAGCTGTATCGTTTGTTGTAGAATAGCTGTTGCCACTGCCTTACCATTCCGAGGCAGGCATTATTCATAAGAGCAATTTTTACAGGAATTTTATACTCAACAGCTGTGGCGAGTTCATAGGATGACATCTGGAATCCGCCATCGCCTGTAATACAAATCACATCTCTTTCAGGACACGCAAGTGCGGCACCGATTGCTGCGGGGAAACCGTATCCCATCGTTCCGAGTCCGCCGGATGAAATCCAGGATCGCGGATGATTGTACTGATAGTGCTGAGCTGCCCACATCTGGTGCTGACCCACATCCGTAACCACGATGGCGTTTCCATGTGTGATCTCGGAAATCATCTTAACCATATGCTGCGGATAGATCTTATCATCAGCCCTGGGTACAACCAGCGGATGATCTTTTCGCCAGGATTTAATGGTGCTCCACCACTCGTCGATAGCAGGCTTTTTTATTTTTTTGTCGAGCATGGGGATGATGTTTTTGACGTCACCGACGATAGGTACATCTGTATGTACATTTTTTCCGATGCAGGAAGGGTCAATATCAATATGGATTTTCCTGGAATTGGGAGAGAAGCCGCTGAGGCGCCCGGTCACCCTGTCATCAAACCTCGCGCCCACAGCCAAAAGCACATCACACTCGGTCATGGCCATATTTGCATACCAGGTTCCGTGCATGCCAAGCATTCCGAGGCTCTGGCTTTTTGTTTCTGGAAATCCGCCAAGTCCCATCAAAGTTGTTGTGACCGGGATGTTATGCCGTTCGGCCATGGCTGTGAGTTCTTCCCAGGCTTCGCCGAGTATGATTCCCCCGCCGGCATAGATCAGTGGCCTTTTTGCATTGCTGAGAAGTTCGGCAGCCTTTGAAATCTGGGTGTGGTGGCCGTGAATCACAGGCTGATAGCTTGGAATCTGAATGTTTTTTGTTCCGTAGTAACGGCCTTTGGTATTCAGCATGTCTTTCGGCAAATCAACCAGTACAGGTCCGGGTCTTCCGCTTGTTGCAATGTGAAAAGCTTCGCGAAGAGCTGATTCAAGTTCATTCACATCCCGGACAAGATAGTTATGTTTTGTAATTGGACGGGTAATTCCGACGATATCTGCTTCCTGGAATGCATCGTTACCGATTACGCTGGTGGGAACCTGCCCGGTTAAAACAACAAGAGGTATTGAATCCATGGCTGCAGTGGCAATACCGGTTACAGTATTCGTGCCGCCGGGTCCCGAAGTGGCTAAAACAACACCGGGTTTTCCTGTTGCACGGGAGTAGCCGTCAGCGGCGTGCGTTCCTGCCTGTTCATGACGGATTAAGACATGATTGATATCAAGACAATCAAAAAGTGCATCATAAACAGGCAATACAGCTCCGCCCGGGTATCCGAAAATGGTATCCACTTTCAAATCTTTCAATGTGTGGATGAGAATTTCGGCTCCGTTACAGTAATTCGGTTCAGAGTCGTTGGCGGGTTTTTTCAGCGATTCCAGAGGAGAAAAACTTTCTAACTCTGTAATCTTTTGGGCCTCGTTGGATGTTTTCATATGGTTGACGGATGTACTTTTCCCGCCAGAGGTCAAAATCAAAAACAAATTGTGTAGATTTTGTCTAACCTCTGGCGGATGTGGTTATTGAATAATTAGAATTAGGTTAATAATGCCAGAAATTAGAATCGGTAGAACAATCAGCAGAGTTAGAATGCCGATGCTGGATACCGTAGCAAGAGCAGATAAAAGAATACCTGAAATTAAGGAGAGAGAAAGAACGGATATGCCGCTAAATATAATCTGATCAGAATTACTTTCAGAGCTGAAAGCAAGAGCCGAAGCAGGATTAATATGTTTATTTATGGCAGACAATTAAGATCCGTTAATTAATTCTGCTAATAACTTATATATTGAGTTTATATCAAACAAGAAAAAAAATTAAAAAATATTTACTATACTTTCATAGACAAATATAGATTTTAAAAAAGCGCTTTCATATAAATTCAAATATACTTATAAGTAAAAAAATAACAATAACTTAGATAACTTACAGGCAATGGCTTCGGATTTAAACAAATACAGCTCTGAATTAACTCAAAAACGATCACAGGTTGGTTCCCAGGCGATGCTTTATGCGGCGGGTTTGAGCGCGGATGACATGAAAAAACCCCAGGTGGGCATTGCAAGTACCGGATGGGATGGCAACCCCTGCAACATGCATTTGAATAAACTCGCTGGTGTGGTTAAGGAGAGTGTCTGGGATTCGGATTCCGTTGGTTTTGTTTTTCACACCATCGGTGTGAGCGACGGTATTTCAATGGGAACCCAGGGTATGAAGTATTCACTCCCTTCAAGGGATATTATTGCTGACTCTATCGAAACCGTTATGAGAGCTCAATGGTATGATGCCAATATCTCGGTTGTAGGCTGCGACAAGAACATGCCGGGCTCAGTGATGGCTATGGCCCGTTTGAACCGGCCGTCAATTATGATTTACGGAGGTACAATCCGACCGGGAAATTTGAACGGGCAGAAACTGGATGTTGTCTCAGCTTTTGAGGCTTACGGCCAATATCTATCAAAAGAGATTGATGAGGGAAAGCTGGATACAATTTTAAAGCACGCCTGTCCCGGGGCAGGCGCATGCGGCGGAATGTACACAGCAAATACCATGGCTTCTGCTATCGAGACCCTGGGAATGAGCCTGCCCTACAGCTCCTCAATACCGGCTACCCATGCAGAGAAAATTGAAGAGTGTAAAAAAGCAGGAAAGGCTATCCGGAATCTGCTTGAACTGGATTTAAAACCAAGAGATATCATTACAAAAAAATCTATCGAAAATGCAGTGACAATGATTGTGGCCCTCGGAGGATCTACAAATGCGGTGATTCATCTTCTGGCAATGGCACATGCTGCTGAAGTCCCATTTTCAATCGATGATTTTCAGGAGATCAGCAACAGGACTCCTTTTATTGCAGACCTTAAACCGAGCGGTAAATATGTGATGGAAGATTTATACAATGTGGGCGGAGTTCCTGCAGTTCAAAAACTACTGTTAGAGGAGAATATGCTTTATGGTGACTGTATAACGGTTACCGGGAAAACTCTTGCTGAAAACACGCAGGAATTACCGGGATTACTGGAAGAACAAAATATTATTCATCCTGTTTCGGAACCGATCAGGAAAACAGGCCACTTGCAAATTCTCTACGGCAATCTTGCTCCTGAGGGAAGTGTGGCAAAAATTACCGGCAAGGAGGGGACAAAGTTTACCGGTACTGCAAAAGTGTATAATTCTGAAGAGGAAAGCCTGGTGGGAATTCAAAACGGTGAGGTTGTAAGGGGAGATGTGGTGGTTATTCGTTATGAAGGACCAAAAGGCGGACCCGGCATGCGCGAGATGCTCTCAATTACTGCGGCTATTATGGGGGCGGGCCTTGGAAATGATGTTGCACTGATTACGGACGGAAGATTTTCCGGCGGTACACACGGGTTTGTAATCGGTCATGTAACGCCTGAAGCACAAGCGGGTGGTGCTATTGCACTGATCCGAAACGGAGATACAATTACGATCGATGCCGACAGCAGAACCATGAATCTTCAAATATCAGAGAAGGAGCTGGAGAAAAGACGCGAAGCCTGGAGCGCCCCTGACTTAAAAATTAATAGCGGATCACTCTATAAATATGCAAAACTGGTATCAACAGCGTCACTTGGTTGCGTTACAGACATGTAGCCCGTTTTTTGATTCCTGACCTTTGGGTAATGAACATGCTTTCTTATCTTTCAATAGAGAGACAGATTTAATTTAAAATGGGTACAGGTCATGGAAGAAAAATTGACAAAAATTGTTGAAGAACGAATTACCTCGTGGGAACATCAGAGTGCTGCAAAAAAAATTTCCACACCTGCTGATAAATCATATCCCGTCATAACAATTTCAAGAGATTTTGGCGGCAGGGGGGCTGCACTTGCCACACTGATCGGTGAAAAAGTTGGATTTAAAGTCTGGAATGATGAGTTGATAGAAGCAGTTGCCGATCATTTGGGGAGTGACGAAGAATTTATAAAAAGTCTTGATGAGCGGCGCAGGGAAATGGTAGAAGATGCTGTTCTCGGTTTTCTTAAAAATGTCAATACAAATGTAAATTACATTCGGTCTCTGAAACGGGTAGTAAGAACCATTGAAGCTCATGGCAATGCTATCATTGTTGGCAGAGGCTCAAATTATATCTGTGAAAACCCAGGGTCATTTCACGTTCGGGTTGTTGCCACGTTAAAAAATCGAGTTGCAGGTTTTGCAAAAAGAGAAAATATTACCAAAAATGAAGCACGTTCACAGATAAAGAAAAAAGACTCTGAAAGAGCCGAATTTGTCGAATTTAACTTTAAAAAAGATGTAACAGAGGCTTCCGATTATGATATCACACTGAATTCAGGAACCTTTTCTCTGGATGATATGATGTCAATTGTTATAAATGCATATGAGAAAAAATCTGGACGACAGCTCAAAATTCTGAATTAGGTACAGTCCGTTATTAATATTAATTTCAGTCCGAAAGTTACGAATATGGTGTGTTTTAACTTCAAATTATGAAAAAGAAAGTCAGGAATGTATCTAACAGGCTGAATACAATTTTCAGACATGGCGGGTTGAAAAGGACAGGGAAGAAACCGCCGGGACAGATCCCGGGCACTGCCATTCATACCGGTGTTCAGAAGATGGACGAAGTATTATTTACAGTCCATGATTTTGATGAGCAGCACTACATTTCAGTTGATATCCAAAGCATTGAGAAATCTGAACCCTATTTAAGCGATAAATCCAAAACCTGGATCCAGGTCCGGGGACTGCATGATATCGAAAGACTGAAAACCGTGTGGGATTATTTTGGTCTTCATCCTCTTGTACAGGAAGATATTGTCAATACCTCGCAGCGCCCGAAAGTTGAAAATTATCCGGATGCGGTTTTTCTTGTTCTCCGGATGATCACATCCAGGGAAAACGGGGATGAGATAAATTCAAATGTAAAACTGGAAACAGAGCAGGTAAGTATTGTACTGGGTGAAAATTATGTTCTCTCATTCCAGGAAAGTGATGAGCCGGTTTTTGATCCGGTCATTAAACGTCTTGAACTGGAAAATACAAGGCTCCGTAAACTGGGTGCCGATTACCTTGCTTATGCACTCACAGATACAATTGTCGATCACTACTATTCTGCTCTTGATTTAGTTGGCGAATCTATTGAAATGATAGAGGATGAGATCATTACAAATCCCAAAGAGATTCATCTTCAGAAAATTCATGCACTGCGCCGGGATCTGATTTTTTTCCGGAAATCGGTATGGTCGTTACGTGACGGTATAAATTCACTGATCCGGGATGATTCGCCCCTGATTCGTGAGGATGTAAAAATATTTCTGAGAGATGTCTATGATCATGTTGTTCAGGTCATAGACAGTATTGAAAACAGCCGTGAAATGATTTACGGTTTGTATGATATGTATATGTCGGGTCTCAGTAACCGGATGAACGAGGTGATGAAAGTACTGACCATTATCGCTACCATTTTTATCCCGCTTACGTTTGTTGCCGGCATCTATGGAATGAACTTTGATCCGGAAGCAAGTCCGTACAATATGCCGGAATTGAGCTGGTACTGGGGTTATCCGGCTTCGCTTGGGGTTATGATTGTAATTGGTATCATCATGGTTATCTATTTTCGAAGAAAGCAGTGGATATAGGGAGTTAAAATCCCCTGATACCGGGCTTCAGCCTCAAATTCCAGTCAATCCGCCAAAATTTTCTCGATCATATCCTTTTCCTGATCACTCAAATGCAGATTGTGCTGAATCCCAACTGCATCCTCAATATGGCTTGTTTTACTCGCGCCAATCAGCACAGAAGTTACCTGTTTTTTTCTGAGCACCCATACCAGGGCGAGCTGAGCCATCGTCTGACCACGGCTTTCAGCGATTTGATTCAGCTGTTTTACCTTACTGATTTTCTCTTCGGTTACACTTTCTTTTTCCAGAAACCCGGATTCTTTTGCCGCCCGAGATCCTTTTGGTATTCCTTCCAAATATTTATCAGTTAAAATTCCCTGTTCCAGTGGTGAAAAGACAATACTTCCGATTCCTTCTTCTTCAAGAGTATCAAGCAGACCATCCTCTTCAACCCAGCGATCGAACATGCTGTACCTGGGCTGATGAATCAGGCAGGGGGTGCCGAGATCACGAAGAATTTTAGAGGCTTTTCTGGTCTGTTCCGAATTGTAAGATGATATTCCTGCATAGAGGGCTTTGCCGCTTCGCACAATGTAATCCAGGGCACCCATGGTCTCTTCCAGCGGAGTATCGGGATCAGGTCTGTGGCTGTAAAAAATGTCCACATAGTCGAGACCCATTCTCTCCAGGCTCTGGTCGAGGCTGGCAACGAGGTATTTTCTTGATCCCCACTCACCATATGGACCGGGCCACATCCCGTACCCGGCTTTGCTTGAAATAATGAGTTCGTCCCTGTAAGACTTCAGGTCTTGCGATAAAATTATCCCGAAGTTTTCCTCCGCTGACCCGGGAGGAGGTCCGTAATTGTTGGCAAGGTCAAAATGGGTAATGCCCAGGTCAAACGCACGGTGAATCATAGAGCGTGCGTTTTCAATTGCATCAACGCCTCCAAAGTTATGCCACAGGCCAAGAGATACCACAGGCAGTTTCAGCCCGCTTCTTCCGCAGCGATTATAGTCAATTTTTTCGTACCGGTCGCTCGCAGCAAGGTAGTTCATTTAGGAATTATGAATTATGAATTTTTGATTTTGAAAGTCGGTTAGCAAATAAATTTGCCGGTAATGTCCAAAACGGTTTAGAATTTTAAAATACCTAAGTTTCTATACATCCGGAAGCAGATAGTTAATTTCAATAATCGCCCACGCAGATTTCCGGCTCTGCTTCCATGGGAGTAATTAGTGAGTAATATTACCCGATGAATTTTTCCGGTTGTTGCTGAAAAAAAGCAACTGAAGAGATCAAATTTTATTTATAAATCTTGCAAAATCATTCGAATCTCGTATTTTCTGCCAATGTAAATATTAATAAACAGACAGAACAGTGGCAGAGGAAAATCCAAAAAAGTCAAAAAATGAAAGTGATAAGAGTTCAGGATTGTTCGATAAGTTTTTAGATATCATAGAACGGTCCGGTAATAAGCTGCCCGACCCGGCCATGCTGTTTTTTATTTTAATGGCCCTTGTCTGGGTTTTTTCTGCTATACTTTCACCGATTGATTTTGGAGAGGTTCATCCCAGAACCGGCGATATTCTTGAAGTTAATAATCTTCTTACCGGCGAGAGTCTTGCTGCTTTTCTTGCCAATATGGTGAATACGTTTGTGCTGTTTGCACCGCTTGGTATTGTACTGGTTGCTATGCTGGGTGTGGGCGTGGCAGAGCACTCCGGCTGGATAGATACAGGCCTGAAAAAACTGCTTGGTTTTACCCCTGCATCCCTGTTAACTCCCATGCTGATCCTGATTGCAATTGTTAGTCACACTGCTGCGGATGCCGGATACGTGTTGGTAATTCCGCTTGGCGGTGTGATATTTTATGCGGCCGGCCGCCATCCTCTGGCAGGTATCGCTGCTGCATTTGCAGGTGTCAGCGGTGGGTTTTCCGCCAATTTTGTACCCTCGGCAATCGATCCCCTGTTGATGAGTTTTACCCTCGAGGCTGCCAGGATCCTCGATCCTGAAATTTCGCTCAACCCGCTTAATAACTACTACTTTACGGCTCTTTCAAGCATTTTGATCGTAACTGTCGGCTGGTATATTACCGATAAAATAGTAGAGCCGCGTCTCTCGGATATAACTGTAGACGGGGATGAAGAAGATATGCCCAAAATGGAGACGGTAAGTGACCGGGAGAGCCGTGCATTTTGGTATGGACTGGGCGCAATGATTTTGGGATTGATCGGACTGTTTCTTTGGGCCTACCCGGATGATTCAGCATTACGCGGACCTGATATGATTAATCCGGATGAATTATCTCTTATTTCATTTAATGCACCTCTCATGCAGGCTATCGTGCCGCTTATCTTTGTATTGCTTCTGATTCCCGGTGTTGTGTATGGATATGCTTCCGGTAAGTACAATAATTCTAAAGATATGATCAACAATATGTCGAAATCGATGGAGAGCATGGGGTATTATATCGTAATGGCCTTTTTCTGTGCACTTTTTATCGATGCGTTTTCAAAATCAAATATCGGCTTGCTGGTTGCGCTGAAAGGGGCCAACTTCCTGCAGGCACTCGCGCTGCCTGGTCAGGTAACCATCGTCGGGATTGTATTTTTGAGTGCATTTGTAAATATTCTGGTCGGTTCTGCTTCGGCAAAATGGGCACTGATTGCACCCATTTTTGTGCCCATGCTGATGCAGCTGGGGATCTCTCCCGATCTCACGCAGGCAGCCTATCGTGTGGGTGATTCAGTTTCAAATATTATCACACCGCTGCTGCCATATTTCCCTTTGGTGGTGGTATTTTGCAAGCGATATGTAAAAAATACAGGCATAGGTACGCTGATTTCGATGATGCTGCCATATGCAATTATTTTCCTGGTGGTCTGGACCATTTTCCTGCTGGTTTACTGGGCCATTGGAATTCCGCTTAGTTTTGAAGCGAATTACGTGTACCCGGCGCAGTGAGCCAGGGGATAAGTAAAATCGGAAGAGATAAAAGATGGGGCTAAAGCCCTGTTGTGGGACAGCCTCTAATGGTTCTGTTGCTGTATGATAATTATAAGTTGATTTTAATAACGGTTTGACGTTATAGCAACCTCTAATCGATTTCTTGAAATTTACCGGGTTCATGAGCTTTTATGACTACTGGTAATTTCTGAACCAGTGGTAATAAATCTTCATAAGTATTGGTTCTGGCTTTCAGAAGTACAACCTGGTTAGAAGAAGAGGGAATATGTTGTTGGATACTCAGGTTTTTGCCACTGGTAATAAAAATATCAAATTCTTTCTTGGCAACTGACAATAAATTCCCATTCGAAAGACTTGTCCATCCCATTACAGGAGCCGTTCTAACAAATAAATTCGAATCTAATTCTTCTATTCTATACTTCAATTTTTATGGAAGGCACTCATCCATCAAAATCTTGATTATTGTGGCTGAAGTAGTTGATCTTTAAATCCCTCAAGCACCTGAATTGCTTGTTGATTGGTTACTGTGGGGAAATCTTCCAGAAATTCGTTAAGGCTATGGTCAGACTCCAGATATTCAAATAAAGTGCGAACCGGGACACGGGTACCTTTAAAAACTGGTGTACCACCGAGTATGTCTTTTCGTCTTTCTATAATATTATTTGGAGTAGCCATTTTTATGTAAGAAAAAATTATCGTTGATCAAGTATTATAGTCAATGAACAGGCGACATGGGGATTTTTTAAAACTCGATAGATAAGCTTTTACGAAGTTGCTATAACATAGTAATATCATACAACAACATTTACGGCCTGTCGGCAAGCACGTGAATGTGATCCGTTTACCGGGTTTGTATCCTATCAATTCTCAAAACGAATTTTGAAAATCTTACCCTGGAAAATATCTGAGAGAAACAGTGAATCTTTAGGACCTTCTGTAAGTTCCATTGGATTTCCCTTGCCTGTAAATTGATAGACGGCAAAATCCGGGTTACCGCTGATGCCGAGAGTGTCGGGTCATCCATAGTTTCTGCCCTCTTCAATTACATTGAGCTCATCTCTGAAATTGGGCCGTTTTCATTTGCTATCAGGTCTCCGTTCTCACGAAATGCTATTCCAAAACTGTTTCTCAGGCCGAGTGCCCAGACATAAGAATCTCCGATAGGATTGTCTGCCGGGATGGAGCCGTCTCTGTTCATAGGCAGCATTTTACCGTGA
>CAYVBJ010000006.1:0-140708 GCA_964449075.1 uncultured Balneolaceae bacterium
GAATTTTCGAATAAAGAAACAAAGGACAATTATAAATTTTACATCCCTCGTCTGATGACTTTGAAAAAAAATAAGCCACGGGCAGCCAATGCTGGTCAAAAGACAGGCTGAAAGCCTGATGCACCACAGCCCGGGGCAATCGCCCCGGGAAATCATGAGTTATAGCAACCGCCAGGCTGAAGGCCTGAAGCAGGACAGGCCGCATACATTTGCAGCTATTTTATATCGACCGGTTGCCATTGCATAAAAACCCTGCCCGGCCATCATAACCGTCACCCGAATTAAAACTGACCTGCTGCAGGCCTTCAGCCTGCCGTCTGGCACCTCACCGGGACCCCCGACACAGCCGTGTCGGGGCTGAGTTGCGTCAGGCCTTCAGCCTGTGATGATCAATACGCACCCCACCCTTCGTTTGACAACTTTGAAAAAAATAAGCCATGGGCAGCCAATTTTCAGTCGCTTGAAGAGTGGTAAAGGCAACATCCCGCCACATGCGTTCCGGTGATCAAGACACGTGTAACTCCTCATTCGAGGGCAGCCAATGCTGGTCAAAAGACAGGCTGAAAGCCTGATGCACCACAGCCCGGGGCAATCGCCCCGGGAAATCATGAGTTATAGCAACCGCCAGGCTGAAGGCCTGAAGCAGGACAGGCCGCATACATTTGCAGCTATTTTATATCGACCGGTTGCCATTGCATAAAAACCCTGCCCGGCCATCATAACCGTCACCCGAATTAAAACTGACCTGCTGCAGGCCTTCAGCCTGCCGTCTGGCACCTCACCGGGACCCCCGACACAGCCGTGTCGGGGCTGAGTTGCGTCAGGCCTTCAGCCTGTGATGATCAATACGCACCCCACCCTTCGTTTGACAACTTTGAAAAAAATAAGCCATGGGCAGCCAATTTTCAGTCGCTTGAAGAGTGGTAAAGGCAACATCCCGCCACATGCGTTCCAGTGATCAAGACACGGTCAGGGCATGCCAGGGTTAAATGGTAATTTCATGTGTTAGTCGAGCTCAAAAAAAAATCGTGCAACAGGCGTTCCGAAGATCAAAACACGTGTAACTCCTCATTCGAGGGTAGCCAATGCGGTCAAAAGACAGGCTGAAGGCCTGATGCATCACAACCCGGGGCAATCGCCCCGGGAAATCATGAGTCATAGCAACCACCAGGCTGAAGGCCTGAAATAGGACAGACCGTATACATTCGCAGTTATTTAATATCGACCGGTTGCCATTGCATAAAAACTCTGCCCGGCCATCATAACCGTCAGCCGAATTAAAACTGACCTGCTGCAGGCCTTCAGTCTGTGATGATCAATGCGCACCCCAGCACTCGTCAGTCGGGGAAACTCAATATTTTTTAGGAATCCGGATCCTTCAAATTAATGGGTCGTTTTTTATCTCCTGCCAGGTACATGGTTTGTGATGGGAAGGCAAAGTCGATACCCTCATCATTAAACCTGCTGAAAATTTCACGGTTAACTTTTTCACTGAATTCCATGTATTGCCAGTAATCTGGCGGATGGTACCAATAGTAAACCACCAGGTTCAAAGAGTCAGCATTCAGATCACTGAAAAAGATTCGGGGAGGAAAATCTTCATTCATACCTTCGTGATTATCCAGGATTTCTTTTAGAATTTCGAGTGCCCGTTCTACTTTTTCGGACGGGGTATCATAAGTGATTGTTATATTCATCACCCGGCGTATAAATGGACGTTTCCCGATATTATGAATCGTATTGTTAGCTAACTGTCCGTTCGGTACGGTAAGCAGATGCCCATCGAGTGTATTTATTTTGGTAGTTCTTACACCCACTTCTACAATAGATCCCAGTGTGCCATTCAGATTAATGAGATCTCCTGCATTAAACGGCTTATCGGCAAAAATCATGAGCGAACCAAAAAAGTTACGAATTGTATCCTGGGCAGCAAGACCAAGAGCAAGTCCGCCAATCCCGATTCCGGCCAGGATACTGGTTATTGGTTTATCACTCAGTGTCTGGGCCACCTGAAGTATCACCAGGATAGAAACAGTTACACGAACAGATTTGCCTACCAGAGGGATAAGCATATCATCGATCTGGGTTTTATCTTCTCTCGAAAATCGCCTAAGCCAGACATCAATCACATCAACCTGCTTGTAAACAAAATAACCGATAGACAGAATTACTAGTACCCGAACGGCTGTAACAATCAGTTCCTCGATTCCTTCGGGAATAACCAGGAAGGATATGGCGATTCGCAGGCCTAACGTAAATACCAAAAAAGTAATTGCTTTGGAAGCTGATTCAACTGAAACAGATAAAATCCTTTGATCTTTTTCTTCGAGCCGGGGGGCAATTCGGGAAAAGAGAAATTTCAGAATTTTGCCACCAAAAAAAGAGAGCGTGATAATGATAAAGAGTACAGCTATTCTCCATAGTTCATTTCCTGCAAATACTGTTTCATTGAATTCTGTAAAAAAATCCATGGTGACTTATGTTGGTTCAATAATTACAATGTAAAAGATAGCCATCAGCTGTGGTGCCAATCGGGGACCCGGGAGGCGTATAGGGAGCTTCAGGCAGTTCAAATTTTTCAGGATCAGATTCGTATGTTTCAATCATTGTATTCAGGAACCGGTAATGTGCTTTTACTACAGGCAGTTTCTCATTTTCGCTTACTTCGCTTAAACGGGCGGAGATCAGGTCAAGTTTGTAGCTTGCAATTGACCGAACATCGGGTGAAGCTTCACTGTTATTGGCAAGTTTCAACAGGTTCCGAACCACAGCTGTATTTATGGATCGCTGTATGCTGCTCTCATAACCGGCATCCTGCTGAATCCATAAAGTAGATTCGATTACTTTATCAATCACTTCAATCAAGCCGGGATTTGCGTGGTTCCCGGCATGTTGATTTACCAGCCGTGCTGCACGTTCGGGTGTAAAAATAAGAGATGCAGTGAGATCGGCAGCAACCTCTGCAACTGCAACCGGATCAAGCATTGGTGAGGTGTACCCTCTGAACAATTCTCTCGTATTGGGAATCCCTGCAGCGCGGGGTGGAATCAGGTCCAGGATGGTTTGCGGAAGTGCCAGTTCATTTGGCGAAAGAGTCATCAGCAGGGCGTCAAGTGCACGGCGCTGAGCACCCGCATATACGACCCGGGGTCCGGTTTGGTTATCTCCTCTTACACTGTAACTGTAATCGACTCCACCGAGTATCTTAACAGCAGCTTCTGTTTGATATCGATGAAAGAGATAGATTGGAACAAGAACATCTTCAAGTTCGCTCATTGTACGCCCCATTCTGATATTATTTGCCGAAAAGCGTTCCAAAGCGATTCTTCTTACATCCAGTACATGTACAAGTTCGTCAATGGCATTGGTGCCGTTGTCCCATAAGTGAGCATCCGGATGAGCACCGCCCTGAGGCCGTGCATCCCTGTCTGTAATGTAGAGAAGTCCCATTTCTATCGATTCCTCAATGATCTCATTCAGAGCGGATTCCTCGTTTGTATTTTCGGGAAAATCCTGGTACCCGTAGGCAATAACTCTTTTATCCCATTCCCCGATTCCCGTATCATACGCATCGGAGAGGTCAAAGCTGCCATCCGCATTTATTTTCACTTTTGGGTGCGGATAATCCATAACCGATGCCCTGTTGTTAACACTTGCTGCAAAGTTATGGGCAATTCCAAGCGTATGTCCGATCTCATGCGCAGATAACTGACGGATTCTGGCAAGGGCCATTTCAAGCATAGGATCATCATCGGGAACTACACCGTTTTCGTAAGGAGCAAGAAGACCTTCAGCGATCATGTAATCCTGCCGGACCCTGAGTGAACCGAGCAGAACATTTCCCTTGATTATTTCCCCTGTCCGGGGGTCAACTACAGATGATCCGTACGACCATCCGCGTGTAGACCGGTGCACCCAGTTGATAACATTGTAGCGCACGTCTAACGGATGGGCATCATCAGGCAGGATTTCAACCCTGTATGCATCTTTGAAGCCGATCTCTTCAAACGCCTCTGCCCACCACTCTGCTCCTTCAAGAAGTGCGGTTTGTATAGGTTCCGGCGTACCGTTATCCAGGTAGTAAACAATTGGTTCAACCGGTTCACTGATCTCCGCTTCCGGGTTCTTCTTTTCAAGTCGGTGACGAACAATGTATCGCTTTGTAAATTCTCCGCCGATTGGTGCACTGTAATCCTGGTAGGAAATACCAAAAAAACCGGATCTCGGATCCATTTTGCGGGGGGTGTAATTTTCATCAGGCAGTTTAACGAATGAGTGGTGCTGGCGCACTGTAATCGATTCCGGTGTAGGGGTGACGGAGCGGACTTGTCCGCCCGGATTGCTGCCGGTAAAGGTAAGAATAGTTTCAATTTCAGAATTTTCAGGAAAATTAAATGTCCCTGACGGGTAAATGGCCGACCTGGATTTATCCGGTGAAAAATTACCCTGGCCGGATGAGCTTAAACGCCGGGTCACATTGTGTGCATCACGAAGCAGGAAATCGGTGGCGTCTACCAATACTGAACCGTTTTCGGAAGTATCAACTTCAAAACCCCAAAGGATGGATTTGGCAAATGCTTCATCCACAGATTTTTTCTCAAGATTGTTGTCCGTATTGGCCCTGAAATCATAATTTGGCTGAATCATCAGAACTTTTGGCCCAAAACGTTCAAATTTAACAATCCTGGAATCACCAAGCTGACTGCGGTCGAGACCTATATCATTTGATCCCATACCTGCAGCCAGTGAATTCACGTAGAGAATCTCTTCGCCAAGGTTATCAATTTGCAGCCAGATTCTGCCTTCGTTCTCATCATACCAAAAGTCGATAAACCCCTCATATTTTTGCAGCCCTGAAGTTTTTTCAGAGATGGAATTTTGTGCGGAGGCGCTGACAGAGAAAATAAAAATTAGGAAAAAAGCGGGGAGAATAGAAAGTTTCATGTTTTTTGATAGTTGTTCATTAATTATTCCACTAAAATAATCAAACAACCGCAAACGACAATATCATCATAAAAAAAAGCTCCGTGTTTTTGCACGGAGCTTTCCTGGATTCATTTATTCTGTAAAATGTTCTGAACTTTCAGATTAACGTGAAAATCCTGCTACTTCCTTACCGTTCAGAAGTTCAAGAACTTCTTTATGTCCGTTTTTTGCAGCAAGCTCTACAGCAGTTTCGCCACGGTTATTTTTTATATCAGTTTTTGCACCTTCCTGGATCAGTCGGTCGGCAACATAAAGCTGGCCATTCTCCGCAGCAATCATCAGCGCCGTCATGCCGTTCTGATTTTCCATATTCACATCGGGATTATGCACCAGCAATATATTCAGCATTCGCATATTGCCGATTTCGGAAGCAATCATAAGCGGAGTTTCACCATCCTGATTAACTGAGTTGACGTCTGTACCTCCTGATAGCAGAATATTCAGACTTGTGATATCGATGTTTTTTACAGCTTCGAAAATATTATCCGAAACTTCAAAGGTATTTTTGTCTGTTGTTGCACCTGATGTTTGAAAAGGTATTGCAAACAGAAATGCAGATAGTACGATAGATGTTATTGTTTTCATTTTTTTATTAGTTGTATTTATTTCAAATTCAAAAATTTAAATCCCATTCTTGGAGCGGTTTCTTATAGTATTTTTAACCGCATTATTGAGCTATACAATACGTTTCCTCCAAAAAGAAAGTTTCATATAATTGCAATTTCTTTTTATCTGAATAATACAAGGCAATGATGGGAAAAACTCATATAGATTAAAGCAGAAGGGATTAATAAATTAATTTATTTGGTATTATAGTTAAAATAATTTTGGTTTCAGTCCGACTTAAAGCTCATTTGACATAAATTATTTAGTTTTCCTAATGATTTTAGATTTTTTTGTTCGGCCGGGATGAATAGCAGATGCCAAATATGGTATAATCAGAAAATGGATAGAAACGTTATCGTTTGATCAGGCCGGTTATTAGAATGTTTGTAAACCCTTTATTAACTTAAATGGACAAATATTTCATTAAAAAAAATTTCCGTAACTGTTCATGCTGCATACCTCCTTTATCGAGCTCGACAAGAATGCACTTAACAATAACATCCGTTTCATAAAAGACAGACTTGATCCTGAAGTCCGCTACTCAATGGTGGTTAAAGCCAATGCCTATGGTCATGGTATTGAAGAGTTGCTGCCGGCAATAGAGGAGTGCGGCGTTACTCATTTTTCAGTTTTCAGTGTAGCGGAAGCTGTGCGGGTTCACAAAGCCAAGCACGAAGAGTGTGAAGTGATGATTATGGGATGGGTAGACGATGACTACCTGGAGTGGGCGATCAGTCATGACGTCTCCTTTTTTGTATTTACTCCTGAACGCCTGAAGGCGACTATCGAACAAGCGAAGAAAATGAAAAAAAAAGCACGGATTCACCTGGAGCTTGAAACCGGGATGCACCGGACCGGGTTTTGTGCTGATCAGCTTTCTGAAGTATTTGAGCTGCTTGAAAACAATAAAAAAAACCTGGTATTGGAGGGGCTTTGCACTCACTACGCCGGTGCCGAAGATTATACAAGCTTCGACAGGATAGAGAGACAGATTGAAAAATTTAACAGGTTATGTGAACTTTTTGATGAGAAGGATCTTTCACCTCTCTACAAGCACAGTGCCTGTTCAGCGGCATTGCTGAATTTTCCGGAGACGGCCGGAGATCTTGTTCGTATCGGAATCTCCAGCTATGGTTACTGGCCAAACAATGAGACCAAGATGCGTTATAAGATGAAACATGACATTGAGGGAGATCCCCTGGACCGGATATTATCCTGGAAGAGTGAAATTTTAAGTGTGAACCGGGTGCCCGAAAATGAATATGTGAGTTACGGAAAAAGTTACCTGACCAACCGGCCGAGTAAAATTGCTACAGTGCCTGTAGGTTATGGGTATGGTTTCAGCCGGACACTCAGCAATAACGGTCATGTTCTGGTTGGCGGGAAAAGGGTACCCGTCGTTGGCGCTGTTAATATGAATATGATGGTAATGGATGTGACAGACGTTGAAAATGTAGCTGTCGGTGATGAAGTGGTACTTGTTGGAAAACAGGGTGAGCTGGAAATCAGCATTGGTTCTTTCAGTGATATGAATAACAGCATGAACTATGAACTGCTCACACGCCTTCCCCATCATATACCACGAATCGTAAAAGAAAATCAGACAGAATTAGTCGGTTAACTATGACAATACCGAAGAATGTTGAAATCGAAAAACTTATTGAATTCCGGCACAAACTGCACCAGATACCTGAAACAGCGCACCAGGAAGAGAAAACCGCAGAATATGTCAAGAATTTTCTGAGCGATTTTCCGCCTGATGAACTGGTGGATAAAATTGGCGGGTATGGCATTGCTGCCATTTACAATGGAGAGGCAAACGGACCAACTGTAATGCTGCGCTGCGAACTGGATGCTCTTCCTATACCGGAAGTAAATGAGATGGAATACCGCTCCCGGATTGAAGGGAATGGCCACAAATGCGGTCATGATGGCCATATGGCAATCATTTCAGGAATGGCTCAATATTTACATTCCAATAGGCCGGATACGGGACGGGTGATTCTGCTCTATCAGCCGGCTGAAGAGACCGGAGAAGGCGCCCGAAAAATTCTGGATGACAGTAAGTTTTCTGATCTGAAACCTGATTATATATATGCTCTTCACAACCTGCCGGGTTTTCCAAAAGGACAAATCATGGTTAAAAAAGGTATCTTTGCTTCTGCATCAAAAGGGATGATTATTAAACTGAAAGGCAGGCCATCACACGCTTCACATCCGGAAAATGGGGATAATCCAGCTCTTGCTGCAAGCCAGATTATTCAATCCTTATTTATGATTCCACAGATGCATACGGAATTTCATCGTGCAGCACTTATTACACCGATTCATATTCGGGTAGGAAAACCTGCATTTGGCACTTCGGCGGGCGATGGAGAGGTAATGGCTACCCTGCGAACCCACCGGGATGAAGAGATGGAGATACTTGCCGCAAAAGCTGAAGAGCAGGCAAGGAAAATTGCTGAAGCCAATCACCTTAAGATCGATATCAGTTATACAGAAGAGTTTGAGTCTGTGAAAAATGATTCGCACTGTGTAGAATTTATAACTGAAGTTGCACAAGAATTAAGCCTGCCTGTTGCCCGGATGGATCATCCGTTTCCCTGGTCAGAAGATTTTGGCTTGTTTACATCGGCATTTAACGGAGCACTATTCGGATTGGGAGCCGGTGAAGATCATCCACAGCTGCATAACGAAGATTATGACTTTCCGGATGACATCATCCAAACGGGTGTGGCCATGTTCCAACAATTAACTGAACGTATTTTAACCAAAGCTAACTGAACTAAACGTATGAAAGCATCCGATCTGTTTGTAAAAGCCCTGGAAAATGAGGGAGTAGAGTATATTTTTGCCGTGCCCGGTGAAGAGAACCTGGATATTCTGAATTCACTGAAGGATTCTGATATCCGCTTAATTTTAACACGCCATGAGCAGGGAGCCGGTTTTATGGCGGCAACCTACGGGCGACTGACCGGCAAGCCCGGAGTTTGTATGGCTACACTGGGTCCGGGTGCAACAAACCTGGTTACACCTACAGCATACGCACAGCTCGGTGCCATGCCGATGATGCTGATTACGGGTCAAAAACCTATTAAAACCAGTAAACAAGCCCGGTTTCAAATCCTGGATGTAGTGAACATGATGCAGCCGCTTACCAAATTTACCAAACAGGTTGTAAATGGGAATACGATTCCGTCGCTGGTCCGGGAATCGTTTCGTCTGGCTGTTGAGGAGCGCCCGGGTGCGGTACACCTGGAACTTCCCGAAGATATCGCCCGGGAAGAGGCGGACGACCGTATATTTGATGTGGTGGGCCACAGGCGGCCGGATGCTGATGAAGAGGCAGTGCAGGAGGCGGCCCGGATGATTGAAAATGCGAAGATGCCGCTATTGATGATTGGTGCCGGAGCCAACCGGAAAGATACCCGGAATGCACTCACGGAATTTATTGATCAATCCGGAATCTATTTTTTTAATACTCAGATGGGAAAAGGTGTTGTTGATGAACGGCATCCTCAGTACCTGGGAACGGCCGCGCTATCTGATCATGATTTTCTCCACCGGGCGATCGACAAAGCTGACCTGATTATTAATGTGGGACATGATGTAATTGAAAAACCACCCTTTTTTATGCACGAAGGCGGTAAAAAAGTAATTCACCTGAACTTCTTTCCGGCTGAGGTAGATGCCGTCTATTTTCCGCAGCTGAATGTGGTTGGCGATATAACAACATCCATCCGGCATATTTGTCGTCACATCAGTCCGCAAACCGACTGGGATTTTGATTTTTACATGCTGATCAAAGAAGATGTAGAAAGCCATCTCACTAAATATTTTGAGGACAGGCGTTTCCCGATGCTGCCTCAGAGACTGGTCAACATCATGAGAAATACATTGGGTGATGATGATATCATTACTCTCGACAATGGTGTTTATAAGATCTGGTTTGCAAGGAATTACAAATGCTACAAACCCAACACCCTTCTCCTTGATAACGCACTGGCAACTATGGGGGCAGGCCTGCCCTCTGCAATGCTTGCCAAATTGATTAATCCCGGCAAAAAAGTGGTTTCGGTATGCGGAGACGGCGGGTTTATGATGAATTCACAAGAACTTGAAACAGCTGTTCGAAACAACCTGGATATGGTGGTGATTGTTTTAAATGACAGTTCGTACGGTATGATCAAATGGAAACAGAAAGATATGGGCTTTGAAGAATATGGTCTCGATTTCAACAATCCTGATTTTGTAAAATATGCTGAAAGCTATGGCGCAACGGGTCACCGGCCCGGAAGTGATGATGAATTCCGGGAAACACTGAAAAACTGCCTCAACTCCAAGGGTGTTCACCTGATCGACTTGCAGGTCGATTATTCACTGAATCACTCCATTTTAAATGTTCTCATCAAAGAAAAAACCGAAAACCTGTAAGCAGATATCCCATGTTAGAAATACAATCTCCGTACGATTTACGTTTGATTAAAGAACTTCCCATGCAGGGAGCCGATGATGTAGAGAATGCCCTCATAACTGCATATGCACTGTTTCAGGATCAATCCATCTGGATTCAGCCACACAGAAGAGTAGCCATATTGGAAAAAGCGGCTTCAATAATGGAGGCGAGAGTTGAAGAACTTACTGAAATTGCTGCGGGTGAGGGAGGAAAACCGTATCGCGACTCCAGAGCCGAAGTTTTACGGGCGATAAATGGAGTAAAAGTTGCAGCTGCTGAAATTGCAAACCTGAAAGGGGAACAAATTCCGATGGGTCTGACGGAAGCGTCTGAAAACAGACTGGCATATACCATGCGTGAACCAATTGGTGTAGTGGCTGCTGTCAGTGCGTTTAATCATCCGCTAAACCTGATCGTACACCAGGTGGTGACCGCTTTTGCAGCCGGGTGCCCTGTGATCGTGAAGCCAGCACTTACCACTCCGCTGTCATGCCTGGCATTGGTGGATATTTTACAGGAAGCGGGATGTCCGGACGGCTGGATTCAGACGTTAATCTGCGGTAATGAAGATTCAGAGAAACTGGTTACCGATAAAAGGGTGAACTATTTTACCTTTATCGGCTCGGCAAAAGTAGGCTGGTATCTTCGGTCTAAACTGGCTCCCGGCACACGCTGTGCACTTGAGCACGGAGGAGCAGCACCGGTGATTGTAGAGAAGGATGCCGATTTTGAATCGATGCTGCCGTTGCTCTCTAAAGGTGGTTTTTATCATGCGGGGCAGGTATGTGTTTCAGTCCAGCGGGTTTTTGTACATGAAGATATTGCAGATGAGCTGGCCCGGGAGCTTGCAGACCTGGCTCAAAAGTTAACGGTCGGAGATCCTTTGGATGAAAAGACCCATGTGGGTCCGCTGATTTTACCCCGTGAAGTTGACCGGGTTGAAGAGTGGGTGAATGAAGCGGTGGAACAGGGTGCGGAGCTGCTTTGCGGCGGTGAGCGTATTTCCGATACTTGCTACAAACCCACCGTTTTGCTGAATCCGCCAAGTGACACCCGCGTTTCGACATTAGAAATTTTTGGACCGGTTGTCTGTGTCTATTCCTACAGTGATCGTGATAAAGCGATACAGCAGGCGAATGAGCTTGATGTTCACTTTCAGTCAGCCGTATTCACCAAAAATCTGGATGCTGCACTCGATGCTGTAAAAAAACTGAACGCAACGGCAGTGATGGTCAACGATCATACGGCATTCCGTGTGGACTGGATGCCGTTTGGCGGCAGGGATGAATCCGGTATCGGGATGGGTGGTATTCCCTACTCCATGCATGAGATGACCCGTGAGAAACTGATGGTGCTGAAGAGTGATGTGTTGTAGCCCAATAATCGTATTGATTTTTTTCAACTGCTCAACACACCGGCCATCATTCCACGGACGACTTTTATTTCATCTTCATTAACAGTATGACCCATTCCCTTATAAATCCGCTTTGTAACATCTGAATTGAGTTGGCTAAAAATTTCTTCTGTCTTGTCTACACGCTCTTTGGGAATATGCGGATCCACATCGCTGCATCCCAGGAATACCGGCGTCTGCTCCATGGAGCCTGTATAATTTGATTCATCGATTTCAGGCCCGATCAAACCGCCACTGAAGGCCACGATCCCTCCCAGTTTTTTGGGGTGGCGAGCTGCAAATTCAGTCGCCAGGCAGGCTCCCTGGGAAAAGCCTAAAAAAATAATCTTCTCGCTTGAAATACCGGCTGCCGTTATATCTTTTAGTAGATCATGCAGCAGTTGTATTCCACTGGAGATGCCCGGCTGGTTCTGCTCTTTAGGAGCTAAAAAGGAATACGGGTACCAGGTATGGTTATAAGCCTGGGGAGCCCTGTAGTAGAAATCGGGCTGCGCAAATTCATCAGCCAGCGGAAACATGCTTTGGGCGGTAGCACCGCGGCCGTGAACCATCACCATAGCTGCTTTTGCGTGTGATAACGATGCACCGTGCTCCGCCTGTGGTAATCCTTGATGAGGTCCTTTAAAAGGGTGTTCGGGATCAACTCGAAATAAAGACATATTAAATTTTCGGAATCTTAAGATTACACATTAATTTCAGGTAACCGCTTTTCAATCATCTCCCTTTTGGATTCAAGCCAGGGCGGTAGAATAAGTTTTTGTCCCAGCTTGTCGGGATCTTCATCCACATCGTAGCCCGGACCATCGGTTGCTATCTCAAACAATACACCGCCCGGTGACTTGAAATAAACCGAGTGGAACCAGTGACGGTCAATAATTTTGGTTGGATTAAGACCCATCTCAATTACTTTTTTACGCAGACCGGACAGTTCTTCATCATTTTCAGCACGGAAGGCTACATGGTGGACGATTCCCCGTCCATTTGCTGATGGTTCAGGTTCTCCCTCCTTAATGATAACCGAACCACCGATAGGGGCATCTGTCGTATAATGCCACGCACCATCCTGCCGGTCGGTTTCTTCAAATTCAAATAGGTTCTTTAATACTTCGGCAGTTGCCTCATGCTCTTTCAAACGGAGTGTGGTTCCCCGAAACCCTCTTATTCCCTCTTCCGGTGGTACTGTGCTTTTATCCCAGCCCGGGAACGGATTTATCTGCTCATCAAATACGAGTTCCAGCTGCAGGTGATCGGGATCTTTAAAACCGATAGCTTGTTGTCCAAACCTATCGTAAGGTCCCTCAAATTCGATATCTTCTGCTCCAAAATGTTCAGCCCAAAAGTCCATTGAGCCGGATGGTACAGCAAAGGCAACTTTTACAGCTTCGCCCAATCCGGGTTTTCCCTGTCGTGCCATTGGCCAGGGAAAAAAGGTTAGACCGGATCCGGGTGAGCCTGTAGCATTTCCATAAAAGAGATGGTAGGTACTTGGATCGTCCTGGTTGACAGATTTTTTTACCAGACGCATTCCCAGGGATTTTACATAGAAATCAACATTTCGCTGTGCATCTCCGGAAAGCACTGAAATATGGTGTATTCCTTTTTGATGTTTTTCCATGGTAAATAAATTTTAAATTAATATATATAAATTTCATATAAAACTATAAATATTTGTATTGGGCCACAACGATATTCAATAAGAAATTAGATTTAAAACAAACCATTCAGGCGGGTCAATATATCAATGATTCCGTCTGCTTGGTTATTTGAACAGATATCTGCTGTTCATTAAACTCTTTAAAAGATTGATTCAGCTCTTTTCCTTTCCAGAACAATTTCGCTTCGCCGGTCTCAGGAAACCAGGCTGCACTGTATAACGTACCGAACGATTTTTTAACATCAAACTGGTGCAATGGTGGTTGTAAAAATTTTCTGAACAGGGAGTCAAGATCTATCTTTTCATTATTCAAATATTCTTGCGCAGCCTTCTCCCGTTCAATCGTTTGGGTTTGCCTCGCATATTCGGGCCACTCAATATCTTCCTGGTGATTGGTACAGGCTTGTTTTGTAATTAGCCCCGGTTTTCGATCGGGCCCCAGAAATAGGGTTGCATATTCACCTTGCCGGTCTATCAGCATAACATTATAGGCCATATGAACCGGGATTCGTTCAAGTGTTTTTATAGCGTCTCCTACATTATCACAGGTTTCAAGCAGGTAGCGAATCACCAGGGGGATGCCAAAACCGTCACCGACCACATTGCGCCCGCCAAAGTTTAGTGATGCACACAGTCCGCAAGCGTTCATTCCGTCCAGCAGGCCCCAGTTGCAATCACTCACACCCATCACCGGCTGCAGTAAGTTACTCTTTAGCATCACGCCTTCAAACCATTTAGGATTGTAGTCGTAGTTCCTTATCAGTGCAGGCCTGTCTTTTGTCCAGGCTACCTGGGTGCATCCACTCATGAACGCAGGCGGATTCCACATAGAAAGATACCGGGAGGCTACATCCCCGCCACCGGCAAGTTCACAGATCTGCCCGTACAGTGGCGCCAGTTCAGGCATGTATTCCTCAATAGCTTCACTGCAGCTCAGGTAGCCGGGCCTGGCGGTAAAACCCTCCTTTAAATACCAGGCGCGGTAGTAGGGCCAGGTTCTGTTAAATACCTTTACCCATTTTTCACCGGGCTTATCTTCGTTAATACATTTGATCTTAATTAGCATAATTCTGCTTCATAGTGTGAGCGCAATTTAGATTCAATTGATGGATATTTACTTTTAAAAAACCTTTATAAGGTTACAGATACTACATCATTTTGAACCCGGCAATTTCGGCGATTTTTTCCTTTTCAGCTTCTGTGCCTGTCGGTTCTTTGGTTTTATATTGATCCTTTATGGCCGTGATCCAGCCCCTTGCCCGTTGGGTAAGTTTGAAATCATCTGTCATCAAACGCCCTCTCATTACCAGGATGCCCACATCGGCACCTTCGTAAAGATAATCACCCTCGCCGGTAATTCGAAGAAAGAATGACTCATTCTCTTTCTCAACGGCGCGGCGATGAGTGTCCATGCGGTCATATTTAATCGTGCCATTTTTCTGCTTTTTCCAGATTCCGGATGGCGGCGCTTCCGTAATATATTCCACCGTATCTTCTGTGTGTTTAATCACGAGCTGACTCCAGTTATCAATATTTTCGGGTCTTGCCCAGCGGTCGTTGATCGATTTTATGCTTAGCTCGTAAGGAGTTTCCATCCATTCCAGAAGGTGAAAGAGAAACAGGGGAGCATCCGCCAGGGCAAAAACAGCGTGGTTGGTAATGGAGCTCGCACCGGTAATCCTGGGATTCAGCTCCCCGAGGTAGACCTGGCCATTGTCCTGGTCAATTAAAAAGTCAAGCTCAAAATATCCTTTGTATCCTTCTTTGCGGAGCTGATCACCAAACAATCGTGTATATTTGCGGGCTTTTTGACGTATTGAGCGGGTAAAGACATCTGCGTGAATTTCGTTGCCGCACCAGCCTCCTTTGTAGGGTGTGAGTTCCGGGAAACCAACCAATTCTGTCATCAGTGGTGCAACGATCGTTCCGTGGCGTGTTACGCAGGCCTCAATAGCGGCTCCACGACAGTTGATCCGTTTCATGATTTTCACCTCTTTTTCCTTAATGATCTCTTCTTCATGCTTCTTGAACTCTTCTTCATTAGAGATAAAAAAAGTAGTGTGCCCGGAATCACCAAAGGGAGTCTGAATAACGAGATCATTTCCCAGTTTCTTTGAAATTTTCAGCATATGATCATATCCCTTAACGTTTGAAAGCACATACGGAACACAGGCAACACCGGCTTTTTCGGCAATCCGGTTGGTGTTTACCTTGTTATCCATAAAAGTCCGCATTTTTGCCGTTGGAAAGCAGACCTCCAGGCCATTCTTTCTGGCCAACTTTTCAGTTTTTTCATCAAACATCAAAAACATTGCCTTTCCGCCTTTTCCGTCCTTCTTTCGGCTCTTAATGTAATCCACGACTTCTTTGTGTTCGAGCAGGTAGTTGTTGATGTCCTCAATACTTTCGAACTCATCGTGTGGCACCTCCTCTTCCGGAGAGAATACATTGGGATGCTGCCCGTCAAAACATTCAATGTAGCAGATGAATTTGAAACTTTTGATCCATTCATCTGCCCCGAGTAGATTAAAATTTGTGGCGCTGATAAAATAGACGGGCACTTCATTCCGGTGGAAAAATCGTCGAATGTCAGATAATCCTTTAAGTGGTTTCATTTCTTTTTTTGATTCAGTCATAGTAATGTTGATTTATTGGATTGATAGTTTTTTTATGACGGTTTATAATTTGGCAGTTTTGGTGTCTGTTTAATCAGACTTTGCTGATTTTTAAATAGCAAAATCATGACCCATAAAAGGCTTACGCTTTGTTTCAGACTTTTCATGGTCGCTGCGTCTTAAAACGTTAAATTTAATAACGCCTCAATTAACCACTTCCGGGCATTCTTTCAGCACGGGCTGGTATTTTTTTCTGACTTTTCAACACTTCTTCCGTAAATACTTTTAGTCCGAGTTCCGGTCGGTATCCGTGAATCTCCTTTACATCCAGCGCGAGAAGGAATTTGATGATCTCTTTGCTGATTACCTGTCCGGGCACCAAAACCGGAAATCCGGGGGGATAGGGTATTACAAACGTTGTAGATACCAGTCCTCTCCCACTTTTTATACTGTCTAAACACTCATCAAGAACAATGTATTCACAGTTGTCTGACTTGTACGCAAGAAAATACGCCTGACGGATATCGCCGCCCGGCACACCTGCAACGGCCTGAAACGAGGAATGAAACCAGCTGAAATCGGGCAGTGGGGGGACATCTTCCATGAGCGATTTTATTCGTTTCTGAAGTATCTCCGATTCTTTTTTGTTCATAGTCGGGTGTTCCTCATCCAGTTTTGCAGCAATCTGCAGCAGGGTATTTACCAGTAATGCCACGCTGCCACGGGTAGTTCCAATGCTGGTCATAAACAGAATGGAATTCCGGGAGGTTTTATTGATCTGAATGTTATACTGGTCCATCAGGTACTCATTTTTGAATGTGTCCCCGTCAATGCCGGACAAGCCAACCGCAAGGGTGATTTTGGTAGGATCCAGCACAAATTCGTCATGTTCCCACGCATCCTCCATACGATTCCATCCCTGGTCATCCGTGTAATATTCATCCAGACCCGATTTTCGGAATTGATCGGGGATAAAATCCCGCACGGTAAGCACCCGAAAATATTTATGCAGCAGCGGATGATCATGTATTTTGGCACGGATCGACATTGCCAGCTCAATGCTTTTCTCCACCAGCTCGTATCCTTCAAACTGTGCCTGCCGCCGCCCGGCATCCATCGATGCCAAAATCTGGTAGTTTGGAGAAGTTGAGGTGTGGGTCATGTAGGCTTCCTGGAAGCTGTCGGATACCAGCCGCCTGTACTCTTCATCCCAGATATGGATCATGGATCCCTGACGAAAACTCGACAGTGTTTTATGAGTACTTTGAGTTGAATAGACCCGAATCTTCACGTTGTTGGGATCGGGCAATGTCGGGAGTTCCTCATCGCCAAGAGATTCAATATGCTTTTTATATGCTTCGTGATATTCATCTGACTGGTATTTATTGTACAGCTTGTTCGCTACAAACATCCCGGTGCGCTGTTTATAGGTGTAGGTAAATCCGGCAAAAGCAAACCACGCCTCATCCCACAAAAAGATAATATCCGGTTTGATGGCAAGAACTTCTTCCATCACTTTTTCGACATTGTACACCAGGCCGTCGAACGTGCAGTTGGTCAGCAGCAACATCTTTACTTTATCCAGTCTTCCGGCCTTCTTCAGTTCCAGGAGAGTGTGCTTGATCTCTTCCAGCGGAACCGCCCCATACATGCTGTATTTTTCGATTGGGTAGGAATCCAGGTAAACCGGTAGCGCCCCGGCCAGCACCAGCCCGTAGTGGTGCGATTTGTGGCAGTCACGGTCAATCAGGACCAGGTCTCCCGGTTCTACAAGCGCCTGCTGCACAATTTTGTTGGAAGTGGATGTACCGTTTGTAACAAAAAAGGTTCGTTTGGAACCGTAAGCATTGGATGCCATTTTTTGTGCTTTCTTAAGCGAGCCGGTGGGCTGAAGGAGCGAATCGAGCCCGCCGGTTGTTGACGACGTTTCGGCAAGACAAATATTACGTCCATAAAACTGGCCGAAATCACGGATCCATCTTGATTTGAAAACCGAATTTCCACGGGAGACAGGCATGGCGTGAAAGACCCCGACAGGTTTTTGGCTGTACTCTTTCAGAGCTGTGAAAAAGGGCGTTTTGTACCTTTCCCGGATTCCTCTGAGAATTGCCAGGTGCAGCTCCTGGATATCATCTTTACGATAGAAGATCCTCCGGAAATTTTTCATGGTTGAATCTTTTAGCTGTAGCAGGGCAGTATCTGTTACATAATAAATATCTAGCTCCGGGCGGAACTGCTTAATTATTTTGCCCAGTAAAGGGCCCAGGGCCTCTTCAGAAACATTTGAAAAATCGAGATTGTGGATATAACCAAGAAATGGTTTGAGAAGCGATTCAACATTTTCGGAGGCATAAGGAGGAGCATAGCGAATAACAACAGCCTGAATATTGTAGTTGAGTAGCAGGGCGATGAGCGCATCCTGAAAAGAACGCTGTACGAGAACATCGTACAAAAGATGTTCATCTTCTTCTCGAAGTTCAGCCATTTTTGATCTCATAGCCTCTTCCTCCTGACGAGACAGATTATCCACAAAAAGAACTTCAAAATGATTTTTGTGACCGCCCCGGCTGTTTTGATCTGAACTCACATTGCCAGAATTCTTTTCATCTGAATCATCTTTAATCAGCCGGGGATTACTTCGATACGATTCGCTCACAAGCTGGCGTACAAACTCATTTACACTGATGGAAGCTGAATAAAATTCCTTGTTTTTAAAGATCTCCTGCAACTTTTTAATCCTCTTTTTACCAGGAAATGAGTAATATTTCTCAACAATTTCAAGGTCATTAAGTAGCTCTAAAACATCCTTATTACTTCCTGAATCAATATCTCTCTTCTCTTCTTTTTGAAGTACATGGAGTTGAGACCGAAGCCGGTTCCACAAGTCGATTCGTAGTTGGGCAACATTAAAATGGCGGGTGCTGCTCTTTTTACTGACTGTCATAAGCTTCGGATTATATTAAAAGGTGAATTCGTTTACATCAGCTAAGAATTTGCATTGAAAAATTTTTTTCAGAAAACGAGAAATGTAAGTACTTATTTAACAAAGACTTGGTTAGATGAGTTCGACATATTAAAATATGTCTATAAAAGATCTATAAAAGCACGTAAGTCTATTTCCCGGTTCACTCATCCTTTTCAGGATTCCGTTTATATTCTGTTCCGGGTTCATGAGATTCAAGGTTTTTTTCCTGCATTTTCAATTTCGCAAGTTCATCCACGCGGTTAGGTTTAATTAGTGGCCCAAGAGAATCGAGATAGGAGCGATCAGCTCCTTCCTTGTAAATTTTGAAATCCCCTATATGATCCCGAAAGCTTTTTAGTGGCTGACCCAATCGTAATAGACCCAGCTCCCGGCTTCGTTTTACTTTTACCATGTTAATTTCAATGGGGATAAACTCCTCTGTGGAATCGGCCTGGTACAGGATTCTTCCATCCGGCCCGCATACAATAGAACGACCGCTGCCACCCGATTCCAGTCCGTTGATATCAAAAAAGTAGCACTGATTGGTGGCAGCTGAAGCTCTGACAATCGACAATTCAATCTCCCGGTCTATTGTACCTGTCAACGTGGGGTGAAGAATCACTTCTGCGCCCATTACACTTAAGGTGCGTATCGTTTCCGGAAACCACATATCGTAGCAGATGGAAACACCAAACTTTCCTACATCCGGAACATCGAATACACAAAATTCACTGCCGGGCTTAACGCCTACTTCATATGGATAGAATGGAAACATTTTGCTGTATCGGGTTACCACCTCTCCATCCGGATTGTAGACGGTAGCTGTGTTGTAAACATCATTTCCTTTTTTTTCAAAGATGGATCCCGGGAGGAGCCAGATGCCGTGTTTTTTGGCCATTCGCTTCATTTCGAGTTCAAAAGGACCATCAATTTCCTGTGCAGTATGTATGAGCGGTCCGTAGGCACAGAGTTCACTGAACACCACCATCTCCACCCAGGGATAGAGATTCATGAGAATATCCAATTTCACTTTCATCATCTCCACGTTGGACTGTGTGGCGAACACTTTCATTTGGATACCGGCAATTGCAAATGGTTTCATGACTCTACTCCGCACGCTTTTAATGTTTCTTCTTCTAATATCTCAAGGCCCTTATCAAGCTCCTGGTCGGTAATTACCAGAGGAGACAGAATACGAAGTACATTTTTGTGTGTTCCTGCACTTAATAAAACGAGTCCGCGTTCTGCACAAGCTTTCACGATATTGCCCGTAAGCTCGCCATCAGGTTGCCGGGGATCACCGTTTATAACAAACTCTACGGCAAGAAAAGCTCCGAGACCTCTTACATCTCCAATTTGCGAGCATTTTTTCTGTAGTTTTTCAAGCCTGTTCCGGATGTATCTGCCTACTTCCATGCCTCGTTTATTCAGGTTGATCTCCTCCATGTAAGCAATGGTAGCCAGGGCAGCAGCGCAACAAACCGGGTTCCCGATATAAGTACCGCCAATTGTTCCGGGTGCAGCGGCATCCATCACGTCAGCTTTTCCCAAAATAGCGGCAATTGGCATTCCCGAACCCAGCGATTTTGCGTAGGTGGAGATATCGGGTGTAATCCCGTAACTCTGCCAGCTTGCCCAGTTGCCAGTGCGTCCGAACCCGCTCTGTACTTCATCAAAGATCAGCATGATGCCTTGGTCGTCGCAAAATTCCCTCAATCCTTTTAGATATTTTTCAGGTACCGGGTTGATGCCACCTTCTCCTTGTACGGGTTCCATGATTACTGCTGCCACGTTTTTTGGATCCACCATATTCCGCATGCTTTCGTGCAGGCGCTTCATTTCCCACTCAACAAACTGATCCATATCTCCTTTGCGGTTATAGCGATAGTAGTTGGGAAATGGCAGCCGGTATACTTCTGGTGCAAACGGGCCACAGTTCAGTTTGTAGTCAATTTTGCTGGTGAGGGTCATGGCCATCATAGTTCGGCCGTGAAATGCCCCTGTATAACATACGATAGCTTGTCGTTTTGTTGCCTGACGTGCAATTTTTACAGCGTTTTCAACCGCCTCAGCACCGGTGCTGACGAGCATCGCTTTGGTCTTTTTTCCGTGCGGAAGAATTTTGGCCAGCTTCTCACAAAGCTCAACGTAAGGTTCATACGTTACCACATTAAAGCTGGTGTGAATGTACTTTGCTGCCTGCTCCTGGATCGCCTTTACTACAGGTTCAGGGCAGTGACCGGCGTTAACCACCCCGATTCCTCCCGCAAAATCAATCCACTCTTTTCCGTCTGTATCGGTAATTATTGCCCCTTTGGCAGATTTCACTGTGGCTGTATTAAAAACCCCGACACCGTTGGCTACAGCAACTTTTCTCCGATCAAGAAGTTTCTCAGAATTGTTTTTAAAAATATTCATGATACAAAATAAAGTAATAAAAGCATTTGTCAATAAGAGTTGTATAGATTAGATGCTTGTTGGTGTAAAAAAGCAAACTTCTTTAATGATTGATTTATTGCAAGAAAAAAGATTATTCCAATGAGCAGACGGTTTATTAAGCCATTTGGTGATAATCTATTACTATATGCGCCTGAAAAGCGCTTTTTGAATGAAAAGATTTTTATAACAAAAGATAAAAAACTACCTATTGTAATATTGTCTTTAGATTCCTCCTAGATTTATTTTAAGACCAAGTGATCTTAATTGAAATAAGTCTGTACAAATGAATACTGTCGATCAGATACATCACACGAATGAGCTTCCGTGCAGCCAGCATAACCGTTATGCTAAGAGGCTCTTTCAAGCGGTGAATGGATCTTTACACCTGAGGTAATAATTTTTGGCAGTTACTTTTGGGTCATCTCTTTCTGTCGCCGCCATTCATAACATACCAGCGAAGCACTTACAGAAGCGTTCAGGGATTCAACATCGTTTTTCATCGGGATTGATAAGAGAAAATCGCAATGTTCACTTGTCTTTTTTCGCATCCCGCGCCCCTCATTCCCGATAATAAAGGCCATTGGCACATCGTAAGTTTGATCCCAAATCCGGGAACCTGCAGTTTGATCCAGTCCGGCTACCCAGAACCCGAGGTCTTTAAGTTCTGAAATTGTTTGATTCAGATTGCCAATTCGAACAATCGGAATGCGGCCGGCTGTACCGGCAGAGGTTTTCATAACAGCGGCAGAAACCGGGGCCTGCCTGTGTTTGGGTACCAAAACTGCGGCAATTCCGGCCGCAGCTGCAGTGCGCAGGATAGCTCCAAGATTATGAGGATCTTCGATTTCATCCAAAAGCAGTATGGCTGTTTCAGTGTCTGGCGTAAACGTGTCGAGCCAATTTGTAAAACTTTGATAACGGATCTGGCTGACTGAAGCGACAATCCCCTGGCTGTTTACATCGCCCGACAGTTCAGAAATTTTACTTCCGGGAACATTTATAACTGGTATACGGTTATCAGAGGCAAGGTTTTGAATTGTTTCAAAATTTTTAATCGTGGTATTTTTACGTATATAAATTTTGTCAATTTTTTCCGGAGAGTTCTTTAACTGTTCCAGAACAGGATTAATACCGCAGATATAATTGTTAGAAGTTGCCAAGGTTCTTTAGAATTCAATTTGTAATTAGTATTATATAAATGTGGTGTTATATAAATATAAAAGGAAGGTACAATCATGATCGACGATCCAAAAGAAAAAAATTATGATGTCGACGGTCAGAGCGTAATATCGAATCAATCTAAAAATGGATCCGGGGTCTTTGGTAAAATCGGGGTTCTGATTTATTCGGGTAATCTGTTACAACTGACCGCCGCATGTCTGTTAGTTACTATGGGAGCTGTGGTAGTTGGTGTAGCGCTGCTTGGTTTAATGCAGCCGCTTTGGCTTTCAACTGTTTTAAGTATGCTGGGCAGTGTTTCTGCCATGGTAGGTGTATATATTTTTTATGATCTGTTTTCAGATAAAAATACATTCGATACGCTGGTTAACAAGGCGATACAGCGTGTAATCCGAAATCAGAACTAATTTCTGCTACCTGTTTTAAATGAATTACAGTGATGAAGATATTCGCCGTCTTGAGAGTTATGCGAATGTTCATCTCAGAAAAAAAACAGACCTGCCGGATAAGCAGAAAATTCCCGCACTCGAAAAAAAGAGACGCTCAAAATTGTATCAGCTTCTGCTGAACATTGTCATTATTCTTTTTTTTGCATATTCATATTTTTATGATATAACATCACTTGGTGACCTGCTTTTCTATATACTTGTGGTTGTATTTCTGATTAATGTAATTATGCTTATCTACCAGCGTAAACAAATAGATGAGCTAATCAGTTATTATCAGTATAAAATAGATGAATCTTCTTAGATTCAGTATCTGTGAAAAACAAGTGATGAAATCTCTCCTTCCCATAAAAAAGCTTATTTCTGAAAAAAGAGGCGTTCCTTTTTTAACGATTGCTCACCGGGGAGCCAGTTATTATGCACCCGAAAATACACTGCCTGCGTTTGAAATGGCAGAGAATATGAACGCTGATGTAATAGAGATCGATGTGACACTAAGCAACGACCGGGTCCCGGTTATTTTTCATGACAAAATTATGGATAAAAAATCAAACCGAACCGGTTTGATTATTCACAGAGATCTCAAATATATAAAATCGGCAGATGCGGGAAGCTGGTTCTCCAAAAAATTTAAAGGCACAGAAATTTTAACTCTCGAAGAGTTCCTTGGCTGGGTGAAAGGAAGAATAGCTGTGAATATTGAAATCAAAAAAGAAGTACAGGTATTGAGCCCGGACATAGCCGCAGAAGAGGCGATTGTAAATTTAGTAGAAAAATATGGTATGTCGGATCATGTATTTTATTCAAGTTTTTCTTACGCTTGCGTTAAAAAATTAAAATTGATAGACAAAAATAATCCGGTTGCAGTATTATATGATCCCAAACAGATGAAGGAGGTGGGTGCTGCAGAGCTTGTTGACCGTCTGGGAGCAGATCTGTTTAACTGCTCATGGCGGGAGTTTGGCACCGGGTTGAGGCATGAACTTCAAGAAAAAAATATCCCCGTTTTGGTATATACGGTAAATCGTCCGGGCCGAATGAAAAACCTGATTAAAAGAGGAGTGAATGGAATATTTAGTGACCGGCCCGATCTTCTAAAAAAAGTTGTAAATGGCTGAAGAGCATACTTCTTAAAAAAAATCATAAAAATCAGACTTCGGTTTGAATACATCAGGGGAACCTGCTATTTTAAGTTTTCCATCAATCAACATTTCTTACTTCATGCCAACCAAATATATCTTTGTCACCGGCGGGGTGACATCTTCATTAGGAAAAGGAATTATTTGTGCTTCTTTAGGGCGACTACTCGTTGCCCGCGGATTGCGCGTAACAATTCAGAAGCTTGATCCTTATATTAATGTTGACCCCGGTACCATGAATCCCTATGAACATGGAGAAGTTTACGTTACGGATGACGGTGCAGAAACAGATCTTGACCTGGGGCATTACGAACGCTTCCTGGATGTGCGAACCTCTCAGACAAACAATGTGACAACCGGGCGGGTCTACTTTGATGTTATCAGGAAGGAGAGACAAGGTGCCTATCTTGGAAAAACCGTCCAGGTGATTCCGCATATTACAGATGAGATAAAGTCGCATGTTTTGAAGCTGGGGCAATCAGGCGATTATGACGTAGTTATTATTGAGATTGGCGGCACTGTTGGCGATATCGAAAGTCTTCCTTATATCGAAGCGATGCGCCAGATGCGTTATGATGTTGGCCGCAAAAACACTTTATCGATTCATCTTACACTTGTGCCGTACCTCGCTGCCGCCGGTGAGCTGAAAACAAAACCGACACAACATTCTGTCAAAACGATGTCGGAAAGCGGTTTGAGTCCCGATGTGCTGGTATGCCGATCCGTCTATCCGCTTGACCGGAGCATCCGTGGAAAAATTGCACAGTTCTGTAATGTTGAAATTGAAGATGTAATTGCCTCACTTGATGCAGAAAGCATTTATGAAGTCCCGCTTTTAATGCAGAAAGAGGGACTGGATGCCCGGGTGATTGAAAAACTTGAACTGGAAACCGGGGAACCGGAACTTGAACGCTGGATTAATTTTGTAGAGCGTGTGAAGCATCCGGAGCATGAAATTACGATCGGACTGATCGGGAAATATGTGGAACATCACGATGCCTATAAATCAATTGTGGAAGCACTGATACACGGAGGGGCCGAGAATAACTGCAGGGTGAATATCAAATGGATTCAATCAGACTTTCTGTCAGAAGACAACATTAAATCTCGTCTTGAAGGGCTTTCGGGTATTTTAGTTGCTCCCGGTTTTGGCGGACGCGGTATCGATGGTAAACTGGCGGCTGTCAAATATGCTCGAATCAATAAAATACCTTTTTTTGGTATTTGTCTTGGAATGCAGTGTGCAGTGATTGAATTTGCGCGAAATATTTGTGGCCTCCGGGAAGCAAACAGTACTGAATTTGATGAGGCTACACCGTACCCGGTTATCGATCTGATGCCTGACCAAAGAGACCTGGAAAATAAAGGCGGTACCATGCGGCTTGGGAAATATGAGTGTAGCCTGACCGAGGGTTCAAAATCAAAAGAGGCTTATGATACCGGTTTTGTTGCTGAACGTCATCGCCATCGCTTTGAACTGAACAATAACCTGAGAGAAAAACTGGCTGAAAATGGACTGGTTATAGCAGGTGTAAACCCGGAAAGAGATCTTGTAGAGATTATTGAACTTGAAGACCATCCTTGGTTTGTAGGTGTTCAATTTCATCCTGAACTCAGAAGCACAGTTTATGACCCGCATCCGCTTTTCTGTGCTTTTGTGAACGAATCTTTAAAAAAAAATCTTGAACTTTCAGGAAGAATAGAAAAACAGGTACTTTAAGTGAGTATCTCTTCTTATTCCGGAAAATTGAGAGTTCGTACAGGTGCTCTGATATTTCGAAGAAAATCCGTTCTTCTGGTAAAGCAGCATGTCCCCACACTTCAAAAAGATGTCTGGCTTCTCCCGGGCGGCGGAGTGGAATTCGGAGAAAAACTTGAAGAGGCGCTGAAAAGAGAAGTGAAAGAGGAGACTCTTCTGGATATAGAAACAGAGAAGCTGCAATTTGTCCACGAATATTATCAAAATGAACATCATGCAATGGAATTTTATTTTCACTGTATTCCTAACGGCGAAGAACCTGAACTTGGTAAAGACCCGGAGCATGATTCTTCTGCCCAGGCCCTGGTTGATGTGAAGTACATTTCACTCGATAAGCTAAACCAATATGATCTGTTTCCTGTTTTTTTAAAAACAGAGTTGCCTCTGCTTACAATCAGGCGAGAACCCATTAAATTTTTCAGTACCTGGCAATAAAGATTATCAGAAATAAATAAATACCGGAAATATCTTTTTACGGCTGAGATCAATCAATTTAGTTCAAAGACGAAACAATTTTTTTATATTAAACATAGTCTAATTTCAATTCATGCCGATTAGATTTGATCGGTGTAAAACAGATAAACGAAATGAGAATTCGCTATTTACTATTTGCAGTTTTAATCACCTTTATGTTCACTTCGTGCAGGGCGCCGGAGGACAGCTATATTATTCATAGTGTAAACGGTTATACCTTTTTAGATGATGTTTTAACCGAGTTTGATGCAATAGCCTTTAGTGAAGGAAAAGTTGAAGCTATCGGAACTTTTGATGACATGATTGATGAATACAGCCATTATGAAGCAATTGATGGAAATGGCAATACACTGCTTCCGGGGCTGATAGATGCTCATGGCCATGTGATGGGGCTCGGTTTCCAGGAGCTCGATGTGGATGTATCCGGCATTGAGTCACTTGAAGAGACACTGGAAAAGGTCAAAACATATGCGGAGGAAAATCCTGATCTGGAGTGGATTCGCGGCAGGGGATGGAACCAGGTGCTGTGGGAAGAGAATGAGTTTCCGACAGCAGCCGATCTCGACAGCGTTGTTCCCGACCGCCCGGTTTGGCTTCGAAGAGTTGACGGCCATGCGGGCTGGGCAAACACAAAAGCGATGGAAATGGCAGGTATTAGCCGCGACACACCTGATTTACAAGGCGGGAAAATTCACCGGGATACAAGCGGAGATGCAGTCGGTATATTTATAGATGCTGTCATGAGTTATATCGAAAGAGAAATCCCCGAAAGGACAGAGGAGGAACGGGAACTCGCACTGGAGCTGGCAATGGCGAAAATGTCGGAGCATGGCCTTACCAGTGTTCATGATGCAGGAATAGGAGCAGACGACTGGAATCTCTATAAAAAATTTGCAGATAATGACAGTCTCATAACCAGGATTTACGCAATGATCAGGGGAACCGGTGAAACGTTTGATGAGTTATCTGAAAACGGGCCAATTGAAAATTATGCCGATGATATGCTGGCACTCCGGAGTGTTAAAATATCTGCTGATGGTGCTTTGGGAAGCCGGGGAGCTGCAATGATTGAGGATTATTCGGATGATCCGGGAAACGAAGGGCTTCTTTTTTATGACCAGGATGAGCTGAATGCAATGCTTGTTAAAGGTTTGTCAGACGGCTACCAGATGAATATTCATGCAATTGGTGATGCAGCTAACCGCCAGGTTCTGGATGCCTTTGAACATGCTTATTTAGAAGTACCCGGTGCAATCGAGTTGAGAAACCGGGTTGAACACGCCCAGATTGTACAGCTTGAAGATATACCCCGTTTTGAAGATCTGGGACTGATTGCGTCAATGCAGCCTACTCATGCTACAAGTGACATGAATATGGCCGAAGACCGGGTTGGGCCCGACAGGATAGAGGGGGCTTATGCCTGGCAGAAATTTTTGGAACAAGGTACTTTAATTGCCGCCGGATCGGATTTTCCGGTCGAGGATGTAAACCCGTTTTTTGGATTGTATTCTGCTGTTACGAGACAGGATCATGAAGGGATGCCGCCGGGAGGCTGGTACGCCGAAGAATCACTCAGCAGAGAGGCTGCACTTAAAGCTTTTACCATTGACGCTGCCTATGCAGCCCACCAGGAGGATGAGATCGGGAGTCTGAAGCCGGGAAAATGGGCCGATTTTATTTTGGTTGACAGTGACTATTTTTCGATGCCTGTAACCGATATCTGGGAAGTGAGAGTTATTGAAACCTGGGTTGCCGGTGAAAAAGTTTATTCAGAATATTAAAATGAAGATCAGGCTGGAACAATTAAACCCTGTTGTGGGTGATATAAAAGGGAATAGCAATAAGATCTTCGCCGCTTTAGAGAGAGCTGAGTCTGATTCGATCGATCTGCTCATCTTGCCGGAAATGATATTGACCGGCTACCCGGCTCAGGATCTGCTCGAAAAAGATGCTTTCAGGGAAATCTGCTACAGAGCCAATGATAATATCATAAAAAAGACAACTGGTACGGCTCTTCTGTTTGGCTCACTTACACCTAATAACTCCGGAACCGGCCGCAAATGTTTTAATTCAGCAATTCTGGCTAAAGAGGGTAAACAAAGAGGAATTGCACATAAAACACTGCTCCCAACATATGATGTATTTGATGATCTGCGCTATTTTGAACCGAACAGCAGTTTTGAGTGTCTTGAGCTGGATGGATTACAGCTTGGTGTCACAATTTGTGAAGATATCTGGTATAACGAAAATGAGGTGCAGTATCACTATTATGAAACAAATCCGGCTGAAGAACTAAAGAAGAGAGGTGCTGATTTCATCATCAATATTTCAGCATCACCTTTCACGAAATCTAAACATCAAAACAGGGCTGGCATGCTTCGCAATCATGCCAAAAGATTGCATTTACCGGTATTGTATGTGAACCAAACCGGTGCTCAGACAGATATTGTTTTTGACGGCGATTCGATGGCAATTAACCGGGACGGACAAAGCACGGCTCATGCAGGCGCATTTCGTGAAGGATTCAGCGATGTAGTATTTGATGAAGAGAGTAAATTTTTGGAAAATCTTTCGGATTCTGAGATTTATAAGTATCCCAAAAGTGTAGAAGAAAGACTCTTTGAGGCAGTGGTTCTCGGTATAAGTGATTATTTCCAAAAAACCGGGGTCACTGAAAAGGCGGTCATCGGACTGAGCGGGGGTATAGATTCTGCTCTCACAGCAGTACTTGCAACGGAAGCTTTGGGAAGTGATAATGTGGTTGTAATCACATTACCCAGCAAATTCTCTTCTGAAGGAAGTGTAACAGATTCTGAAAAACTGGCTAAAAATTTGAATATAGAACTTCATGAAGTTGCTATAAAAAGTATTGTGGAAGCGTTTGACCAAAGCCTGGAGCCCCTGTTTGAAGGAACGGAATTTGGTGTTGCTGAAGAAAATCTTCAGAGCAGGATCCGGGGTGATATTTTGATGGCCTATTCCAATAAGTTTGGTGATTTTTTACTTGCCACAGGTAACAAATCTGAATATGCAGTGGGCTATGCAACTCTTTACGGGGATATGAACGGGGCACTGGCTCCGATCGGAGACATTTACAAGTCAGAAGTCTTTTCCCTAGCACGCTGGCTGAATGAAGAATATTTTCAAAAGGAAGTTATTCCGGGAAGCATTATCACTAAACCGCCAAGTGCAGAACTGCGACCGGATCAAAAAGATACGGATACCCTGCCAGAGTATGATACGTTAGATGACATACTTTTTCGTTACATTGAATTGCAGCAAAGCAAGGAAAAGATATCTGAATTACATAAATCTGTAACGGTAGAGAAGGTAATAAGTCTTGTAGACAGAAATGAATTTAAAAGGTATCAGGCTGCACCCATTTTGAAAATGACATCGAAGGCATTTGGGTCGGGCCGCAGATGGCCTATTGTTCAAAACTGGACCGGTCACGAATTTTAATTTTGCATCCGATGAAATGATTAAGCAAATTGTACTGCTATCCGTACAACCCAGTAATCACAAATACAGAACAGTTTATTAAGCAAACTGATAATTTCCATAAACTACTAACTCAATCTCAATATGTTACGTCTGATCATTGTTTTTTCACTTTTTTTCAGTTCTGTTGCCATAGGTCAGGACAACGGAAACGATATTGAACATAAAAAAATACCGGTACAAAAAAGCTTGCTTCCGTTCGATAGCCCTCTTGGTACCGGTAACAATGAAAACGATGCTGCGGTTACAAGAGAACCTCTGGACGATCTTCAGAAAGAACAGCTCAGCCGAATATCGGACGTATACAGAATGCATGTTCTCTCTATAGAGTCACAGCTTAAAGACGACCTGGTTCAGGCGGAATCATATATTAATGATGCACTTGCGTCTATACAGTCGTTGATGGACGACTATCCGGAAGTCCGGAATGAGAGAAGGTTTGCTGAGCTATATCGAACAGTGATGGCCGAGTACAGGGAGTTTTATGGAATATCAGAATCGGGCAATGAGGTTGAAGGAGAGATATTTGCCATTCAGGAAGAGTTATTTTCTGATTCTGACAACTGGATTGCAGAGGGATATTCTCTTCCTGAAAATATTACGCTTAAAAAGACAGACGTGCCGCTGGTCCAAAACCGCCATGTAAACCGGCATTTGATGTATTACACCATGCGCAGGCCTGATGTAATGGATCGGTGGCTTGAAAGGTCCGAAAAATATTTTCCGATGATGCGTGAAATTTTTAATGAAGTGGGAGTACCGGAAGAGCTGATTCACCTCTCAATGATTGAAAGCGGACTAGTTCCGATAGCAAGAAGCTGGGCATCAGCTGTTGGAATGTGGCAATTTATAAGAGCAACAGGAGCGATGTACGGATTGGAAGTGAACTGGTGGATTGATGAGCGAAGAGACCCGGTAAAATCAACACGCGCAGCTGCCAGGCATTTGAAAGATTTATATAATATCTGGGGCGACTGGCACCTTGCCATGGCGAATTATAACATCAGCCCGAGAGGACTTCGGCGGGCGATCAGAGCTGCCGGCGGCGTAGAAGATTATTGGGTGGCATATCCTTACCTGCCACGGGAGACCCGCGGTTATGTGCCAGGTTTCATCGCTGCGACTATGGTTGCAATGAATCCGGAAGAGTTTGGGTTTCAAAAAAATTATAATGGTCAGCCGTATAAATATGATGTTGTTGACGTAGACGGGCTAATGCCGCTTGAAGTACTTGCTGAGGCTCTTAATATCTCATTAGCCGAGCTAAAAGATTATAACCCGGAACTTCTGCGATGGGCAACTCCTCCCGGAGACTCCTACCCGCTGAAAATACCCTCAGGCAAAAAGAATGAGTTTTTACTTGCATACCGTGAAATTCCCAAAGAGAAGAGATCTCAGGAAGTGGCAATGCACACAGTAAACAGAGGAGAGACGCTCGGATTCATCGCAAGACGTTACGGCACTTCTGTTCGCGCTCTGTTTGAATCCAATGAAAATTTAAGTGCTACCATTTATCCGGGGCAGACAATCGTGGTTCCGGTTGCACCGGGATCTATGGAGACGATTTCAGCCGACCGGCCAAGCAATCAGCCAACACGTACCACATCCAGAAGCTCAAGGGCAAAAGTTCAGGCTCCGCCCAATACTACCGCGGTTTCATATACCGTTAAGAGCGGTGACACGATCGGGCATATTGCTGAGTGGCATGATGTGAGAGCATGGCAGATACGTGCCTGGAATGGCATTGGCAACACAATACGTGTAGGTCAGTCACTTACTGTACATGTACCAAACAGCAGGCGTGATTTTTACAGGCAGATAAACGGTCTGAAATTTGATCAAAAACAGAACCTTGAAAAGCGCCAGCGAAGCGGACAGAATATATTTGCTGATGTACCAAACAGCAGCCAGGATTCAGGGGAAGAGATATCCTATACAGTCAGACGAAATGAAACACTTAGCAGTATTGCCAAAAAATTCGGGGTCTCGGTTGCCAGTATCCAGAGAATAAATAATTTAAACGGCACAAGAATTTATGCAGGTCAGGAGTTAAAGATAGAAAGGCAATCATAGTTAAACGAGACAGATGAAGTTTAAAAATTTAACAGCAGTAGCTGCAATCCTGCTGGTTTCATTTCTATTTGCAGCATTTATCAGGGATGGCGACCCGTTTTTTGAGATAAAAAAACAGTTAACCATTTTTTCTGATGTTTATAAGGAGGTGGCAACCCAGTATGTAGATGAAGTTCCTCCGGGGCTTTTGATGGAAAGTGGTATTAATGCTATGCTTGAAAAGCTCGATCCCTATACGGTGTTTATCGATGAGGGTCAGCAGCAGCAGATGGAAATATTTTCCACAGGAGGTTATGGAGGAATCGGGCTTGAAGCCGGATACAGGGGAGATCAAATCGTGATAATCGCTCCTATGGAAGGCTACCCGGCAGATCGGGCGGGATTGTTGCCCGGTGATATTATTTTAAAAATAAATGACCTGCAAACAAGTGATTTAACTCCTGAGGAGGTGCAGCAGTTAACGGTCGGGGATATCGGATCGGAAGTAACGCTTACAATCAGACGGCCCGGCCTGGAAACTGAAATTGATTATACGCTTCAAAGAGAGCGTATAGATGTGAAGAATGTGTCTTTTGCCGAACGCTTCGGCGAGAGAAAAGAGTTTGCTTACCTTCAGTTAAGCCGGTTTGGTCAAAATTCTGCTGAGGAAGTTCGTGAGCAATTGATATCATTCAATCGTGAGCAACAGCTGGAGGGGCTCATTTTAGATCTGAGAAATAATCCCGGTGGTTTGTTGAATGAATCTGTTGATATCGTAGATAAATTCATTGAACCCGGTGTAACGGTTGTTGAAACGAGAGGCCGGCATGAAGCACAAAACAATGTATATGCAACTGAAGAGACACCGTTATTTGAAGATCTGCCACTTGTTGTTTTGATTAATAACGGCAGTGCAAGTGCTTCCGAGATTGTCTCCGGCGCGTTTCAGGATCTTGACCGCGGAGTAGTTGTTGGTGAAAAGAGTTTTGGAAAAGGCCTGGTCCAAATCGTAAAACCACTTTCTTACAATACCTCAATCAAAATAACAGTTTCCAAATATTTTATTCCAAGCGGAAGAAGTATTCAGGCAATTGATTACTCGGGCAGTGATTATGAGAAACAGAATACTGCTGAAGAAAACAGGTACAGATCTGTTTTTAAAACAAAAAACGGACGAACTGTCTATGATGGGAAAGGCATCGAGCCTGATATAGTAATTCCGAAAGAGAAACCTTCAATTCTGGAAACAGCCCTGATGCAGCGGAATCATTTTTTCTTCTTTGTTAATGATTATATATCTCAAAATGGCAGTAATGAATTTAATGAAGGTATATTCGATGAGTTTATAGCGTATTTGCAAAATCAGAAGTTTGATTATGAAACGGAAGCTGACAGGCACCTTGCTCTGCTTGAAGAGAATTTAGACCTCTTTTCTGGAGCAAAAGAGGCTGAAGAACATCTGAACAACCTGGAAGAGATGCTTGCTGACAAAAAAAAGGAAAATATATCAGAAAACAGGGACAACATATACAAGATGCTGGAACTTGAATGGGTGACAAGAAAAAAAGGCCAGGTGGAGAGACAAAAATTAATGCTTGAAAATGATGAAGCGTTCCGCAGAGCAATGAACTTGTTAGGTAATAAAGAAGAATATCAAACTATACTTAAACCATAAGGTTTTTTGGGAAAAGCAGATTTACATACACATACCAGTTCATCAGACGGGGCCTGCGATCCTTCAGAACTTTTAAGACTCGCCAAAAAGAAAGCACTATCTACTCTTGCGATTACGGATCACGATACAATTGAAGGCTTTTTAAAAATAAGAGATGAAGCAGCTGCATTGCCCATTGAACTGTTAAGCGGTGTAGAAATAACAACCCACTATAAAAAAAAAGAGATTCATCTTTTGGCCTACTGCTTTGACCCTGAGAATGCAGATCTGTTGCGAATGCTTAAGAATCAGCGCAAAGCAAGACTTAAGAGAATGCAAATGATTTTGCATCAGCTTTCAAAAAAGGGTATTCAGGCGGATATCGATGAGGTCATTGCACAGGCAAGAGGTAAAAATGTGGGCAGACCGCATCTTGCATCAGTAATGATAAAAAAAAATTACGTCAGCTCTGTTTCAGAGGCATTCATCCGATATCTTAGCACCGAAAAACTGGGAGATATACCTGTTGATTATATCGAAGTTCCTGAGTGTGTTGAAATTGTCTGTTCCGCAGGTGGTATCACATCCCTTGCACACCCGGTTGTAATCGGCAGTCAGGATATAATAGAAAAACTCCTTGCACTGAATATAGATGGTATTGAATGTATACATCCCAGTCACAATTTTGATAAACAGAAGACGTTTATTGAATTGGCAAAAATGAAAAACCTTTTAATTACGGGTGGAAGTGATTTTCATGGCACAGGAAGAGATTATGATCCTTATTTTGGAATTGTTACTCTAAGTGATAAATATCTGCAATCTATTAAAAGAATGTCGCAGCGGAGAATGGAAGCTTTAATATGAAAATGTTTAAAAAATGCAGATCCCGAAAGCAGAAGTAAACTGGAGTACTATTACAGTAGCTGTTGTAGCAGCAAAATGGAACTCTTTTATTACTGATAAAATGGCTGAAGGTGCAATTGATGCTCTCAGGAGTAAAGGAATCCCTGAGAAACAGATAGTGCTTTTAAGATGTCCCGGAGCCTATGAGCTTCCGCTGGCTTCAAAGAAGTGTATAGAATATCTGAACGCGGATGCCGTTGTTGCTATCGGTGCTGTGATACGAGGTGGCACGCCTCATTTTGACTATGTATGTGATGCTGTAAACCGGGGAATTACCGATATCAGTATAGCTACCGGCACGCCCGTGGCATTTGGAGTCTTAACAACGGATAATGTGGAGCAGGCAGTTGAAAGGGCAAGCACAGGGAAAGGCAACAAGGGAGCTGAAGCTGCGCTTGCTGCCTGTGATATGATTGAACTTGAGCATTCGTTGAAAGAATTGTCTAAAGATTTCTAACTTGATTAAGGAATCAAACAGCTCTAATTTAAAAGGCTTGTAATACTAATGAAAAACGTAATGTTTTGGAGCCGTTAACACTTACAAAAAAGAAACAGACATCAGAAGACAAGCGTCTTCAGGAGAGCGTGCAAGCTTCAGGGACCGTTCCAAAACATATTGCCATTATAATGGATGGAAACGGAAGGTGGGCTCAGCGAAAAGGAAATGTAAGAATACTGGGGCATAAAGCCGGTGTCGACTCGGTAAAAGATATCACGGAAGCCTGCGCTCAGCTTGGTGTTAAATATCTTACACTCTATGCTTTTTCAACGGAAAACTGGGAGCGACCCGGCGATGAAGTGAAAGGATTAATGCGCATCCTGGTCTCATCTCTGAGAAAAGAAGCCGATAATCTGCACAGCAATAATATCAGATTGTCAGCAATCGGGCAAATAGACCGTTTTCCCAAAGATTGTCAAAAAGAGCTTTATGAGGCAGTAGAGCTAACTAAAGACAATGACAGGCTTCAGTTATGCCTGGCCCTTAGTTATTCAGGCCGCTGGGATATTACGGAAGCTGTTAAAAAAATTGCAAAAATGGTGCAGGACGAAGATCTCGATCCTGACTTAATTAATGATGAATTTATAAGCAGGCAGTTATCAACGGCAAATGTACCGGATCCCGATTTGATTATTCGTACAAGCGGTGAATTCCGGATTAGTAATTTTTTGCTTTGGCAGCTTGCTTATTCCGAATTATACATAACACAAACCTATTGGCCTGATTTTCGAAGAGATGAGCTCTATAAGGCAATAAACTCTTTTCAAAAACGTGATCGTAGATACGGTAAACTTCGTAATGGTTATTCAAAGGGAATAACCATGTCTATGATCGATAAAATAATTTCTTAAAGTATTAAGCATTTCGTGTTCAAAAACAAGCAGTTCCTTTGTAGTTTACTTCTTATAATACTTGGATCAGGTTTCACAAATATTACGACCGCCCAGGATACAGACTTTATCACTATTGAAGATCCCACAAAGTCTTCACCGAGTCAGTATGTAATTAAGGAAATAATCGTGGAGGGCATAGAGACTGCAAGGGAAAGTTATCTGATCAGCAGCAGCGGGCTCCAGGCTGGCAGTACAATCACCATACCGGGAGACGAAATATCAACTGCTATTTACCAGTTACACAGAACAGGACTGTTCACTGATGTGGAAATTCAGTATGAAGAAGTTACCGGGGGTATAAATATTATTATTTCTGTCCGGGAAATGCCAAGACTTGACAGATTTGAGTTTAATGGAATTAAAAAATCTCAGCGCAAGGAGCTTCGCGAACAGGTAAATCTGTTAAGAGGGTTTGCAGTTACAAAATCTGTAAGAAGTCAGGCTGTTAATACAATCAAGGATTATTACCTGCAAAAAGGATACTGGAAAACTGAAGTTGAAGTACAGGAAGAAGCAAGCAATGATGAAAGGAACAGGGTGAGCCTGACGTTCATAATAGATCCGGGAGAAAGAATAAAAGTACGTCATATACGATTCGAGGGAAATGAAGATTTCAGTGATGGTAAATTGAGGGGCGAGTTCAGCGAAATTAAACAAGACAGATGGTATAGATTCTTCAAGAAACACCTTTTTATTCGCGAAAAATTTGAAGAAGGAATTGATAATCTGATTACCTTTTACCGGGATCAGGGATATCTGGATATGCGAATCGTTGAAGATTCAGTTTATATTGATGAATGGAAGGGAAGCAAAGAGGGAATAGCCATTGACTTTGAATTACACGAAGGACCTCAGTACAAAGTTCGTAACATTACATGGGAAGGTAATACGGTATATACCGATGAGCAGTTAACTCAGACACTGGGCTTTGTAAAGGGAGATATTTTTAATGAAACCCGGTTTAACCAGAGTTGGGAATTCAGCCAGGATAATACCGATGTTTCCAGTCTGTATCAGAATATCGGTTATCTCTTTTCGCAAATTATGCCTGATATTGAAGTTGTTGCGGAAGATTCTGTAGATATTCACTTTGAAATTATAGAAGATGAAATTGCAACCATCAGAGATGTATCTTTTACCGGGAATACAAAAACCCATGATGATGTAGTTCGAAGAACACTCAGAACTTCACCCGGACAAACTTACAGCCGGGCTGCAATTATCAGAACTCTGCGTGAGCTGGGGCAGCTAGGGTATTTTAATCCGGAAGGAATTCAGCCTGATATTGCACCTGACCAGCAGAATAAAACTGTAGATATTACATACAGACTCCAGGAGTCGGAAAGCAGTGATAATTTCGAATTTTCCGGCGGATTTGGTGGAAGAAATGTAGGTTTAATACTTGCAGCAAGGGTAAATTTTAATAATTTCTCTGTTCAGAGAATGTTTGAAGAGGGAGGATGGGATCCTATCCCTTCAGGAGATGGCCAGCGCTTATCTATAGGCGTTCAAATCACAGGAAGCGGGTTCCAGAGTTACAATTTGGGTTTTACAGAGCCCTGGCTTGGCGGAAAGCCAAAATCATTTGGTGTTAACTTCTCGTATGATTTACTTAACTTCCGCAGTTCACCTTTTTCCAATCAGAGAAGACGAAATGAGCTTTTCTCTGCAAGTGTAAGTTTGGGACAGCAGCTAAAATGGCCGGATGATTTTTTTATAACAAGGACGATTCTCAATTACCAGGCCATTGATTCAAGAGGCTTTTCACAGGTGTTTGCAGATGGCCGTGCCAATATTATGAGTGTCAGCCAGGTTCTCGAAAGAAATTCGACTAATAATCCTATATCTCCAAGCAGGGGATCCAAGTTTAGTCTTTCTGCAGAGTTCGGTATTCCATTCCCTGCTTTTGAACAGTTTTTTAAAATCAAAACAAATTACCAGCACCACACTGCTATCATTGGCAAGCTGGTTCTTTCGGCAGGAGCATCCTATGGATACCTGGGCCATTTTGTGAGCGATGACCAAAGCAATTTTCAGCGATTTTTTATTGGGGGAACCCCGATACAGCAACGGCAAAATTTTCTGAATGATAATATTGATATGCGCGGTTTTCCCGGAGGGTTCAATGGAGTTATCTCACCGCTTGATGAAAACCGAAACCTGATCGGTGGCCGTGTTTTCAGTAAATACGATATGGAACTGCGTTATCCGGCTGTATCATCAGATCAGTTACAACTTATTCCCTATACGTTCGTTGACGCAGGAAATGCATTTTTAGATTTAGACAGATTTGATCCGTTTAATTTAAAAAGAGCAGCCGGATTCGGTGCAAGAGTATTTCTACCGATTCTGGGACTTGTGGATATCAGTTACGGATATCGATTTGACGGAACACCAAGTTCAACAGAAGGAAACGGACTTGATGCCGGTGAATGGGAATTCTTGTTCAATATTGGAGCACCTTTTTAAAAATGAGCTATTGTAAAATTTATCCCTTTACTTTTGCGTTACTTTTTTTAGTAACATCAGCCGTAACAGCACAGCAAAATCAAAAATTCGGTTATATTGATTCCGATTTTGTACTTGAAAGAATGCCTGAATATTCAGGTATTGAACAGAGGCTGAATATTTTAAGTGAAGCCTGGAGAGATGAATTGAGAGAAATGAATAATGAGATCCGGGAACTAGAAGAAGATTTTGAAACCCGGGAAATATTATATACGGAAGATATAAGGCAGGAGAAGTTAAATGAAATTGAAGCTAAAAAAAGAGAAAGGGACACCTATACAGAGCAAAAATTCGGTCCCGACGGCGAATATTTCCAGCAGCAGAAAGAACTGCTTGAACCTATTCAGCGAAAAATATTTGATGCAGTGAATAAGATTGCAATACGGGATGGTTACGACTTTGTTTTCGACAGATCAGAAGATTTTCGAATTCTATACGCCCGTACTGAGTGGAACTTAACTGAAGAAGTATTGTTAGAGCTTGGTATAGATGTAAACCGTTTAGGAAATTAAATTATAAATATATTAAATTTCAAAGCTATAAATAAAACGTGACTATATGAAAAAATTACTGTTAACAACATTCATACTCTTGTTGCCTTTTGCTGCTTTTGCGCAGTTAAAAGTGGGCATTATGAATCCGCAATCTGTCCTCGAGGCAATGCCTGAAACAGAAGGAGTGCAGGCTGAATTGGATAGTTTTATTGAAGAAAAACAAAATGATTTTCAAAGCAGGTATACAAGCTGGATCGAAGATGTTACCGAGTATACAGAGCAGGTGGAAGCCGGCAATTTAAGTGAACAAGAAAAGCAAAGCCGGGAAGAACAGCTGGCGGAAAAAGAAGAAGAACTTGAAAACTATCAAAGGCGGGTTCAAAACGAAATTCAACAAAAGCAGAATGAATTGCTAAACCCGCTCCTGATAAAAATTGAAACTACCATGGAACTGGTTGCTGAAGATCTTAACCTTGATTTTGTGATTAATAAAACAGCAAGTACAGGCGATCCGATTGTCTATTATTCATCCAGCAGAGGTGTGGATATTACAGATCAGGTAATCGAAAAAATTATTAATAATTAAACAGACAGAGAACATATGAAACGTGCTATACTTTTTACATTTGCTACATTAATTACCGGATTTATGTTTGCAGCTCCTGTTGCACAGGCGCAGGACATGAAAATTGGATTTGTTGATCCAAGGGTAATTCTTGAACGTATGCCCGAGATGAGAGCAGTTCAGCAACGGCTGCAAAATTTTGCAGAAAGAAAACAGAAAGAGATTTCTGATGCTGAGAGTTCGCTTCAGACAGAAATTGAACTCTATCAGCAAAAAATAGGGGTTATTTCGGAAGAAGCGAGGCAGAAAGAGGAAGAGAGGCTTGGTGAAATGGATCTTGAACTCAGACAACTGCAAAATCAGGCCCAGCAGGAACTGCAGCAGCGCAGAGCTGAATTGATGGCTCCGCTTCTTGAGCAAATACAGAACTCAATCAATGAAGTTGCCGGTCAAAAGAACATGGACTATGTTTTAAATACCACAACTTCCCAGGGCGATGTTATTATCCTCTATGTAAGAGATGAGATTCGTGATGAATCAGATATTACCGAAGCTGTAATGGAAAATCTCGGTATTTAAGATTTTTATTTGATGTAATAATCATTAATATTAACAAACTTATTGAAAGCCCGGGTCTGTTTGTTTGATTTCAGACAGAACCGGGTTTTTTTTTGCAATGTAACTACATTCAAGCTGTAAATAGATAACTATAACTAATTGGTGAAAATTTACTTGCCTGCTTGGTATCTTTATTCCAAAACCCGGGAATTAAGATGGTACGTGATTATATGCTTTTGAACTGAAAAAATATGATTTCAATTGCACTTTACGTGAATGAGTTTTGAATTTATTAAAAAGCAGGAAAACTTGACTAATAGATTTTATAGCGCATCAGTGAAAAATCCAGATCCTTTGAAGAGTATAGCTGACAAGTTTTTCACAGCCATTTTTATATTTTTAAGTTATTTTTTATCAGCGAGCTTACTGCCTCAAAATGCTTTTGCCAATGAAGAGTCCAAAAGCAGTGAATTCACTTCTCGGCTCAGTATCTCATCACCATATTCAATGCATGGTATTCAAGATACACTGCCTGAACCGGCTCACCCCGACTCTATACCTTATAGTGCGAGATCTTCATTAGGCAGCAAGATGCTGGGTCTGCCGGCTACTATTTTTCATACAGCAGTATTGCCTCTTAAATGGGGGATCATCTATTTTGAAGAAAAGGAGGTGCTGACAAAAATAACCGATTTTTTACTGAACGAGGAAGGAACGGCAGGTTTTTATCCAAGTTTCTCCGTTGGCGGGCGAACCGATTTTGCGGGTGGCATAACATATTTTAACCGGGATATTTTTAGCAGAGGTCACTCACTCGATTTAAATACCTTTTACACAAACAGGGATAATTTCAAACTCGGTTTAAACTATAAAGTACCGCTGAGTGAAAATCGAAGGAACCAATTTATCCTTAATGCCAATTTTCGCAAGAATGATGATCAGGACGTATTTCTCGGTGGAAACAGAAGTGATAATGAGCTGGAAGCCGAATTTGCTATTGAACGGTATGACGTGCGGGCAGAGTTTGGATACCTGCTCCGCCCTGATCTGATTGCATCAGTCAGCAGCGGCTATAAACATACCGATGTCAGTGATCTTGACCCTTTCACCGAAACCGGCGTGCCGGTTACTGATTTTATTGATCCTGAGAAATTTGGAACAGGCACTGTTAATCTGGTGAATGCCGGTCTAAGTGCTACATTTGACCGCCGCATCGCGGGCGGGCAAAGTACCAGGGAAAACCTTGTGAGTAATCTTACCTCAAGCTACGATTTTATAAAATCGAAAATAAGAGTACATTCTGGTTTTTTGCTTGATGGAGGGTTGGTTTATAATCGCAGCACAGACAGTTCTGATTTCGAATTTTTCAATTACTTTGGTGAAGGACAATTCTTCTTACGTCTGCCGGGGCTCTCCCAAAATCACCGCCTGGCATTTCGCACCCGACTTGAAAAACGTTTTGCAGCAGGCGATGCCGATGTACCCTTTTATGAGCAGAGTTTTCTTGGTGATGCCATGAATTTGCGTGGCTTTGAACAGGATCGTTTTCGGGATTTGGGTTCACTGCTTCTCACTCTCGAATATCGATACCCGATTTGGGACACCTGGGATGCAGTCGTTTTTACCGATCAGGGTCAGGTTTTCAGCGATTTCAGGCAGCTTGGCTTTGACCGTTTTAACGGTGCCGTAGGAACAGGATTACGTTTTATGACGGCTAACGATTTTTTATTTCGGATTGAAATTGCATTCAGCAAAGAAGAAACGCAAACAGTGCTGGAGTTCAGTATGAATTTTTAAATTCGAAAGTAACCCGCTTTTGCAAAAGTACGATCATTAACTATGCTAAAAACAGTAAAGAGGGTCATTGACTTTATTTTGGCCTTCATTTTTAATCAATATAATCGATTACATAAATCCCAGTTAAAATGGGTATTGATCACAGTTTGCCTGGTTTTCACAGTTGCGTGCGGCTCATCCAGGCACTATACACTTGATCCGATTAAAACATTTGACCCCGACAACAGAGACATTCCCATGCCCTCCGAGTCGGAAGAACAGTTTAGCTGGGAAACACTGTATTATACCACGTTTTACCAGGTTGAGAAACCGCTTGATCTGGGCTGGACATTTAGAAAAGTTGGGGGGTTGATTGGGTTGTCCGGACCCGAGGAGGCTGCAAATGTGAACGTACTCGATGAGGTTCCGAATTCGAGCTGGTACACTCATCGTCATTATTATGAGCCTATGGACTCGGCGGCTTTGATTCAGGGTCCGAATAAAGCGGGTGGGGTCGATACCAGCAGGCCTGTGACGGTGATCAGAGGTAAATCAGAGGGTATAACCCCCGGATTTACTATTCAGGATGCCAGAGGCGATATCTATGTAGTAAAAATAGATGAACCTCAATTCCCGGAGATGTTATCTTCCTCGGAAGTGATTTCGACGCTGATATATTACGCTTCGGGTTACTTTACCCCGCAAAACAGTATCGCTTTTCTGGACCCGGACCAGCTGGAGGTTGGCAGTGAGGCTACCATTACTAAAGGTGGAGTCAGGGAGTCTATGACCCCGGCTGATTTAGCCAGACTTCTTGCAATGGCTCGTAAAGAAGAAAACGGTAAAATCAGGGTATTGGCCAGCAAGTTTGTAGAAGGGCGGCCATTAGGTCCGTGGAGCTTTCTGGGTACGCGGGATGATGATCCGAATGATCTTGTTCCACACGAAGATCGCCGTGAACTGCGTGGTTTGGCTGTACTGGCATCCTGGCTGAATGATACTGACCGACGCAGCGGCAATACACTGGCATCATATGTTCAGGAAAACGGCACCGGGTATATCCGGCATTATTTACTTGACATGGGCTCCACACTGGGTGTTGGCGGAAGAAGTCTGCGTCACATCAAACAAGGGAATGAGTATAGAATCGATCCCCGATACATTTCAGCACTTTATATTTCATTGGGACTTTACGTAAAGCCGTGGAGTACTGAACGAGCCAAAGAGAGTCCTTTTTATACTGCAGTCGGATATTTTGAGTCCGAAATTTTTGACCCAGGCCGCTGGGTGCCCAGCTATCCGAACCCTGCTTTCGAAAAAATAACGCTTCGTGATGGTTTTTGGGGAGCGAAAATGGTGATGTCATTTTCAGACGAAGATATCCGCGTTATCGTGGAATCAGGGCAGATAACCAACCCGGAAGCGGAGGAATACCTCATTCAAACACTGAAAGTGCGCCGGGACAAAATCGGACGTTATTGGTTCAGTAAAGTAAACCCGCTGGATAAATTTAAAGCCAAAATAAATGGCGACATGCTCACTCTTTCGTTTTCTGACCTTGGAGTAGAAGGAAACCTTTTTGATGATACCCAAACCGGGTACCGATGGTCTGCCGGTACTAAAAAACATATACTGGCAGAGCGCCAGGTGTCAAACCGACCCGTACTTGAAATAGATTTGGCAGACGTGAAACCGGGGGGGCTGGATGAACATGAACCAATAATTATTGAGTATAAAATTAATACACTTCGAAATGGTAAGCCGGAACCGGGTAAAATTATTACAGTGTACGTTGCTCTTGAAAACAATAAAAGTAAAGTTGTTGGATTGAATCGTCATTAATGTAAGCCTCTCTAAAGCCTGTGTCGACGTAATAAAAACGACAAAGCAGTAATTTTGCAAAGAATGTCATCTTTGGCATTAGTTTTTATTTGATCCGGAAGATATTGTTAAGATCCAAACCCGAAGCGTGAGTGAATAAAGAGATTACAGATTTTTCCTTCTGTTGCGGATATAATCCTCAAACACAAATTCACCCAGGTTTTCCAGTGATGAATAGTAGGCTTTCCCCATATTTGCACGGGTTAAATCGCGAATAAAGCTTTGCAAATAGGGATCACGGGCAATCATAAATGTTGTTATGGTTATATTCTCACGCCGGCATATAACTGCTTCATCAAGTACTTTGTTCACAATTTTGCGATCAAGTCCAAAACTGTTTTTATATAGTCTCCCGTTTTCAATCATGCATGATGGTTTGCCGTCTGTGATCATAAATATTTGCTTGTTGGCAAATTTTTTGCGCTGCAGCAAATGTTTGGCCAGCTGCAAACCCTGAAGTGTATTTGTATGATAAGGTCCTACCTTTAGATAGGGGAGATCTTTTATTTCAATCTGCCACGCTTCATTGCCAAATGCAACTATTTCAAGTGAATCCCTTGAATAATTGTTTAGAATCAGCTCTGAAAGAGCCATTGCAACTTTTTTAGCCGGTGTAATTCTGTCTTCACCATATAAAATCATGGAATGGCTTAGGTCAATCAGCAATACTGTTGCCATTGATGTATAGTGATCGGTATCGTGTACCTGCAGATCATCTTCCCGCAACTGAAAATTGTCAATTGAGCTGTGTTTCAGCATATTCAGAATCGTGCCTGTACTGTCTATATGGCTGATATCCTCACCGGGGTTCCATTTCCTTGTTTCAGGCTGTCTTTCGAGACCGGATCCTGTATAGGGAGTTTTATGATCTCCCTTGTTTCCTTTTCTTAATTGTTTGAAAATTTCTTCCAAAGATTTTTTCCGGAGAGACCGCTCTGTTTTGGCAGTGGGAACCATAGTTAACAGGTCATCATCATATCGGATGTACCCGCGTTTTTCCAGCTCTTCTATAAAATCACCTAATCCAAAATTATCTTCAAACTGACCTGTTAAGTCATATTCTTTATCCAATTCAGTTAGCCATTTTATTGCCTGAGAAACATCTCCGCCGGATATATTCAGCAGATCCTGGAACAAATTCCACAGCGTTTCAAATGATGATTTTCCATTTGGCCGGGCAAATCGCTCATCCCATTTTATATATTTGAAATGCATAAGATTGATTTAACTTTCATTTTATTAGATACAACTGATTACAAAATGAAATCATTGCACAGTATTTAGGATATGAAATAAAAGACAACTATTCGTTGTCATGCAATTTTATTACTTTTGAACGTATACGTTCCAAAATAATAAAAATTATCGGTTCTCCGGCATAGTAATGACTGATCTCTACAGATTTGAAAATCGTCTATGGGAAGAAGGATTTAAGAGGATTATGGGTCTTGACGAGGTTGGCCGGGGCTGCCTGTGCGGACCTGTGGTAGCAGCAGGAGTTATATTAAATCCTGGTACAAAGATAACAGGGCTTGCCGATAGCAAGGCTTTGAAAATTGAGACAAGAGAAATCCTTGCAGAGGAGATCAGGAAGAAAGCACTTTTCAGTATAGTGCATGAGTGCAGCCCGCGGGAAGTTGATAAATTAAATATTTTACATGCATCTATAAAAGCAATGATAAAATGTGCAGAAACAGATGATGCGAACCCTGATTATTTACTTGTGGATGGGAATCGGTTTACTCCTGCATTCATTCCTTTTAAATGCATCGTTAAGGGTGATAGTCTCTCTGCATCCATCGCTGCGGCCTCTATCATCGCCAAGGTTTATCGCGATCATCTTATGCATAAACTGCATCATAAATTTCCTGTTTATGGATGGGATACCAACGTAGGCTATCCCACAAAAAAACACTATGAAGGCCTGAAGAGATATGGCTATACCCCTCATCACAGGAAGTCATTCAGTCTAAGGACAAAGAAGAGATACAAAGAAAACTAACTGGCGGTTAACCCAGAATGTTATCGGTAGATACTGAATGAACGTTTATAAAAATCCATATTAATGCAGATGGCGAGCATCAGTGTATTTGTGAGAAACGCTGACCCGCCGTAGCTGACAAATGGCAGCGGCAATCCGATAACCGGGATAAGTGATGTGGTGCTTCCGATATTTATGATTAAATGGAGAAAATATGTGAAGGCAATACTTGCCAGGAGTAACTGAGCAAATGGATGCTTGTGCGTAATAGCCATCTGAAGCAATTTTAATATCAGTAGCAAGAATAATATGAGAACTGTAGACGACCCTACAAATCCAAATTCTTCGCTGATTACACAAAAGATAAAATCAGTCCACTGTTCTGGTAAAAAGCGCAGCTGCGTTTGAGTCCCCTCCATAAAACCTTTGCCATAAAGTCCACCGGATCCAATTGCAGTTGTAGCCTGGATTACATTCCAGCCTGCACCCTGGGGATCAACTGAGGGGTTTACGAATGCTTCTACTCTTGATCTCTGGTGTGGCTGTAAAATTTCATTTAGTGCAACCTCAGTACCTATAACCACTAATGCACCAAGAATTAGGGATGTAAAGCTAAGCCAGGTTCGTTTCTGAAGAAAGAAAATAACTATTGTGACAATTACCGCTGCTATGATTCCTAAATACCAGTCGATGACTGTAAAGTAGGCTACGATTGCAGGTGATATCATCAGGAGTGAAATTCCATACGATAGTCCGGAGAGAAACAGAATAACAGGCAGCAAGCCCAAAAAAATTATCGCCGTTCCCGTTTCATTTTGCAGAATCAACAAGATAACGGGAAGCATAAAAAATCCAAGCGTGGTCAGCGCAGTTTTGATATTTTCTGTAGATAGGTCGCGCTGGTTAGAAAGGTAGTTTGCGACAGCAAGAATGGTTGCCAGTTTCATAAGTTCACCGACCTGCATATTGAATGAGCCTATGCGCAGCCAGCTTTTTGATCCGCTTACTTCAACGCCAAAAAAGAGAGTTAAAATCATTAAAATTATACAGAGAATGTAGAAAGGATAGGCGGCGCCCTGGAATGTTCTGGGACTTGTAAACTGAACCGCTATCAGCAATATCAGGGAGAGAGAGATCCATATAGTCTGACGCCAGAAATTCTGCTGAATATAAGAGGGTAAAAATTCAGCAACAGGCCCCTGGGTTGCACTGTAAATAGCAATCAAACCTATAGTGGCTAAAGATGCCCATATAAAAATAACAGACCAGCTGATTTCAAGTTTACGTAACACTATTCTTGCTCCTCTTCGATTTCATCGTCTGTACTCAGCCTTGGTTTAAAATTAAGTACATAGTCATATACATAATTGCGTTTGATATCACCGGTCAGGTATTTTTCAATCAATAAAGAAGCAACCGGTGCTGCCGATATGGACCCAAAGCCTGAATTTTCCATCAAAACGGCAACTACTATTTCCGGATTGTTGTAAGGTGCGAATGAGACAAACCAGCCATGGTCTTCACCGTTGGGATTTTGTGCCGTACCTGTTTTGCCGGCTACAGCCACACTATCCAGATTGGCATAATAGCGGCCGCTTCCCGTTAGTACCACCTCCCGCATTCCCTCTTTAACTGCATCCAGGTATTCGGGTTTAATCCACTCAATTTTTGTTTTTTGGGGATTTGTATACCGTATTTCTCCGTCAGGTTCCCTTACAGACTTTACAACGTGAGGCTGAACGCGAAATCCGCCGTTAGCAATTGCGGAAATTGCTATGGCCATTTGCAGCGGCGAAACAGACACGAGGCCCTGCCCTACACCAAGACTGATTAGATCACCAGTTCCCCATCTCTTTTCACCAAATGTTTGATTCAGATAGGTACTGTCGGGGATAATGCCATTTCGCTCAAAAGGAAGGTCAACTCTGTTGGGAACTCCAAGGCCAAAATCTTTAACCAGTTTACTCCATGTATTTAATTCATTGCGTCCGGCTATCTGGTTCATCATCCAGAAAAAATAGGTGTTGCTTGATTTGCCGATAGCCTTTTTCAGATTGTAGTCGCCGGGGTCTGCCAGGTCGCGATAGGCTCTGCCGCGATAAAAAGCTCCGCTATTGTAAATTTCAGTTTCGGGAGTAACTATTCCAAGATGGAGACCGATAACTCCCATAACAGGTTTGAATGTGGATCCCGGGGGTTGACGGGATGAGATTGCCCGGTTAAAAAGGGGAGTAAGTGAATCAGTGTTTACTGATTTCCAGTAATCCATATCCAGCCGGCCGGCAAGCTTGCGCACATCAAACTGAGGTGCGCTCACCATACTTAAAATTTCACCCGTATGAGGATTCATTGCAACAACCGCTCCTTTCTTATTGAGCATAAGTTCTTCGGCCAGCTGTTGTAATTCAGCATCAATTGATGTAAGCAGGTCAGCTCCCTTTGTCGGTAAAATATTCATTTCGCCATCATTATATGTTCCCAGTGACTGGCCAAATGCATTTACCCGAATATAATCTATACCCGCATCACCCCTTAAAAAATTTTCATAGGTTAATTCAATTCCGCTTTTTCCAACTTTATCACCAAGACGCAAAACCTCAGAATCCCGGTACTCCTGGTCACTCGCCTCGCGCAGGTACCCGAAAATATGTGAAGCAGTTATATTCAGAGGATAGTTTCGTTTGCTTTCGATCTGCTGGCTAATACCGGGAAGTTGCCATAAATTTTCCTGTATATTTGAGAATTCTGTAAAGGAAACTTCAGTAACAAGGCGAGAAGGACGCTGCCATGAATATTCGCGTGCCTCATTTACACGGATTTGAATTTCTTCAATTTCCATATTTAATAAATCGGCAAGAAGGGGAATATTCTCTTTTTTAAAATTTGCAGGAGTGATATTAATTGAAAAAATGGGCTGATTGTCTACAAGGATCCGATTATTTCTGTCAAAAATCAGGCCTCTTGAAGGATGAACCACCTGCTGGCGCAGAGAATTTTGTTTACTGACAGGCGAGTATTTTTCAAATTCCAAAATTTGCAGTTTAAACACGGCGATCAGCAGTACAAAGATTCCAAGCAAAACTACTATCTGCAGGAATCGTATCGATTTTTGAATTGAATTTGTTTGTCTGTTAATTGCCATAAAACTTCAAGCGTAGTTACTGATCAGTCCGGACAAGATGTAAAAAGCCGGCTGTAACAGCTGTAAATAAACTTCCTCCAAGTATAAGATTCCAAAACACATAATCTGTTGCAACTGCTTCTGAAAAAAGTCCGACTGTCCAAAAGATTGTATTATGCAAAATTGCTGCAAGAAAAACGATCACAAATATTTGCCAGAAGATAAATCTCTTTTCCGACAGGTTATGAAGAAATCCATGGATGATGAATATCAGGAGTACTTTACTGAAAAGGTGCATGCCCCACAAATCAAGAAGAGCATCCTGGAAAAAAGCCAGTATTCCTGCGATTAGTAAAGTTTCTGTCCTGTTTTTTTTGGTACAGAGCCATATTAAGTAAACGAGTACGAGGTCGGATTCTGCATTATAAATTTTTAAATGCCGTAACAGTACAATTTGAACAGTGAGTATTCCGACTCCAATCAACAAGTATCTCAAAAAACTTGATTTAATCAAAAGAGTTCTTCCTGTGTTTCAATAAGTCTGTTAACGGTTGAGTCAGGTTCAAACTGAATGATAAATCCTTCAGCAAGCGTAAAAAGATCCACAAAAGCGTTCAGGTAAATCGTTTGAGTATCAAATCCTTCACGAGGATCGACCCTCGTAACTTCACCTATTGGTATACCGGCCGGGAATTGATTGCTGAATCCCGAAGTCTCTATTACCTGGCCTTTTTCAACTTCAATCGTTTGCGGAACCAGCCGCATAACCAGTTCATTTTGAGTTGTACCCTGCCAGGATACTATTCCGACCGCTCTTGAATCCTGAACTCTTGCACTTACATTGAAAAGTGCATTCGAGTAAGGTAATATCTGAGAATAATTTTTTGCGGATACTATTACCTGTCCGGCCAATCCATCAGGTGTTACAAGCGGCATGCCTGTTTTAACATTAGCCAGTTCACCTGCGCTCACAGTGAGTGAATTATTCAGACCGGTCAGATCTTTTGCTACAATCATGACGGGAATTACAGGATACTGGCTTTTCTCCCTGAAATCGAGCAGATCTCTCAAAATATCATTTTGCTGCTCGGCGGATCGCAGCCGGCTGAGTTCATCCTGAAGAAGTACATTTTGTCTCTGCAAATATGTATTGGTTTTCAAGGCCTGCCGGTAAATCCTGATATTAGCAAGCGGTTGTTCGAGATAGCTGAGAAATGTCACAGAAACTTTACGCATATTTTGCATTCCTCCGTCATGTCGCGTAACCATTAAAAAGCCAGCGAATACAAGTATAAGTGCAGTTATAATGTAATCTTTCGCATCAGTTATACGTAAAAATCGAATTCGCATTCACCGTTATGAGTGTCTTTATATTTGGGTTCTGTAATTTTTTTCAATAATTGCCGGCAGAGGCGGCTGAATTAAAATGTAGTTTGATTCTCTTAATTGCCAGCCAAAAAGTTTAAAAAAGTCTGCTCCACAATCTAAATAAAATCATCACAAACGGATAGTCAGCTTCCGTTCTTATGACATTAAGATATAACGCTTCGGTAATACTCAATATTTTCAAGAACAGCACCGGTACCTCTGACCACAGCAGTAAGAGGATCTTCCGCTATATGCACCGGCAAATCCGTTGTTTCAATAATCAATTTATCGAGATTTCTGAGCAGTGCTCCGCCGCCGGTAAGCATAATTCCTCTGTCCAGAATATCTGCAGATAATTCCGGGGGAGTTTGTTCCAGGGATTTGGTAATAGCTTCCACGATGGTATTTACTGATTCGGATATCGCTTCGCGCACATCCTTCGATGTTACCTGCCGGGTTCTGGGAACTCCGTTTACAAGATCCCTTCCTTTTGTAATCATTTCAAGCTCTTCATCAAGCGGAGCCGCTGATCCGATTTCACATTTAATTCTCTCTGCGGTACGCTCACCGATCAGTAAATTATGATTGCGGCGAAAGTAATTGATAATATCTTCGTTCAGTTCATCGCCGCCAAGGCGCACTGACTGAGCATGCACAATGCCTGATAGTGCTATTACGGCAATCTCAGTTGTTCCCCCGCCGATATCCACAATCATGTTGCCTACGGGCTCATGTACATTTAAACCGATACCGATTGCAGCTGCCATCGGTTCATCAACCAGGTAGACCTCTTTAGCTCCCGCATGCTCAGCACTGTCGCGAACGGCCCTCCGTTCAACTTCAGTGATACCGCTAGGCACGCAAACCACCATTTGCCGGGTGGTTGAATACCATTTCATCTTCACTTTTTTTATCATGCCGCGGATCATTTGTTCCGCAACTTCAAAATCAGCGATTACCCCGTCACGAAGCGGGCGAACAGTCCTGATTTTTTTATGAGTTTTTTCATGCATGAGCTGCGCTTCGTGTCCGGTTGCAACAGGCACGTTATCATTATTAAGTGCAACGATAGAGGGCTCATTTAAAACAATTCCATGACTCCTGGAATATATCAGTGTATTAGCGGTTCCGAGATCGATGGCTATATCTGTATATAAAAAATCGAACAGACCTTTTTTCGTCGAATTTTTTTTCGTTTTTGGCTGGGTCTGCACTGCAGTTTCCGACATTGGTATACTCTGTAAATTTTAAAGATTTGGGGCAACAGGCAAAAATACAAGTTTACAACTGTATTTGCGAATTTAACTTTATTTTGAGAAAAAAATATAGCCTAATTATTTCCGGAATTAATGTTTGAAATGCCTCATTCCTGTGAAAATCATTGTCATGTTATACTTATCCGCTGTTTCGGTAACCTGGTCATCACGAATACTGCCACCCGGCTGAATCACCGCAATTGCTCCGGCATCTGCTGCTGTTTTTATACCGTCCGGAAAAGGAAAGAATGCATCGGATGCTATAACACAGTTTTCTAAAGAGAGGTTTTCTTTCCCCGCCTTTTGTACAGCTATTTCTGAACTGTCTACACGGCTGGTTTGTCCTGTTCCAATACCGAGCGTTTGCTTGTTCTTTGCATAAACAATAGCATTTGATTTAACGTGTTTTACAATTGTCCATGCAAAAATCAGGTCTTCTTTTTCGGCATCGGTGGGTTTACGGGAAGTAACTACTTTAAAAATAGTTTCATCAAACAATTGAATATCCTCTTCCTGCAGAAGTAATCCGCCAAAAACAGATTTGATTTGCATTGAGTTTTGCCCGAAAGGGAACTGTTTGATTCTTACCAATCGCCTGTTTTTTTTCTGAGAAAGGATTTTAAGTGATTCTTCATCAAATTCGGGAGCCAGAATAATCTCAGTGAAAATTTTATCAATCTCCCGTGCTGTTTCCAGATCGAGTTTTTGATTGACGATTACAATACCCCCGAAAGGAGAAAGCCTGTCTGTTGAAAAAGCTTTTTTATATGCACCCGACAAGCTATCGTCAACAGCTACACCGCACGGAACCGTATGTTTGAAAATAGCTGCAGCTGGTTGTTTATCTCCTAAATCTCTCATGAGCGCCAGGGCAGAGTTTATATCCAGATAGTTGTTGTAACTCAGTTCTTTGCCATGAAAACAGTCGATATATTGTGACTGTGAGCCATAAACAGCTGCTTTCTGATGAGGATTTTCACCATACCTCAAAGAACCTGATTTTGGAAGTGATATACTAAACCGGGCGGGAACATCAAGATGGTCAACTTCAGCCATATAGTTGCTGATTGCTGAATCGTATTCAGCTGTATGTTCAAATCCATTTCTGGCAAAACGGCGTCTGCTTGCAAATGAGATCTCTTTCGAGTTGTTCAGCTCTGATATGAAATCACTATACTGGCTGGGATTACTTAAAATACAGACATGAGCGAAATTTTTTGCGGCAGCACGGACCATGGTTGGTCCGCCAATATCTATATACTCCGTTGCGATGGCAGGGGTTACATTTCCCTCTGAAATTACTTCCCTGAAAGGGTAGAGGTTAACCACAACCAGCTCAATTGGTTGAATTCCCAATTGATTCAGTTCATCCAGATCCGGCTGGTAGCTTGTTCTGGCTAGTAATCCTCCGTGGATTGCAGGGTGAAGCGTTTTTACCCTCCCGTCAAGACACTCCGGGAACCCGGTTACATCACTTACATCCGTAACAGGAAGACCCGCATCCCTGATTTTTTTTGCTGTGCCACCCGTTGATATCAGTTCAACACTGTTTTCGTGGAGTGCAGAAGCTAATACAGTGATATCCGTTTTGTCGGATACTGACAGAAGTGCCCGTTTAATTTTTAATGGTTTTTCGGAAAGTGAGTCTAATGGTTTTAATGCCACGAAGAGTAAAATTTAATTGTTAATGATTGTAGAGATTACTTCAGTTAATAACTTATGTTCCTCTTTCAGAACCCGGTTGGCAAGATCAGCAGCTGTGTCGCCGGGCTTTACCGGTACTTTCTTTTGAGCGAGAACAGGCCCCTGGTCATATTCCTCTGTCACAATATGTACGGTGCAGCCGGTTTCAATGTCACCCGATCTTATAACAGCCTGGTGAACCCGTGATCCGTAAAATCCACTCCCTCCGTATTTTGGTAAGAGTGACGGATGAATGTTGATAATTTTGCCGGAATACTTGTCCAGAATGTTCTTTGGGATTTTGGCAAGATAACCGGCGAGTACGATCAGGTCGGGCTGCCATTCACGAAGCTGATCTTCAAGATCGCTTTTAAATGATTCAGAACCGGGCGGGATAACTGCTACCGGAACACCGGCTTTCTCAGCCCTGCCGGTGGCACCGATATCCGATTTGCTTGCGATTAACCCAGAGATATTTGCATTAATTTTTCCGGATTTAACCGAGTCTATAATAGCCTGGAAATTGGTGCCGGAACCCGAGGCGAATACAACAATATTTTTCAAAAGGAATAATGAAGTTATTTCAGAATTTGCAGCTTAAAGATAGGGAATTGATCACGGAATTTCGCAGATCAATTTAACATAAAGAAGGTAAGAACTCACGCGGTTTAGCAGCTAGGGATTTCTTTGAGAGGGTAATCCCGCTTCTGAATTCTGGTGGTTGTCTATTCTGAATACATAATAATTGTTAATGCTCCATCTCAGCTGGTTTACGGTAATCTTTATCGTGGTAGCAATCGGTATGGCAACAAGCATGCCGATAATGCCGGCTGTCTGCGCACCTATCAGTATGATGAAAAGTATTGCTACTGGGTGAATATCAGCTGATTTTGAAAAAATAAGTGGCTGAAGTATAACATTATCAATGATCTGGGCCGAGAGAACAGCCAAAATACAGGGCAGAACAAGCGAAAAATCTCCGGTTTCAATAATTGAAATTACAGTGGATAAAAGATATCCGATAATCGGGCCGAAGTATGGAATTGAGTTGGCAATTCCAATGGTAATACCGACGGATGCTGCATTATTCAGACCTGCAACCATCAATGCGAGCCAGGAAAAGAACCCTACAAGAGTGCACTGAATGATCACGCTGCGAAAGTAAAAACCAAGCCGGGTCTCTATTTTATCAATCAGGCTGAGGGTGGTCTCAAAATATTTGTTCGGTACAAGTGTAAGCAGCTGACGCCGGATTTTACTTCCGTCTTTCAAAAAGAAAAACGTAGCAAACGGAATTACCAGGAAGGCAGAGAAAATGTTTGTGAAGAGGCCAATCATGTCACCGAGAATGTTGGTGAAATTTCTTATATCGACAAAGTTTTCGATAGTAGTGTAAACATTTTCCATCAGGAAGCCGGGCGGTACAAAATCAAAATCAGCGGTTATTTTATTTTCAATCTGTTCAGCTATAAACCTCAGGTTCTCAATATTAAGTTGCTGGAACAGAGTTGCCATTTGTCCGGCTACGATAGGAATGATCGAAGTAGATACCCATACGACCACAAGAAAAACGGTGGAGAGGGTTATTGTGATTGCAAGGGTTCTGTTCATTCCGCTGGCCTGCATACGGTTTACGATCGGGTCCAGCGCATAGCTGAAGATCATGGCTATGATTGCGTATGTGACCAGGTTTATGAAATTGTATAGCAATATACCGATCAGCCATAGAATGGCCAGCCCTATCACAAACCGGAAAACTTTTTCTATAGTAAGATTTTTAAACATCCAGGATTCGGCTCAAATCTTTGGTTGCAGAGATAATTGTCTGTGTTGAAAATCCTTTGCGATTCAGGTAAGCAAAAATTTTTTGTTTTCGCTTATATAAGTCTTTTTCCCGAAGGAAAGTTTTTTTTCTTTTAGAAACTAAATCTACACAAATCTGTCTTTGGTCCAAACTTTCGTTCAGTTTCTTTATAGCATCTTCAATATAGCACGACTTAATTTCTTTTTTATAAAGCTCTGATTTTATTTTTTGTGGCCCCCATTTGTTCAGTCGTGATTTTTCCCGGGCATACACATCTGCAAACTTTTGATCATTTACGTAGTTCGATTCTTGAAGTTCATCGATTATTTGCCCGGTTAAAGATCTGTCAAAGCCCTTTTTGGCAGCTTTTAGCTTTAGCTCTCCGGCAGAATGATCCCTTCTTGATAATAAGTTCAGAAGATAAGATTTAATCTTTTGTAACTCTTCTTCATGAACGATTTTAGTATATAGCCTGGGTGTAAGCTCTTTGCCTGATTGGATGTTAAACTTTAAAAGCGTATCAGCCGAAACTCCGCATATAAACTGCTCTTCACTGAAAAGTGAGTAACGATTTTTGTTTTTTTTCTGAGGAGTTATACCCGAAATTTTCACAGGCAGTGAAAGGCGGGCATTATCCGGTTTTTCTGTATGATTTGTCAAAAGATTTAATCAACTGTTATGTGATTCTTTTGTAGTTATCATGAAAATTTTCAGAGTGATAGAATTTTTTTGTCTAGCTTACAGGTTCTTTCTCTTTGGATTTATCTTCTTTTGGTTCTTCTGTTTCCTCAAATTCATCCGGCATCAGTTTTTCGCGTACAATTTGTTCAATATTTGCGGTCAGCTTCGGATCTTCTTCAAGAAACTGGATCGCGGCATCCGTGCCCTGTCCAATGGGATCACCATCATAGCGGTACCAGCTGCCCCGTTTTTCAATGATGTCATATTCTACAGCAAGATCCAGGATTTCTGATATTTTTGATATTCCTTTTCCGTAGAGAATATTGAATTCAACAACTTTAAACGGCGGCGCAACTTTGTTTTTGACAATTTTCACTTTTGTCCGGTTGCCAAGCACTTCATCACCTTTTTTAATAGACCCTATCCTGCGTATATCCACACGGACGGAGCTGTAAAATTTAAGTGCCCGGCCGCCGGTTGTGGTTTCCGGGTTTCCAAACATTACCCCGATTTTTTCACGGATCTGATTGATAAAGATGCATGCTGTTCTCGTTTTACTGACTATCCCGGTAATTTTTCGGAGAGCCTGCGACATCAGGCGGGCCTGGAGTCCCATATGCGAATCACCCATTTCACCCTCCAGTTCAGCGCGGGGTACAAGCGCAGCAACCGAATCCACTACAATAACGTCCAGTGCGCCTGAACGAATCAGGGTTTCAGTAATTTCAAGTGCCTGTTCACCGCTATCTGGTTGTGATACAAGCAATTCATCCGTATTAATCCCGAGATTTTTGGCATATTTGGGATCAAAAGCGTGCTCAGCATCGATAAAGGCCGCATATCCCCCGGCTTTTTGAGCCTCAGCTATGGTTTGTAAAGCAAGTGTTGTTTTACCGCTGGCTTCCGGCCCGAAAATTTCGGTGACTCTTCCCCTGGGAAGCCCTCTTACTCCCAGCGCATAATCCACCATAATCGATCCGGTGGATATGACATCAATTTGCCTGATAGGAGAATCACCCAATCTCATGATGGTTCCTTTTCCATGCTGCTTTTCTATCTGCCCGACAGCAATTTCTAGTGATTTTTGACGGTCGTTCTTATTTGAAGACATAATCGTGTTGTTTGTGAATTTTTCTTAGAATTTAATCAAATATAAACAGGATGGGTGACAATAGTATGTCACACTGTACTATATGTTAGATATATGTATGATACAGAAATGGGCAATTACTTACAGTTTTTATTCAATTTTTTTTAAACAGGCTTTTAAAGCCTCTATAACCTGTTTGCACTGGCTTTTAGTGGTGTATGGCGCGGGTCCGATGCGCAGTATCCGGTCTCTTGCATCAGTAAAAACACCGAGGTCGAGCAACATTCTGCGCAGGTTGCGTGCGTGATCTGAAGTGAGAGAAAGAAATCCGCCGGTTTGACCGATGGGATCGTTGTGGGTAAGCCGTACAAGGTTTTTATCGATATCCAATGAAGAAAAAAGATCACGGAGATAGCTGACCTGGGCACGGTACTGGGTTGAAAGCAGCTCCGGGGTAAGTTCCTGTTCTTCAAAAAACCTGACAACTGCAGCAGCCCTGAATTGCGAAACCGGATCATATGTACCCGTCGCAAAACGCTGGTCTCCATCATCAAAAGAGACTGGCTCATAACTGCGCGGATGATCCAGAGTTTGAAAAGATGAAAACCAACCGGTAACGACCGGCCGAAACCTGCAATCTTCAGGAAATCGTAAAAAGCAGTTGGCTTCACCCCATTGCAGGTATTTGTATCCGCCGATCATCAGGTAACAGTCTTCAAGTCCGGATTCACGAACAGATAAGGGAACAACATTGGTGCCATGATAGTCATCGATCATCAGGGGTACGTCATACTCTCTGCAGAGTTGAGCAATCTCTTTCAGTTTGGTATTGATACGGGCCGACTCAAAGTACACCCTTGATAACATCACAGCAGATGTTTCGTGGTCGAGGTTTTTCTTGATCTCATCATAGAGACGATCAGATGGGTGGTGACTGAGCCTCAGTACTGTTATCCCTTCCTCTTCAAGCCTGCGGAGCTGGCGGTAGAGGGAATGAAATTCACCATCTGTGGTTACTATTTTTGGCTTGTTTTTGAGATCGAGAGATGAGAGCCATGAAACCAGGAGAACATGTGTATTCTGTTCACGGCAGTATAATCCATCGGGATCATCGTAATAGTTTCGTAAGTATTCGCGAAGAATCTCAGTTTTTTCAAACGCCATTTCCCATTTTAGGTCTACCTCTTCTGCAACTAACTCCAGATACTCATTTACTCCTTCGAAAGCCACATTCGGCCAGGCCTGGTGGGAGTGGCCGGTAAAAAGAAGACGGTTTGCCACATTAAATTTTGAATAATACGGTTGTAGTTTTTTGGCAACTTTATCAATGTCGTGCATAAAATAGGGGCAGGATCTGTTTAATTGGTTGTAAGTATATCTATGAAATTGAAATATTCAAACTTTCATTCAGATGAATAAAAAGAAGATGATCAAATAGTTGGAATTTCTGATTTTCTTCAGGTTATTAAAGTTTTACGGATACAAAATGAGAATAAAGAGAAAGTATATGAGAATTCTTATTGCTGACAGCGGGGGTACCAAAACCGATTGGTGTTATGCTGAAAATGGAAACCCCGTTTATCTGAAGACGGAGGGATTGCATCCGTTTTATCTCGATCCGGAACTCAGATCAAAAGAATTGAAACAGGCAATTGGGCATTTGAAGCCGGAAATGATATGGTTTTACGGTGCAGGCTGCCTGAATTATGAGAAGGCGGAACCGGTAAGAGAACTGCTCAACTCTCTGTTTCCGGATGTGCCTGCTGAGTTTCGAAGCGATCTCTGTGGTGCCGGACGCGCTTTTTTTGGCAATGAGCCGGGCATTGCCGCCATCCTGGGAACAGGTTCGGGATCAGGGCTTATGAAAGGAGGCGAGCTGAGCAACCAGGTTCCCCCGCTGGGCTACATTTTGGGTGATGAAGGAAGCGCTGCTGATATCGGAAAACACATTTTAAAAGATTATTTACGAGATAATATGTCTGAGGAGATAAGATCCTGGATAAAGTTGGTTCAGCCGGAGTTGAAGATGGAAACTGTTTATCAATACCTCTATGTTGAGAATGCAGGGAGTAAATATCTTGGCGGGATCGCAGGAAGCATACTGAGTGGTAATTGCCCGGAATCGCTGTACAATTATGTTGAAGTTGCATTTCACGAGTTTGTTCATCAGCATTTAATGATCCATCATGAATTTCCTGTAAAGGAGGTGGGATTTACAGGAGGTGTTGCAGTGAACCATAAGCACCGTCTGCAAAATGTTTTAAATGAGTATGGTTTTAAGATGAAAACGGTATCAGCAGGTGTTATCCGGCTTTTATATCGATATCATTCGGAAGAGAGATAAACGGTTTCAATGCGCAAATCATAGAATACTATCAAACTCTGCGAAATAAAGTGATAGTCATGTAGAAAAAATTTTATTCAGGAATGAAAAGAAAGGGTCATGACTAACAGATAATTCTGCAACTGGTAAATGAGCTCGTCTAAGTTTCGGAAAGCATTCACAAATTGATAAAAGAAGAGTGAAAAAAATTAAGATTCGCGTCTGGCTGACAATTGCATCGGTGTGAAAATTTCAGAACAAAAAAGTTCGGCATAATTGAAATAAATTCAATTATTTAATACAATAATTTTATTTTTATTATAGTCTTGACCCATTAATTGCGCCCTTTTCTTATCCTGATTTTTTAAAGAAAACCGGATCCCCGCCTTGATAGTTTAGAATAAGTCTAAATAAATTTAACACACTTTCATTACAGATAATGACAAGCAATTTCTTCTATGATACTGTATTTAGGCAAGTTTTTATTAACGGGATTATTCTGTTTTCTGGTTTCAATACCGCTGAAGGCACAAATGCTGCAGGGTCTGGTTACGAATGAAAATGGCGAATCGCTTAAAGATGCTCATATTCAAATTAAGGGTTCAGATATCGCAACCACCAGTGATGAAGAAGGTCAGTTCAGATTAAACCTGGATTCAATTTCGGATAAAGGATTAAAACTTTTGATTACACGGATTGGCTACAGAGCCCGGGTTTTGGATCTCGACAGGCAAAAAGTTGCCGGCAAGGCTTTACATATCACATTGCAGGAGGTAATATATGAATCAGACACGGTAGTTGTTACGGCTACACGCACCAAAAGAGATATTGAAGAGGTCAGCATCCCGGTAACGGTGGTAGACGGAGATGAAATTCGGAATTCCGGGAGCATGAGGCTTAGTGATATTCTGAGTGAGCAGACCGGAATGCAGATTGTGAATGATCACGGAACCGGAATCCAGGTACAGGGTTTTGACCCCGACTATACTCTTGTGATGATTGATGGCAACCCGGTTATTGGCCGGACTGCCGGAACGCTCGACCTTACCCGGGTTACTGTTCGCGATGTGGAACAAATTGAAATTGTAAAGGGGCCCTCTTCAGCCCTTTGGGGAAGTGATGCATTGGCCGGTGTGATCAACATCATCACCCGAAATAGCAATGACCCGCTCTCGGCCGGTTTATCAACACGCTACGGTGAAAACAACACACTTGACCTGAACGGCAACTTGTCGCTTAATACGGATAAATGGGAGAACGACTTTTCTCTGAACAGGCACAGCTCGGGCGGATACAAGCTGAATCCCCGGTCTGTTTCACAAACAGTTCCCGAATTTGACAATTATACTCTGAATTACAAAACATCCCTGGAATTGTCTGACCGGTTACGTGTTGATACGGACATACGGTACTTCACTGAGTCGCAGCGTAACCTTGGATCCATCGTTGAAAATGAAGATTTTACCCGGATTCTGAATTCGGATGATTCAAGAGAAGATTTTATTGTAAGGCCATCCGTTCATTTTACGCCGGCTGAAAGGGTGGATATCAGTTTTGACTGGATGACCAGCTTTTACAAAGCTGAGAGTAAACAGCGCTTTCGTGAATCAGGCGATGTTCATAACTCCACTACATTTAAGCAATACTACAATATGCCCGAGCTCCAGGCAGGTTACCGCTGGGATAATCGCCACCACTCCATGATTGGGGCGGGGGCCATTTTTGAAAACCTTGAGTCGGAACGCTTTCCGGGCCAGCCCGACTTCACCACCCGTTTCCTATTTGCCCAGCACAGCTGGACACCGTCTCAACGATTTGAAATTACCGGCGGACTTCGTTTTGATGCCCACAGCGAATACAGTGCCCAGGTAAGCCCCAAACTTTCATCACGCTACAAAGCGGCCGATTGGATTCAATTCCGCGCATCGGCAGGAAGAGGTTTCAAGGCGCCTGAGTTCCGCCAGCTCTTTCTGGATTTCACCAATGCTACAGCCGGTTACAGTGTGTTCGGGCATAGTACGGTAGCTGAAGGGCTCAGCCGTCTGCAGCAGGAAGGAAATATCAGCCGGGTTCTTATCCCTGTCACAAGCCTTGAAGAGATTAGTGCAGAATCATCATGGGCAGTTAATTTTGGATTTGACATGAACCCGCTCGATTTCACAAGAGTCAGGGTAAACCTGTTCAGAAATAATGTAAGCGATCTGATCGAAACAGCTCCGGTTGCCCGTAAAACAAATGGTCAGTCCGTATTCACCTATTTCAATGTGGATGAAGTATTTACCCAGGGAATTGAAACAGAACTGCGCCTGAATTTTAATCGTAATCTAACTGGATCGCTGGGCTACCAATACCTTGATGCCCGACGAAAAATTGAACGGGAAAGACGTGTTCAAAATGAACAGGGAGAAGTTGTAGAGAGAACGGAAACGTCATTTCAACCAATGTTTAACCGTTCAACTCACTCAGGCAATGTGAAACTGTTTTATGAAAATGAAAGCGGATGGGGTGCCAATATCCGGGGCATCCTGAGAGGCGGTTATGGTCTTTTCGACAGTAATGGTAACGGTTTTGTAGATGATGACGGTGAAAGTGCACCCGGGTATACCGTATGGAATCTTGCCGTTTCACGAAAATTAGGCAGCATGTTTACCATACAGGCAGGCGCAGATAACCTTCTGAACCACACCGATATCAACCAGCCCTACCTGGCGGGACGCCTCTGGTATACGCAGGTAACAGTTGAAATTTAGGAAGAATCTATCTCATGCAGGGTGTTGCCGGTAAAACCGGTTATTGCAGGAATAATTTTTTAATAAACAGTAATCGAAATAATCAATCCATAATCAAATAAGCAAAAAATAATGAACAAGTATACCATCAACACAATCATTATCGTATCACTTTTGCTGATTATAACAGCATGTAGTGACAGTACAACCGGTGTAAGCGATGAGCCGGTTTCGGATGTAAATGTGAACCTTGTAGAAGATTTTGATGCCAGGGGCGCAGACGGACAGTTTTCGTTTTTCAGCTTGAGATCTGGTCAGGAAGTGGCTCATGCCGACTCGGCAACTACAGAATGGGATATAGCCATCCGTGGAACCACTATATTGATAAACAGCGGCATCAGCGGTCCCGGAGAGGGCGGCGCACTTCTTCTGGATGTTCCATTTGATGAAGTAGAAATTGCACCTTCAACAGGCTATGCAGAGGACAGTGATGAAATACTTGCCATTCCTAAAGGTAGCGGCAACGGCTGGTACAATTACACTGGCGGGGCTACTCCGCAAAACGCTATCCTTCCGATTGAGGAGGTTACCATAGTGCTTCAAACGGGAGACGGCAATCACTATGCGAAAATGGAAATTCTCAGTTACTACCGGGGCAATCCCGATACATCAACCGACGAATTTGCCAATTCGGAGACCAGGCCGGATGCACGGCATTATACCTTTCGGTATGCGATTCAGCAAATTGAAAATCTGCGTGACCTGGAATAAAAAATGACTGCAAGTGCAGATCACTATTTTTTTAAGTAAATAAAAATAAAAATTATATGAGATTATGAAATCATTAAAGATGTTTTTGGCGGTTCTTATACTATTTATGAGTGCTGCGGCAGGAATTTTTGCGAAGAGTTCCGGGGGTACCGGTTTTCTGGTGATATCTCCCGATCGCGGTTTTATGGGAAATCAGGAAGTGCGTGACATTCACCAGGAGTTCGCCGGAGAATATCCCTCAAGTTTGGTAATTATCACGAATGAAGAAACAGAACGCTTCCTGAAAGAGGGGATAGAAAAACTTGAAAATATGGGAGCGGATGAAATGGTGGTGATACCGCTGTTTCTTTCTTCGCACCATCCGCTCTATAAACATGCGGTAAACATGCTTAATGGAACCGGCGGCCAGCCTGTTACAAACTTACCGGTTACGGTGGCGGAAACCATGTCACGAAATTACCTAACGGCTGAACTTCTTGCAGACCGGATTGCAGGGTTGAGTGAAGATCCTGAAAATGAGGCCCTGGTACTTGTTGCTTCGGGCGCAAAGTCAGCAGATGAAAGGAAGGGAATAGAAGAAGATATTCGCTACCTGCTCTCCCTGAACGACGGTAAATATTCATTTGGAAGGGAATCAATTGTGGTTTACGGTGATTTTGAAGAGGAGTCCCGGTCATCCGGCGAGCTTCTGGATGAAGAACTGGTTTCAATTAAAAGTGAAGGTCTGAAACCGGTTGTCATTCCATTTGATATGACCCGCAAGCTTGACGGGATGATGTCATTTTCAGCGCAGCTATCCGGGATTGTATCCAAATACAATGCAGCATTCAGCGGAAAAGATATCACACCGCATAAAAATGTCACGCTTTGGCTTGAAAAGCAGGCGAATCAATTTCTTCCTGTAACCAAAGAAAATTTGGGCGTGGTATTCATGCCGCACGGATCGGACTATGTGTGGAATCGCAGAATGATGGACGCCGTTGAATCTCTTCAGGATGAGTACATGATTGAGCATGCATTCAGTATGGCTGATCCACTGGTAATGGAGCGGGCCATCCGAAAACTCGAGAAGAGAGGGGCAAAAGCGATAACCGTTGTTCGTGTTTTTTCGCTTGAGTCCAGCTTCAGGGATGGCACGGAATATGTTTTGGGTCTGAATGAACATTTCGGTCACGGTCACGGCCACGGCAGTGGTGCTCCGCCGCAGAGAATCATAAGCGGAAGTGCATTTTATTCCCTCGGCGGGCTTGAGGCATCGCCACTTTTTGCTGAGGCACTGCTCGACCGGGCCATGGGTTTGAGCAAAGAACCCGGGAAAGAGACTGTTATATTAATTGGCCATGGTACAGGAAGTGACAAAGCCAACAAACACTGGGAAAATAACCTCTCCAGGATTGCTTCACATATGAAAATGAAAGCGGGAGAAAAAGGAGTACAGTTCCGTGATATTCAATATGGAACATGGAGAGAAGATTGGCCAGACCTGCGCGATAAGCATATTGCCGGGATTCGCAATATGGTAAAAGAAGCTTCAAAAGGAGGCGGAACCGCAATAGTTATTCCGGCCAGAACCACCCACGGAGGGCATGCCAACCGGTGGCTTTCGGATCTTGAATTTGAACATAATGGAGAAGGATTTGCACCCCATCCGCTTTTTGAACAGTGGGTCGAAGAACAAATTATATTGTCGATGGATCATTTTTCCACGAATGGATCGAAATCCTTAGTTTCTGATGCCACAGAAGAACAATCGCATCATTCTCGCCATTAACCTAATTAACCGGTTGGCTGTTAATATTATGGACAACCGGTTTTTATAATACAGCTTGGGTAAGCAGAATTCTTCTGCTATTAATTTTTGAATAACAAATAATTCTTTGAGTATTGATGTTTTTATCCAGTAACAGAGCTTAGAATTACAAGTTATTTTGGTTGTGTAGCAAGTCCAGAATATTTTTTTATTTATAATAAGTAATAAAATTATGAGGTAAACAGTTTTTAAAACCTGACCGGACTTGCCGGTTAGTGGAGGCAAACGTATATTCAAGAAAAATTAAATAACTATTTGACATGAAAAATCAATTGAAGATTGCACTAATTTTGCTAGCGACCGCACTTCTTTTTAATTCCTGCGGCACATCAAGTGGAGATGGAACTGATCCGGTAGGTGATGATCCCAACAATGAACCGAGTGAAGTCTGGAATCTTGTCTGGTCAGACGAGTTTGAAGCAGATCAACTTGAAACGGACAAATGGTCATTCCAATTTGGAACCGGGTCGCAATTCGGTTTAGTCGGCTGGGGCAACAATGAATTGCAGTACTATACCGACCGCGAGGAAAATGTATTTCTTGAAGATGGCCTGCTTCATATTACAGCTCTCGAGGAGTCGTTCGAGGGAAGAAATTATACATCAGCCAGAATCCGGACAATTAATAAAGGTGACTGGAAGTTTGGAAAAATTGAGATTATGGCAAAACTTCCGGAAGGCCAGGGTATGTGGCCGGCTATCTGGATGCTGCCAACTGAAGAAGTATTCGGAGGGTGGCCTAAAAGCGGCGAAATAGATATTACGGAGCTGGTAGGGCATCAGCCGTCAACAGTGCACGGAACTGTTCATTTTGGACAAGACTGGCCGGAGAACAGATCAAGAACCTCTACCTACAGCCTTGATAGCGGAAAGTTTTCGGAAAATTTTCATCTCTTTAGCATCGAGTGGGAAGAGGATGAAATTCGCTGGTATGTTGATGGCGAACAATATCATACAATACAACCGGAAGACCTCGAACCGGAAAATTACCCTTTTAATGAACAATTTCACCTGATTCTTAACCTGGCCGTTGGTGGAAACTGGCCGGGTAATCCGGATTCAAGCACTGTTTTTCCGCAAAGTATGCTTGTGGATTATGTAAGAGTTTTTGAAAAAGCAGAAGAGTAGAAGGCGTTTCGTTTAAAGATTTCTTCCTGAAATCTGATACGCATTGCTTATTTCGTTACATTTATTTTTTAACTGAATGAAACTCATTACAATCCACAGTGACGCTGATTGACACCCATTGCCATCTCTACCTTGAACAGTTTGAAGAAGACATGGAAGAGGTTTTACAAAGAGCTGCTGAAGCATGTGTAAAACAGATCATACTCCCGGCTATTGACTGGAGCTCCATTGAAGAGATGGAAAAGCTGAACCATCCTGAAATTAGATTCCACAAAATGGCGGGGATCCATCCCTGTAATGTGGCAGGAAACCGGCCGCTGGATGAACAGAAATTGTACGATTACTGCAACAGAGAAGATTTTATAGCTGTTGGAGAAACCGGCCTGGACTATTACTGGAGCAAGGATTATATAAAAGATCAAAAAAAGAGCCTGCGCATACATTGCGAGGTGGCGAAGTCTGTAAAAAAACCCATTGTGCTGCATAACAGGGAAAGTACAACCGACCTTCTGGACCTTATTGAGGAAGAGCAGGATGGCAATCTGACCGGAGTATGGCACTGTTTTACAGGAAGCAGGGAAGAGGGAGAACGGGCTCTTGATCTTGGCTTGCACCTTGGTGTTGGCGGAGTATTCACTTTTAAAAATGCCGGTGTCGATAAAGTAGTGGATCAGCTCCCGCTGGAAAAATTTATTCTTGAAACAGATGCCCCTTACCTGTCACCTGAGCCTCATCGCGGCAAGAGAAATGAGCCGGCATTTGTGAAATATACAGCAGAAAAACTTGCTGAATTAAAAGGGCTGTCTCTCGAAGTACTGGCAGAGATGACAACCAAAACTGCAAAATCGCTATTCAGAATCTGACCGGAAGCCTAATTTCAGCAGAGCCGGGTACTTTTTGAGTATTGCCTCCGGAAGAGATATCTCGCTAAACTCATGTCTGAATGGGACCTCTGTTCTAAGTTTTGAAAACTCTCTCCTTTTATGCGGAAGATCCGAATCTATAATTTGCCTCAGTTTACAGTCATAATCACAAATAGGGTGCACGCTTTTAAGAACCTCAGAGAGATTTTCGGAACCTGTAAAATGTAATTGAGGCTGCGGAGCATCTGCAGCCCGGTAAGGAAAGGTAAAATCCGGAACCGGAAGTGAAAATAATTTACAAAGATTTTTTGTAATCATGCAGGTTGCCCGCCATTTTGATTGATGAGAATACCCTGCTATATGGGGTGTTGCGATAAAAGCATTTGCTGCAGATTCTCTACTGAAACCGGGTTCGTTCTCCCAAACATCGAAAACGAAATCATTCACACGGCCCCTTTTTTTGAAATCAATAACTGCATTTTCGTCCACAACTCCTCCTCGGGAAGTGTTTATGACTAACTCAAATGAGTTGTTTTTTAAAATATCCCTGTTAAGCCATTTTTCGGTGGCATATTTCCAATTTCGGGTCAGTGGGACATGAAAGGTTAAAATATCAGCAGACAGCACTTTTTCTTTGGAACAGCTTTTGAATGTCTTGTCGAGATTGGCTCTCGGAGGATCGTAACAATAAAAGTTCAGGTTAAGATTTTTTAGAAGTGTGATAAGTGATCGTCCCACATGGCCGGCTCCGATAGTCCCGATACTCATCTCTTTAAGATTTTTGTTACGTTTTGATGCCCACAGGAAGAGAGCAGTACAGACGTACTCGGCAACAGACCTGGCATTGTTTCCGGGTGCATGAGCGAATGCTATATTGTGTGAATCCAGATAATCTGTATCAATATGATCAATTCCCGCAGAACTGCTGGCTATCAGCTTTAGCTTGCCGGGATCGGGCAGGGTACTCTTATTAATCTGAGTCACGGTTCTTACAAAAAGTGCATCGAAGTGGCAAGTATCATAAGGAAGACCGTTTTCCGGGTTAAATGTAGTAAGTGAAACTGCCGGAGGAAGAGAATGCTCCAAAAGATAGATGTTTTTATCGGCAAGGAGTTTAATTTCGGAATGCATTAAAGTTATGTATCATTATTTAAATTACCTGGTCTGCGCGTGCAAATAATTATTAAAAGAGTGATAATTTCAATAATATATGATACAAATATATTGAATTGAATTTTTTATCAAAGATGGCCAAAGAGTTTAATACAGTTACGCTGATTCGAAAAAAAAGGAATAGAGAATCTCTATCTCAAGATGAGATTAATTACCTGGTACAATCCTATACCGAAGATTCAATCCCCGATTACCAGATGAGTTCTTTTTTAATGGCTTCCTATTTAAACGGATTAAATGATGAAGAGGCCGCCAATCTCACAAATGCAATGCTTCATTCGGGCATTGTTGCGGATTTGAGCGAGGTACCGGGTAAAAAAGTTGATAAACATTCAACAGGCGGAGTGGGTGATAAACTTTCACTCATTCTGGCACCTGTTGTAGCAGCATGCGGTGTGCCTGTTCCCATGATATCGGGACGAGGACTCGGACATACAGGCGGCACACTCGACAAGCTGGAATCTATTCCGGGATTTACGGTCGATGTGGATCTGAAGAGATACAAAGAGATTCTGAAGAAGCAAAACCTGGTTTTGGTTGGTCAGACAGAAGAGATTGCTCCTGCCGATAAACGCCTGTACGCACTGCGTGATGTAACAGCAACTGTTGAGTCGATACCGCTGATTGCCGGCAGCATTATGAGTAAAAAACTGGCTGAAGGGATTGATGCATTGGTACTGGACGTAAAAGTGGGGTCGGGTGCTTTTATGAAAAAACAGGAAGATGCACTGGAACTGGCCCAAACTCTTGTTACTATTGGTGAAAAATTCGGAAAAGAGACGATTGCTTACCTTACAAATATGGATCAGCCGCTTGGGTATGCTGTCGGAAACTGGCTGGAGGTGAAAGAGAGTATTGAGTGCCTGCGGGGTGAGGGACCCAAAGATGTCATCAAACTGGTGCATCTGCTTTCCGGTACTATGATATATCTGGGAGATAAGGCGGAAAGTGTTTCTGAAGGCATTGAAATGAGTCGCAAAGCGATTGAAAATGGGAGTGCCTATCAAAAATTTCTGGACATTGTAGAAGAACAGGATGGAGATACCAAAGTGATAAAAAATCCTGAGAGTTATCCACTGGCAGAATACAGCCTGGAAGTAAAAGCGAAAAAATCCGGGTATATTTCTGATATGAATACATTTAACTTAGGAATGGCAGCTGTAGAGCTTGGTGCGGGCAGAAGGGCCAAGGAAGATAGAGCAGATCCTTCTGCTGGCTATACTTTACATAAAAAACTTGGCAATAAAGTTGCAGAAAATGAAACAATTGCAACACTTTTTACGAACAAGAAAGAAAAGTTGAGTACTACAGATGAAATATTTTTAAATTCAATCTCTATATCAGAAAACAGATTAGAGTCCGGTTCGTTAATCTATAGCAGGATTGACAAGATGGGAATACATGAGTATGAGGAATCAGAATTGCTAAAAAGTTGATTTCCTGTAACTTTCAACTATATTTACGACTAAAGAGGCTACAATTCTAATTAAATATACAATTTATGTTTCAACGATTTATACGAGCCATTAAATCCATGTTTGGCGGATTTGTCAGTTCAATGGAGGATCCAAAATTAATTCTGGAACAGAATATCCGGGAATTAAACGATCAGATTCCCCAGATGAATGAAAATATTGCAACGGTTAAAGCGAATGTTGTGATGTTGAGTAAGGAGGTGAAGAAGTATGAGAAAATGATCCAGGAGGCAACGTCGAGAATTAAATCAGCTATCCAGGCAGATCGTGATGATCTTGCTGAAGGCTATGCCATGCAGCTTGAAAAAGCCAGGGATAATCTTGCTCAGTCCAAAGAACAGCTGAAATTCGCAGAGCAGGCATATGAAAAATCACTGAAAGTGAAACAGGCTTTCATGAGAGAGAAAGACCGGAAAATTCGTGATGCACGGGAAGCACTGCGTGCAAGTGAGCGGGCTGAATGGCAGGCAAAGATTGCCGATACACTGGAGCAATTTGAGGTGGGTGGTCTGGACCAGACCTACGACGAAATGATGAACAGGCTTAATGAACAGACGGCCAAAAACGAAGCCCGAATGGAAATAGCTCTTGAAAGTGTTGATACAGATACAATGGAGATAGAAGCCAATGCTGAAAAATTACGCGCCCAGGAACTGGTGAGGCAATTTAAGACAGAAATGAGCGGTGAAGACAGCGAACCCGCTAAAAAGAAAGATGTTGAGATCGAAGAGAAGTCGGCTGAAAAAAGCGAATCTGGCAAAACTGTTGGTAAATCACGTACGAAAACGTAAAAATGAAAAATCATGAGCAGCGAAAATCAAAGCAATCGCGATCGGCTGAAAGAGGAATACAAAGAACACTACCGGCTAATCCGGGAGTCTAAAGAAAAATTGAGAAGAAGCCGGTATGTTCAAAATGTAAATAAGGCTTTGCATCAGCTTAACAGGGATGAACTGCTTGAAACGATGGATGACTTTCTGCACAATGTGAGAAGTAAGGTTGCTAACTTTGAATCACGTCTTGATGTTGCTCTTGATCATCTGATGGAAGATCACAACCAGGAAGTAGAGATGGAGGAGTTTAACAGCGAACTCCGAAAAGAGCGTGCAAAGGAAACCCTCAGGCAGGTGCGTGAAGAAATGGGCATACTCTACAGCGAAATTGAAAGAAAAGCTGAAAATATACATGTGGAGAAAACAATTGGTCAGAAGCGCTCTTTTAAAGACAATATAAAGCCGGAGAAGGATGAAAATTCGATTGAGGAAGCAAAAGAATAATGACAGATAAAGACGACCAAATTAATTTTACCAAAGAAGCATTTCTCCACCCGCTCAATCTAGGAGTGCTTTTCATATGTACATTAACCGCCTTTTTCTTAAATGATATGGGGCTGGTATCGAATATAATATTGTCTACAGTATTCGGACTCGAACTTGTATACCTTGGAATTATACCCGGTATGCCGAGATTCAGGCAAAATGTCAAGGCCAGAAAACAGAAAGAGAGATCATCCGGTGATGAGGATAAAATTTTATTTGAACAGCTGGACCGTAAATCGCAAAAGAAATTTTTGGTCCTGAAGTATCTCACTAAAAATGTTGAAGAGAATTTTGATAAACTTCCATATACCTCTCAGGGTCTGCTAGATAATATCAAGAAAAAAATGTCCGATTTGCTAACCAATTATCTCACTCTTCTTGATCTGCACCGGCGCTATCAAATGTATATAAATACCGAAGTTGAGGAAGGTCTAAAAAGAGAAGCGGAGATTGAAAAGAGAAAAATTGAATCGGGTGATTCAGAAAAACTAAGACGCACAAGAGCACGAAGGCTTTCTATCTTAAAAAAACGACTGAAAAAATTTGATATAGCAAAAGAAAAGTTTATGATCTGTGAAACCCATCTTGAAACCATAGAGGATGCAATTCACTATATTTATGAGCAGTCGATGACAATGAATAAAGGTGAGGATGTTGGATACCAGCTCGATAACCTTTTGAATGAAATGGAAGAGACGAGTTCAATCATTGATGATCTTGACAGGGATTTGATGCCCGGATTCGAAGAGTACGACGAAGAATTTTCTGAACTGAGTCAAATTGCTGATGAAGAAGACATAGCTGATGAAGAAGATATAAAGGATCAGGAAAAAGAGAAACCATCTGAAAAATTAAAAAACTAAAACTATACATGAGTAAAGAGTACACTACTCTGAAGATAGAAAAGGACGAAAACAGTATTGCACTGCTTACGGTTAACAGACCGGAAAAAATGAATGCCCTCAATTCTCTGGTACTTGACGAACTGGAAGAAGCATTTGAGGAGCTGAACGGTGATCCTGAAGTAAAGGCTATTATTGTGACCGGAGAAGGTGAGAAAGCTTTTGTAGCCGGTGCGGATATTAAGGAGCTGCAGACTCTTAATAAGGAAAATGGCCAAAAGTTGTCAGAAAAAGGACAGGATATATTTACGAAAATTGAAAACTCCGTAAAGCCGGTGATTGCTGCCGTGAATGGGTATGCCCTTGGCGGAGGCGCTGAACTTGCCATGGCGTGCCATATACGTGTAGGAGCCGAAAATGCACTGTTTGGCCTGCCTGAAACAAGCCTGGGCCTGATTCCCGGTTATGGCGGCACACAGAGGCTTACAAACCTCGTAGGCAAGGCAAAAGCTTTTGAATTAATTCTTACAGCAAAACACGTGAAAGCTGATGAAGCACTTAGAATCGGGGTTATAAACAGGATTTCAGAGGAAGGTAAAGCTGTTGAAGAAGCAAAAAAAATAGCCGCCACAATGCTGAAAAATGGACCAATTGCACTCGAAAAAGCGATCCAGGCTATAAACATTGCATCCACAGGAATTGACTTTAAAGTTGAGGCTTCTCTGTTTGGTGATCTATGCAGTACACACGATTTTAAAGAAGGCACATCTGCATTTTTGGAAAAAAGAAAACCTGAGTTTAAAGGTGCCTAAAAGATTAAACTTATCTTATTACAGTAGTATTCAAAATATTCTGAATGTTTGAAACAGTTCTGATAGCAGTAACAATTCTGATCAGCGGTTTTTTTTCAGGTTCCGAAATAGCTTTTGTTTCAGCAAACAGACTGAAACTTGAGATCGAATCCCGTAAAAAATCCGCGGTTGGAAGGGCGCTTGCATTTTTTGCAAAAAACCCAAGTACATTTTTGACCACCACACTGGTTGGCAATAATATTATCAATGTTGTTTATGCAACATTGATGGCTCTCTTTCTTCTGCAGCCGGTTCAGTACTGGTACCTGGAACTCGCAGGCACGGAACCATCTACTTTTATGGTATTGTTCATACAAACCGTAATTGCTTCCGTACTAATTATGTTATTCGGTGAAATATTGCCCAAGGCTATTTACAGGATACAAGCCGATACTATGGTGAAGATCGTGGCCATTCCGCTCAGGGTGCTGAACTTCTTACTGAAACCACTTATTATAATTGCCAATTCAGCTTCAGACGTGATTGTCAGGATATTAAATACAGGAACAGAAAGAAGTGATAAAATATTCAGACGCCAGGATGTTGAGATGATCTTTAAGGAACTTGGTGGTTCAGGCGGAAGTGATCACCTGGATAAAGATGATTCCGAAATTCTCCAAAACGTTCTTGATCTCTCATCCAAGAGGGTGAAAGATACAATGGTTCCCCGGACGGAGATTGTTGCAGTGGAGCGAAATGAATCACTCGAAAATGTTCAAAAAACGTTTATCGCCTCAGGATATTCAAAGCTGCCTGTTTACCAGGATACAATAGATGATGTAATCGGCGTCGTTTTTGCATACGACCTGTTCAACAATCCGGAAAATGTAGCGGATATCATCAGACCGGTTAAATTGATACCCTCAAGTAAAAAATCGAAAGACCTGCTTACTGAATTTCGCCAGAGTAACAGCTCGGTAGCTATAGTTATTGACGAATATGGCGGAACTGCAGGTATGGTTACCATAGAGGACCTGATTGAAGAGGTTGTGGGTGACATACAGGATGAATATGATACGGAAGATGAAGTTGTAAAAAAGATAGCACCCAATACGTTTATACTCAGCGGAAATGTGGAACTGGATGAGCTGGAAGAAAAATTTCCCGAAATTAAATTGCAAACAGAAGGCGATGAATTTGAAACCGTTGCAGGTTATATTATCAATCACATAGGCCGAATACCGAAGGTAAATGAAGAGTTGCTGATACACAGCAATAAATTTATAATCAGTAAAGCCACACCCAGTAAACTTGAAACCGTTAAACTTATTCTTATGGGTGAAGAATAATCCCATCTCTGTATATACATATTTGCACCTTCACTAAGAACAAGCTGAAACAAAAAGAAAATATTTTCCAGTTATCATGATTGAAACTTACCCGACGTGGGCGCAGGAGTTTGCCCAGAAATATCTAAGCCGTACGATGAATCAGTTTGTTCTCTACGGAAACGTACACGACCTGGTTGATGCAGATACCTCAACAGATAAACCGCGTTTTGAAAGATTGAAAACATTTCTTTCCGATGAATTTTTTGGTGCACGTGATTTCGTAATTTTTTATGACCGGGCTTCGGGCATCTATTTCAGGGACCAGAAATCACAAATTGATTTTAACCAGGCAATTTCGGGCAGAGACACGCTTACAGGTACAGAGTATGCAAAAAAATTACCGAAAGACCCGGTTGGAGTATTTTCCATCCTGGAGCAGTATCTCCGGTCAAGGCTTGATATGCAGAAAAGCGTAGCCGTGATTATTGACTATGCAGAAACAATCATTCCGATGAACGAGGCCGGCAGCACCGGTACCGAAGACAGGAACTCGCTGGTCTATCTTTTGAAGTGGGCACATGACCCGCTCTTTATGGCATCAGATTTTACAACGGTTTTAATTACTGAAAACCTGGCTGATATCAATAAAACCCTGATTCAGAATCCCTATACCTCCGAAATCAGGATTCCGCTTCCCGAAAAATCACAAAGAAAACTATTTCTGAGTAATGAAATTGATGAAGTGACATTTAAGGAGATATCGGATGTGCCATTAGAAGTTCTTGCCCAACAGACGGCAGGACTTAATTTTGTCAATTTGAGAAGTATTATATCTGATGCGCGTGAAAATAAACAGCGTATTACCTATAAGAAATTGACAGAGATTAAAAAAGAGCTGATCGAGGCGGAAGCTTACGGTCTTCTCGAATTTATAGAACCGGGCTATACCCTCGATCTTGTTGCAGGTCACAAAAGTGCAAAAATTCATTTACGTGAAACTGTTCAGGCTTTGAAAAATGGCCGTCCTGATGTAATACCGATGGGATATCTCGTGTGTGGCCCGGTTGGTACAGGCAAGACATTCCTGGTCACCTGTTTTGCCGGTGAAATAGGGATACCGATGGTGAAGCTAAAAAATTTCAGAAGCCAGTGGCAGGGTGTTACAGAAGGGAATCTTCAAAAAATACTTGGTCTGTTGAAAGCAATGGCACCTGTGGCCGTAATGATTGATGAAGCGGATGCTTACCTGGGCAAACGTTCTGCAAGCGGCGATAGCGGAGTTTCAAGCCGGGTCTTTTCCCAGATTGCATCTTTTATGAGCGATACAGAAAACAGGGGACGAATTATCTGGTTTTTGATGACTGCAAGACCTGATTTAATGCCTGTTGATCTTAAAAGGCAGGGACGTGCGGAAGAACACCTGGCTCTTTTTCCTCCCGATACAGTTGAAGAGCGAACAGAGCTTTTTGAAGCGATGAAAAAGAAAACAGGGTTGAAAATGTCCGAAGAGTATATACCCAAAAAGATAAAATCAGGTAAACTGAGTTTTTCAGGTGCCGATATGGAGGCTGCATTAACCCGTGCAAAATTCCAGGCAGCTGCACAGCAGCTAAGTGAGGTTACTCCTGAAATTATAGATAATGTTCTGGATGATTTTCTGCCGCCAACCTATCCGGATGAAGTTGAACTTCAGACGCTTAGTGCAGTACTTGAATGTACGTCAAAAAAATTGCTGCCAGAAAAGTATCAAAAAATGGATCGCGGAGAAATTCTTACACATATCGAAAATTTAAAGAGCAAAGCAGGCAGTTTAGCGTGAGTGATAAAAAAAACCTCGATTCTATACGAAAGAATATTGACCGGCTGGACCAAACCATTGTGAAGGCTCTGGGCGAGAGGCAAAAAATAGTGCAGCAGGTAATTTCAGATAAATTGCATACATCCAAAGAGATACGTGATCCGGATCGCGAAGAGAAACTGCTGAATCGTATCCGTTCACTCTCGAAAGAGAACGGAATGGATCCTTTTTTCATAGAACAGCTGTTTCGGGAAATCATACACCACTCTGTACGGTACCAGACACATGCTTTGGTCGATAAGCAGAATGATAAGTCTGATGAATCAAAAATTTCGGTCGCATTCCAGGGAACGGATGGAGCTTTTAGTCATATGGCTGCGCTCCGGCATTTTGAGCACCGGTACGACCAGGTTGATTGTATTGGCTACACAACGTTCAGACAGGCGGCTGAAGCGGTCGAAAACGGAGAGGTGGATGTTGCCCTTCTGCCCATTGAAAATACAACGGCAGGGTCCATAAATGATACATATGACCTGCTGGGAGAAAAGAATCTGTTTATTACCGGTGAAGAGGTGATTCGCATTGTTCACTGTTTGATGGCACCTGAACCAATTCAAATAGAAAATGTACGCAGAATTCTCTCTCATCCGCAGGCGATAGCCCAATGCAGTAAATTCCTGTATAAGCTTCCTCGGTGTCATGTGGAGTCGTATTTTGATACGGCTATGGCTGCGCGCAAGGTTCGCGATGATGCGGATCTGTCACAAGCGGCAATTGCCAGTTCGTATGCAGCGGAATTATATGGCTTGCATATAATCAACAGGGATATTGTAAACCAGAAAGAAAATTTTACACGGTTTGTCCAGGTTGGAAGAGATGAACTGGTTTGCGATCCGCAGATTCCCAGTAAAACGTCACTTATGTTTACAACATCTCACGATAAAGGTGCCCTTCTGAAATGTCTGAATGTAATTGGTGATCACGGGATCAACATGGCAAAGATCGAATCACGCCCACGTCCGAACCACCCGTGGCAATACCTGTTCTATCTCGATATTGAGGGAAATCTGCAGCAGCCGGCTGTGGATGCTGCCATAAAAAAGCTAAGGTCCAAAGCTCAGAATTTGAAAGTTTTTGGCAGCTATCCGGCAAAACAGGGTGAATGGTGAGGAATATTGAATTTTGATTTGCGGACTGACTCAGGATAAAAGTTCTTGAAATCAGGAATTAAAAAATAGATCCCAAATAATTTCTATTTGGGATCTGTTTATAGTTACAATTTTTTAATTTGTAGATACACTGAATACACGGGAAGTAACCGTAGTACCACTGTTGTCTGTAACCCTCACTTTTAATTCAAATGATTGAGTAACTATCTGTGAATAGGACGAACCGGTATCCACCTGTTGCCATAGTGGTGGCTGATACACATTACGAAGCCATACAATACTAAAGGGCGATTCCCCTCCGGATACACTGGCATCCCAATGACCTGTCTGGCCATTGGTTACAAATGAGGAACCGCTGATAAATACACTCAGATCAGTGGGCAGCACAGCAATTCTGTCCGGGTCAGTATCCTGGTCCCCGGTTACGGTACCATCAGTTGGAATCGGGTTGTCTAATGGATTGTCAGGATCAAAGGGGACGACTGCCAAACGAATTCCTGCTATATGAGGTGCAGCCATGGATGTTCCGGCACACATACCAATTTGCCCACCCTGAGTACAATACCATTTGCGACTGAAGTTGACAAGATGTCAACACCAGGACTTGAAAAATTTATAGGAGGATTTCCAAAGTTGGAAAACGGAGCGAATATATCATCCTCATCAAAAGCTGATATAGTTTTGATATTATAATGTGTTGCACGGCCAGGTGAGTAATTATTGGCATTACCTCCGTTATTTCCAGCAATTAGTGTAAATGGAATACTGTGTGAAGCTGCACTGATTACTGCATTATCTATGTCCGAATCAGCAGGCCACCATAAACTTACATTGACGATATCGTGGGGATTAGCATTTTCCGTAACATATTCAATTCCATCTAAAAAAGAATTTTTAGGACAGTCACCAAATTGATTACATACCTTTACTGGTATTACTGTTGCCCCAGCTGCAACACCAACCACATCAATGTCATTGTCAATTGCAGCAAGTATACCGGCAACATGAGTGCCATGTCCATTCAAATCATTTGCATCTTCACCCGCTATAAAAGAATTACTGCTTGTAACATCCACATTTAAATCCGGGTGATTAAAATCTATGCCTGTATCTAAAATCCAAGCTCTTTTGCCGGTTCCGTCATAGGGGCCACGAACTCGTTCCACGCCCCAGGGAAGGATTTGTCCACCTGCTTGTGCATTTTCATTTAAATTTTCTTCTTTTTTAGATTCATACAAAGTTGAGTTGCTAATCCCTATTCTTCCATAAATGTTCGGTGTAACACTGGCAACTAATGGATCATTTTTAAGGTTATTTACCTGACTGGAATCCAGTTTAGCAGCAAACCCTTTGGTGGTTCGTCGCCATCTGCTCAAAATTGTTTCGTCTTTGATTTGATGCCTGGATTGAACCTCCTGGCGAACCTGATCCACCTTGCGGGCTACCTGATCGCTAAATACACTGTCAAACTGATTTTTAAAGATGACAATATATTCACCTTCAATGATATCGAAACCTTCAGAGTCGAATTTTGCCTGAGCATTCTGTGGGGAAGGAGCAGATATTTGATTATCCGGCTGGGGGGGGGGTATCTTGAACGGACAAGTTATCCTCACAAGCGTAGAGCAATGTGAGTGCGATCACTACCAATGAAGTAATGAGAAGGGAAAGGAATGAAGAATGTTTCATTGTTTTCTCCGTTTGATTGACGTTTGTCACCATGAACCGTTATAGTTATATATGAACACAGATAGGTATAACGGAAACATCGTGTGTATATAGAGTGAGTATCCGGCCTGCGGATTGTTGCATTTTGTTAGAAAAAAGTTATAAACACGATCAAATAATTTTGTAAGGTTCATTATTAAATAAACAGGCAGTCCCATGAATCATCTGATTCCAACAACCCTATTCTATTACTTTTTTGTCATTTCCGGGTTGATCACCTCAGGCTGCGGCAATTCGGTCGACTCGGTGGGAGAATTGAACGTGGCAGAAACCTGGCAGCTGCAGGCGTTTGAAGGAGAGAACGTGACGTTCCTGGAACCGGACGGCGACGGACTTCTGATTGGAACCGGAGAGGGGTTGTTTCATCTTAACGACGGGCAATTTTTCAATCTTGGCTTAAAAGAATATGAACTGAGGGGAGCCGTCCGATTAAAAGGTGATGATCTTCTGGCTGCTGTTCGAACTCCTGATTTTTCTTCCGGGGATGTTACGATTTTTAAACGAAGGGATGGACAAAGTTCCTGGGAGCCGTTTTTGAACGATTATGGTGGCGAGGAGAAAAATACTTTCATATTTACTCTTAAATCTCTGACACCAATATCAGATACACTGATTGCTACTGCGAGCGGACCGTTGATAGCACGATCTATTAATGGAGGTAAGAGCTGGAAAGTTATGAATGGTCATAAATGGGGAGGGTATGGTGGTTTAGGAGCTCTTAATTCTCCTGATACTTTACATAAGAGGAATGTCTGGGCAGGAGGGGTATCCGGTATTTCTTCTGCAAGATTATTAAAATCCACAGACTATGGTGAAACCTGGAAAAACGTAACTGCCGGTTTGAGCAACGGTACAGAAGCTGTGGCTTATGATGTAATAAGCGATATTAATGATCCGGGTCTGGTTCTCGTAGGCCTCGGGGGATCTTTTGCTGCAGCAAATAATGTAAAAAAATCAAACGATGGCGGTGAAACTTGGGAGACTGCTCTTGCAGAGACCGGTATTCATGCATTTGCCCGCAGTATTACCAATCCGGAGGTTATTTATGCCGGCGGGCGCGATGCTTCCACAAAACTGTTTTTTGCCTTCACAACTGATTTTGGAGAAACATGGGAAAAAGAAATTTTCGGTGAGGGTCCGTCCGTGATTACCACTAATGATCTTGAGGTCCTGATGATCGACGGCAAAGAGGTTCTGTTTCTGGCAACCGATCAGGGGCTTTTCAGTTATACATTAGAAAATTAAATTCTTGCAAAAAGTAGAGCCTGATGTTCCGAATTTAAATCAAAAATAGTATGTAAAAAAATTTCTATTTCATCTTCAAAACAATCAGTGTCAGGTCATCCTGAACAGACCCGTCACTGAAGCGACGGGCCTCGTCAATGATCGTATCCAGGATGTCTTTGGCCGATTTATCCCTGTTGGTAAGAATACATTTTTTTAGTCTGTCCTCTTCATACTCTTCATCCAGGTTCTCATTGTATGATTCCGTAACTCCATCCGTAAACATCACCAGCAGATCGCCGGAATCGAGCTGCTCGCTATCTTCCTCATAAGGAGTGATTGTCTCCATTGCACCCAGAAGTAGTCCTCCAACATCCAGTGTCTCGAACGTGTCACTTCCTTTGCGAAGCAGTAATGGCGGATTATGTCCCGCATTTACATAGCGAAACTTTTTTTCTTTGTGATAGTAAATTCCCCAGAAAAAAGTAATGAACTTGTCGCTTGGCGTATTGTCAAAAATAATCTGGTTTATACGGTCTGTAGCTTCGTGCAGTGAAATATCAACCGGAAGCAGTACATGTAACATCGATTGCAGGTTGGCCATCAGAAGAGCAGCAGGAGTTCCCTTTCCGGTAACATCAGCAATGGCAAAAACATGATCTCCCAGGGGTGTTTCCGCAATATCAAAATAATCACCGCCCACAAAACGCGATGATACATTTACGGCCGATACATCCAGATTTGGGATGGAGGGGAACGGATCTGGCAACAGACCTCGTTGTATCGCTTTTGCGATCGAAAGTTCTTCTTCAAGCCTCTCCTTTTCAATTCGCTCTTCCAGCAGGTATGTTTTCTGTACAGTCAGAACTGTTAAATTGCCAAGACTTTGCAAAAAATTTAAGTCGGATTGAGTGTAGGGTTCTTTATTAACTCTTTCTCCAATACCGATTACAGCGGTTTTTTTGTTTTGTATTGAGATAGGGGCTATGGCCACAATTCCATTATGTTTCAAAAATGAAAACTCTTCAATACAGGACTCATCAAGTATTTTCACATCATTCTCAAGATCAAACAGCAGTTGAAGTTCCTTATCTGTGGGTTCAGTCTTTAAAGCGTTAGAAGCCATCAGTGTGGGTTTTTCATTCTCGAGGTAGATCAAAAAGAAAGTTCGAATCAAAAGCTGTCCGAGCAACGAGAACTTAAAAATACGTGCTATCTGTTTTCGGTCGGTTAGCACATTAAATTCTTTGGATATATCAAGAAGTGTATTTAATTCATAGAGTCGCCGGTCGAGGCTTTTATTTGTTTTTTTAAGCTCTGAAAAGAGCTGAGAATTAGCCAGTGCAACGGATGAGATGATACAAAGGCTTTCCAAAAATTCAAGCTCATGCGGTTCAAAGATTCTGTTATTGGCTTTTCTGTTCAGATACAGAAAACCAAGTTGATGATTGCTTGTGCGAAGGCTGAAAAAATAACCACCCGACATATCTTCAAACAGATCCGGTGAACTTTCAGAATAGTTATCGTATTTGTAGTGGGCTTTTTTTTCTTTTTTTACCGGAAGGTCAATTTTTACACTATCACCTTCAGCGTATTTTGATTTACCTTTAATTCTTTTAATTTCGTAACCGGTACCAGATGTGTTTCGAATCAGGATTGCTGCTTTCGGCACCATCAGTTTGCCCATTGTGATCAGAAGCAAATTGTTCAGGATAAATTTACTTTGCCGGGATTCGATAAGCATCCGGCTGGTCTCCAGGAGAGTTTTAAGAGCAAAACGGGATTGTTTTTCAGAATCTGCTTTTCCTGATATCACAATATTAGGATTTTTTTTTACACATTTTTATTTCATTAATACCACTATCCCGCAGATACTGGACATCGTCCATAAGTTTATGCATTAAATAGACACCCATTCCGCCCCTCTTTTTTTCTCTGATTTGTTCTCTGACGTTCGGAAACCTGTAAGTAGAGCTATCAAATGATTTACCCTTATCAAAAAGGGAAACGCATATTTGATCTTTATTTATATCAAGCTCAATTTCAACCTGCTCATTTTCATTGTAGTTATAAGCGTGTTTTATAATATTGGTAAATGCTTCATCTACTGCAAGCCGCACATCTTCGATATCTTTTTTTGAATATTGATGCTTACTTGCGTTATTCGCAACAAAACGACGTACTTCTGCAAGCTTTTCTGTTGATGCCTTAACTTTAAAATTATATATACTGTTAGATGACACGATCTGCTGGTTGTTTAATCGTCCGAATTTATAAATTTTTGGATAGCATCCTCTTCATCTTCCAGAATGTCATAAAGAGTGGGAAAACCAAGAAGGTCAAAAACATTATAGACCCTTTTGCTCATGTTGGTGAGTTTTATATCTCCGCCAAGACTTCTTACATCTTCAATGTAGGCCATAAAAACTCCTAAACCTGCACTTGCTATGTAATCAAGGTCATCAAAATTAACGATGATGTTATATTTGTTTTTGGCAATCAGCTCTTTGAGTTCATCTTCCAGCTGAGAAGCGGTATGTGCATCAAGTTCACCCTCGAGATCTAAAACATCGTAATCCTCGGATTTTCGGTGTTCAATTCTGAAATTTTTCATCACAACAGATTTTTTTTTAGACAGAAAATATTAGCAATACAGTATGATAGGATATTTTTGGCAAACACGTAACAATGGGTAAAAAATAATTATGACCTGTCAAAAATTCATACGAAGAAAGGAAAAAATAGATACATAAAAAATAAGGCATCACACGTATCCGGTGTGATGCCCTGACTATTCATCAAGAGAGACGCTACTTGAGCGCTTTTAAAAGTAGTAAAAATGCAACTTATTCCCCAAATTTTATTTCTATTTCTTTAAATATTTTACGAAAAAAATTTTAAAAAGGGAATTCCGGCTTCCAATTGAAAATAATGTCAGTTTTAATTGTAAGTGTTTTCACCTATAGAGTGTCTGTTTAAGCTAACTTCTTATGAATTATAGCAGTACAATTTTTCCTTTTTTTTGAAGTGAAAATAAAGATGTTATAAAAACATGAAACATTTTTTTTGTAATCTTTGAAAATAAAATACAAATTCCATGCTTAAATTCGGTCAATCCGGAAATTTTTTTGAGGTAGTAAATCAGTTTCATTTTCAGATCGCTCTGTTACTCAGCTTCACATGGTACAGGGTGTATAATTTCAAAAACCTAATTTAAACTTAAAACAGCTGACTGATCATGGTCGATTTTCAGGTACATTTGCTTGACTGGATTGTAATTATCACATATATCATAGCAGCACTGGCTCTTGGTTTTTATGTGGGTAAAAAAACTGAAGATTCAGAGGGGTATTTTCTCGCAGGCAGGAAATTGGTTTGGCCGCTGGTAGGTTTTTCACTTTATGCATCCAATATGTCTGGCAGTTCATTTGTTGGTCTGGCAGGGGAAGGATATGCACGTGGAATTGCAGTTTTTAATTATGAATGGGCTGCCACTATTATCCTCATCTTTTTTGTTTTCTTTATTCTGCCGTTTTACCTGAAGTCGAAAGTTTATACTATGCCGGAATTTTTACAAACCCGGTTTGATCGCCGGTCAAGAGTGATGTTCTCGGGATTTACAGTATTTGCCAATCTCTTTATTGATGCAGCAGCAGGTCTTTTTGCAGGTGGAATTGTCATGCAGATGCTCTATCCGGAAGTTCCGATCTGGGTGCCTATTGCCATTTTGGGAGTTCTTGCAGGTGTATACACAGTTTTCGGTGGATTATCGGCCGTGGTGATAACAGATACGGTTCAGGCAGTTGTTTTGATTTTGGGTTCAATTATTATTGCTTTTCTTGCTTTTGGGGAACTCGAAAGCTGGGATCAGCTGGTTCAGGCTGCTCCTCAGGACGGGTTAAGCCTGATCTTACCTGCGGATGACGCATTTCTTCCATGGCCGGGTCTGTTTACAGGGGTCTTTATTATTGGTTTCTATTTTTGGGCGACGAACCAGTTTATCGTCCAGCGAACCCTCGGGGCAAAAGATCTTAATCACGGACGATGGGGAGCTCTGTTTGCGGGGTTACTGAAACTCCCGGTTCTTTTCCTCATGGTTCTGCCCGGAACAATCGGAATTATTCTCTATCCCAATCTTGCAAGACCTGATCTCGTCTTTCCGACGTTAACTTTTGATTTATTGCCGGTGGGAATGCGCGGATTTATTCTTGCTGCAATGATTGCCGCAATTATGTCGAGTATTGACTCTACACTTAACTCCGCTTCCACATTGGTTACAATGGATTTTATTAAGCACTACAAACCGGAAGTTTCGCAGAAAACTCTTGTTGCAATCGGTCGTGTAGTTACATTCGTCTTTATGGTGCTGGCTGTTGCCTGGGCTCCGCAGATTATTAAGTTTGAGACACTATGGCAATATTTACAATCCATCTTAGCGTATATTACCCCGCCAATTGTAATCTGCTTTATTATGGGGATTTTTTGGAAAAGAGCAAACCGGCATGGTGCTTTTTTAACTCTTGCAGTGGGAATTCCGCTTGGAATTATTGGCTTCTTCTCTAACGAGATTTTTGGATTAATGGATATTCATTTTCTCTATGCATGCTTTTTCCTGTTTCTTTTAAATGGATTGATTATGATTACAGTTAGCCTCAATTCCGAAGCGCCTGATCCTGAAGTAGTTGAAAAATACACCTGGAGCAGAAAAGTGTACCAACTGGAAACAGAGGAGCTGAAAGGACTGGCATGGTACAAAAATTACAGGATTCAATCTCTGTTTATATTAATACTTACAGCGTGCCTGGTTGGCTACTTTTGGTAATTTCACAAAAAGTTATTAGCAATATTGACAGAACTCTTGCCTGGAAATAAAGGATCGGTTCTTAAAAAACAAAACTATGTCTGAAAAATTAATTTGCGGAATTGGAGAAATTTTATGGGATCAGTTTCCGGATATGAAACGTCCGGGCGGGGCACCTTCAAATGTTATTTATCATACAACTAAGCTGGGAGTTGAAAGCAGGTTAATCAGCAGAGTCGGGGATGATAAAAATGGACTGGAGATTGTAAACTATCTAAATCAGAAAGGTGTAAATACTGAATTTATCCAGCTGGATAAAAGACATGAAACCGGAAGGGTTGATGTTACATTCGATAAAAAAAATGAACCCCGCTACAATATTATAAAGCCAGTTGCCTGGGATTATATTGAAAAAAATAAGCTTCTTGTAAAAGTTGCCAAAAACTCAGACGCTATAGTTTTTGGGACATTGGCACAACGAATGCCGGCATCGGCTGAAACAATTCAGTGGTTCCTGGAACAATCATCGGCTGATACACTGAAAGTGCTGGATGTTAATTTCAGATCGCCTTACATATATGAGGAGATTGTTAAAAAATCCCTCTTACTGGCTGATGTTGTAAAAATTAACCACGAGGAACACGCTTCTTTGAAAAAGATGCTGAAAGCAAGTGATTTGGAATCGGTTTTGTTCAGCGAGTTCGGAATTTCAGGAATTTGCATTACAAAAGGTCTTGATGGAAGCGAATGGATTTCAAAGGAAGATCAATTCAAACAGCCTGTATATAAGGCAAAAACAGCTAAGGGTGACTCTGTAGGACTTGGAGATGGGTTTACGGCTGTTCTGACAGTTGAGCTCGTTAAACATGGTGATGCAGTAGTCGCAATGGATCGAGCCAGCCGTTACACGGCACTTCTTGCCGGGAGAAGAGGCGGAATGCCGGAACTTTCAGAAAAAGAAATTGAACAGGTCTTTACTAATTAGCAGCCGGAGTTAATGAGTTCTGAAGTAACAAATGAAAGTATGATCTCTGAAATCCATTCGAATAGAAAAGAACAACTGAAGCCGTTTCGTAAATACTTAAAATTGAAACATTCAGATTTTCTGAAAAAGAACAGTGATTTTGAAAATAGATTTACAAAATGGTTCCCGGTATTTTTGGAAAATTACAGCATTTTGTTCGGACAGGATTCTGAGGTTGAAGGCCATCTTCTGAAAATTGTTGATAGAATTGTTGAAGGTGTTAAATCACGTCCCGGCTGGCTTCTGAAAAAAGATATGGAGAGAGAGGAATCGGATTGGTATCAGCATCCCAATCTGATCGGCGCCATGCTCTATGTTGATAAGTTTGCAGGCACATTCAGCGGTGTCGAAACGAAAGTGCCATACCTGAAGGAGCTTGGAATCAACTATCTTCATTTAATGCCATTTTACAAAACAATCGATGGTTTCAATGATGGGGGCTATGCCGTATCCGACTACCGGGAAACCCGGAAGGATCTGGGTTCTGTAGAAGACTTGCAAAAACTGGGCAGAATGCTTGATGAAAGCCAAATTGAACTGGTTGCCGATGTTGTTTTAAATCACACCTCTGATGAACATCCGTGGGCCAAAAAAGCGCTGGAAGGTGATCAGCAGTATCAAAGCTATTTTCTGATGTTTGACAGTGAGGATGAGGTGCAGCAATATGAAAAATACCTGGTTGATGTATTTCCGGAATTTGCTCCCGGAAGTTTTACGTATAATGATGCACTTGATAAATGGATATGGACATCGTTCTACTCTTTTCAGTGGGATTTGAATTACAAGAATCCCGAGCTGTTCAATGCAATGTTCAGTGAAATCCAGTTTGTTGCCAATCTTGGAGCAGGAGTGCTTAGAATGGATGCCGTTCCATTTACCTGGAAAGAGAAGGGTACATCATGTCAGAACCTTCCCGAAGCACATACGTTATTGAGAGCTTACCGGGCACTTATGAGAATTACAGCGCCTTCAGTGGTTTTAAAATCTGAAGCGATTGTGAGTCCGGAAGAAATTATAAAATACCTGGGAACCGGGGGTTATGAAGGTTATGAATGCGATTTAGGCTATAACGCAACACTGATGAATCACATGTGGCATGCACTTGCATGTCAAAACACCCATCTGTTGAGAACCACGCTTTCAAGATTGCCAAATGCACCGGGAACAGCGGCATGGATTAATTATGTGCGTTGCCATGACGATATAGGCTGGGGGATATCGGACGAAAATGCCGACGCTGTTGGTCAAACAGGATGGGAGACAAGAAGATTTTGCACAGATTTCTACAGCGGAAACCATGAGGGCAGCTTTGCGGAAGGATATGTATTCCAGCGGGATTCTCTGAGCGGCGAAGCTCGCATTTCGGGTACCGGTGCAGCACTTGCAGGTCTTCAAAAAGCACTGGTTGAGTCGGATGAGCAGGGGATTGAATTCTCCGTAAGAAGGCTGCTTCTTCTTTATAGCATAACCTACTTTTACAAGGGTATTCCACTGCTTTACATGGGCGAGGAGATTGGCCAATTCAATGATTTTTCCTATCTCAATATTCCGTACCGGCAGAAGGATAACCGGTGGGTACACCGGCCTGACATGGATTGGGAAAAAGCAGAATTGCGGAAAAAAGAAGGCACGGTTGAAAATAAGTTGTTTAACGGGCTCAAACAACTGGCTAAAATACGTAAACAGCAGCGGGCATTGCATAGTGCGGCAAATAATAAAATTCTGATACTTCCTTATGATTCAGTTTTCGCCATGGAAAGAGAAACTGAGGATAGCAGATTATTGATGCTGACTAATTTTTCTCAACAGGATGTATATATTCAGAATCACGACTTGCCGGCAAATTGGCAAAATATGAGTATGAGGGAGCTTTTTTCTGACAAAAAACAGTCCGGTATCGAAACGATACAGTTGCCGCCGTATGGATTCAAATGGTTTGAACCTGATCTCTAAAATATAAATATACACTCATGACGCACCTGAAGGTTAAAATCTCACTTATTTTCAATTATATCATTTTTGCAATTCTGCTAAACAGTGTCGGAATTGTAATCATGCGAATGATTAATGAGTACGGAATCCCTGAGGAGTCTGCTGCTGTTCTGGAGGCTTATAAGGATCTCTCAATTGCTATATTCTCTTTTGTAGTTGCATCCTTTATTCCCAGAATAGGTTATAAAGTGACAATGCTGATAGCACTTGTAATTACAGCGGTTGCCTGTGTAGCTATGCCACTTGCAGGCGGCGGATTTTTAATGAGTAAAATTTTGTTTGCCGCTGTCGGCTTCAGTTTTGGCCTTGTTAAGGTATCTGTTTATTCAACGGTGGGGCTTGTTACGGAAGGTACAGATGAGCATGCCAGCTTCATGAGTACGCTTGAAGGTCTTTTTATGGTCGGTGTTTTAGGGGGATTTTGGATATTCGGATATTTCATCGATTCCAGTTTCTTTACCTGGCTCGATACATACTGGCTTTTGGCTGCTATAAGTGTGGGAGCTGCCATTCTGCTGGCTGTAACAGAACTGGATGAGAGTCAGGCTCAGCCGGAGGAAGAGTTTGATACTGTAAAGGATTTTATGAAGATGTTTTCACTACTGAAAGCACCGCTTGTTTTGATATTTATACTAAGCGCATTTTTCTATGTGTTTATAGAGCAGAGTATTCAAACATGGCTGCCAACTTTTAATAACAAAATATTGCTGCTTCCTGAGTCAGTGAGTGTATGGATGTCGAGCATATACCTGGGAGCCCTGGCCGTGGGCAGGCTGACCAGCGGCTGGGTAATGAAAAAAATAAGCTGGAATATTGTTTTGGGCGGATCTTTGGTTCTTGCATTTATTTTAGTTGTGCTGGTGCTGCCGTTAACGGAAGGAATTGAACCCGGAGCATACCAGGGGTTTGCAACTATTCCGCTGGCTGCCTACCTGTTTCCGTTAATTGGATTTTGTATTGCGCCTATCTACCCGACATTAAATTCAACCGTACTGAGTAAACTTCCAAAACCAAGGCAGAGTCCGATGACCGGGCTGATTGTCATATTTTCTGCGCTTGGCGGCACCGCCGGATCGATAATTACAGGTGTTATTTTTGGACAGTTCAGCGGTCAGTATGCCTTTTATTTCACACTTGTTCCGATAACAATTGTCTTTTTATTACTTTTCCCTTATAAACGATTAATCGAAACTTTTTCAATGGATTAAGATTTTATGACAGGAAAGAAAAAAAATATTCAAACAGAGGGAGCACTTTTCGAAGCTGTTCAAAGCAGCGGCATTTTTGATGATTCTAAATTTTTTGTTGACGCAACTCCAAAGCGAAAACCTGAATTAATAATAAAAGAGTGGGAATCACTTAGATCAAATGCTGATTTTGATCTGAAACTGTTCGTGCGCGAAAATTTTCAGCTTCCGGGAACAGGGACAGAAGAGAAAATACCTGAGTCTGAAAATATGCGTGAACATATCAGGAAATTATGGCCGCATTTGTTCAGGGAATCACACCGGGAGACCAATCCGGACAGTTCGCTGATTACGCTTCCGCATCCGTACGTAGTGCCGGGCGGTCGATTCAGGGAGATTTACTACTGGGACAGTTATTTTACGTCACTCGGCCTTGCGGCAGATGGCCATCCTGATATGGTTTTATCGATGGTGAAAAATTTCGATTTTTTGATTCAGGAGTATGGACATATTCCCAACGGAAACAGGATTTATTACCTGAGCAGATCACAGCCACCTTTTTTTGCAGCGATGGTGAAACTTGTTGAAATCCATTTTGGGAAAGAGGAAATTGAAAAGTTTTTGCCATCCCTTGTTAAAGAGTACAGGTTCTGGATGGATGATCCGGGAAATAAAGGAAGAAGATCAGTTCCTGTTCACGGTGATTTTACTCTCAACCGATACTGGGATGATAATCCGCAGCCCCGGCAGGAATCATGGATTGAAGATGTAGAAACAGCAGCCGTTTCTCCGAATGAGGAAAAATCTGCAGTATACCTGGATATTCGTGCAGCAGCAGAATCGGGCTGGGACTTTACAAGCCGTTGGTTTTCTGATAAACAATCGATTCGAACAGTAGAAACCACAAATATTCTGCCGGTTGATCTCAATACGCTCTTGTGGTCTCTTGAATCGCAGTTATCATTATGGTATAAAGATTTTGGGAAAGATGAAGACGCTGAAAAGTACGCTGTAAAAGCAGCTCTCAGGAAAACAGCTATGAATAAATTGATGTGGAACGAGTCGCAAGGATTTTTCTTTGATTATCATATGCAAAAGGATTGCCAGACTGATGTCTGGAGCCTGGCTTCTGTCTATCCGTTATATTTTGGATTTGCTACACCAGTCCAGGCAAAAAGTGTTGCTGATCATCTTGGAAAAAAGTTTTTAAAGACTGGCGGACTTCTTACTACTCTTAATAACACCGGCGAACAATGGGATTCACCCAATGGCTGGGCACCGTTGCAGTGGCTTGCATACCAGGGATTGCGAAATTACGGGCATGATGCACTTGCAGAAAAAATAGCTCTGAACTGGATAAAGGTTAATGAAGAGGTCTTCAGCAGAACAGGAAAAATGGTGGAAAAATATAATGTAATGGATCTTAGCCAGGAAGGCGGAGGCGGGGAATACCCTCTTCAGGACGGTTTTGGCTGGTCGAATGGAGTTGCAGCTGTATTAATTGATGACATTGAAAGCCCGGCAGGCCCTCCTGATATATAGAGTGAATCAGAGAGATACCGATTCGGGCCTTGGCACATCCAGCCTGGAAATCCAGGCATTTGTTTCATAATCTTCCATCACTTTATTCTTCAGTCTTTCGGCCATCTCTTCCGTAGCAAAACGCCCTATACGGATACGGTACCAAATATTTCCAGACTCTTCATTTCCGACTTCTACCACCCTGGCATTTTCAAAGCCGCGTTCTTGCCAGGTCAGTAATTTTTTTTCGGCTTTAACTTCCGATCTCCATGCTTCTACCTGTACCGTATAATCTCCATCCTCATCATATGTGATGCGCTGCTCTTCCATAACTTTGGCAATGCTGTCGCGCCGCACCATTTCCAGGCTGTCTCTGCGAAATTCTTCCAGCTCTGCCTGGCGAACCTGTTCAAGCGAATCCTGCCGTGCCTGTTCCTGCTGCCTCAGTTCTTCCTCACTCGGTCCGCAAGCTTGAAGTAAAATAATTGTAAAAATGGAAATAGAAATGTACGTAAGCCAAAGTTTCATAGATCAAATGTTTGTTGTGGTATCTCCCAAATGTATAACTTGTCGTGGTTTTAACAAAAATTTAATTCTTTTCTAATTCTTTTCGAAATTATTTAGCACTCTTTTTAATTACCAGATCATTCTATTTATTTGCTGGCAGATTTATCTTATTTTAAATAGACTGAATTTAAATAGTGAATTTAATATTCTTGTGGTAAATACTTTACATGAGTGAGCTTCTTTTAAAAGTAAATAATCTTATAAAATCATTTGAAGACGGAAAGCCGGTGGTCAATAAGGCTGATTTCTCCGTTTTCAAAGACGAGATTTTTGCACTTCTTGGCCCGAGCGGTTGTGGTAAAACAACCACTCTTCGGTGTATTGCAGGGTTTGAGCATCCTGATGAGGGAAAAATATTTTTTGAAGACCGGCTTCTTTCATCATCTGATACTCATGTTGCACCACAGGACAGGGGAATCGGTTTTGTATTTCAGGATTATGCACTTTTTCCCCATATGACAGCACTTGATAATGTTGCGTTCGGTCTGAAATTGTTACCAAAACACAAGAGAAAAGTATTTGCAGAAGAGGTTTTATGCCGCACCGGAATGGGGGATTATAAGAACAGAACTCCTTCTGAATTATCCGGCGGGCAGCAGCAAAGGGTTGCGCTTGCGAGAGCAATTGCACCTGAACCAAGCCTGATTTTGCTGGATGAGCCATTTTCTAACCTGGATGCCATACTGCGTGATGCTACACGGAAAGAGGTAAGGTCAATATTGAAAAAAGCAGGCATGAGTGCCATTTTGGTAACACACGACCAGGAAGAAGCCCTCTCATTTGCCGACAGAATAGGGGTGATGAATGAGGGAACAATTCAGCAAATAGGCACACCTGAAGAGGTCTATTACAAGCCACGGACCAAGTTTGTAGCGAAATTTCTTGGACGCACAAATCTGTTTCGCGGAAATGTAAAACACAAAGATGAAATTGAGACATCTATCGGGCCTATTAAGCTAAATCGGGTGGCAGATGGGAAAATCACCTGTTCCATCCGGCCGGAACATCTTACCATTGAAAAAGCAAATGGCAGTTCAGAAGAGTCCGAGTCCGGTATTATTGTAGCCCGTGAGTTCAAAGGGCACGATATCACCTACCAGGTCGATTTCAAAGGCGAACGGTTTATTGTTCATACAGACAACCGGCTGCTGTTCGAACCCGATCAGAATGTACTGCTTAAACCCCTTGAACCTGCCGTGGTGCTCGATGATGACTAAGCCGGAGCCAGAGCGTTTAGAGATTTCATCAGCGGGATTCTACCGAGAAATATACTCTTCGGTTTTGCTCTCGCGGAGTGTCGCAGATTTTACCGCTGAGTTCCGCTGATGTAACACAGATTTTCGCAGAGTGGGCACTTGGAAAAGCAATCAAATTTGAAAATCAGGCAGAGAATGCGACCCACTCAGTTTGAAGGAGAAAAATCCTGGTTAAACGGATTTTCTTCGGGGTTCACTTCCCTGAGTTTGATGTAGCCATGTTCAGTAGCTTTGTGGCAGTTGTTGCAGCTCTGAATCAGAAGTGACGCACTCTCTCTGATCTCATCCGCAGAGCCATTATTCAGTGTGGCTTCGGCCTGTTCCACCGCCGGCAGAAACATCGTTTCGGCAAGGCTTGATACCGGGTGCCCGTCATACTCCTCGATATTCTCAATAATTTCCTCACTCACCTCTTCCAGTTCGTGGAGGTAAAACCCTGCAAGTTCACGGTTGTTCTCTAAAACGGACAAGTTGTATTTATGCATATATGGTTGCATGGTTCCCATAAGTTGATGAAGGGCAGGGGTGGTGTCGTCAGTGGCAGTCTTGCCGGAATCAAACAGCGTTAAGAGCATGAAATTAAAAGCAACAAAGCCGGCAAGAATTACTACATTTAACCTGGTTTTAGAATTCATAATCGTTGATTTTATTGTGTATCTAATATTTGCAAGTTTCCGGAGGAATTGTTGATCTAATACCTGTTAAATAAGGTTTCAATGTAAATTACCCGGTGACTCATTTCACGTAGTTTTGGCATTAGTTTGGATTAAATCTAAATTAGGAAATATATCTGTTCGATGACACCGTCTTTTAAGGGTAAAGCACAATGTAAAGGATGAAAACCTGCCTCCGTGCAATCCGGAAACTGATCGATTTCACAACAAAGAGCAGTCTGTTGATCGCAGTAGCTGCAGCAGGCTTTCTGTATTCGGCCTATCTTCAGTTATCACTTAATCCGGACTGGTATCTGATTCTTATTGTTGGTTTTGCAACCCTCTTCATGTATAACCAGCAAAAACTGCTTGGGATGATAATGTTCGTGAAAGGTCACAGCCTGTTCAGCAAGCCGGTATTTATCCAATTACTTGCCGGAACACTATTATCAGCAATGGCACTGGGTATCAGCCTGATGTTTGCTGATTTGGAGATTATTTTATGGCTGATTATTCCGGCTCTGTTTTCTGTGTTATATGCGGCCCCGGTTTTTCCCTACCGGGGGATAAAAATTGCAATCAGGGGATATCCATATGTAAAGATTTACCTGATCCTGTTCGTCTGGATGTGGGTGACGGCCGTCATGCCGTGGGGATTAACCGGAACTCAATTCAGTGCCGACTTCATCCTCTTCTTTTTTCAGAGAGCTCTTTTTCTGATGGCAATCCTGATTCCGTTTGATATCCGGGACCTCCAGACCGATTTTACATTTCAGCGAACAATCCCGCAGATGATGGGAGTTGAACCATCCAAAAAGCTTGCACTGCTGATGATGGCCGGCTATGCAATTGTTGCCATTAGCCGGTGGCATGCGGAAGGTATCGGCTCAGGAGTACTAGCCGGGCTCCTGGCTACCGGCGCCGCGGGCACAATCCTGATACGATACACTGATGAGCAGAAGCCGGGTGCCTGGTTCACCTTCCTGATCGACTCCCTGCTCTGGCTGCAGCCGGTTTTGATTTTATTAGGGGAGAGGATTTTGGGGTGAGGGAAAGTTGGCTTTTGGCTCTCAGCGATCAGCTATCGGCAATTGGCTGACAGCCGACAAGCCAAACCTAACCTATAACCCTCCGAACAGTCTCTGCCAGAACTCCCTGCCGAACAATCTTGCAAGGAAACTAAACGAGATAACGCCAAAACCGAGTGCGATCCAGGTATATAGTTCAACCGTTTCAAGTCCGTACCAGAATACACGTGTCCCCACCAGGGTGAAAAAGATAAGCCCTTTTACAAGACCGGCTATAAAATTGCGCCTGTCAACGCGTTTTTGATTTTTGAACTCTTCTTCGGCGGGTATTTTAATGTTCTTGGTCAAAACGATCTGAGCTGTCAACAAATATTAAATTATCCGTAGAAGATTTTAAATATGGGCAAAAAATTTAACCATTTTCCATGGAGGTATTCCGACCTTCAACTTATAGCCTTCAACAAAAAAATGTGAGTGGAATTACATTTCTATACACTCAATATCTTCTGTAAAATCAAAAAACACAAATCATCCTCGAGACCCCGCCCGGACTTCCCGATAAAAAGCATCGGGATAAACTTCTCGTCCGGAATTGCAATCTTAGAGAGATTAAAGGAGATTGGCAGTGGCAAAATATAATTAGTAGAGAGACCCCGCCCGGACTTCCCGATAAAAAGCAATCGGGATAAACTTCTCGTCCGGAATCTCACATACAGAGAGAAAAAAGAGACTGCCAATTGCTAAATCTAAAACATAAAAGAGACCCCGCCCGGACTCGAACCGGGATCTAGAGCTTAGGAGGCTCTCGTTCTGTCCTGTTGAACTACAGGGTCTTGGGTTGGTGAGGATTGTCTTCTCAATTTAAGGAAAATAAGGTAACGCTTTTTGTAAAACCGTAAAAGAGTGGATTTCTGAAACGTAAAATGCGTTTACCACGTATGATTCGTTAAACAGACTGATTTATCACCATTATTCAGATTTTTATGATACGGAAATTATTTTCATTTGCTATAGCAATGCTTTTTTTTAACCAGGTTTTGCCTGCCCAGCAAATCATAAGCGGCATTGTCGTGGATTCGGAATCAGGTGAGCCTCTGCCATCGGCTAATATTCTGATTAAAGATACGTTTAGGGGTACCATCACCAACTTTGACGGAGAATTTACATTAACTCTCGAGGATGAAAAAGCAACACTGGTATTCAGGTATATCGGTTATAAGTCAACCAAGGTACGAATATCTGAAAATTCAGATTCATTCATTGAAGTCGCCCTCGAGCCCTCAATTCTTGAAATGGATGAAATTGTTGTTACAGACAAAGATCCCGGCCTTTCTATCATGGAGCGAGTGATCGAAAGAAAAAAAATATGGAAAGAAAAGCTGAAAACATTTGAAGCAGATGCTTATACCCGGCAAAAGCTTGAAAATGACACGTCAATTGTATCCATCACGGAGAGTGTTTCGAAGCTTTTTTGGGACAGCGAAGAGGGGCACAGGGAAGTTATCAAATCAAGGAATCAAACATCAAACATCTCGGAAAACCAGAATTTTGCAGGTGTAAACTATATACCGAATTTTTATGATGATAACATCGAAATAGCCGGTTTTGAGATGGTGGGCGTAACCCACCCGGATGCCCTGAATTTTTATGATTTCAAATTGATTGAGACACTGACTATTGATGAGAAGGCGGTTTATGAAATAGAGGTGCTGCCGAAAAGGAAACTTCAGCCGACATTTGAAGGCAGAGTGTATGTATTGGATGACGATTATGCTCTTCTGGAAGTGAAACTTATTCCAAACCGTGTTGTCAATTTTCCGCCCCCGGTTCAGGATTTCAACCTCTCTTATGAACAGCAATTCAATAACTATGGCGGCGACTTCTGGCTCCCGGTTGATATGCGTGTTACCGGTGATATACTTATAGAAATGATTGGACTTCGGTTTCCCTCAATTCGATTTAGCCAGGTATCTACTATAACGGATTATGAAATCAATGTGGAACTGCCTGATTCGCTCTATAAAAAAGAAGAGGTTTTTTCAGTGGATTCAGTGTCTGTTGAAAATGATTCACTGGTAGCATTTAACAGAATAGAAAGGGTGCCGCTCACAACAGAAGAAGAGAGAGCCTACTCAACAATCGACAGTACCCAAACGCTTGAAAAAGCTTTTAAACCAACCGGTTTTTTGGCCGATATGATAGATGACGATGATGATGAAAGCGGAAGTTCTTTTTTTGGCCGTACAGGTGAATTTATTCCATCCGGCTTTGGAGTTGATCTTCACTTTAATCGCGTTGACGGGTTTCATCTTGGGGGCAGTTATAAAAGGGAAATTTTGAACACTCAACTGAAAGGATTTACCGCTTACAATACCAATACAAAATTTTGGGATTATGGCGGAGAATTTTCACGTAAATTAATCCGGGGAGGACCTGTTCGAGTCACTCTAACTGGATTGTACAGGGTAGATACAGAATCAAGGTACGAATCACTTGTTTATTCAAGTACGATTAACACTGTCACTTCATTTTTTGGGGCAAGGGATTATTTTGATTACTACAGATCTGAGAGATTTACAGCCGGTTTCGAAACTCAATTCCCTGCAATTGATCTGACTGCCGGCTTTAAATTTATCAATGATTATCAGAAATCGGTTTCAGAACCGGATGTTCTTGATTACAGTCTGTTCGGCCTGCACAGTACAAGAAGGAAAAACCCGGGAATTCAAGATGGCATACTTCGTTCGCTCAAGTTTGACCTGGAACTCAATTATGAATCGACCAATTTCGGGTTTACAGGGAGAAGACAGGCGGCGCTCAGAGTTGAGCATTCGGCCGACTGGCTGAACAGCGACTTCTCATTTACAACGGGCCGTATCGAGCTTGACTATAATATTCCGACATTTTTCCCGCGGCGACTGTTTGCAAATACCCTGGATGTTCATGTGTCCGCTGGTACTTCATTTGGCACTGTTCCCCACCAAAGATTTGGAAGTATTGACGCATCGGTAGCAAGTTTTACACCTTTTGGAACGATCAAAACTCTTCGTCATCTGCCTTATGAGGGTGACGAGTTCTGGCTGATAACTGCTGAGCACAATTTCAGGACGATCCCTTTTGAATGGCTCGGCTTGTGGAAACTGGCAGATAAGGGAGTAGGAATAATTGTATTTGGAGGTGCTGCTGAAAGCAGAATTCGATCAGAATCAGATGTAAACTTCGAAAATGAGTTTGGGTTTACACCAAATGTTTCTGACGGCGTGCATTATGAAGCCGGCATCAGCATCAATAATATTTTAGGCGTTGCGAGGCTCGATTTTGCCAAACGGCTTGATACACCCGGTTTTTTTATCGGCTTCAGCGTGCCAAGGATATTTTAGAATCTATTCTTCGAGTTTGATAATGTTTGGGCTTCGTGGTGAAAAAACAGAGGCTTCGATAAAATCACCACAGATGTGCCACGAGGTCGCGAGGACCCGAAGTTCCACGAAGGATTTTTTATTAACTCTGAGTAGCGCAGAGTTTTTGTTGGTGCTGCAAAAAAATTCCATGCAATCAGAGCAATCAGCTACATATGCGTTTTATTTTTTTACATAAAAAAAGGCGGACAATGATTGACCGCCTTTTAATTATATCTTTAAAAACCCGGTTAGTTTAGTTTCCCGGTGTGAACTGGTAAGGGTTCAGCGGGTGTGTTTCGGCTCGTCTGTTTTTACGGCAGCCCGGTGTGTTTTCATCCATTTCTGCTTCAACACATGGTACCGGAGCTTTTCCGAGTCCGCGCGAATCAATTCTGTCTTCGCTGATTCCGTTATCAGTGTAAAATTCAACCACGGAGTTGGCACGTCTTAAACTGAGACGGAGATTGTATTGATCGCCGCCGATATGATCGGTGTATGCGTCAACGCGAATTCTGAAAGCAGATACATCAATCAGGCGTTCAACATTGGATGCCAATTTGGAAGCAGCTTCATCGGTGATGTTAGAACGGTCGAATCCAAAATTAATGGTTTGCAATTCGCCTTCACGAATGAATGGCGGATCGTTTGAATCCAGAAGATCCGTGCCCATTTCTACTTCCTGGCCATCGTCGAATCCATCGCTATCGCTGTCTGGAGCCAATGGATCTGAATTGTACTGATTTACTTCTTCTCCGTCGGTGAGTCCGTCATCATCGCTATCCGATTCAAGAGGATCGGTATTGTGCGTATTTACTTCATCGCCATCACTTAAACCGTCGCCGTCACTGTCAGAATCGAGTGGATCTGTATTGAAGGAATTCACTTCGTCTCCATCACTAAGTCCGTCATTATCAGAATCAGACTCAAGCGGATCTGTACCGTATTCGTTAATTTCTTCTCCGTCGGTAAGTCCGTCGTCATCTGAATCTGCTGTAAGCGGATCGGTATCATGTACAAACATTTCATCATAATCTGAGAGGCCATCACCATCACTGTCGCGTTGTCTTAGCTCTTCATCGGAGAGTGACTGTAAATACTCGAGAGTAAGCGGATCGGGTTCTTCCTGAACTTGTTCGCCCGCACATCCGTAGAGGGTTAGACCGCCAACGAGAAGTCCCATCAGTATTATTTTATTTATAACTGTGTTCATTGTTATTAACTCCTGTAAGGTTGTTATTTAGTGTTATTAAGAGGTATATAAAGTTAAATATGTAAGACAAAATAAATAAGCATGCAGAATCAAACAAAAAGCTTTTTGACTTATAACTTTTTTTACTAGTATATTTAAACTTCATAAAAAAAGGGGCTATAGCTCAGCTGGCTAGAGCGTCGCGCTGGCAGCGCGAAGGTCCGGGGTTCGAATCCCCGTAGCTCCACATTCATATCGGAATATACATATTTATAAATGCTTATTTATATAACATTTTTTTTTGGTATTAGATTCCGTAGGTTTTAAGGTTCAAAATAACTTTCACTGCTTTCCACTTCACAATCTAAACTTTTTTGGTGTTATCTACATTATAAAAAGTCAAAAAAATTATTGTTAAATACGTAACATTTGCAGCCCGAACTCTTCTTATATAATAGGAACTACCATAAAATGATAATGTTCCCCGGATTATATTTTTACGTTGGGTCATTTATTGACTAATTCTGAATATTATACAATGATTATACCGATACAAGTTGACTTATGGATCTGAAAAACGTTTTATTTGCCGGATTTTTCGCTTCGATTTTATTTGCGCCGGGTTTAAATGCACAAAATAATTCGCAGATTGAGCTGGATTTACAGGCTGAGCCGCTGTTATCAAACTCGCAGCTTATCAGCCTGGTTTCACTTGCTCTTGATGAGACAGGCAGCGGGGCACGGCTATTTACATTTGCTATACAAAATATGTCAGGCGCTGAAAGTGCTCCCCTGTTTATTGAGTACACGGCAACTACATCAAAGTTTGGTCTGATACTGGAAGCAGTGCAACGAGAGAGAACCCCATTCAGATTGCTGCCGGGGCAGGTTGTAGTAGCTTCAAATAATGATATTGCACAATCAAGGTTACCAGGTATTTCCGGTACAATTAATTTCAGTGCAAATTTCACAAATAGCGGCGAAGATTTTCTGAACAGTCTGAAAGGAAGCAGCCAGCTGCCTGCAGATGTATACACAATTACCATGAGTATTTTTAGTAATGCTCCCGGTGCTGATGGCGGTACTTTTGAAACTTCTCAAACAGTTACAATTGGCGAAAATCTTGTTGAAGATGACGAGTCTATCTTTTCACTTTCACCCGGCGATGTTGCAGGTTCTGATATGATCATATCGAATCCTTTCCCTGAGTTCCGCTGGGAGGGCCGTCCCGATCAAACATACAGGTTGATCGTGGTGAATAAAGTGGAAGGTGAAGGCCCTGAAACGTTAATTGAGAGTGCATTGAGTACGGATGCGGCTCGTTCGAATATGTCTGCAAACCTTTTACAATTTGAAAATTTGGATATTACAACACAGGGCACCAGTTTCCAGTTTCCGTCAACCGGCGTTCAGCCACTGAGAAGCGGAGAAACATATTATTGGCAGGTGTTTTCCGTACTTCAAACTTCGCGGGGAGAAGATATCAGATCATCTGAAATTTGGGAGTTTACACTGTCAGATCAAAGCGGAGGAAGAAATGAAATTGCCAGGGAAGTTATTGAAGTTGACGGTGAGATATTTTTGTTACTGAGTGCAATTCTGGGTGAGGAAAAAGCTCTTGAACTGCAGGAAAACGGATACCAGCTTAGCAGCCTGGAACTGGATGATACTGAATTCAGAGGAGAGCTGGCAAATGAAAAATTGGAAGAATTGCTCGAAAAATTGCGTGAAGGTAAACTGAAATTTACAGGGAGTTCAAGATGAACCGGGATAAAAAAATTAATATTGCACTGTTAACAATTCTGCTGACGGCACTTTCAGGTTTTATTGCTATTGAAGTAACCTCTTCTAGTAATGATAAACCTTTTGGTTTTATCGCCAGTCATATATCGGATCTTTTTCCCGGGCATTCAAATTCAGAAAATGAAATCAATCCTGAAAACGAAATTAAGCCCGTACAGTTTGATGAAGAAAGCAGTTTTGAAATTTTGAGAAACAGGCCTCTGGCTCTTGTAACCCGGCTGATTCCAAATCTTGCAATCAGGAATGTGGATCGTAATATGCCGGCTGATAAGGGGTCGGAGCTCTTTAGCGGGGATACACTCCGTACTGATGAAAACGGTTATGCACTTGTAGTTTTTATGGATAAAAGCACTGCCAAGGTGCGGCCACAGTCTCAAATGATTGTACGGGGTGAAATAGACAGGAATCAAAACTCACGATCGAGAATCAATTTAAATGATGGTGAGATATTTCTAGAGGTTGAAAAACGACCCAATAATGAATTGGAAGTTATTACAAGCACCACTGTTGCATCTGTTAAAGGTACTCGGTTTGGAGCAACACACACGGGTTATTTTTGGGTTGAAGAGGGTGAAGTTGAAGTTACTTTAATTGAAAGTGGTGAGACCGTAACAATAACCGATGGAATGTTTTCCCGTATAGATGATGATGAAACAAGCCTCGTTACAGGTGAACTTTCAGATGGAGAGATCGCTGAACTTGCAGAGGATTATCGCATTCTGGATAGTGAATTAACGGAAAAACGCTTACTTTTGAGATTCAGAGACGCTAATGGTCAGCTTCGGGAAGAAGAAGTTATCTACTATGAACAGAATAACGAGTAATTGTACATCTAAATTACTGCTGCCAGATACATCTCAGGTTAAACCTCTCTTTTTTTTTCTCTTTTTGATTGCATTTTTCGGCGCGAACAACAGTGCTGCCCAGACAACAGTACGGCACCAATCGCCACAGTTTGTTGAGCGACATATACCCTCGTCGCTTCGTTTTGAAATACCGTCAATTTCAGACCAGGAGATTCTTGAAGCTCTGCTCTTTACACGTAACGGCGGCCAATCGGGTTTCAGGCAGCAAGAGACAAGAGTTGAAAACCGAACAGCTCAATTTGATATCCTGGTTGAATCGGATGATATCAATTCCGTCGAGTACTATTTTATGGTACGGACTGTTTCCGGTCAGCAAATTACATTTCCTGATATCAATGCGGGTGAGCCTCCCTTACAGCTTGAAGTAATCGACCAGCGGGAAGGATCTTATATCCAGGCTGATTTTATCGACGTATCCATTCTTTCGCCTGAAGAAAACAAAGTAGTTGCCGGTGAGAACTTTATTTTTGCAGCTGCTCTTTTTTACGACGATGAGGATGTGGATGGCGGGGTATTCTCACTCTATTTGAATGGGGTTGATATCAGTGAACAGGCTAAAATCACTCCTTTCATGGTAAAATTTATACCCGATTCCCTTACTCCGGGTGAACAGCATTTTCGAATTGTATTTGAAAAGGACAAAAAAAAGTATTCTGTAGCGGAGTATCGCTTCCGGACTGCAGGCAACCTGAACCTTGGCAGAACAGACCTTGTACCTGAAACAGGTGTGAAATCAACAAGGCGCCCGCCCGCCGGCACCCTGGAATTATCTTCACGAAATCAGAAAATAGCAGGTCGAACCAATGATGCTTTTGATGGAAGAGTAAGATTTTCCGGCAAGGAAGGTTTACTTTCTTATTCTGTTTCAGGCTTTTTAACATCGAGGGAGTCCTCACGGTTGCAGCCTCAGAATCGATTCAGCGGTGAGTTGCGCTACGGAAAGTGGGCTCTTCTTGAAGCAGGAGATGTGTTCCCTTACTTCTCTAACCTGTCGATTAGCGGGCGACGTGTGCGCGGACTGCTTACTGAAGTAAATGTTTTAAATGAAAACCTTGGCCTTCAGTTTATTTATGGGGATATGAAACGAAGTATTTCAAACAGGTATTCTCCGATAGAACGGACTGAAAGAACAATTGGCGGACAGGTAGCAGATACACTTTTCTCTGTCGGGTTTGCGAATGGCGGACGCGGTTCTTTTGAGCAGAATGTTTTCGGAGCCCGGCTTTCTGTTGGAAAAGAGGAAACTGTTCAGTTTTCGATTCACGGTCTTAAAGTGGAAGATGATATCTCATCTGTGAATGTGATCCGGGATTTCCGGGATGTAATGGAATTTGATGCCAATCTTGCTGAAAATTTAAGTGAAGATGAAATAGCCTCCCTGGAGGAAAATCCTGAACAGCTTCAGGTGAGCAGGACTAATCCAAAACCAAGAGGCAATTTTGTGGCAGGAACAGAACTTGCCATGTCATTTGATTCGAGGCGAATCCGTTTCAGGACGGAGATGGCTGCCAGTCTTCTGAATAATGATATTAACGGCGGACCGCTCGACCAGCAGAGAGCAGATGAACTTGGAGTTGAACTTGATGAAAGTACTGAATCCCTTTTTCGCAGGTTATCCCGCTTTATTGTTATCAACGACAATATGGAAACTTTGCCATTCAAATTCAGTGAGAATGAAAACGGAACACTGGAAGTGGATGCGTTTTTTCCAGCATCGCTGCTTGCAAATCAATCAAGGCTCGATCTGGATTATTTTAATCATAACTTTCGGCTTCAGTATCGATGGATTGGTCCCGATTATCAATCCCTTGCCAATAGTACTATACGAAGAGATGTAGCAGGTTTTACAGTCAGTGATCGTTTCCGTCTGATTCAAAATCAGCTTTTCGTAACACTCGGGTACGAAAATCTTAGGGACAACCTGGCTGACAACCGTGATGCTACACTAAGAACAAAAACGACAAGAACAGTATTTAGCTGGTTTCCTGTAAATCAGAAGCTTCCGGGAATTACATTATCGATGCGCTATCGAACACGGGATAATCGGGTGGAAAGGTTTAATCCTTTTTTAGATTCACAATTTCTGAATACAGCCCTGCGTAATTTTGAAGTAGCTGAGGGAGATACCATACTGGCTGCAAATCCAAGAAATAACAGAACCCTGGCTCTTAACGGCTCGGTTAGTCAGAATTTTAATCTTTTTGAAAGTGCACACCGGGCAAGTTTCACCTACTCTTATTTGGATACAAAGGATAATGTTTTTTTATTCGGTGATTCAGAAAGTAACTCTTTCTCGTTTTTACTGGCAAGCCGTTTTGACGGCAGGCCTTTCCAAACACGCATTGGCTGGAATGCGAGTTTTACTGAGTCGACAGGAGGGTTGACAGATATCAATATATATGCCATTGACCTCGGAGCTGATCTTTTTCTGCTTGAGAATCGTTTATCTTTTAATTCTGATGTTTCCTTCGCAAGAAATACGTTTACATCAACACGGCTGACAGTAGATGATAATAACAATCCCGTTTCATTTTTTGATAACCGGTTTGTAGCGGCGGCTGATGAAGAAGCTGACCGCAGATCAACCAATGCGTATATTTTCAGGATGGGTGCAACTTATACTATTTCTGCAAGTCATTCACTGATTGCTTCTGCTAACTATTCCAGTATTAAAAATCGTCTCACCTCGGCCGAAAATTTTCCTGACGATCGCATTTTGCAATTACGTTACATTTTCAGATTTTAATGCATGAGCAAGCGTCATGTAAAATCTGAGTGGCTGAGTACTATTTATCTTTCGGTTATTGTTGCCGTTCTGGCAATTCTGGCAAGCTATCTAGCACCGTTTAAAGATCTGGATCACAAAATCACAGATCAGCAGATGATGCTGAGAGATAATCGCAATCTGTCGGACTCACCCATCGTTATTGTAGAAATCAGCCAGGAAGCTGATGAAGAGATCCCGTATCAATACCCCTGGCCCCGGTGGATCTACGCAAAACTGATTGAAAATCTGAACAAAGCCGGTGCGAGAGCTATTGCAATTGACGTTCTATTCGATCAAAGAGATCAAAATCCGGAGAACGACAGTACGCTGGCAGAGACCCTTCGTAAATTTGATAATGTGATATTAATAGGGGGATTTCGGAGAACCCGCGATTTTACAAATTCTGGTGTTCTGGTTGATAAGATTAATCGCGTGATGCCGGCACCGGTACTTCAGGAGGCTATGCAGAATCCCGTCGGTATTGTTGACATGCACCAGGATAGTGACGGATTTATCAGGAGTTACCCCTTCGGATCTGAATTTAACGATGAGCAGCTATACTCGCTTGCCATACAAACATACATGACAGCAGAAAACATCAGTCGTAACAGCGTTTATGATGACGGTGAACACTACAGGGTGGGAAATCGCATGATCCCTAAAAATAACGATGGCATGATGTATATCAATTATTACGGTGGCAGCAGAACATTTCCCTACGTAGGTTTTGAAAAAATTGTTGATGATGAAGAATTTGAAACGAGAATGGAGATGGAGGCATTTTCTGTTGATGAATTCAGCGACCCGGATTTTGGTATATTAGGGCAGGGTATTTTGCAGGATAAAATTGTTTTTGTCGGTTCAACAATGCCGGAACTGCAGGATTTTCACCTTGTTCCAATCAACGGATTTAATGGCGATCCCGTTATGGCCGGTGTTGAAATTCACGCTCATGCTCTTCAAAATATACTGGACGAAGACTTCCTTAGAGAGGTTGAAGCCTGGCAGATCTGGGGTTTAACACTCTTTCTCGCTTTTCTGATTGTTTTGATAGTGCAAGGATTTGGAGTATGGCTTGGATTAACTATTTCTTTATTTACAATGGCGGCTATTATGTTAGGATCTCAGTTTATGTTAAATGAGCTGAATTTGGTTACAAGTACCATTCCTCTCTTGTTATCGTCATTGGGTGCCTATTTTGCAGGAAACGTAAAAAATTACCTTACGGAACAAAAGCAAAAAGAACGCATCACATCCATGTTCTCTTCCTATGTGTCTCCCGAACTTGTAAGCCGGTTAATAGAAAGTGATGAAAGACTTGAATTAAAAGGAGAGAGCAGAGAGCTCACTGTTTTGTTCAGCGATATTGCAAATTTTTCAAAATTGTCTGAGTCGATCCCTGCAGATAAAGTTGTGGTATTTATGAATGAGTACCTTGACAGAATGACAAAAATAATAACTGACGAAAACGGAACTCTTGACAAGTATATCGGGGATGCGGTGATGGCTTTTTATGGTGCACCTGTAACTTTGAAAACGCATGCAGCCCGGGCCTGCCGTTCAGCACTCTTTATGCAGAAAGCATCTCTTGAACTGAGTATTTCAACTCTTTTAAAAGAACAAATATCTGCTGATTTCAACCTCCATACCCGGATAGGAATTAACACAGGAGAAATGGCAGTGGGAAATATGGGCTCCAGTCAGCGTTTTAATTATACAGTTATGGGCGACCAGGTAAACATTGGAGCACGATGTGAAACTGTTTGTAAAGAGTTTGGCGTGGGTATTATAATTACAAAGAATACAAGACGAGCTGCCGGAGAAGGGGAATTTGTATATCGTCACCTGGGAAAATTGATCATTAAGGGGAGAAAAGAGCCGGTTGATATTTATCAGCTCGTAAGTTTTGCAGAAGATTTAAATTTACATTTGATCGAAACAGTCGAAAAATTTAATGAGGGGATCCGCTGCTTTTTGAATCGTGAGTGGAAGGAGGCGGCTGATATATTCAGAGAAACAAAAAAAGTAGAACAGAGCCTGATTAATCCGTACTCTCCATTGATAAATCCCTCTGTTTTTTACCTGAAAAGATGCCGCCATTTTCAAACATTTCCACCTTCTGAGCAATGGCAGGGAACTGTGGAACAGCAGGTGAAGTGAAAAGGCAGAGGGCAAAAGCATTCACTAAACATTTCAGTCTTAAAACTCCTGGCGTAACGTGAAAAACAAAGGCGTGATTTTGTAGTTGCTTCAAGCTGAGACCCGACTGCTGACAGCTAACTCCCTGTCTTCTTTCACATTTTCACTTCCCGCTGTCGTCAAAATTACCCGGGGAATAACCGCAACGGGCGCGGAGAAGCGCAAAGTCTGACTTGGCACGTCCCTGCATTTCCAGCGGTTAAATCTGCCGGATCTGCGCTAAATATAGAATTTTCTTTTCTGCAGCTGAACCCGTTTTAACCTTTGCGTTTTGCCTTTTTACTTCAAATACCCGCAATTTCAGTTTTATCTTTACCAGCGTAAACCTTATCTTTCAAATTCAGGGGGTAAGTCCCATACAGCCAGCTCCCTTTGAATTCCGTCAGGGCCGGAAGGCAGCAGCGGTAGAAGGTCGTAGCGGCGTGATATGGGTAGCTTGCCCCCTGTTTTTTTTAAAACCCTCCATCTTTACTGTTTCATAAAACACTCTCCTTCTATACATCAACAGTTCTAATCACCATTAAACTGCTTTTCAATATGTGATGCAATGTGCTCAGCATGCACCCTCGAGTTTTCGATAAAAAGTGAGCTGGTATCCATTCCGCCACAAACCACGCCAGCTACATAAACCCCTTTTCGGTTCGTTTCCAATGTTTCTTCATCGTAAACTGGCATTCTGAACTTATCATCTGTCAGTTCAATTCCAAGCTGGTTCATCAGCCCATATTGTGGCTCATATCCCGTCATGGCAAGTACAAAATCATTTTTCAAAGTTATTGTTTCATCAGGTGTGCGAATATCAACTTCCTTTTCCCGGATCTCAATCACCCGGGAATTGTAAAAAGCATTGATTGATCCCTCTTTAATCCGGTTTTCAATGTCAGGCTTAACCCAATATTTAACTGTATATTTCAGGTCATCCCCGCGAAGCAGTATCGAAACATTGGCATTCCTTCGCCAGGTTTCAAGGGCGGCATCAACAGCTGAATTGCCGCCGCCTACCACCAACACATTTTGCCAGGCATACGGATGCGGGTCATCGTAATAGTGACGCACTTTCGGGAGCGACTCACCGGGTACATCCATCATTTTAGCTTTTCCGTAAAAACCTGTAGCAAGAACTACTTTTGAGGCATTGTAACTTTTTTTATCAGTCTTTACAGTAAAATTGTTATCACTGCCGTCGATGGATCGAACCTTTTCATACAGATGAATATTCAGCTCATAGTGCTCTGCAGCACGCCTGTAGTACTCAAGGGCTTCCTGCCTGGTTGGTTTTGGACCATGTGAAATAAATGGAATATTTCCAATTTCAAGTTTTTCAGAAGTTGAAAAAAAAGTCATATTCACCGGGTAGTGATAAATTGAATTTACAAGGCAACCTCTTTCAATGATCAGAGACGGAATGCTTTTCTTTTTTAACTGAATTGCTGTGGCAAGACCGATAGGCCCTGCTCCAATGATGATAACCATTGCTTTTTGAATTAAACTTATATTTGTGATTTAGAATCCAAAGATAAGCAATTGGTTGAACGAGTTGTAATATAAGCTGAGAATAGAAACCAAACTTCATGTGACTAAAGCCACTTTTTCGCTTAGCACCCATTCCGGGGCCGTCTAAAAAGAAGTATTCGATTGTTTTTGAGCTTTCGTGTCAATAATCTGAAGGTTTTTGCCACGAAGGCGCGAGGCTGCGAAGCAACGAAGAATTTTCACTACATTTGTCTAAGCTTTTTATCTAACTAAATAAGTGAAGTTAAGATGAGGCTAATTCTGCTCTTAGGACGGCCCCGGTAATGGATGAAAGATTCTGAATACCAAATGGATCCATTGCCGTCAGTTTCAATCCATTGCCGTCAGTTTTAACTGACGGTATAATGACTTCGCCTTCAAAAGGGCTTTAGCCCCACCGTGATTCTATAAAGGCGATAGTAATTAACTGAATTACTTACCAAATTGGTTGAAAAACATAACTATGTTTTTTTCAAGCCAGTTTTTTGATTTGCACCAAAATCCGACATGCCCGCCTCTGTCAACAATGCAGGAGGTAATATTGGGATTTTGAAGCAAACTGCCGGTGGGTGTAAGATGAAATGGACAGAGAGGGTCTGTTTTACTGTGTATGACCAGCAGGGGAGATTTGATCTGATCCATAAAAAAAGAACTTGAACAGGTTTTGTAGTAGTGATCAGCGTTTTTAAATCCATGCAGGGGAGCTGTTACCTGGTCATCAAATTTATAAAGAGTGTTCCCCGTAAATTCCGGAATGTCCGGATATATCTTTCTTTTCTCCTCAATTTTTCTTTTCAGGCTGCTTAGAAAGTAGTAGTTATAAATTTGATTGAAGCCATAATTTAAATTAAGCGACCCTTTTTTCAGATCAAAGGGAGTTGAAATCCCGGCTGCAGCTTCCAGCGGATGAGCCGTTTGATGCCTGCGCAGGAAATTAAGCAGGGCACTTGCACCCAGCGAAAACCCGGCTGCAAACTGGCGGTGATTGGGAAAGTTTCGAGAGATCCATTTAAATACAGTTGCAAGATCCTCCGTTTCTCCGGAATGATAAAAACGGGGTTTTCGATTCATGTCACCACTACAGCTTCTGAAATTTACCGCAACAAATGTATAACCGTTACGATATAGTTCGTTTGCAAGATTAGTTACATAGTATCGCCGTGATGATCCTTCAAGGCCATGAAATAAAATGGCAACCCTGTGGGAATCCTGGTTCTCTTTCACATCTAAATCCAAAAAATCTTCATCCGGCGTATTTATACGTATACGTTCAGCATCAAAATTTGTAACGGATTTAAAAAGTGAACTTAAAATTGTTTGTGTATGGCCACCACGACACCAAAATGGCGGATGAAATCCATCACACTGCCGGGTGTTGAATGCCTCTGAATCCCTCAAATTTATTTTTTTTAATCATTAAATTCACTGAATATTAGCGATTAATTACAGGAACTGAAAGAATTTCAGGTAATGATTTGGCCGGAGTCCAGAAAGTAAAACAGACTAAACAGATAACACCTTAAAAAGCCTTTTTTGACATAGCTGCAAAATTCAAAATCCGTTTGCGATATTCTACCTATTTCTCCTTACTTTTTAGCGCATTATTCAAATAATCTATTTTTATGAAATCAGATCTTATAAATCCGGTGGTCAGGAGAATCGCATCTATTGATCTCGGAACCAACTCGTTTCATGCCGTTATTGTAGATATTCATGCCGATGGGAGTTTCTACACGATAGATAAATTAAAAGAAATGGTATTGCTGGCTGAAAAAGGGGTAGGTGAACGACTTTCTGAGGGAGCCATGAAAAGAGGTTTGGAAGCACTGCAAAAAATTAAAACACTTTGTGATCATCAAAATACTGAACTGATTCTGGCATTTGCAACCAGCGCCATTCGGGAAGCTGAAAACGGCGGAGAATTTATTCAGCGGGCTATTGATGAAGTTGGGCTGAAAATAAATGCAATTCCTGGCAGGGTAGAAGCTGAGCTTATTGGTCTTGCCGTTCAGCATGGTGTAAACCTGCCGGTAGATAAGCCTGCCCTTATGATGGATATAGGAGGGGGAAGTGTTGAATTTATTATAGCAGACAGAGAAAAATTCTATTTCCTGGCCAGTAAAAAATTGGGCGTTGCCAGGATGGCTGCAAAGTTTGTGGACCATGACCCTGTTACTGTAAATGAAATAGAGACACTGAAACAACACTTTAAAGAGAAACTTGAAGATGTTGCTCAGGCATTTGCCGGAAACCGGACAAAGACACTGATCGGTTCTTCGGGAACTATGGAGAATATTGCGGCCATGATTGCTTATAAAAACGATAAAATCCCCAGCCTCACTTTAAACGAGCTTGAGTTTTCGGCAAAGCAATTTTTCAAATTTTATGACAAAGTTGTACGGATGAGCCGTGATGAGAGAGCCAAATTAAAAGGAGTGGATGAAAAACGCATCGATCTACTGATTCCTGGCCTTGTACTTATCAATTATATGTTAAAAACTTTTGGAATAAAAAAAGTCATTATTTCATCCCAGGCTCTTCGTGAAGGTATCATTATCAGGCATATTCAAAGAGAACTGCCTGAACTGAAAAAACAGATTTCAGATCCGGATCCGCGGCGGCGAAGTGTATTTGAGCTTCTTCACAAATGCCACTGGCATGAAACACACTCCAGGCATGTTACCTGGATGGCACTCAAAATTTTTGATGCACTTCAGGATGATCTTGGTCTGAGCGGTCAGGATCGTGAGCTTCTCGAATTTGCCTCATATCTTCACGATATCGGGTATCACATATCCCATAGAAAACATCACAAGCATGCGCTCTACCTTATAAGAAATGCCGATTTGAAAGGGTTTAAAGAGGAGGAGATAGAAATTATGGCCAATGTTGCAAGGTATCACAGACGATCAACACCTAAATCCAGGCACAAGTATTACGACAGGCTATCCAATGATTTAAAAAAACGGGTTATGGCTCTATCTGCAATTCTAAGAGTAGCCGACGGCTTAGACAGAAGCCACTATCAGAATGTCAGGAAACTGGCTATTGAAAAGGATGATGAACGGATTACATTTAAAATCAGCACAGAGTCTGATCCAGATCTTGAAATCTGGGGTGCCATGCGGAAAAATAATCTTTTCGAAGAGATTACCGGCAAAACTCTGGAAATTGAACCGGTAGAAACCGGACAGGTGATAACAGTCGGCTAAACCTTACAATACAGATGAAACAGTATGACACTACTCTTTCATTTTTTGGATATAGTGATAGCGGGCTTTTATACCGGCCTTGTTGCCATAAAAAGTCCCTAAGGCAACAGCAAAGGCAAGAACGGCAACGGTAATCAATCTTGCACCTTCAATTGTATCACTAAAAAACCATATCCACGTAAAAGGAGGTAAGAAAATAACGGCAGAGAGAACATAGTGAAGGTTTGTTGGTTCCGGAACTTTTGATATATACCTTTTTACAGATGCATAAGTTAGATTGAGGTATAAAAAACCGAGGGCAAGCAAAGCAACAAGGCCTGCCCATCCCGGATCTGTTATAAATGAAAGAAATGGATTTGATATTAATATGATTGCCAGGGATAACATAAGGACCCATGTTATGTAAGCAAAAAAACGGGCACCGTCTTGCATAGGATTTAAAACTTTATATCAATTTAAGCTAAAAGAGTAAAATGTATTAGCGGGTAAAATTAGCCCGGCAAGATGTATCAGCGTATTGATTGACAGAGTTCAACCAGAACCCCTGTGTTGTCTTTCGGATGGACAAAAGCTACCAGTTTATTATCAGCTCCTTTTTTGGGTTTTTCATTCAAAAGAGTAAATCCTTCATCTTTCAAACGGGTCATTTCGGCCTCAATGTCGTCAACCTCAAATGCCATGTGATGAAGACCTTCGCCTCTTTTTGAAATATATTTTTTAATAACCGAATCATTCCCTGAAGCCCCTAAAAGTTCAATTTTTGTTTCACCGGTTTTAAAGAAAGCTGTAATTACTTTCTCGCTTTCAACAACCTCACGTTTATAACAGTCTGTCTGTAATACAGATTCCCAGGTTTCAACAGCTTTTTCGAGATCTTTTACAGCGATACCTATGTGATCTATATGCATTTTATATTCAAATTTGATTGGACATTGATCGTTTGTGTACTACAACCCGGTTAATGCAAATGTAAGAAGCAGGCTGGTACTTTTTTACTTTGCCTAAGACAAGGTAAAAAAATATTAAATAAATTTGTCAGGCTGAACGAAATATGCTTCATCGACGTATAACACTTCAGGCTCTTTTATTTTCGCATTTGTAAAAAAATCACAAATGCTTGTAAAAATGTCATATAACATATTAAAAAGAAGTAATTACATAAATGAAAAGACGTAATGATTCGTATTATTTATAGAGTACAATTCGGAATAAAAAAATCAAAAAACTGACATCTTGAAAAATACAATACACAGAAAAATAAATTTATCCGTCATAGCAGCCGCTATTACTCTTTTTGTAATAGGGGCATGCAGTTCCGATTCATCCAATACTGAAAATGGTACAAGAGATTTCAGTCAATTCAGGGGCGGGCAGGCAACCAGCGTTGAAGCTGTACCGGTTCAGACATCAAACATTTCCGATCAAATTCGGTCTTTTGGGACAATTCGTGCCCAGGATGTCGTAAATGTGAATCCGCAGGTAAGTAATCAAATAGTAAAAATACATGCTGATTTGGGTGATTCTGTTCAGCAGGGAGATATCTTAGCCAAAATTTATGACGTCCCATTCAGGGATGAACTGGAACAGGTCAGGGCCCAGCTGCAACAAGCAAGAATTAATTTTGAGCGCGACAGCACCCAATTTGATCGCCAAAAAACACTATTTGAGAATGAGGTTATCAGTCAGCTTGAATATGAAGAAGCAAAAGCCACATTTCAGAACAGCCGGTCACAGGTAGAAGCTGCCAGGGCGGCGTTAACCCAAAGCAGGGAGAACCTGGCTAACACGGAGATCCGGTCACCTGTAAACGGAGTTGTATTAAACCGGTTTGTTGCAGAAGGTGATATAGCTACAACAGGAACTACTGCATTTGAAATAGCCAATCTTGTCGGTTACGAAACAAGACTTTACCTGCCCATGCAGGATTGGGAAGAGGTACGGGTTGGTCTGCCTGTTGAATTGAGATTATCGAATCATGAAGGTGTGGTTGGCCGGGGAAATGTCTCACGTATCAGTCCGCAGCTAAATCCTGAAACAGGGCTTGGTGAAGTTGTGGTGAGCCTGACAGACGTGACATCTTCAGTAAGGCAGGGTGTACTGACCGAATCCAGAATTACTCTTGTAACCAACGAGAATACTGTGGTGATACCAAGATCTGCTCTGGTGGAGAAAGTGGATACCTACATTGAACCCGAAACAAATACGGTGGAAATACGCAGAACCTATTCGGTTTTTGTATCGAAAGGGGACTCAGTTGCTGAACGCCGTGATCTTACTCTCGGACTTGAACAGGGCGACAGAGTTGAGGTGCTCTCGGGTATCAACCCGGATGAGAAACTGATTATTACAGGCCACAGAAGCCTGAACGACGGTTCAAGGATTCGGGTAGCCGGACAGACAAATCTGCGTCCCGGAGAGCGAGAAATTTTAACAGAAGGTTCATCAGGAACGGAAAGTGAGGAAACCGAACGAACAGAAAGTATACGCGGGCAACAAGAACAAATCAGCGGAGATTCAGCAGCCCGCGGAAATCGTTCTCAAAGGCAAAATCAATCAGAAAATTAATAACTGAATGAAAAATCTTTCAAAATTAGCGGTTGAAAGACCGGTTACATTTTTAATGATCAGCCTGATTCTGATAGGGTTTGGTGTATTTGGCCTTTCCAATCTGCGTCTCAATCTCTACCCGGATGTATCATTTCCCACGATTACTGTATTTACAACGTATGAAGGTGTTGCTCCGGAAGATATGGAGACACTGATCAGCCGGCCGATCGAGGAGACAGTTGGGAGTGTATCAGGTGTTCAGCGGGTGCGTTCACTTTCGAGCCAGGGTGCGTCTGTTGTACGGCTGAATTTTGATTGGGGAACGAATCTTTTTGTTGCAGAGACTGAAGTTCGAAAGAGATTGGATCAGATCAGGCGCTCCCTGCCTCAAGATGCTGAGCAGCCAATTGTATTTACTTATGATCCGAACGATGAGCCTATTGTTGTGCTAACAATCACATCAGACGTTCGAAGTCCGAGAGAGCTTCGTACAATCGCCAGGCAGCAAATTGAACAGCGGTTAGAACGAATCGGTGGTGTGGCATCAGCAGAGACAGCGGGAGGTTTTGAAAGACAGATAAATATTCGAATGAGTAACTCTCAGATGAGAGCCTACAATCTTACCATCGGAGATGTTGCAAGCGCTCTCCGGCAAGAGAATATCCAGGTACCGGCTGGAGAGCTTTCAGAGGGGGATGTTACGTATTCACTTCGAACAATAGGTGATTTCAGAAACATTGAGCAAATACGAAATACAATAGTCACAAACAGTGACGGTAACCCGGTTTACGCTAAAGATGTTGCAGATATAGAAGATGGAATCGCACAGCCTATAGGTAATGTCCGGGTTCAGGGCAATGACGGTGTAATTATCAATATCTATAAACAGAGTGACAGCAATGTAGTTACTGCGGCATCCGGTGTGATGAGCAGCCTCGACGAACTTCGTGAATTTATGCCTCCCGGTGTTGAGCTAAATGTACTTACGAATAAAGCCGATTTTATTGAGATGTCGATCAGGAATCTTATTCTGACAGGTATCCAGGCAATTTTCCTGGTGATGCTGATGCTACTTCTCTTTTTAAGAAGCGGCCGCACCTCGCTTATTGTAGCTGTCTCCATCCCCGTTTCCATTGTTACCACTTTTAGTATCATGCACTGGGCGGATGTAAGTCTTAATATTATATCCCTCTCAGGATTAACTCTTGCCGTCGGGCTGGTAGTTGACAATGCCGTGGTTGTACTTGAAAATATATTCAGGTTCCGTGAGGATGGTGAAAGTGGGGCAAAATCCTCAGTGCTTGGGGCCAGGGAAGTCTCCGGTCCGATTATGATGTCAACCCTTACCACACTGGTTGTTTTTCTGCCGGTGCTGTTTGTTCCGGGGATTGCAGGCCTCTTATTCAGAGATCTGGCACTCACTATTTCATTTGCATTGATCGTATCCGTACTTGTAGCGCTTACTCTGATACCGGTTATGAGTTCACGCCTGTTTCAGGCCGAAGACAGCAGAAAAGATCTTCCGCCCACAAAAGATCTTTCACTTTTCAAAAGATTACTTGAGTGGAGAAAAAAATCCATCTACACAAGACTTCTCAGTATTCCGCTCTTTTTAGTTTTGATACCGATTTATCCTTTGGTCTACCTTTTTGAACTTCTGTACACGAAAATTGCCGGATTCTTTAATGAAAGGGTTGCCCCGGTTCTGGGCAGTATGTTTCTGAACCTGGAAAACCGCTATAAATCCCTGCTCGATTCACTTCTGAACCGAAGTGGCTGGGTAGTTACGGGTGCGTTTGTTTTGCTGATAGTATCATTACCTATTTTCTACCAGCTTGGAGGCGAGTTTTTTCCTGAGGTTGATGAAAACTTTATTACACTTGAGGTACAGCGTGAACCCGGAGTTAATCTTTTTGAACTGGAGAGAACCATCGTGCGGATTGAGGAGATCGTTCGCAGAGAAGTTCCCGAAACCCGCTTAATTGTTTCGGATTACGGAGATAAAACAGGTATTGAGGGTGCGGATAATCCCGGAGGAAATCAGGGTGTGATAAGAATTGAACTGGTACCGGTAGAAGAGAGGGACAGGTCGCAACAAAACATTACTGCAGAAATATTAAAAGCTGTCGAAATTGTTCCCGGAGCTAATGTACGGGAGATCAGGGAAGATCCTTTGAGTCCGGATGGGGAAACCGGCCTGATTGTTCAAATCTATGGATTTGACCCTGATGTCAGGAAAGAGTTTGCAGATGCTGCGTATGATCGCATCAGCGAAATCGATGGTATCGTAAATGTTTTCAGCTCGGCAGACCAGGGAAGGCCGGAACTTCGAATCGATATGGACAGGGAACGTATTTCGCGGAACGGTATGACAACATCACAGGTCGCAACAGCTGTCAGTAATGCCGTTAAGGGTGATATGGCTACCACGTTTGTAGACCAGGGAATTGAATTTGAGGTACTGGTTCAGCTGGCTGCAACTGATCGTGCAGAATCAACCGCACTCCAGAATATTCAAATTCAGACACCGAACGGAGACTGGATGCCTCTGAAAAACCTTGCGAGAATTGAACGTTATACCGGGCCTTCGAGTATCATCCGGGTAAACCAGGAGAGGATGGCGCAGATTGAAGCTGACCTGGAAGGAATTGATTTAAAAGCAGCTTCCGAACGGGTTCGAAGTATATTATCACAAATTCAATGGCCGGAAGGATATAGATTTGAAGTGGCCGGGGATGCGGAGGATCAACAGGAATCATTTTATTTTTTAATCATTGCATTTATTATTGCAGGCATTTTAACCTACATGGTGATGGCTTCTCAATTTGAGAGCCTGGTAGAACCTTTTATTATTATTGGAACAATTCCGCTTGCGCTGACGGGGGTACTTCTGATGTTATGGATAACACAAACTCCTGTTAGTGTAACAGCAATGGTGGGCCTCGTGCTGCTTACGGGTATTGTTGTGAATAACGGAATTGTTATGATTGATTACATTAAAATTTTACAGTCTCGCGGCCAGGAACGCCATGAGGCTATTGTGAACGGTTCCGGCAGGCGTTTGCGGCCAATATTGATGACTGCATTTACAACGATACTTGCTATGGTACCGCTGGCACTTCAGCTCGGCTCAGGGGCAGAAACCTGGAGCCCTATGGCAAGAACCGTAATCGGGGGATTGACAATGTCAACGCTTCTGATGTTAATTGCGGTGCCCTGCATGTATAATATCGTGAACAAAACTGTGGAAAAACTTGGTTTTGACTTTGTTCACAAAGAGGATCCTTTACTAAATGAAGATTAGCCCGGGTAATAAGCCATGAAAAAATTTACACTGACCGAAAAAGTACTGAAACGTCCTGTTACCGTTTTTATGTTTTCACTCATGGTGGCCGGATTTGGAATATTTTCACTTACAAATCTGAAGGTTACCCTGATGCCTTCCTTCAACATCCCGGTATTGGCTGTATCGGTTAATTATCAGAACGTTTCACCGGATGATATGTCGAGATTGGTTGTGGAACCTATAGAAGGAGCTATTATGGGAGTGGACGGTATTAAATCCCTGGAATCGAGTGTAAGGCAGGGCGGGGCGTTTCTTATTTTACGGTTAAAATCGGGGATCAATATTCAGCAGACGGAACTCAAGCTGCGGGAAGCTATGGATCGGATTCGGAACCAGCTGCCTGCCGAAGCAAATGAACCGGTGATATTTCAGTTCGATCCTGATCGATCACCTATTATGAATATCAGTATCGAATCCAATGTTCTTGGCCTTGATGAACTGCGCCAGCTTGCGATTGAATTTGTTGAGCCGCGGTTTGAACGAATTGAAGGAGTTGCGTCTGCCGATACAAGAGGCGGACTTGAAAGAAACTTTTTTGTAAATCTTGATCCTGTTTCATTGGCCAGGCACCGTGTTGTTCCTTCTGAGGTGGTGAATGCGATCAGAAGCAATAATGTAAAGCAGCCGGTGGGAAACCTGGTAACCGACAGAACAAGCTACAGTATCCGGGCTGAATCTATATACAGGGATGTCAATGAAATCAGGCAGACAGTAATCCGGATGGATGAGGGTGTTCCGCTGAGAGTATCAGACGTTGCGAAAGTTGAAAACACGTATGCGGATATCAATTCCATAGTAGAGGTAAACGGGAAGAACAGTGTTACAATAGAAGTGCAAAAACAATCGGATGCCAACACACTCGATGTGGCCCAGACGGTTTTGTTAGAGATGCAGTCTTTCCGAGAAAATTTACCTGGAAATGTATCCATGCAGGTGTTAAGTAATGAAGGTAAATTTATTGAAGACTCAATAAGTAACTTATCACAGTCTGCCTTGATGGCTCTTGTAGTTGTGATTCTGATCTTATTGCTCTTCATGGGCGGATGGCGGATTGCATTGGTTGTGGCAACCAGTATTCCCATCTCACTGACGGCTACTTTTGCGGCAATGTATTTTCTTGATATCAGTCTGAATATCATCTCAATTACCGGTCTTGCACTGGCCATTGGGTTACTGGTTGATAACTCCATTGTCGTTTCAGAAAGTATCGCAAACAAACTTGAGCAGGGAATGACGAGATTCAAAGCCACACTTGAAGGCACAAGTGAGGTTGCCGGGGCTTTACTCGGATCCACACTTACAACACTGGCTGTATTTGTTCCGATCCTCGGTGTTACAGGAGTAACCGGTACGGTGACCCGTGATCTCGCCCTTACCATTTCAATTGCGATCACAAGTTCGTACCTGGCCTCTATTATTCTGATCCCGGTTCTTGCATCATTACTTCTTCGCAGGGAAGAGTTCGACCGGCACAGTGTTACATTCAAGGGTATTCACTATCTGGAAAAAAATTATGGGCGCATTTTGTACTGGATTTTGAAACGGAAATATGTAATTGCACTGTTTGTTGTCGGTGTAGTTGGTGGTTCCTACCTGTTATTTACCTCTATTCCGGGTGAATTTTTTCCGGAGAGCGATTCGGGTGAATTTAATGCACGTGTTACTTTACCGGCTGGCACCCAGCTTGCAAATACGGCAGAATTACTCAGAGACTATACGGACCAGATTTTAGCCTTGCCCGAAGTCAGAACCGTAATTGCCAATATCGGCAGACAGCGATGGAGTACCGAATCAAATCTTGGTGAATTAAATGTACTGCTGACTGATCAGAGAGAGAGGGTAAAAACAACGAATGATGTGATGGATGAGGTTCGCGCCATGCTAGAACAACCAGACGTAGACCTGGAGCTCAATGCCTCTGGTGGCCCCGGCTTTATGGGCGGAGGCGGCAGAGGAGGCCCCAGCGGTATCCGTCTAAGCCTGATAGGGCCCGATATAGATGTGCTCCAGGAGTTTTCTACCCGAATTGAAGAACGTCTCATTGACGATCCTAATATTATGTCGGTCGATAATGCAAGAACACGGCCACAGCCGGAACTCCAGTTCACACCAGACCGGCTCAGGATCAACAAGATCGGTGCAACCACAAGTGAAGTTGCAAGTTCTTATGGAACACAGGCCAGGGGCACCCGGGCTGGATTTTTTATCGATGAAGGACGGGAAATTCCGATTCAGGTTCGGAATAAACGTGAAAATTTTCAAAACAGGCAGGATCTTTTTTCTCTTGAGCTGCTTCAGTATGAAGAACAGAGGATTCCAATTGTAGCACTGGGCTCATTTGATTTTGATGAAGGTGTTAGTCGTATATCGCGCCGCGACCGTGAAGTTGTACTCGACATCAGTATATCAGTCAGAGGACCGATTGAGGAGTACCGTGAACAGATTCAAACCATATTGACCAATGATATAATTCTGCCGGATGGTTACAGGTACGATTTCACTGGTTCGTTACGTGATTTTGACATGGGTATGGGGCAGCTTAGTATGGCTCTTCTGTTTGCTCTGATACTTACCTATATGGTAATGGCGTCTCTTTTTGAAAATTTCAGAGATCCTTTTATCATCATGTTTACAGTTCCGCTTGCTTTTTTCGGTTCGCTTTTATTTTTATTTGTGACCAATACATCGCTCAGTGTACCGGCTTATATCGGGATTGTGTTGCTGGTTGGTATTGTGGTGAACAATGGAATTGTTCTTGTTGACTATATTCATTTTTATACGAAAAAAAGCGGTGTCACCGGCAAAGCTTATGTAATTGCTTTCTTACAGGCGTGTAAGCGGAGAATGAGGCCTATTATATTGACCGCAATGACCACCATTTTTTCCATGGTTCCATTAGCTCTTGAAATTGGTGCCGGCGCTGAGACATGGAGCCCGCTGGCACGGTCTGTAATCGGGGGATTAACCTTTGCAACTATCCTGACACTTTTTGTAGTTCCTGCAATTGTGGTTGGAATCTCAAAAGAACGCCGTGAATGGGTGAAAGAAGGGCTGGATGAGGTTTAGGGGATAGATAGATAATTTCCTTAGCGTTTCTTTCCGTTCTCTGCGGTTAATTCTCTGCAAGATCCATGCTCCCGATGAATAAACCGAAATGAGTGCAGGGAGGCGCGGAGGGGTTTGTTTGAGATTTCTCTGTTAAAAATCAGGGGGTTATTGCATCATAAACACGAACCTTTTCCCAGAGATGTGCATTTTTGTCAATAAATTCCAGGTGATCCGGATGCTCCTGGTATGCTTTTTCAGCTTCTTTGTTCTCAAAAACAAATGTGATTGAATAGTCATAGCTGTTATCAATCACATCCCGCTGTTCAGTTGATGCCGGCACCCCGATGAACTTTTGTTTAATCAATGGAATAGAACTCAGTTTCTTCAATTCTCCATAAAAATTACGAGAGTCTTCTTCATCAGCCTCGTCTGTAAACCAAAAATAGACGGTATGAACCAATACACTCTCCTCTTCAGAGCTGACTTGCGATGCTGATGATTCCTGGGCTACTGTGTTTGTTGTTGTGAATGCGAAAGATAATAAGAAAAGGGTCAGGATGGTTTTCATTAGCTGGCTGAATCTTGATTTAGGGTTAATCGATAGAACAAATGTAAACCTTTTGCTTTATAAATAAAAAATGATATAAAGTCTTGATTGTTTGTCGACAGAATCATTCGGATTGCCTGGCCCTTATGGATGTGCGAGTTCATCTGATATAATAAATCCTGCCGTTTTCCCTGGCGCTTCTTCCCGTTCTCCGCGGTTAATTCAATGCAAGATTCGTGCACCAGGTAAATTAACCGCCAAGGGCGCGCGGAGGGTTCAACCAGCAATTTTCACTACAAGCTGACAGTTGAAAACAGCTAACCCGCTTCATTCGCTTTTCTTTCGTCTTCCTCTGATTCACGGGACATATCTTCGAGTGTTCTGCCTTTTGTCTCTTTTATGAAGAATTTGACAAAGAAGTACGCAATGAGTCCGAATGTGGCATAGATCCCGTAAGAAAAACCAAGTCCCAAATATGTGAGCATAACGGGAAATGTCATGGTTATGGTAAAGTTGGATCCCCACTGAACAAGACCACATATCGCAAGTGCAGCACCCCGGAATTTATTGGGGAACATCTCGCCGAGCATTACCCACATAACAGGTCCCCATGAGAAAGCGAAAAATGCTATGTAAGCATTCGCAGCAAGGAGTGCATAGGTGCCCATTGTTTCACTCAAAACGAGAGTGTCGGCGCTGCCGGTGGGGGCTGTCCCGAAGATATAAGCCAAAGCTCCAAGCATAACTGCCTGGCCAAGTGAGCCGATTAACAAGAGTGGTTTTCGGCCCAGCCGGTCTACCAGGGCAATGGCTACAAAGGTAAAGATAACATTCACGGAACCGCTGATCACATTTGTCAGAAGTGCATCTGCTTCAGTAAATCCGGCTGCCTGCCACAGCGTTGCACCATAGTAAAAAATTACGTTGATCCCGGTGAATTGCTGCAGAGCTGCCAGACCTACACCCACCCAAACGATTGGATGAATTTTTCCTGTGTACGAACTGATAACATCTTTCAGACTTGGTTTGCTGCCCTCACGAAGAGTTGATTTGATGTCGGCAACCTTGGCTTCCGCATCCACAGAATCAGAAAGACTTGTCAGTACTGCTTTAGCTTCATCATTCTTACCTGCAGCAACCAGGTAACGGGGAGATTCAGGTATAAAAAGAAGGCTTATCAGGAAAATGGAAGCAGGAACAATTTCAACCCAGAACATCCACTGCCAGGTTTGAAAGCCGCCCCAGAGAATATCAGAAGCTCCTCCTGATAAACCGGCAAGCCAGTAGTTACTCATGAAGGCGGCAAACAGACCAATCACGATCATTAATTGTTGCAAAGTGGCAAGACTTCCGCGGATTTTAGCCGGTGCAATTTCGCTGATGTACGCAGGTGCAAGTATACTTGCTGCTCCAACGGCAAGGCCGCCAATTATGCGAAAAAGAACAAACTCCGGTGAGCTTCCGGAAATACCCGAGCCCCATGCACTTAGAATAAAAAAGGCCGCAGTAGCAATCATTACAGGTTTGCGGCCAAATTTATCAGCAAGATTTCCTGCAAAAAAGGCACCTGCTGCACACCCGAGTAACATGGAAGCCACATTAAATCCCGTGCCTACTGCATCAGAATTAAATGCCAGCTGAAGAGCATCTACAGTACCATTAATAACACCACTGTCAAAACCAAATAAAAAGCCGCCTATAGCTGCTACTACGGATAGAAAGATAACCCGCAAAAGATTATAACTTTCACCCTGTGATTCATTTCCGGAATTCCCCATGCTCGTAATTTTTTTAATGTTTAAGAGAACAATTAGCAGGCTTTATATTCACACAATTTTCGGGATAAATCAAAATTTTTTTTAATAAAATAAAATTGAGATGTAAAACTTGTGATTTTGTTTTAAAGTTAGTAATTATCCGTTAAATAATTGCTGTAATCCGATTTAGCGAAAACTTTCGCTGATCTGTAAGCAAGTCTCTCGTAAATACAGGCGTTTCAATTTTATGCTTACTTATTATTTTCCTCGTTTCTTTAAACATCACCAGATATTTAAATATTTTCAATATAAAAAAATCTGTTTCTTCGCAGCTTTCATTTCTGGCTATCTGCTGTTTTTTTATACGGCTGAATCGTTTGCCCAGGAGCATCAGAAAACAAAAATTTATGGATTGGTGACGGATCAAAATAACAATGATCCTGTGCCTTCGGTTAATGTTTACATCTCCGGGACAATGGCCGGAACAACTACAGATGGCGATGGAAGTTTTGAGTTTACAACTGATCACCAGGGAAAATTTGAATTGGTGTTCAGTTATATAGGATATAAAACTGTTACGAAGCCTGTTCTTTTAAACAGCGATACCAAACAGCTCCAGGTAATTGTGCACCTTGAAGAGAATACAATTGAATTTGAAGAACTTGTGGTAGAATCAGATAATAAATCCTGGCAGAGTAATTACGAGGTGTTTGTATCTCAGTTTATTGGAACGTCAGCTAACGCTGATGAAACCTTTATTCAGAATTCGTGGGTTTTAGACTTCAGATTTGACGAAGATGGTTCATTAGTGGCGGTATCAGATGAACCGATATTAATTGCCAACCATGCATTGGGTTACGAAATGCACGTAGATCTGATTGCTTTTAAATGGGGAGAAGCTATTGATTTAGCTCTTTTTAAAATGAAAATGAAGTTTACAGAGATGGAGACGGATAACAAAAACAAGAAAGAAAAATGGGAAGAAACAAGGGAAAAGACATACAAAGGATCTTTTGAACACTTTCTGTATTCTATGTATGAAGATGATTTGGACGGGAACTCATTTGAGATTAAGCCGGAAAATGGAATTGTGCCTCTAAGTGCGGGAGAAACAAGACTTCGGCTTATGGAAAGTGGTCAGACATACTCGGGCCGTTTGCGCTTACTAAAAGGATATATGATATCTGATATTACTGAAATATTATATGGTCAAAAGAAAAAATCCTTGAGAGACAACAGAAGGAGATCTCTAATTGCGCCGATGGTTACAGATGGTAATGGATATTTTTTTATTACAGAAAACAGAAGTTTGTTAGACCCGGTTTCACTAAGAGTTGGTGGCGAATGGGGATTTCAGCGGGTTGCTGATATGGTTCCAAAAGAGTTTTATATGGATTAATCAATCAAGCTGTCAAATCTCTTTTCGGTCATGGTTTTTTCTACTTCTTAAAATGTGACAAGAGCCTGTACAAAAACTTGTTTCCGTAAACCCGTTTGATGTGGACCATATCTGCCAGAACCACAAGCTCTTTTTTGCTTCGCGAAAAAGCCACGTTTAAAAGCCTTGGGACACTCAGCCCGTTTTTCTTTTCATCTAATGGCCGTACAGAGTAATGCCTTGTCCCGTTCGGCTGTTTCTCACCGCTCATTACGGTGTCAAAAATGATATAAGGTTTTTCCCTTCCCTGGAATGTATGGATTGTTCCAACTTCCACATCCCGGATACCTGCTTCATACAATCTGTTGCGAATGTCATATACGGGACTTCGAAAGGGGACAATCACACCGATATCTGCAGTTCGTATTCCTTTCCCCGTCATGTTCAGAATCAATCGCTCAATAATATCCTGGTGTATTTCATTTACCGGCTTAAATCCCGATTCACTATCTTTTTGAGTGAGATAAGCCCCGTACCTGGATGTATCCACCAGGTGAAAAGCGCGATCCATTTCAGAAACGGGGCTATTTTCTTCTGTTAAAATTCCATCTGCCGTTTGTAGCCGCCCATCATAAAAAACAGAGCTGATAATTTCAGCTAATGAGGCGGCGAGACGGTATTGTATGTCAAAAAACTGGGTAATTTCCGGATTCTGATCATGCCAGCGGAACAGTTGTTCTGTAGTTCCTGCACCGGATACTGTAGTAAATATATCTTTTTCGAGAAATTCACGGGATTCCCGGTTGTCTGTTACGGAGATGGGCGGCAGCTGCATAGGATCGCCAACCACTACCCTGTGCCATTTAGCACGTGAAGCAAGCACCATCAGGAAAGGCAGGTTTGCCATGGATCCTTCATCAATGACCACGGCATCAAAGTCGAGATCATGAAAGAGGTCGGATGTACAGACTTTGGCAAGCGTAGTGGCTATGAACTGTTTATTCCGCATCTCCATCGCTTCATTGATACTGCTGTGCTCGGCGATCAGTTCTTCAAGCGCTTCCTGTCCGCCCAAATTTTTTATTTTCTGATCCACCAGTTTCAATTCCAGTTCCTGGTTGTTGGTTGCCTTTTTGCCATCTTGCAGTCGTTTGGCAACTCTCTCTTTCAGATCCTGCTGTTTTCTCAGCAGATCAATCCACTCGGAAGCCCGCTCTCTCCTTTTTTCCACTTTTTTTAGAATCTGGGTATCAAAAAGAAACTCATCGAGACCATCATTATCTAATGCAGCCTCACCAAATCTTGTGCAGGATGATAAGATTCCATTTTGCCCAATCTGTTTGAGCGCACGGATGGTACTAAGCAGGCCTATGTCAACCGCCCTGTTTGTATTGGAAGCAAAAAGGACAGTTTTTCCGCTTGCAAGGTAGTTCGCGATAATATATCCGAGAGTATCGGTTTTCCCGGTGCCGGGCGGGCCCCAGATAAAGAGAGATTGCTGCGTCAAAGCTTTCAGTATTGCCTTCTCCTGTGCCTGGTTTCTGAATCCGTCATGGTGAATGCCGGGTTGAGCAGCAATTGCACCGGGTTCGGGATAAAAGAGTTTCTCAATACGTTTCAGAATTGAATCCGGGGCATCGGAAAGCCTGTCGATTTCATGCAGTGTTTTTCTCAATACAAAATCATTTTCCCACTCAACGTGCAATTTATCAATCTGATCGCCTGCATCGTCAGGTATCTGCAGAATGATCTCATTATTCTCATAGGATACCGGTTTTGCCATCCACTCTTTTTCACCGGTATTCGATTTAATCTCCTCGGCATAACGAATGGATGAGTGATGAGTCTCAAATTTATACTCGTACCCGCTCTTACTGCTGCCGGATCTCATCTTTATTCCTTTAAAGAGAATGTCGGTAGAAGGTTTCTTCCGTACTGATTCAATCTCGGATTCTAGAGCCTGGGCAGCCCGGTAGAGTAAATCGTGAACGGAATCTGGCATAAAGTTGAGAATAGTGATTGACTATTTGGTCAGTTGAAGATACAAATTACTGACATTATTTGAAGAGAGGTTTTTGATCTGAATTTAACTGAACGTTTGCTTTTTTGAAGCAGTTGTATATACAGAACGTAACTTCATATAATTAAAAATACGATTAATCATGTTAGAAAAATTAGCCTATTTATCTGCCGGACTTGGATTCACTTCAATTGCAACAAGTGTTGCCGCCTGGTATGCCGAAAAAGGAGACGACCAGGAAGAAAACGCACATGCAGAACGAACCGGTATCTTTATCGGGCTCTGGCCACAGACATTTTTTGCACTGGCAATGATTCTGTTCAAATTGAAGGAGATGGGCCACGAGAAAGATGTGAAACGATTACTTGCCAAGCTGGAAGAGAAAGTAGAGGACGCAAAACCGAATAAATAATTGCTGGTAAGGTTAATAAACCAATAAGCCGCTTGACAATATTGCCGTGCGATATACGGCTCTGAAACAGAGCTATAGCCCGGTGATTGTTTTGCGGCTTTAGTTCTCTTTATCACATTCAAAATAGGAACACTTCCTCTATTTTATCTTTAAAGTCATAATATGGGGGTGTCCTATGTTTTCGGAATTTAGTGTCGACATTTGATTAAATAAGTTAACTCCCACATAAAATTAGTTCTCAGGAGATTAAACCGCGGAGGGCGCCAAGGGACGCAGTGTTTTTTCTGGACGGGATTTACCAGACGACCTGGTAGTTTCAGGTTGTGAAGGAATTTGATCGTCAGTCGTCAGATGAAATTGGAAGGATGTAACCGCAATGGGTGCAGAGGTACGCGGAGTTCATATGGCAGGGATTCATCGGTTGTCCGGAAGAGAGAAACTTATTTCTCAATTTTTATTATCCCGTCATCCCACTCCATTTCAAAGTTCTCTTTTTCATGAAAATCGCTTTTTTTCCGGATCCAGGAGTTGTCCTGGAATATTCGCACAAATCCCCGTTCAAGCGGGGCTTTCGGATTCATCAGTTCGAGCCGATAGTGGCCGGCATTAACTCTTTCGCGGTAGCCGATGAGTATTTTATCCATTTCATACCTGAGTGATTTTTTGATAGAATCAGTGCGGTTTTTAAAAGACTGAATTTGCTCATAGACTGCATGAAGTGCGTGTGACTGACTCAATCGCAATACTTTTTCCCGGTAAGCATCAGTTTTTTGCCGAATCCGGTTTTCCATAGTGGTGCTTAGGTCTTCAATATAAAACCTGACTTCATTACTATCCGGAGTGGCAATAATTGCTGCCTGGGTTGGTGTGGCAGCGCGTGCATCAGCAACAAAATCACTGATGCTGAAATCCACTTCGTGTCCCACCGCGCTGATTACAGGGATTTTGCAATCAAAAATAGCCCGGGCCACAGCCTCCTCATTAAACGCCCAGAGATCTTCGAGTGAGCCGCCGCCTCTTCCCACAATCAGCAGGTCAACAGATTCCCCTTCCGAAAACCAATTGATCGCCTTCACCAGTTCGGGTGCCGCATTTACACCTTGAACGCTTGCCGGATATAGATATAAGTTTGCAACCGGCCAGCGTTTTTCGAGTGTTGACCGGATATCCTGAAAAGCAGCACCGGTAGCCGACGTAACAACTCCGATCCGCATTGGGAATTCAGGCAGTGGTTTTTTGTGTACATCATCAAAGATACCCTCTTTCTGCAACTTCTCTTTTAGTTTTTCAAAAGCTTTTTGAAGAGCGCCAATCCCGGCCTGTTCCACAAACGAGACAATCATCTGGTACCTGCCATGCGGAGCATAAACCTGGAGGCTTCCGCCCAGAATCACTTGCTGCCCGTCAACAAGATTCACCTGAAGCCGCTGAGCCACACCCCGCCAGATAACGCAAGGCAACTGGGCCTGTTCATCTTTAACTGTAAAATAGAGATGTCCATTACGACTCTCTTTTACATTGCTTATTTCTCCTTCCACCAGAACATCCGGAAAGGTGGTCTCAATCAGCTCTTTAATCTGGCCTGTGAGTTCTGAAACGGAGGGAACATCCGGAAATAAATGAGTCTGGTTTGGCATGAAGAGTTTCGGATTTTTGTTGAGTCATCATCTGATCCTAAACTATGAAAGAATGTGTTAAATTTTCAGTCAGATTTTAAAGTGATATTTTTGTAACAATTCAGCAATTGCTGCAATAAAAGCCGCAATCATTTTGTACTATTCAAATTCAAACCGGAAACAGATTTTAATCAATGGATCAGATTTCACACTTTAATCGAAATTGATTTGAATTCAGTCTATATTTAATGCCAAAAAAGTGAATCAATTATATGAGTCTTACTCCTGATCTTCTTCTTAAGAATGTAAAAATTGCCGACAGTAAAACAGTAACCCGTCAAAATGTCGATATTCAGATAAAGGGCGGAAAAATTATTCAGATTGGCGAAAATCTGTCGGCAGATGAAAATACAAAATCTCATGATGCAAAGGGAGCGTACGTAAGTCCCGGCTGGATGGATATGCATGTACACCTGCGTGAGCCCGGCTTTGAACACAAAGAGACCATCGAAACAGGATGCCGTGCAGCTGCATTCGGCGGGTTTACTGAAGTTGCCTGCATGCCGAATACCAATCCGCCGATTCATACAAGGGATGTGGTGGAGTATATCAAGAAAAGAGCTGAACATCTGCCGGTTGACGTGCACCCCATCGGGTGTGTTACGAAATACAGAAAAGGTGAATCCATAGCTGAGATGGCTGATATGAAGGATGGCGGGGCTGTGGCTTTCAGTGATGACGGCGACCCCGTCTACAACTCACAAGTGATGCGGGTGGCTCTTGAGTACTCATCCATGCTTGGTGTACCGGTTATCAATCATGAAGAAGATCTTGCGCTCTCCCGGCCGGGCCATATGCACGAGGGAAAGATCTCAACCAAACTTGGTCTTGATGGCACACCCGGTATAGCCGAAGAGGTGATGATTGCCCGGGACATACTACTCGCCCAGTTTACCGGCGGACATATTCATGTGGCGCACATAAGCACGCGTAAAGGTGCAGACCTGGTACGCAAGGCTAAAGCGGAAGGTGTAAAGGTAACAACCGAGGTTTGTGCCCACCATTTTGATCTTACAGATGAAGAGATTGAACTCAGAAATTATGATACCAATTGTAAAATGCATCCGCCCCTGCGTACCCGGGATGATGTGGATGCAATGATCGAAGGGCTGGCTGACGGCACAATTGATGTGATCTGCACAGATCATGCACCGCATGCTATTGAAGAGAAGGAAGTTGAATTCATATATGCTCCGAATGGAATCATCGGGCTTGAAACAGCGTGGCCGGTATCAGTAAAAAGACTTTTAAAAACCGGTAAACTGAAGCTTGAGGACCTGATCTTAAAGCTGGCGGTCAATCCCAGGAAAATTTTAAATATTGATGTACCGGAAATTAAAGCTGGCAACATGGCCAATCTGACAATTTTTAATACAGATGAGGAGTGGATCTTTAAAAAGAGTGAAGTCCGCTCGAAATCTAAAAACTCTCCATACCTGGATGAACAATTTGCCGGCAGGGCATTAGGCATATATCACAAAAATCATTTTGTAGTTCATACGTTAAAGTCTTGAGTTTAGACAAATGATATTTAAAAGGAGATAATGAGAAGAATTCTTCTGACATTAATTTTTGGTGTGATTGCTGTGTCTTCCGTAGATGCGCAGGAGAAGGACGTGGTTCATTCCGAGCTGAATATTGAGCAGAGTGAATTTGGAGAGATTCCCGATTCGCTCTACCGGCTTGAAGCAGACGGAGAGGTACCCTTTGAATACCTTTCAAAAGAAGCGATTATTCGTTTTGATGAGAGCAAAGGAAATATAATATCTATCATAGATTATCACATAAGAATTAAGGTCTATTCAGATGATGAACTGAAAAAAACAGAAGCCTCTATTATAGGTATTCCTTTCTACTCTTCGGATGACATGGAGGAGATAATAAATATAAGAGCTATAACTCATCAGCCAGATGGCACCAAAGATGCACTTGATGAAAGTGAAGTTCGCACTGTTGATCTGAATACCAGGTATAAGATACGCGAATTTACGATGCCAGATGTGCAGAAAGGATCAATCATTGAGTACAGCTACCGCGTTATCAGGAAATATATCGAAGAGCTTCCTGATTTTAATTTCTCGCACCGTGTTCCCACAAGAAGAGCAAAACTCACGCTGGTTAATGAACGTTATCTCCGGTATGAAGTAGTACCTGAAAATATCAATTTTGAACTGGAGGTTACAGAACAGCGGGTTGATACAAGCAATGTGCCCCTCGTGTTCTCATACAAGAGGCCTGAACCGGTACTCGTGCAAAAATGGACGGGCTATAATATTCCGGCGATTGATGCATCCGCTTATATTTCATCCATTGATGATTTAAGAGGCAAGCTGAAATTTCAGATCAGTGAATTCGGTGTTCCGAGGCAACCCCTGGAAAACAGCTGGGACCTGGTGGCTGCCCAGATCCGGCGGAGCATGAATCCAATGAAAATTGTAAATAACAACACAGAGTTGATTGAGCAGGGAAAAAAAATTGGCGAGTTGTTTGATGACGAGATTGCTGCACAGGATAGCATTTTTAACCTTGTGAATGTGAAATCACAGTTTAATAATATGAACGGTGCTTTTTCGGGAGATGATTTTACCCACGTTCTGCAAGGCGAACCTGCCAACCAGGCTGATATCAATATGACCCTGTTGTCGCTTTTACGGGGGGCAGGTATTGATGCCTGGCCTCTTTATATCTCCGGCCGAGATTTTGGACGCATAAATAAGGCCTTTCCATCAGTTTACCAATTTAACAGGATGCTGGTGGTTAGCTATATAGATAATAAGGAATATTTTATGGATGCCAGTTTTCCGGAGAGTAATCCCGACTTAATACCGGTTGAATCGTATAACGAACAGGGGCTTCTGATAAAAAATGAATCTCATAAATGGCTTGATATCAATCCGGAGCAGAGCCGGTTTGACCTGGATGTTACCCTGCAGGCATCCGTTTCGCAGGATGGTACTCTGAGCGGTTCCATATTTGTATCCTCTGCCGGGTACCCGGCCCAGGAGATCAGAAGAGAAATGGATTCAGGGAAGACACTTGATGAGGTAGCAAAAAAAATATTTTTTGAAGCGTATACAGATGCGGAAATAAATAATACAAAGATTCAGAAAAGCGGTGAAAAGAATCTTAATATTGAACTGAGAGCAGATTTTAAAATGGAAGAGTATGCAGCAAGCTTTACGGATGGTCTGCAGTTCAGGCCGATGATTGTAGGTTACCTGTTCAGAAATCCATTTGAATCCACAACAAGAGAAGCCCCCATTACACTTGATGCTCCGGAAAAATTAAATATCCGCTATGAAATTTCATTGCCCGAAGGCTTTGAGGTAGAGGAAGCAAATCAGAGCAGAAGCACAAATCTTCCCGGGGCAAGCCTGTCTGAATCCTATCAGTCGGATGAACAGAAGATTGTCTATATATTTGATGTGGAAATCAACAACAAGGAGTTTCCGGCCGATCTCTATTCTCAGCTGAGGAGATTGTACGAACGCTGGGTAACACTCAGTAATGATGAATGGTTTATAGAAGACAGGAGATCATGATTCTTGCCATCGAAACTTCGACTCCTGTCTGTTCAGTTACCCTGATGAAAAATCTGAGAATGATTGAAAAGAGAAGCACGGGAAAGGGAGAACACTCCGAAAAACTGTTTCTATTTATAGATGAATTACTTTCAAGACAAAAGAGCACGGTTTCAGATCTTACAGCTATCTTACTGAATAAGGGGCCTGGCTCCTACACCGGTTTGCGGATCGGTGCAGCTGCTGTAAAAGGGTTGCTGTTTCAGCAGGAACTGCCGCTCTACTCACTGCAGTCACTTCACTGTATTGCAGCAGGAGCCGCAGCTTCCAAGCGGCCATACAAAACAATTCATGCCGTAATTGATGCGCGCAGGAATCATCTCTATCATCAGAAATTTTCGGTTGTTAATAATATTCCTGTGCCTGAAGGTGAACCGGCTGTGAAAGAGATTGAAGAGATAGATCAAAGCGTAGAAAAAGGAGATCTGATAGCGGGAACCGGAATAGAGAGATTAAATGTGTATTCGGAACCGGATATTTATTGCCTTCACGAAGCAGTTGTATCAGCGAACAATCTTGCCCTGATGTATCAGAATGAAGATTCAAGAAAATATTTAAAAAGAGAAGATCCGGTTACCTTCGAACCGTTTTACCTGACAATGAATCAGATTGTAAACAATACAAAAAAGGAACCGGAATAGGATTTTCAATTTCATTATGCGGAATTCTTATAAAAGTTGAACTCATTCCTTGTATATTCAACTGTTAAGAAGATGTAAAATAGAAAGCCCGTTTTCGCTTTGTATGATATTCACTATTTTTAACTGTCATCAAATTAAATAAGAAAGATTATGTCCTGGTTTAAAAGAAAAGATTCCAACATTCAAACAGATAAAAAGAAAGATATGCCGGAAGGAGTCTGGGTGAAAGTTCCGACAACCGGCGAAACCATACACAGGCGCGAATTAGAAGAAAATCTGTGGGTTGACCCATTAAGCGGCTATCATTTCAGGATTGGCAGCAAGCAGTATTTTTCATTTTTGTTTGACCAGGGTAAATTTCAAGAACTGGGACAGGATATTATTTCTGTAGATTCTCTCGATTTTAAAGACAGAAAAAAATACAGTGACCGCCTGGAGGAGTACCGGGAAAAAACCGGTCTCTCGGATGCCTGCCGTGTCGGTGTTGGGAAAATGAATGACCTCGATGTGGTTATCTCCTGTATGGATTTTGCCTTTATCGGTGGCAGTATGGGTTCTGTTGTTGGCGAACGGCTTTCAATCGCAATCGATCATGCAAGAGAAAATAAGATCCCGCTTATTATCATTTCTCAATCGGGCGGTGCACGAATGATGGAAAGTGTTCTGAGCCTTATGCAGCTTCCTAAAACATCTTCAAAACTGGCTCTTCTCGAAGAAGATAAAGTGCCATATATATCTATCATGACGAACCCGACCACCGGCGGGGTTACAGCAAGTTACGCAATGCTGGGTGATTTTAACATCGCTGAACCGGGATCACTGATCGGATTTGCCGGACCGCGTGTGATTCGTCAGACAATCGGCCGGGACCTGCCGGAAGGATTTCAAACTGCTGAATACTTGCTTGAACATGGATTTCTTGATTTTATTATTCCCAGAACCAAAATGAAACAGAAGGTATCCCGTTTGCTTAAAATGGTGTTGCATAAAAATTAGTATCAGCAGTGATCACGGGATCTTGTTTTAACGATAACTTACCATCATGAAAAAGCTATTTTTGTTTATCATTCTGGCTGCAGGATTTTTAGAAATCCACGCCCAGCCAAAAAACATCTCCTTTTTCAATATTTTTGACGGCACTTTTTCTACATCGTCTATTGCAAATATTGAGTGGATGTCTGACGGTGAGTTTTACTCGACGCTGGATCACACTGAAAACGGATCGGAAATCTCGAAAAACAATATACTGAATCAGGAACGTGAGGTATTGGTTACCGACCAAATGCTGACAAAAGCCTATCCTGAAAGCGGTCCCATCCAGAGATGCAGTTTTTCAAGGGATGAAAACAAATTACTTCTGCAAACTGATTTTGAAAGCATCTGGAGAAGAAGCTCAAAAGCGAATTACTATATCTATGACCTTGAAACCGGAGATATTAAAAAGCTGACAACAAGTGAGGATAAGCAACAGTACGCCGAATTATCACCACAAGGCGGCAGGGCTGCTTTTGTACAGCATAATAATATCTATTGGGTTGATCTTGAAAATGGAAATGAGATCGCAGTCACCCGAGATGGAAAAGAGAATCACGTTATTAACGGGGCTGCCGATTGGGTATATGAAGAGGAATTTGGTTTTGCCAAAGCCTGGCATTGGTCACCTGATGGGAATAAAATTGCCTTTTATCGATTTGATGAATCGGAAGTGAATGATTTTTACATGACGCAGTGGGGAAATCAGTATCCCGAACAGGTCACATTCAAGTATCCAAAAGCGGGTGAACAGAACTCCGATGTGCAAATCGGAATCTATGACCTGGCAAGCGGAGAGACCGTTTGGGTTGATTTATCAGGTACCGCTTATGAATATATTCCAAGAATAAACTGGACACAGGAGCCCGGCAAGCTTGCGCTGAGAGTCATGAACCGGCATCAAAACAGGCAAACCCTGCTGATTGCAAATGCGGATAACGGAAAAGTAACTTCCATATTTACTGATAAAAGTGATACATGGATTGATGTGCACGATGATCTTCATTTTTTGCAAAATGAACGAGAATTTATCTATACAAGCGACCGGGATGGCTTCAATCATGTGTACCTCTATGATTTGAATGGAAACGAAATTCGCCAGATCACAAACGGGGAATGGGAGGTAACGGAACTGGTTGGCGTTGATGAGGCACAAGAAATGATTTACTATGTAAGTACCGAGGAATCTCCTATAGAACGGCATCTCTATAAAGTCGGTCTTGACGGTGGGGATAAAATCAAACTCAGTTCAAAAAACGGCTGGAACAGTATGAATATGAGTCCCGATTTCAGATTTTTTATACACATTCATTCGGATGCAAACACTCCCCCGACCTATACACTCAGAAATTCAGCCGGCGAAGAGGTCAGGATTTTAGAAGAAAATCAAAAAGCACGTCAAAAACTTGATAATTATTCACTCCCAAATGCAGAGTTCCTGGAACTGAACCTGGAAGAGGCGGGAACACTGCATTCGATGATGATCAGGCCTCCCGGGTTTGATCCTGGTAAAAAATACCCGATGCTGGTGTATGTATATGGCGGACCCGGTAGCCAGACAGTAGTAAATTCTTACCGAATGGGTCATACTCAATTATGGCACTATTTTCTTGCATCTCAAGGCTACATCGTAGTGAGCATCGATGGCAGAGGTACCGGCGGAAGAGGTAGTGACTTTAGAAAGACAGTATATAAACGATTGGGTGAACTTGAAACGTCTGACCAGATTGAAGCCGCTTCAAAACTTGCTGAGCTGGATTATGTGGATCAGGATCGAGTGGGGATATGGGGCTGGAGTTATGGCGGATTCATGTCAACCCTGGCGCTGGCCGAAGGTAGTGATGTATTTTCGGCAGCCGTTGCGGTGGCACCGGTTACCGACTGGCGATACTATGATACAATCTATACAGAAAGATATATGCAAACGCCGGCTGAAAACAGTGAGGGGTACAGCAATTATGCCCCGGTAAATCTTGCAGGGAAAATCAAAGGAGACTATCTTATTATCCATGGCACGGGAGATGATAATGTGCACTTTCAGCATGCAACCGATATGGTGGATGCACTTGTGAAGCAAAATATTCAGTTTGAAACCATGTTTTATCCCAACCGGAACCACGGAATTTCGGGAGGCAGTACAAGACTGCATCTCTATCGGCTGATGACTGATTTTATTCTTGAGAAACTTTAACTGAACCTATTCATCCACCCGATTATGAGATTTGCAGATTATGCCAAAATTTATACCACAGCCGGAAACGGCGGAAACGGAATGGTTCATTTCAGAAGGGAGAAGTATGTACCGAGAGGCGGACCCGACGGCGGTGATGGCGGTGATGGCGGTGATATAGTTCTTATTGGAAATTTACAACTAAATACGCTCCTTGATCTCCGGTACAGAAAGTTTATTAATGCTGACAATGGAGGGCACGGGCAATCCAGTAAGAAGAAGGGAAAAGATGGCAAAGATGAAATTCTTGAAGTCCCCTGTGGTACGGTTGCATTCGATGCTGATACAGAAGAACGAATCGGAGAAATTACCAAAGACGGTGAAAAACTGGTGGTTGCAAAGGGCGGAAAAGGCGGGCTGGGTAACTGGCATTTCAGGAGCTCCACAAACCAGACACCCCAGCATGCACAGGATGGCCGTCCCGGACAAGAGCGTGTCATTGAACTGGAACTAAAACTGATCGCCGATGTAGGTCTGGTCGGGTTTCCGAATGCAGGGAAAAGCACGCTTTTGTCAGTGATGTCGGAAGCACGGCCTAAAATTGCATCGTACCCATTTACAACACTTGAACCCAATCTTGGGGTTGTTACCTACCCGGATTACCGCAGTTTTGTGATGGCTGATATACCCGGGATAATTGAAGATGCCCATGAGGGAAAAGGTCTCGGAATTCAGTTTTTACGTCATATTGAACGTAATAACCTTTTACTATTCCTTGTAGGGTGCGACACCGACATTGAAAAAGAGTACAGTGCGTTGCTACACGAACTGAAAGAGTACCGGCCGGATTTACTGGATAAGCCCAGGATACTCATCATTACAAAAATGGACTTAAAAGAGGATTACGAACTGGACCAGGATGTCAATATTGACTCATCAACTCCCATCGTGCTTATATCTTCAGCAACCGGTTATCAAATTGATCAATTGAAAGAGCTTATTTGGGAAAAACTTGAAAAAATTGGAGAAGGCGAACCATCATAGAGCACTGCTGGGTCTGTTACAGGTACCGGGTATAGGATATCAAAAAATAAAGCTTCTGCTTCAGCAAACGGAAACAGGGAATGCTGAAGATATATTTTTAAAAATGAAAATACCCGACCTGACGAGAATCGATGGTATCGGGGCTGCCGCTGCCAGAGAAATTGTCAAATTCGATAAATGGGATACCGTTGACCGCATTCTGGAAAAAACTGAGAAACTGAATGCAACCCTGCTTTCGATCACGGACGAGCACTATCCGCCGCTTTTGAAACATATTTATGACGCTCCGCCACTCTTCTGGGTAAAGGGTGATCCTTCGATTCTTCAAAACAGCGGACTCGCAGTGGTTGGAACCCGAAACGCCGGGAGGTATGGGTTGAACCAGGCGGCACTCTGGACCCGTGAGCTTGTCAGTGCAGGATTGAATGTAAACAGTGGCCTTGCCTATGGTGTTGATGGTGTTGCACATAAAACAGCCATTTCATCCGGCGGACAAACTGTAGCAGTACTGGGTTCGGGAATTGACTGGATTTATCCAGAAAAACATGCGCCACTGGCTGCAGAGATGATCGAAGCGGGAAGCGTGGTGATGACGGAGTTTCCGCCCGGAACCAAACCGGATGCAGGAAACTTTCCCGAGAGAAACAGGATCGTGAGCGGCATGAGTCTCGGGGTGTTGGTTATCGAAAGCGGGCTGAAAGGCGGCAGCATGATAACTGCAAGGTTTGCCCTTGATCACAACAGGGAGGTATTTGTAGTGCCGCACCAGCTGAATCATGTTCGGGGTGAAGGAAATAATTACCTGATAAAAAGCGGCCAGGGAAAACTGATACAAACAGCGGCTGATATATTTGAAGAACTGCCGTTAACTCTTTCAGCAGGTAAAAAGATTCCGGAGAAAAAGAGATCTGAATGGAATGAACTCGATATTGATGAATCCGCGAAAGAAATTTGCAGGCTTCTGGAAGAGGGCGCCATGCATATTGACCTGATCGGTGAAAAGACAAAATCTGATATACATACACTTTTGCCCAAACTGCTTGAACTTGAGATGCTCGGAGTGGTAGAGCAGAAAGCCGGAAAATATTTTGAATTATCGGAATGAGAAGCAATCTGAGAAGAGATAATAATCTGCGAAAGGCCAATCTTTTTTGTATTGTTGAGCAATGTTCAGAGTAAAAGACGTTATATTATCGGAAGACATTGCTAGGGCAAAATTTGCATGTGATGTAACACGCTGCAAAGGTGCATGCTGTGTGGTCGGAGATGCGGGAGCCCCCATTGAAAAAGATGAGATTCCGGCTATCCGGAAAGCCTTTCACCTTCTAAAAGATGAGCTGAGCAGTGAGGCGAGGAAAACCGTTGAAACAGACGGACTTTTTCAGGGGGATAGTGAAAAAGGATTTGAAATTTCCTGCATTGACAATAAAGAGTGCATATTTGTGACGTATGACGAAAATGAAACAGCAACATGTTCGATACAAAAAGCGTATTACAACGGCAGATTGAACTGGGAAAAACCTGTGAGTTGTCATCTTTATCCCATTCGGCTGAAAAATATTTCTGGGCTTGAATTTGCTAATTTCGAATACATGCCGGAGATGTGCGGAACCGCTTGTGACAGGGGTGAAGCGGAGGGAATGTACCTGGCTGATTATTTAAAGGCGGCACTGATTCGCCGGTATGGTGAAGAGTGGTATAATGAATTCCGGGATCACTGTTTGGATGTAAGAAAAAAGAACGATCAATAAATATGCTTAAAACCGGGCAGCATTTAAGTCAGAAACAATCGCTTCAGCAACGGCTGTCTCCTCAGCAGATACAGTATATTAAACTGCTGCAGCTGCCTACGATTGCGCTTGAACAGCGGGTTAAACAGGAGATGGAGGTAAATCCGGTGCTGGAAGAAGCAGACCAGTTTGAGGATGATTTTGATGCGGATCAAAACAGTGAATGGGAAACTGCTGAGACGCCTCAAAAAGATGACGAGGTGGATCCGGTTGACCAGAATGAGGAGATCGACTGGGAAGAGTTTATGCACAATACCGAGTATGAGGGTAAAAACTACTCATACGGCAGTTCCGGTAATGAAGACTGGAGAGATCTGCCAAATCCCTATCATGAAACACTTCTTGAAGAGCTTGAACAGCAGGTATTGTTGCTTGATCTTGACGATGATGAAAAGTTAATTGCAACCCAGATCCTGGGATCACTGGATGAGGATGGATATTTCCGGCGAGAACCTGAAGCGGTGGTCGATAATATCGCCTTTAATCACGGAGTGCTGACAAGTGTGAGCCAGGTAGAAGAGGTTCGCAAAAAGATTCAGAGACTTGAACCGGTTGGTGTGGCCTCTTCTGATCTGCGCGACTGCCTGATGGCGCAGCTGGAGACAATGGAAAATCATTCGGCTGCAAAGGAGCTGGCTCTGAAGATTGTGAGGGATGAATGGGGGGCTTTTGAAAAGAAACATTTTGACAAGCTCAAATCCAGGCTGAATGCAGATGCGGATAATCTGAAAGATGCATTTGAAGTCATCAAAGGCCTGGACCCGAAACCCGGCGCGGTGGCAAATCCGGATGATGATAACCGGCAGTATATTGAACCCGATTTTGAAGTCTATTATGAGCCTTCGGAAGAGAATGAGGAAGACGGTGAGTTTGTGATTACGCTGAACCAGCGCAATGTTCCGCCGCTTCGAATTTCTCCCAAGTACAAAGAGATGTGGGATCAGCTGAAGCATAAGAAGAACAGTACCGATAAAGGGCAGGCTAAAAGTTTCATTAAAGATAAAATCGAATCCGCCCAATGGTTTATTGAATCGATCCTTCAGCGTCAGAATACCCTGATTTCAACGATGAAAACAATTGTAGCCCTGCAGGAAGATTTTTTTAAATATGGCGAGGGGTTGAAACCGATGATTCTGAAAGATATTGCCGAGCGGGTAAGCCTGGATATCTCTACAATATCCCGGGTGGTAAATGGCAAGTATGTTCAGACCAACTTTGGCGTATATGAACTGAAATATTTTTTCAGCGAGGGCCTGGAAACGGAAAGCGGTGAGGAGGTATCCAGCAGGGAGGTGAAAAATACGCTCGAAGAGATCATTGAAAACGAAGACAAATCAAAGCCCCTGAGCGACGATGCCCTGGCAAAAAAACTCAAAGAAAAAGGCTACAAAGTTGCCCGCCGGACCGTCAGCAAATACCGCGAAAAACTCAATATTCCTGTTGCACGACTGAGGAAGCAGATTGTTTGAATTTTCGGGTAAACCGCGGAGAGCGCAATGAAGTGCCAAGAGGTATATATCCTTATACATTTCTTTCCGGCCCTGGCGGTTAACCCCCGGAAAAATAAACCAACAGCTTTTCATTTTGTTTTACGGAATGAGCCATCCAAATTATATTGCCCAGTTCGAAGATCGCATCAGTGACTTAGAATTAGTTAGCAGAAATATTGGCTGGGGCTACGGTGAGATAATTGGCAGCCTCGCAATCGAGTTGGAAATGTCGATAAAAAATTATTGATCAAGGGATAGCTGTAAGGCAAAGGGGAACATCAAAAAAATTGGATTTTTCGTTGTGTGAGATCAGCCGGCTCTCAAAGTCTGATGAGTATCCAAGTTAGATTTTATCATTCATCGGAGAGTAAAGGGTATCAATGAGTCTAATAAGGAAGCCAACGATTTCTTAGGGCTTTTCAGTGTTGAAGAAAACATAATTTAAGAACAGGTATATAAACACTTTATTTAATTTTCGGGATTTAAAAATGCATAGCAATGAATTTTTTTGATTAAAACAGGTTTTTCGGAATTATTTATAACTATTTTTCACAAGAAAAGTAAAAAATAACCAATTTTCATGGGTGTAATCGTTTTCCATGAAATAATACTGGAAATAAAAGTAATTATTTTTCATAGAATAAAGTTATTATAACTATTTTTCACGAATTGTAACGATTTTTCAATATTATGAGCTCAAATAATCATATTTCAGAAGTGGTCAGTGTTTTTCGGCGATTAACATTGCCGGAACAGAATATGCAGTTGGCCGGATACAGCGCACTAATCCATTATTACAATCTGCAGGTTCCGCTTCCGCGGGTTCTGTCAGCAATCAGCAATAAAAACAATAGATATACGGAAGGCAAGTGGTCAGCATTTACCCCAAGACACGAACCTGAAGATACGCTATTAGGGCATTTAACGTTTGCGTTAAAATATGAGGGAGTGGATCTAGCTATACTAAATGCCCTTTTTCAACAAACAGATGATTCTGAAATAGAGGCAGCTGTTCATAAGGAACCGACGGGAAGCTATACACGTAGAATCTGGTTTTTTTATGAGTGGTTGTCTAAAAAAACTCTAAACTTGAAAGATGCAAAAAAAGGCAACTACGTTAATGCTCTTGATTCTTCAATTCAATATCCAGGGCCAGAAGAAAGATCAAAACGTCACCGTGTACGAAATAATCTTCCGGGGACCCTAGATTTTTGTCCACTTATACAAAAGACAGAAAAGTTAGACGGTTTCATAGAAAAAAAGTTCGATAAAAAAGTTTCAGAAAAGTTAGGGGAAATCAATTCGGACTTGCTATCGAGAGCTGCCGCTTTTTTATTGTTGAAAGATTCAAAGGCTTCGTACGCTATTGAGGGAGAAAGACCAGCTCATAACAGAGCGGAACGATGGGGGCGAGCAATAGGTCAGGCCGGTCAACGTAAATTGACCAAGGACGAGTTCATAAGATTGCAGCAGATTGTTATACCAGATAGCCGATTTGTTGAAATGGGGTGGAGGCAAGAGGGCGGCTTTATTGGCGTTCATGAAAGAGTTAGTGGAAAGCCTATACCAGATCATATTTCGGCTAAATCAGAAGATATTGATAGGTTGATGAATGGCTTAATTAAATTAAGTCTGCGTCTCAATGAATCTGATTATGATGCAGTTCTTGCTTCCACTTTAATTGCTTTTGGATTTGTATTCATACATCCGTTTGAAGATGGGAATGGCCGTATACACAGATATCTAATACATCATGTGCTTGCTGAAAAAGAATTTTCCCCAAAGGGCCTCATATTTCCGGTTTCAGCAGTGATTTTGGAGAGAATTGACGATTATAAAACTGTATTGGAGTCTTATTCACGTCAAAGATTAGATTTGATTGAGTGGGAGCCAACAGATAATGGAAACGTTGAGGTCAAAAATGATACAATTGATCTCTACCGCTTCTTTGATGCAACCAAACAAGCTGAATTTTTATATGAGTGTGTTGAAACAACAATTGAAGAGACGCTCCCGGAAGAAGTCTCTTATTTGGAAAATCATACTAAAATGAGAGACTACATTGAGCAAAAGTTTGATATGCCGGATAAGGACATGGAAAATCTCATTAGATTTCTGCGCCAGAACGACGGTGTATTATCAAAACGTGCGCGAAATGGAGAATTCGAGGCCTTAACAAATGATGAAATAAAAGCCTTAGAAGAAAAGTTCTCAGAAATATTTAACTAACCTGTAAATGAGATGGATACTCTATTTTACATCAGAAGATATCCGACTTTGTTGATGGATAAAAAGTTTACTGACCATTTCACAAACATAGGCTCTTCCTCTTGAGGTTTTCAGTTGCTTTTCTCTCGCCAATGCTTCTCTTTTTG
>CAYVBJ010000007.1:0-100477 GCA_964449075.1 uncultured Balneolaceae bacterium
AAGAGAATCAATCTCATCAATTCTGGGCCAGCTGGTCGGAAATGAGTAACGGGGAAAACAGACTTCAAAGCAAACAGGTCACCTATCCCCTCGACAAATCCGAACCCTATACGGCAGCATGTTTTGCAGCATGGGCCACTCCTGATGTGGTCATGGAAGAATTTATCCCACCCCTGGATATTGCAGGATTTTTTGACGTCTGGAAGGAACTTCTGTCTGGTGCCAAAAAACTGAAACCTGAATATTTCCAGGAAGGAATCTATTATTCAGAGGCCTATATGCGCTATGGATGTTTTGGAATAAATATCCGGCGTAAACTCTCCGAAGAAGAAAAGAATATTCTTAAACGGTTTTCTAAAGAATTTGAACGCGCCTATACCCGGTTCCTGGATCTGCAAAAGGCGGAAGAACAGGCCCTGCTGATTCGCGAAGAACGGGATCGCCTTGAAATTGCACTGAATAAATTAAAAGCCACACAAGATCAGCTCATCCAGCAGGAAAAACTCGCTTCCCTTGGCCAGCTCACGGCAGGAATTGCCCACGAGATCAAGAATCCGCTCAATTTTGTGAATAATTTTTCTGATGTGAGTGTAGAGCTTGTGGAAGAGGCGAAAGATGAGCTTTCAGCTTTCAGCCATCAGCTTTCAGCCGTTGATGCAGGTAAAGTTGTGGAAGCCCTGTTAATATTGGAAGATATAGAAGCCAACCTCCGCAAGATCCACGAGCACGGCACCCGTGCCGACAGTATCGTCAAATCGATGCTGCAACACTCCCGCGGAGGCGACGGCAAGATGGAGCCCTCCCCTCTTAATCCGCTCATTAAAGAATACGTCAACCTCGCCTTCCACGGAATGCGTGCGGGGAAAGAGCCGATTAATGTAGATATTGATTTACAGCTGGATGATTCCATCGGCGAGATCCCGCTGGTTGCCGAAGATTTCTCGCGAGTGATTTTGAATCTGTGTAACAATGCGTTTGATGCCATGCGGGAGAAAGGAATTAAAAATTCAGAATTAAAAATTAAAAATTATTCTCCAAGGTTAACGGTTCGTACCAAAGTAGAGAATGGAAAGGTGGTGGTAGAAGTCGAAGACAACGGCCCGGGCATTCCTGAAGATATCAAACACAAAATCCTGCAGCCGTTTTTTACGACCAAGAAAGGGACGGCAGGAACCGGGCTCGGACTCAGTATTACCAATGATATTATCAAAGCGCACGGGGGAGAGTTGAAGGTGGAAACTAAAGATGGAGCAGGAACAGCACTTGTTATTCAATTACCTATGAAACCCAGCGAATTATGAGAACACTTACAAAAACGATTATACTTTTTATCTGTGTGCATCTCTGTTTTTACGTGCAACTCATTGCTCAGAAGGCAAAAAGTGGAGTTGATGAGAATTTCCTCAATCCACGGTTTGAAGTTTTTGAACTGCCCGGAGATATTTTTGAGAATAGTGTACAGGGAATGGTGCAGGACCATTCAGGCTTCCTTTGGTTTGCCACACAGGGAGGTTTGTTTCGCTACGATGGACAAAACTTTGTTACGTATCGATACGATAGCACTAATCCGAATTCGTTGTCCGGCGATTATATAGAGTCTATCTTTCTTGACTCCAAAGGTGTGCTCTGGCTCACACACTGGCAGGCCGGAGCCTTGACTGCTTTCGAACCCGATCGTGGGGTTTTTACCAGATACCAGCATGATCCGGACGATCCTGAATCATTAAGCGGCGATGTATTAAGTACTGTTGCAGAGGATCACCAGGGCTATATCTGGATTGGAGGGGAGCTCGGATTGAACCGGTACGATCCTGAAACCGGAACGTTTAAGCGTTTTCAGCACGATCCCGAAAATCCAACCTCGCTCTCTTACAACAGGGTCAGGGCCCTTTACGTCGACAAAGCAGGTACGTTGTGGGTTGGAACGGGATTTCCATGGGATATTAGCTCAAGCGAAGGCGGATTAAACAGATACAATCCTGACGACGGAACGTTTACGCGGTATTTTCATGATCCTGAAGATTCCACCACTCTTATCAACAATAAAGTCAGGTCGATTCTTGAAGACAGCCGGGGTAATTTCTGGATCGGCACTGCCGGCGACGGCCTGCACTTAATGGACAGGAAAAAAGGCACGTTCAAACGTCTGACCAACGAACCTTTAAATCCTGAAAAGCTATCAGGCCCGTGGCAGCCCTCACCTGTTCCGGAATTTTCTGATTCAACCACTCATATTTCATCCATTTTCGAGGACGATGACGGGAGAATCTGGATTACCGCTTTCCCCGGCGGCCTTACACTGTATGATCCGGCTTCCGGGGTCACACAACGTTTTAAAACAGGGAGTGATACAGGCGATCTCAGCACCGACTTCCTTTGGAATACGTATCAGACTAGTGACGGAACCATGTGGATTACAACCGGTGGCGATGGACGGACCGTTTTCAAAGTCAAACAAAAAGAAGATTTTTTACCTTTCTTTGACATCCCATTGACTGAAAATGAATCTAGATTACCCTCTAACGGGATAAAAAAAGACAAGATGGGTAATATTTGGATAGTACGCGGCGCTTTTCTCGAAAAGATTGATCGCGATACCGGTTCGAGAACATTGATTACACTTGAGAATAATCAGCAACCGATTGCAGACATTGGAGGGTTAAGACTGGACAGGAAGGGATATCTATGGGCCTCTACGGACAGAGGGCCATTTCGTGGTGATCCTGAAACGGCTGATTTTCAATTATTTAAAATGCCCGGGATTTCAGACGAAATACTGCAGACGATATGGGGCCCTTTTTTACATTCCAGTTCCGGTTATTTCTGGTTTGGGAGCTGGGCTTACGGTCTTTTTCGTTATGACCCGGCAACCGATGAGATTGTTCACTACAAGCACGATCCCAATGATCCCAACAGCCTCGGTGGTAACTTTGTCGGTTCCATTTTCGAAGATGAAAATGGAGATATCTGGGTGGGAGGAGGGGCTCCATTTGGTGATATATCAAACCCACTGTTTTTAAACCGGTTAAATATGCAAACGAATCGTTTGGAAAGATTCTTTGATACAAACAAACAAATTGGCATGGCATCTAATATCACTGAAGACAATGACGGCAATATCTGGTTCATTGACTTTATGTACGGATTTAAAAAATTAAATCCTGAAACAGGTATTTTCAAATCATTTACTCCCTATAACAGTCTTTTGTCTACCAGTTACCTCCACTCTATGGTAAAATCAGACGATGGAAAAATATGGTTAAGCGATCGATTTTCAATTATTGAGTTAGATCCGAAGGCAGAAACAATGTCGGTTTTTAATCAGTCCAGAGGTATCAGAAATGCTGATAATCATTTCATGAGCGGATCTGTAGCTCATGACGGAGAACTACTTTTCAGCCGTAATGGCGGGTTTCATGCCTTTTACCCGGATCAGATTATTCGACAACGAAATGCCAGGCTACCTGATATTCGTATAACCGGTTTCCGGATGCTCGGCGACCAAAATCCATTTGCATCTTTTGAATTATTCGAAAAACCGGTCTGGCAAACTGAATCGATCCGATTGGCACACGACCAGAGTTTATTTGCATTATCGATCGCCAGTTTCGACTTCTATGACCCTTCTTCCAATCAGTTGCAGTTCATGCTGGAGGGCTACGACAGGGCGTGGCGCAGTGACATACGTGATGGTGGAACCTCTCCCTACATAAATGTTCCACCGGGAGAATATACGTTCAGGGTGCGGGGAGCCAACAGTTTTGGAGTCTGGAATATGGAAGGTGCCAGCCTGGGAATCACTATTCTGCCGCCGTGGTGGAAAAGCTGGTGGGCATATGCTTTTTATTTGATGATATTCATAGTTGGAATTGTTGCCGTTGACAAGGTCCAGCGCAGAAGAGTTCAACAAGAAGAGCGTGAAAAAACCCGTGAAAAAGAGCTGGAACAGGCAAAAGAGATTGAAAAGGCGTACCAAAACCTCGAAGTAGCCCATGAGAATTTAAAATCGGCACAGGAGCAGCTCGTTCAGCAGGAGAAACTCGCCTCTCTGGGTCAGCTCACCGCAGGCATTGCCCACGAGATCAAGAATCCACTCAACTTTGTGAATAATTTTTCGGAGCTGAGCGTGGAGCTTATTGAGGAAGCCCGGGAAGAGGTGAGGAATACTCCCCTCTTGAGAGGGGTCGGGGGTGTGTCTGAAAAGGCAGGAAACAGTGGTCAACCTCAGAATTCCGATGAAAATTCAAGTTCAGATAACCCACCCCTCAATCCCTCCGCCAGCTGGCGGAGGGAAGCTGGTTCGATTCCTCAAACAAACCTCCTCCTCGGTATCCTCAACGACATCGAAGCCAACCTCCGCAAAATTCACGAGCACGGCTCCCGCGCCGACGGCATCGTTAAATCGATGCTGGAGCACAGCCGGGGCGGTTCGGGGAAAATGGAACCAACTGATTTGAACGCGTTGGTAAAGGAATTCGTAAACCTCTCCTTTCACGGAATGAGGGCAGGTAAAGATTCAATTAACGTGGACATAGATTTACAACTGGATGAGAATATCGGCGAGATCCCACTGGTTGCTGAGGATTTCTCGCGGGTGATTTTGAATCTGTGTAATAACGCCTTCGACGCCATGCGGGAGAAAGGAATTAAAAATTCAGAATTAAAAATTAAAAATTATTCTCCAAGGTTAACGGTTCGTACCAAAGCAGAGAATGGCAGTGTGGTGGTAGAAGTCGAAGACAACGGCCCCGGTATACCCAACGAGATCAAAGACAAAATCCTGCAGCCGTTTTTTACGACGAAGAAAGGTACCGCCGGAACGGGGCTTGGTCTGAGTATTACGAACGATATTGTGAAGGCTCACGGGGGAAAATTCGAAATTAATAGCAGTAAAAATGGTACTAACATGATTGTTACAATCAATAATTAGCAGTAAATCAGCTTTTATGAAAAACATGGACGTGACTGAAATTACCGCCAGACTTGAACAGCGCGAGGCGGAACTTGCTGTAATTAACAGTGTACAGGAAGCTCTTGCAGCCAATATGGATATGCAGGGCATCTATGATTTGGTTGGGAATCGAATTCGTGATCTTTTCGATGCCCAAGTCGCATCAATCAGCATCTTTGATCATGAAAACAATATCGAAAATTTTAAGTACATCTATGAGAAAGGTGAACGATACTACCCCGATCCTCGTCCAATTGACAAAATACGGCAGCGTCTGATTAAAACCAGAAAAATGATCCTTATTAATGAAAATGCCGCTGAAGCATTTACAACCATAACCGGGGAAGCTCCGAAAGCAGTACCCGGTACAGTATTTCCCAAATCAATGCTTTTTGTTCCGTTGAGCGTTGGTAATATCGTGCAGGGTTATGTATCACTTCAAAACCTGGACCGGGAACAGGCTTTCAGTGAATCGGATATACAGCTGCTAAATACCCTTGCCAATACCATGAGTGCTGCTCTTGAAAACGCACGGTTATTTAATGAGACCGAACAGCGAAATGCAGAGCTTGCCGTTATTAACAGCGTACAGGAAGGCCTGGTGGCTGAAATGGACATGCAGGGGATTTATGACCTTGTGGGTGACCGTATCCGCGAACTGTTTGACGCCCAGGTGACGTCTATTGTAACTTTTGACCTGGCCGAAAAAATGGAAGAATTCAGATACCTGTTTGAGGACGGCGACCGCCTCTATCCAAGCAGGCGACCTTATGATAAAGTCAGGGAAAAAATAATAAAAGAACAAAAAACCCTCTTATTTAATGAGAGTGCTGCAGAAAAGCTATCCGAGATAAATGGCGAACCTCACAAACCTGTACCCGGAACCAGGGTCGCACAATCCGCATTATATGTACCACTGATGCTGGGTAATCATGTGCAGGGTTATGTTACCCTGCAAAACCTTGACCGCGAACATGCATTCAGTGAATCGGATGTACGGCTGTTAAGCACACTTGCCAATTCCATGAGTGTAGCCCTTGAAAATGCCCGGCTCTACAATGAGTCGGAGCAGCGCAATGCAGAATTGGGTGTGATTAACAGCGTGCAGCAGGGCTTGGTGGCCGAGATGGATATGCAGGGAATCTATGAGCTGGTGGGCGAGCGGATTCGGGATCTCTTCGATGCACAAGTAGCTGCCATTGTTACCTTTGATCTTGAACTAAAAATGGAACATTGGGCCTACCTGTTTGAGGATGGCGGGCGACTCTATCCGAATCCAAGACCTTACGATAAAGTGAGGGAAAAAATTATAAGTGAGAAAAAAACGCTGCTGCTGAATGAAAATGCTGCAGAGCACATGTCTAATATCAATCAAAAACCTTTTAAACCGGTTCCGGGTACCCAAACTGCTAAAGCCGTTTTATATGTTCCAATGGTTATGGGTGATTCAGTGAGAGGGTATGTAACCCTGCAAAACCTTGATCGCGACCATGCATTTTCCCATTCCGATGTAAGACTGCTTGAAACACTGGTGAACAGTATGAGCGTGGCGCTGGAAAACGCACGGCTCTTTAACGAAACCACCCGCCTGCTTTCTGAAACAGAACAGCGTGCTTCAGAATTGCAAACAGTGAACCATATCAGCCGGGCGATGGTGTCTCAGCTTGAATTTGATACACTTATCCATCTCGTTGGTGAACAAATGAAGGCGACATTTAAAGCAGATATCGTTTACATCGCTCTTTATGACCGTGACAAAGATCTCATTTCTTTTCCATATGAATATGGTGATAAAAATAAACCAAGAAAATTTGGTGATGGATTCACCGAACGAATTATATCCAGTAATGAGCCCTTGCTCATCAATAAAGATATAGAAGAAATCCGTGAGCAGTTAAAAGCCAAACAGATCGGCCGGGTTACTTCATCCTTTTTGGCGGTTCCGATTCAAACCGGAGATGTTCCCAATGGCGTAATCAGTGTGCAAAGTACGGAAGAGGAAAATCGTTTTGATGAAAATGACCTGAGGCTACTTTCAACAATTGCGGCTAACGTGAGTGTTTCGATGCAAAATGCGGAAGCATATGAAAAACTGAAATCCGCATTGGATGATCTGAAAGCCGCACAGGATCAGCTCGTGCAACAAGAAAAACTCGCAAGCCTCGGCCAGCTCACCGCAGGCATCGCCCATGAAATTAAAAATCCGCTCAATTTCGTGAATAACTTTTCGGAACTGAGTGTGGAGTTGGTGGAGGAGACGAGGGATGAGCTGTCAGCTATCAGCGATCAGCTTTCAGCGGAGGATAAAAAGCGAGTGGATGAAGCCATGGAAATCCTGAATGATATTGTTATGAACCTTCGTAAAATTCATGAGCACGGTTCGCGGGCCGACTCCATCGTAAAATCAATGCTTGAACACAGCCGGGGTGGTTCGGGAAAGATGGAGCCCACCCATCTAAATGAACTGGTCAAGGGATTTGCGAACCTCTCCTTTCACGGCATGCGTGCTTCAAGGAATCCGATTAATGTTGAGATGGAATTTGATCTGGATGAGTCGATGGGGAAAGTACCGTTGGTTTCGGAGGATTTTTCCAGGGTGATTTTGAATCTGACGAATAATGCGTTTGATGCGATGAGGGATAAGCTGAGTAAAAAGGCAAAAGTGAAAAGTGAAAAGTCCCTCCGCCAGCCGGCGGAGGGTGCCGGAGTCCCGGATCGGACGGAGGTGGGGGATGATACTGAGTTGGGCTATGCGCCAAAACTCACGGTCCGAACAGGATCCTCGTCCAACACCGTAACCATCGAAATCGAAGACAATGGGCCGGGTATTCCCGATGATATTAAAGACAAAATTATGCAGCCATTTTTTACCACCAAAAAGGGTACGCAGGGCACGGGGCTCGGGCTGAGTATTACCAACGATATTGTGAAGGCACACGGGGGTGACCTGGAGGTAGCCTCTCAGGCAGGAAAACGAACTACATTCAGGATTAAATTGCCCCAAATGGATTAAGCCATGAAATTAACAAAAGAACAGGAAGCAGAAATATGGCAGGTTTATGACATCTGGTTAACAGCCTATCTCAATGCTGATGTTAAAACGTACAATGCTTATTTCGATGATGATTACCACTTTATTGGTTCTACAATCAATGAAGAATTTTTAAACCGAAATGACGCCACAACGTTCTTTAAACAAACAGGCGAGCAGTTTGCCGGTATTATGGATCTCAGAAATGAAATTAAAATTCTGGAGATTTTTGACACGTCAATTTTCATAACACACTTTTGCGACGTCTGGTTTATAAATGATAAGGATCGGACATATTATGGCAGGTTTCGGCTTTCTTCTGTAATGCAGAAAAAAAATGAAGATTGGCGCTTTATTTACCAGCATTTCTCCATGCCCGATTCAAAATCTGATGAAGGAGAAACCATCGGTTTCGAGAAAATAAATGCAGAAAATGTTGAACTTAAGGAAGCCATAAAACGCAGAACAATTGAACTGGAAACCAAAAACCGGGAGCTGGAGATTGAATCTGCACTAGAACGGGTACGCTCGGCGTCTATGGCGATGCAAAGTAGTGAGGAACTGGCTTCAGTTGCCCGTACTGTCTTTGAACAGTTAAGAGTCCTTGGGGTTGATGTATACCGGTCATGGATCGATATTTTCCGTGTGAACGAGGGATATGTACTCACCTGGTCAACTGATTTTAAAGGAAATTTTCAGCCAAACCCCGCTACGTTTCCGTTGGACTTTGATGAGACGATGTCTGACTTCTACAGAGATTATAAATCCTCTTCCAAATTCATCGAATTAGAAGCTCACGGAGATGAAGTCATGGAGTGGTTTGACTATCTGTATTCTGTGAGCTCAGATCCCATCTTCAAGATGTCACATGTACCGAGTGATTTGTACCAAATCTGGGCCAAGCATAAATACGGGACGGTAGCTACAACAAAGCTAAGCCCCATTTCGAATGATGAAAAAGATATCCTGAACAGGTTTGCCAATGTTTTTGAACAAGCTTATACCCGATTCCTCGACCTGCAAAAAGCCGAAGCCCAGGCACGCGAAGCGCAAATTGAAATGGCATTGGAAAAGGTACGATCCAGAACCATGGCCATGCAATCCAGCGATGAATTGACTGAAGCTGCATCGGAGATGTTTAGTCAAATCGAGGGTCTGGGACTTAACCCCTGGAGTTGTGGTTTTAATATTTTTAATGATGATAAAACGGTCATTTCACAATGGGTGAGTACAGGAGATGGGAGACCCATCGAGCCATTTGATACACCTGCCACTGAAGGCATTTTTAAACGCATTGTCGAGCAATCAGAGAACGATGAGCCTCTATACATTGAGAAGATGGAGGGAAAAAAATTGGAGGACACGTATAAATATATGGCATCCCTTCCTACACTCGACAAGATATTTGAAGAGTTGGATGCAGCTGGTATAGAACTACCTAAAAAGCAGGTTGATCACGCCGCTTATTTTAAGCAGGGATATTTGATGTTCATTACATATGATGAAACACCTGAATTTCATTCTATCTTTAAGCGTTTTGCCAAAGTCTTCGAACAAACCTATACACGTTTTCTGGACCTCCAAAAAACCGAAGCCCAGGCTCGCGAAGCGCAAATACAACTGGCTTTGGAGCGGATTCGGGCAAGGACCATGGCGATGCAAAGCAGTGACGAATTGGCCGAAGTGTCGTATCTGCTAAACAAACAGGTAGTGGACTTGGGGATTCCTACGCGAGGTTGTGCTTTCAACATTTACAACGAGCATGATTCTACCGAGTGGTTTAGCAACTTAGAAGGCACCATCCCGACCTACAAAACACCGAGAGAAAATATTTTTCTAAAATACTATGACGCGGGTCAGCGAGGCGAAACCTTGTGGATTGAGGAGTTTGGTGGAGACCGAATTAAGGAACACTACCAGTATTTAGCAACACTCGCCTTATCAGGAAAAGAAGGCGAAACCATTGAATCAGGTGTGGCGCAGATACCAGAGTACCAAATAGACCATGCTGCCTATTTCAAATACGGATACCTCCTCTTTATTACCCTGGAACCGGCACCGGAAGCTCATGAGGTATTCAAGCGTTTTGCTAAGGAATTTGAGCAGACTTATACCCGCTTCCTTGATCTGAAAAAAGCTGAAGCTCAAGCTCGGGAGGCACAGATTGAAACGGCATTAGAGAAAGTAAGAAGTAGAACCATGGCCATGCAAAAGGGCGAAGAGCTGCAGGAGGTGGCCGTTCTGTTGTATAAAGAGCTCATTACCCTGGGAGTTACCAATTTTGTTACTTGCGGATACGTCGAGGTAAATGAAGATATCAAGAAGCAACATACATGGGTCACCGCTCCCGGTGGAGATACCATGGGTTTATTTCACCTTCCACTAACAGGGGACGACACGTTTGATGCACGTTATGCAGCGTGGAAAAAGCAACAAACGGTCTTTCATCAATCGGTAGCCGGCCAGGTAAGAAGCGATCATCTTGAATACGCCATCACCACATTCAATTCAAAGGAAGCGGAGGAAATGGTTCGCAGCCAGTTTCCTGACCCGACCGTTTTTTATTGCTTTAATTTTTCTCATGGCTACCTCCACCTCGTAGGCGGCTCACTTTTAGAGAAAGAAGAAGAAAACTTGCTGGCCAGGTTCACCAAAGTATTTGAGCAAACCTATACCCGTTTTCTGGACCTTCAAAAAGCCGAAGAACAGGCACGTGAAGCAAAAATAGAAATGTCTCTTGAGAAGATACGCTCCCGTACCATGGGCATGCAATCGAGTGATGAACTGCCGGAAGTGGCCAATATGATGTTTCTGGAAGTTCAGGAGCTGGGTATTCCCGCATGGAGCTGCGGTTACTGCATCTTAACGGACGACCGCAGGGCAAGCACCTGTATCATGAGCAGTGAAGGAACCGTTCAGAAACCCTTTTTACTGCCGCATTTGGGTGAACCCTCTTTTGAAGAATGGGATGATTTTGTTCACGGTGATCAAACATTCTTTACCCAGGAACTGAAAGGGGAAGCTATTGATAGCCACTATAATTTCATGACGTCCCTTCCTCAGCTGAAACCTGTATACCAGGATCTTGTTGATGCGGGACTATCACTGCCTGATTATCAAATCAACCATCTCTGTAAGTTTTCACACGGTTTTCTACTCTTCATCACTTATGAAGAGGTACCCGGATCACACGATATTTTCAAACGATTCACCTCGGTTTTTGAACAAACCTACACCCGCTTTCTTGATCTGAAAAGAGCAGAAAAACAGACGCGGGAAGCTCAAATTGAAAACGCACTGGAGAAAGTACGCTCTCGGTCACTGGCCATGCAGCACCCCAATGAACTGGTTGAGGTGGCTCAGCTTCTTCGTGAGGAAATGGGAGCCCTGGGTGTGGAGGAACTGGAAACAAGCTCTATCTATATACACGACGATGCCAGCGGGTTGACGCAATGCTGGTTCACTATTAAAGATGCAGATGATCCGGGCAAATCAGTGACCGATCAAATGATAATCAATCTGCAGAATACCTGGGTGGGCCGGCAGATGAATGAATTCTATGACTCCGGTCAGGACAGCACGTCGATCCTGATGAAAGGTGAACACCGGATCGAGTGGATTCGATACTGTGAGGAGAAATCTGACCTGTTTGGGAAAAGTGAGTTCTATGGTGAAACCATACCGGAACGAACCTATCATCTCTATAAATTTTCAAACGGATTTTTGGGTGCAGCCTCTCCCGGCACTATCTCGGAGGAGAGCTGGGACCTGATGAAGCGTGCATCCGGCGCGTTTTCATTTGCCTATACCCGTTTCAGTGATCTGCAAAAAGCTGAGGAAAGTGCCCGAAGAGCCCGGCAACAGGCATCGCTTGACAGAGTTAGAGCCGACATTTCCGGAATGCGATCAGCGGAAGATCTGAACAGGGTCACCCCGCTGATCTGGAGCGAACTGACCACGCTGGGCATCCCCTTTATCCGTTGTGGCATATTTATTATTCAGGAAGAGGACAAACAAATCGAGGTCTATCTCTCCAAACCCGACGGCACTTCCCTCACGGTGATGCATCTCCCCTTCGGTTCCAACGACCTGGTCAGTCAAACTGTTGATGCCTGGCAACAGGGCAGCGTCTACATACAGCACTGGACTCGGGAAGAGTTTCTGGAGTGGGGCCGATCCATGATAGAGCAGGGACAGGTTTCGGACCTGGAATCGTACCAAGGCGCCGAAACAGCACCTGAATCCCTGCACCTGCAGTTTTTACCCTTTAACCAGGGTATGTTGTATGTAGGATCAGTAAATCCACTTGATGATGAAGAAATCAGCCTGTCGGAATCCCTGGCTAAAGCCTTTTCCATCGCCTATGCCCGGTACGAAGATTTTGTAAAACTGGAAAGAGCCAAGGCAGGCATTGAAGATGCTTTAGCCGAACTCAAAGCTACCCAGTCGCAACTGGTCCAACAAGAAAAACTCGCTTCCCTTGGTCAGCTCACCGCCGGTATTGCCCACGAGATCAAGAATCCGCTAAACTTTGTGAATAATTTTTCGGAGCTGAGTGTGGAATTGATCGAGGAAGCCCGGGAAGAAGTGAAAGAAAAGCTGTCAGCTGACAGCCAGCAGCTGACAGCTATTTTAGACGACATTGAAACCAACCTCAAAACCATCCACAAACACGGATCACGAGCCGATGGCATCGTTAAATCAATGCTTCAGCACTCGCGTGGCGGAGATGGTAAAATGGAGTCAACGCCATTGAACCCGCTCATCAAAGAGTATGTGAACCTGGCGTTTCATGGAATGCGGGCGGGAAAAGATCCAATTAATGTAGACATAGATTTACAACTGGATGAGAATACCGGCGAGATCCCGCTGATTGCCGAAGACTTTTCGCGGGTGATTTTGAATTTGTGCAACAACGCATTTGATGCGATGAGGGAGAAAGGAATTAAAAATTCAGAATTAAAAATTAAAAATTATTCTCCAAAGTTAACGGTTCGTACCAAAGCAGCGAATGGCAACATGGTTGTGGAAATCCAGGACAATGGTCCTGGCATTCCCAAGGAAATGAAAGACAAAATTCTACAGCCGTTTTTTACGACGAAAAAAGGTACCGCCGGAACGGGGCTCGGGTTAAGTATCACAAATGATATCATAAAAGCACATGGGGGTGGAATAGAGATTAAGAGTTTCCCCGGTGAAGGATCCATTTTTACCATTCAATTGCCAAAGCAAAGCCTATGAAATTATTCAAAATTTTAACCACCCTGTTTTTCATACTGTTCATTCCGTTGACTGTATTAGGTCAAAAAAACCCATATTGGCAGGAGCCCACAGCTGCAGAAGCCGATAGTTTAAAGATGGTGCTTCAATCCACTGAAAATGATTCAGTAAAGATGTACATGAACAGGCAACTTGGTACGTATTACCAGGAAATACACCGTTTTACTGCACTTGCGTATTTTGAAACACAGTTGAAACTGGCCAAAAAATTGAAGCAAAAAATCTGGGAAGCTGATGCCTTAAGCGGTATTGGATATGTTTCAAGTTTGATACAAAATTATCCCGGATCATTAGATAACCTTTTGGCTGCCCGCGATATTGCGTCTGACCCACAAGCCAGCAAGGGTCTGTGGAATGTTTATCTGTTCAGTGAAGACGGCGATGCCAACCGGGCGCGATTGACTGTCCTGACAGCTATCATTAATCATCTTGGGGTACTCAATTATTTCGTTGGCAATTATGAAAAAGCATTGGAGTATTACGAAGAAGTAGCTGTTGTCAATGAGGTTTTAAATGACAAAGTCATGACTTCATTCATTCACCTAAATAAAGGAGAATCCTTATCTGGCCTGGGTAAATATGATTTGGCAAAAACCGAACTCCTGGCGTCGCTTAAATCTTTCGAGTCCTCCGGTTATAAAAAATATACAGGGCTTCTTTACTGGGACATTGGAAAAATCTATGAAGCTGAGGGGAATTACAGTGAAGCAAAAAAGTATTACGATTTGAGTGTGACAACCAACATCGAACTGGATAGTCCTGACTTTCTTGGGGAGGGATATCTGGCACTGGCCAATTTATATAAAAACACAGGATATCCTGATTCAAGTTTCGTTTTCGCCCACAAGGCTCTGACTACATATCGTACCATGAACGATTCACTTGGCTTAATCAAGGCGCATTCTGAACTCGCATCTGTATTTGATGCCCGGGCTCAAATTGATAGCGCATATTACCACATGAAAGAACATATAAGCTTGAGTTCGGCCATGAACAGGGAAGAAAGAGTAAAAGAATTTCAGGTTTTAGGGCTCAACGAACAGTTAAGACTAAATGACCTGGAAACGGAAAAGGTATTGCTTCAAAGCCAAATGCGAACCTATGGGCTGGCCGCCGGAATCGGGGCATTGTTTTTGATAAGTATAATTACCTACAGAAACAATATCCGGCAAAAAAAGGATAAGGCTTTAATTGAAACGTCCTATGCAAACCTCAAAGCCACCCAGCAACAGCTTATTCAACAGGAAAAACTTGCCTCTCTGGGTCAGCTCACCGCCGGCATCGCACATGAGATCAAGAATCCGCTAAACTTTGTGAATAACTTTTCGGAGCTGAGTGTGGAGCTTATTGAGGAAGCCCGGGAAGAACTGCGACGGGTGACCAGGGACGGCGGACCGGTGAGTGAGAAGGAAAAAAATCCCCTCTTGAGAGGGGACGGCATTGCCGAAGGCGGTGCCAGGGGTGTGTCTGATGAGGCAGAGAATGAAGACTTATCCCAATATTCTGAGGCAGATTCGGATTCCGCTAACACACCCCTTAATCCCTCCGCCAGCTGGCGGGGGGAATTCAGAAAAAGCGATCCCTCCCTCCTCCTCGAAATCCTCAACGACATCGAAACCAACCTCAAAACCATCCACAAACACGGTTCACGCGCCGACGGCATCGTTAAATCGATGCTTGAACACAGCCGGGGTGGTTCGGGAAAGATGGAACCCACGCATTTAAATGAACTGGTCAAGGAATTTGTGAACCTCTCTTTCCACGGGATGCGTGCCGGAAAAGATCCAATTAATGTAGACATAGATTTACAACTGGATGAGAATACCGGCGAGATCCCGCTGGTTGCCGAGGATTTCTCGCGGGTGATTTTGAATTTGTGCAACAACGCATTTGATGCCATGCGGGAGAAAGGAATTAAAAATTCAGAATTAAAAATTAAAAATTATTCTCCAAAGTTAACGGTTCGTACCAAAGCAGAGAATGGCAACGTGGTTGTGGAAATCCAGGACAACGGCCCTGGCATTCCCGAGGAAATGAAAGACAAAATTCTACAGCCGTTTTTTACGACGAAGAAAGGGACGCAGGGCACCGGGCTTGGTTTGAGCATTACCAATGATATCATCAAGGCACACGGTGGTTCTTTAAATGTTATTTCACCCTCTGAGAAAGGCACAATTTTCACAATATCATTACCTATATGAACGCAAAAACAATAACAGGAAACAATCACGAAGATATTCGATCATCCCTTGAAGAGGCCTTAGCCGACGGGTTTCAGCCTACCGTTGGAGTGTTATTTGTGCCTTCGCACTTCGATTTCGAGGGCATTGTGAAGGTGCTTGATGAACACAGTATCGCCATATTCGGAGCCAATACGCCCGATAAGTTTACGGATCAGGGCATGGAAAATGATGCGGCTACCATACTGTTAATGGATCTCGATCCGGCCTGTTTCCGGATTGTAATGAAATCGATTCCGTCAGGTGATTACGAGTCCGGAAAGAACATCGCGCAGGACATTGCCCGATTTGGACGTGAAACTTTTGACCGGCCCGCCTTTATCATTTCCGTTTCCCAGATGGATGTGCCGGGAGAGGCTATCGCGGAAGGATTTTTGTCAGGCGCCTGTGAGAACGCTTCCGTCATGGGCGGATTCTCAGGCGGTAAGCCCTACTGGGCAGACCATGTCGTTTTTAACAACCATGAACAGGTCAAACAAGGCATCATTTGCCTCATTCTGGATCAGGACCGCGTAGAGGTGACCGGACTTGCTGTATCCGGATGGAAACCTGCAGGCACGCCGAAGACCGTTACACACAGCGAAGGCAACTGGGTGTATACCATCGACAATAAACCGGCACTGGATGTACTCTTAAGGTTTACCGGCGCAAAGGTCGATCCGGATGACAATGATGATCTCCTCAGGCAAATCGGAACTCCTCATCCCCTGCAGGTGACTCCGCAGGAAGGCAGCCCGGTCATGAAACCGCCTTTGTTTTTTAATCGTGAAACGGGAGCAATTTTGTGTGGCGGCCATATTCCGGAGGGTGCAAATATTCGTTTTTCGCTGCCCCCGGACTTCGATATTGTGGAAACAGTGATTGAAAGCGCCACGGATGTGAAAGAGCAGGCAATGCCAGAGGCTGACGCACTGATGATCTTTTCCTGCATCGGCCGGCAGATGACCCTGGGGCCGCTGATCGATGATGAGATCAATGGGCTGAATGAAGTGTGGAATATACCCATGACGGGCTATTTCAGCCTGGGCGAATTTGGTGCTGTAAAAGGAGGCAATGCCACCTTCCACGGCACCACCTGCAGCTGGGTGGCGTTAAAGGAAAAGTAATTTTACTAACCAAAATTGAAAAAATGATAGCAAAATCCATCAAAGGCAAATCAGCCGAGGAAATTAAAACGGCACTCGCTGAAAGTATGGCCGGCGGTTATCAACCAACGTTAGCCATTGTATTTCTTTCTGTTAAACAGGACAGAGAAGCAATTTCCGGATTACTTGATGAAAACGGCATTCAGATATTTGGTGCTACTACCGCAGGCGAATTTATTGATGGCGAAATTGAAGAGGGCAGTATTGTTGTGCTATTGCTTGATATGAATCCGGCTTATTTTAGATTGGAGTTTCTCGAAACGAGCCAGGAAACTGCTGCTGAAGAAGGAATTAAATTGGGAGTTACAGGAAAAGAAATCTACGATAAACCTGCATTTATAATTGCCAACAGCGGTGTGTCCTTAGATGGAGAACCCTTTGTCGAAGGCATCTTACAAGGTTTTGGAAAGCCTTCCTCACCGGCAGATGGGGAAGTAGACATTTTTGGTGGTAAGGCAGCAGATGATTTGGCACTTGAATCAACATTTGTATTTACCAATGGAAAAAGCAGTAACAACGCACTTTTAGCACTCATTATTGATGAAGATAAAATAGATGTGAGGGGTATCGCAACTTGTGGCTGGCAAGCTATTGGCACCACTAAAACGGTCACTAAAAGCGACGGTAACATTGTATATACCCTTGACGATAAGCCTGCGCTGGATATGTTACTGAATTACCTCGGCGTTGAGTTAAAACCGGACGGAGATGAGGAGATCGTGACATTTCTAAGTTCCTGGTATTATCCATTGCAGGTGGAACGTGAAAATGTGGATCCTGTAATACGTACAGCCATGTTTGCCAATCGTGAAAACCGTTCACTGATTTGCTCCGGAAAGGTACCCGAAGGAGCAAAGATCAAGTTTGCAATGCCACCGGATTTTGATTCCATTGATACAGTGGTTGCCGAATGTAAGGTCCTTAAGGAAGATGCACAGCAGGAAGCCGATGCCCTGATCATGTTTTCATGCGTGAGCAGATATTTATCATTCGGGATGGTAATAACAGAGGAGATTGAACAAGTGCAAAATATTTGGGACGCGCCCATGGCAGGTTTCTTTTCCTATGGTGAATATGGAAAATCTTTGTCAGCCGGTATGGCAGGAAAAATCGGTAAAAATGATTATCACAATAATACTTGCTGTGTTGTGGCATTAAAAGAAAAATAAATGAACCCAGACCTCCAACATATCCTCGATATCCTTCAGCAGATTGAAAACATATCTGAAGAACAAAAAGCCGCTATAACCAAATCGCTGAAGGATATTGATAAAGAGTTGTTGATCACTGCATTCAAACTCGACCGAACTGAAAAGGTAAAACGCACAACCGCCATTCTTCTTGAAGAAACAATTGAGGAGTTGGAGCTGAAACGCAAAGCGGTTGAAGAGAGTAATCAGGCACTGCAAAAATCGCTGGCTGACTTAGAAGCTGCCCAGGACCAACTCGTGCAGCAGGAGAAACTCGCCTCCCTGGGTCAGCTTACCGCCGGCATCGCCCATGAAATTAAAAATCCGCTGAATTTCGTGAATAACTTTTCGGAGTTGAGTGTGGAGTTGATAGAGGAGGCGCGGGAGGAACTGCGACGGGAGACCAGGGAAGGCGGACCGGTGAGTGAGAAGGAAAAAAATCCCCTCTCGAGAGGGGACGGCATTGCCGAAGGCGATGCCAGGGGTGTGTCCCGTGAGGCAATGAACCCCTCCCTCCTCCTCGACATCCTTAACGACATTGAAACCAACCTCAAAACCATCCACAAACACGGATCACGAGCCGATGGCATCGTTAAATCAATGCTTCAGCACTCGCGTGGCGGAGATGGTAAAATGGAGTCAACGCCATTGAACCCACTCATCAAAGAGTATGTGAACCTGGCCTTTCACGGAATGCGTGCGGGGAAAGAGCCGATTAATGTGGATATTGATCTGCAGCTGGATGATTCCATCGGCGAGATCCCACTGGTTGCCGAAGATTTCTCGCGGGTGATTTTGAATTTGTGTAATAACGCCTTCGATGCGATGCAAGAGAAAGGAATTAAAAATTCAGAATTAAAAATTAAAAATTATTCTCCCAAACTAACGGTTCGTACCAAGGCAGAGAACGGCAACGTGATAGTAGAAATCCAGGATAACGGGCCCGGCATACCTGACGAGATGAAAGACAAGATCCTGCAACCGTTTTTTACGACGAAGAAAGGGACGCAGGGCACCGGACTGGGTCTGAGTATTACCAACGATATTGTGAAGGCACACGGCGGGGATTTGAAAATTGATTCGCAACCTGGTCGAACCGTTTTTAAAATCAAACTAAACGGGTAAGAATATGTTAATTTCTAATCAAAAACCAAAAGCTGGTACCCGTTATGTATATGTTCGGTAACCACAGTAAGCATGGATAATCCGATCAAAACCTGGTCATTTACTTTGTCCGTATCGAAGCCGCGTGCCAGCAGTGATTGACCGCATACATAGAGTTCAACTCCTGAATTCTTCAAAGCATTAATAAGCTCCAGGTTTGGATTTTCAACACCGTTTTTCATCCGGTAAGCTTCATTGTTCATGATCGCCTCTGTTGCTCCGCCATGCGCAACAACCACAACATCCAAATTTTCGTTTGTCACACCTCCAAGTCCATGTAAATTTATCATCCTTGCAACATTATTCAATCCTGCATTTATCTGCTTTTTATGATCCTGACCAGTTTTCAGGTCAATAACCAATTTATAATCAATGCCTGTATCCGGGTTTATGCTGCCCGGTATTTCGTAAATACCGCCAAATCCCTTGACAATGGGAAAGTTTGCGTCTTGCGCTTTAACATTCGAGCTGATAAGAGCGAATAAAAAAACAAAAAGGATGTAAACTGATTTTTTCATGGCGAGTATTTTTTTGATAATGTAGCCTGAATATACGCATTTTACTGCTGGTAAAAATAAACCTCAAAAAATCACTTAACTACTTCTAAATCGTTGCAATCAATAAATATTTTAGTTATATAACTCCACGATTACAGCCCGTATGATTGCCGATGTCACAACTTCAATGGGATGTTTATTTTGGATTATATGCGGGTGTTAAAAAATTTCAGATGGCATTAAAAGGGATTATGTGACTCTGGATGGCAACAGACAACTGGGAATGACTGTTTACTCCGACCGGCAGGCTATGGAGGATAATATTTTATAAGGTTTCAAACTGAATTATGTGTAATCATCATTTTTCGGAACTGATTTTACAACATATATTTAATTTTGAATCATATTTGAACCTGATAGCAACACTTTGCGACATACGTGCAAAAATTTATTGCCATATTCTGTTAGCTTGATTCAAACTTTTGAGTTTCTGAGTCGATTATACGGGCTATTTCAGAACCAGGCAGCAATACAATAAAATAACCGGTAACCCGAAACTTTTTATGAGCATGATTGAAGATCGTACAGACAACACCAGCGAGGAGAGTCGGAAACTTGCACAGCGTGAAGCTGAACTGGCCCTGATTAATAGTGTTCAAAAGGGATTGCTTGAGAAGATGGAGATCCAGGATATTTACGAGCTTGTTGGAGAAAAAATACGTGAACTTTTTGACGCTCAGGTGGCAGTTGTATCTACATTTAACTATGAAAATCAAACTGAACAGTTTCATTATGCTTTTGAAGATGGCAAACGGCACGATCTCGATCCGCGTCCTATTGATACATTCAGACAGAAACTCATCGATACTGCAGAGTTGATCTGTATCAACGAAAATGCAGATGCAATGTGGAAAAAAATTACAGGCGAAGAACCTACTGTGGCTCCCGGCACCAAACTTACCAAATCTGCTCTCTATGTTCCGATGGCCGCCGGAGATACAGTTTTTGGTTACATCAGCCTTCAAAATGTAGACCGTGAGCACGCATTCAGTGATTCTGATGTTCAACTTTTAAATACCCTTGCCAACAGTATCAGCATTGCACTCGAAAATGCACGCCTTTTCAGTGAAACCGAACAGCGTAATGCCGAACTTGGCGTAATTAACAGCGTGCAGGAGGGGCTGGTAGCAGAAATGGACCTGCAGGGGATTTATGATCTTGTTGGTGAGCGGATCAGAGATCTGTTCGACTCTCAGGTAACAGTTATTGCAGTTTTTGATCATGACAATCAAAAAGAAGAGTTCAGGTACGTTTTTGAGGATGGTAAACGTCTTTATCCGGCAGCCAGAATTTATGATGAAATCCGTAAATACCTGATTCAGAATAAAGAAAAAATTCACATCAATTCTGACGCTATCGATGAGGTAGAAAAATACGGTGCTTCGATTGAAGCTGCTCCCGGAACCGTATTCCCAAAATCGATGGTATATGTCCCCTTGATTCTCAGTGATCAGGTAAAAGGGTATGTAAGCCTCCAGAACCTGGATAAAGAACATGCTTTCAGTGATTCTGATGTCCGCCTCTTAAGTACTCTTGCCAACAGCATGAGTGTAGCTCTTGAAAACGCACGCCTGTTTGACGAAACAGAACAGCGAAATGCTGAACTGGCGGTGATCAACAGCGTTCAGGAAGGCCTGGTTGCTGAAATGGATCTGCAGGGTATCTATGATCTAGTTGGCGACAGAATCCGCGATCTTTTTGATGCACAAGTGGCTTCAATAGCCACATTTGATCACGAGAATAACACCGAACGTTTTCAATATTATTATGAGGATGGCAAGCGATTCTATCCGGAAGAACGATCTTACGACAAAATCCGAAATTGGCTGATTCAGAACAAAAAACTGCTTTTGGTTAACGAAGATGCCGACGAAACCATTTATCAAATTACAGGAGAAGGGAAAAGTACAGTTCCGGGAACCCGCTTGCCAAAATCGGTCCTGTTTGTACCCATGGTGATCGGCGATGATGTCCGTGGATACGTAAGTCTCCAAAATCTCGACCATGAACACGCCTTCCCCGAATCTGATGTACGACTGCTCAGCACCCTCGCTAACAGCATGAGCGTGGCCCTGGAAAATGCACGACTATTTAATGAAACTGAGCAGCGAAATGCGGAACTTGCGGTCATCAACAGTGTACAGCAAGGGCTCGTGGCCGAGATGGACATGCAGGGGATATATGATTTGGTGGGCGACCGGATACGAGACCTCTTTGACGCACCGGCTGCGGGTATCTATTCTTTTGATATAGAAGCAGGGTTGGAACATTTTGAATATCTCTATGAAGATGGCGAGCGATTATATCCGGACTCCCGGCCTCTTGATAAAATACGAAAGTGGCTTATAGAGAATAAAAGACTGCTTCTGGTTAACGAAGATGCCGACGAAACGATCTATCAAATTACCGGAGAAGGAAAAAATGCAGTGCCCGGTACCCGGCTACCAAAGTCTCTGATATTTGTCCCACTTATTGTGGGTGATGACGTCCGTGGTTGTGTAAGTCTGCAAAACCTGGATCATGAACATGCATTTCCGGAATCGGATGTCCGACTTTTAAGTACGCTGGCAAACAGCATGAGCGTAGCCCTGGAAAATGCACGCCTGTTTGACGAAACCGAGCAGAGAAATGCTGAACTGGCTGTGATCAACAGTGTGCAGGAAGGCCTGGTTGCGGAAATGGAACTTCAGGGGATTTATGATTTGGTGGGTGACAGACTGCGGGATCTCTTTGATGCGCAGGTAGCGGCTATTGCCACTTTTGACCTGGAAAAGGAGACTGAACAATTCCATTATATCTTTGAGAACGGTGAGCGATTCTATCCGGAACCCCGTAAGTATGATAAAATCAGGCAGAGACTGATCAGTTCTCAAAAGATGATCTTGATCAATGAAGATGCTAAAAGTGCGTACAGAACCATCACAGGGGAAGCCCCCAAAGCTGTTTCAGGAACCAGTTTCCCTAAATCCATGGTTTTTGCCCCGTTGATCATAGCTGATTCCGTTCGCGGTTATGTAACCCTCCAGAACCTGGATAAAGAACACGCCTTCAGTGATTCAGATATCAGCCTGCTTGGAACGCTTGCCAATAGCATGAGCGTAGCCCTTGAAAATGCACGCCTGTTTAATGAAACCGAGCAGCGCAACGCTGAATTGGCAGTCATTAACAGTGTACAGCAGGGACTGGTAGCCGAAATGGACCTGCAGGGAATCTACGATCTGGTAGGAGATCGAATCCGGGATCTGTTTAATGCACAGATTGTATCAATAGCAACTTTTGATCACGAAAACACTATCGAACACTTTCAATATTGCTTTGAAAAAAATAAAAGAATATATCCGGAATCCAGGAGGATGGATAACTTTCGAAAAAAGCTCATTGAAACGAAAGAGTTATTCCTGATTAACGAAAATTTCCCGGAACGTGCTGAAGAATTTGATGGGAAAAAACCGGAACCACTTCCAGGCACCAAACTGCCAAAATCCGTACTGTTTGTACCAATGGTTATTGGTGACGATGTCCGTGGTTATGTAAGTCTCCAAAACCTGGATCATGAACACGCATTTCCGGAATCGGATGTCAGACTTTTAAGCACGCTCGCAAATAGTATGACCGTAGCCTTGGAAAACGCTCGTCTCTTCAATGAAACCGAGCAGCGCAACGCTGAATTGGCGGTCATTAACAGTGTGCAGAAAGGCCTGGTGGCTGAAATGGATATGCAGGGCATTTATGATCTTGTGGGCGACCGGATCCGGGATCTGTTCGATGCCCAGGTTACGGGAATTGTAACGTTCAACCATTCTGACAAAACCGAACACTTTCAATATATCTATGAAGACGGAGAGCGGGTTCACCCGCCGGGCAGGCCCTACGACAACGTGAGGGCCAAATTGATCCATGACCGGCAAAAACTGCTCTTCAATGAAAAGGCGTCAGAGGCGATGTCTGAAATTAACGGGAAACCCTTTAAACCGGTTCCCGGCACACGAATGGCACAATCCGCCCTCTATGTACCGATGTCTGTTGGAAAAGAGGTATTGGGCTACGTAAGCCTGCAAAACCTGGACCGTGAACACGCTTTCAGCGAATCGGATGTCCGCCTGCTCAGCACGCTGATCAACAGCATGAGTGTTGCTATTGAAAATGCCCGTTTGTTCAATGAAACCACACGTCTTCTGAAGGAGACCGAACAGCGTAATGCAGAACTTGCGGTGATCAACAGTGTGCAGGACGGCCTGGTTCGCGAGATGGATATGCAGGCTATCTACAATCTTGTGGGTGAAAAAATCTGTGATGTACTCAATACTCAAACCATGATCATCCGGACGTTTGATCACGAGAATAAACTGGAGCACTGGCAATATGCAATTGAAAAAGGCAAACATATCGAGGTAGAGCCAAGGCCTTTCATTTGGGCAAATAAAATATTGATCGAAACGAAAGAACATCTTCTCATTAATGAAGAGTATGAAAAAATAGCTGTTGAATATGAAGGCACTGCGGTAACAAAAGGACTGGCTCCAAAGTCAGCTATTTTTGTACCGATGATAGTAGGCGACACCGTGGTTGGTTCCGTCAGCCTTCAGAATGTTGAAGAAGAACACGCATTCAGCGAAAGTGATCTGCAGCTGATAAAAACACTTACCAACAGTATGAGTGTAGCCATTGAAAATGCGCGTCTCTTTAATGAAACCACCCGTTTGCTGGCTGAAACCGAACAGCGTGCTGCCGAAATGCAGACAGTAAATAGTATCAGCCGGGCTCTTGTATCACAACTTGAGTTTGATAAACTGATCGAACTGGTGGGTGAACAGATGAAGAAAACATTCAAGGCTGATATCGTTTACCTGGCTCTGCATGACCGAGAAAGCAATATGCTTAACTTCCCCTACTATTACGGAGATGAACCACAGTCCAGGCCATTTGGAAATGGTATCACGGAAAAAATTATCCTGAAAAAGGAGCCACTCCTGATTAATCAGAACCTGGACGAAGCTTACCACAAAATCAAGGCGGAAAAAAAAGGTGAGATGGTTGAATCTTACCTGGGTGTTCCGATTATGGCAGGAAGTGAAGCTATCGGGGTTATCAGTGTACAGAGTAAGGAACAGGAAAACCGGTTTAATGAGAACGATCTGCGGTTGCTTACAACCATCGCAGCGAATGTGGGTGTGGCGATGCAGAATGCGGAAGCCTATCAAAATCTGCAGGAGGCTCTCACCGAGCTGAAATCGGCCCAGGAGCAATTGGTGCGGCAGGAAAAACTGGCTTCCCTGGGTCAGCTTACCGCCGGGATTGCTCATGAGATCAAAAATCCGCTTAATTTTGTCAATAATTTTTCCGAGCTGAGTATTGAACTGGTTGACGAAGTCAGAGATGAAATACGACAGATGACTGATGACCGGAGACCGGCAGGCCCGGAAAAAGAAAACGAAGAAAATCCCCTCTTGAGAGGGGACGGCATTGCCGAAGGCGATGCCAGGGGTGTGTCTGATGGAGCTGAGAATAAAGACCTAACTCGAAATACAGAGACAGATTCGAGTTCCGCTAACCCACCCCTTAATCCCACCGACAGCTGGCGGAGGGAATTCAAGAACCACGATTACGGCTTGATTCTTGATATCCTCAACGATATTGAAGCCAACCTGAGCAAGATCCACGAACACGGCACCCGGGCGGATGGAATTGTTAAAAGTATGCTGCTTCACAGCCGTGGAAAGAGCGGTGAACATATTCCCACCGATCTGAATAAGCTCCTGGATGAATACGTTAAATTGTCGTACCACGGAATGCGGGCCGTGAACAAAGCGTTTAACATCGACATGCAGTTTCACTTTGATGACTCTGTGGGTGTGATGGACCTGGTTGCACAAGATCTGAGCCGTGCATTCCTCAATATTATCAACAATGCGATGTACGCCACCTACGATTATTCGAAAACCAAAGTGGATCATAAACCGGTCATAAAAGTGAGTACTAAACATGCGGGAAACCGGGTTGAAATCAGGATTCGCGACAACGGGCCGGGAATTCCCGATGAGATACGTGAAAAGATATTTGAACCATTTTTTACAACCAAACCCACTGGTGAAGGCACCGGCCTGGGGCTGTCTATGACACACGATATCATCAAGCTGCACCAGGGCAACCTGGACGTGGAGACGGAGCCGGGTGCGTTTACTGAGTTCATCATTACACTGCCAATTACAAATCAATCATAGAATATCATGAAAATACTTGTCGTAGATGACGAAAAAGATGTAGAAATGCTCTTTCGTCAAAAATTCAGAAAGGAGATCAGAAGCAGACATCTTGAACTGGTTTTTGCATTTTCGGGCCAGGAAGCTCTCAATCTTCTTGGCACGTCGCAACCACCTGATGTAGTCTACGTTTTTTCCGATATCAACATGCCGGGCATGACCGGCCTGGAGCTCCTCGATGAGATAAAATCCAAATATCCGCAGATCAATGTGAGCATGATTTCAGCCTACGGAGACAGTGATAACTACAATAAAGCGATAAAATCCGGTGCAAAGGAGTTTTTTACCAAACCCATCGACTTTGAATCACTCAGGGACGAGATCAATAATCTTCTTCAACAAAATAAAAATTGACGACTATGAGACTGCAAAATATAATGGTAGTGGATGATGAACCGGATCTTCAGATGCTGATTCTCCAAAAATTCAGAAAGCAGATACAGAACGATACGTATAAATTCTTTTTTGCAGAGAACGGCGAAGAAGCCCTTAATCTGCTTGAGGATAAAAGTGAGATCTCCCTGATACTGACAGATATCAACATGCCGAAGATGGACGGGCTTACCCTGCTTCAGAAACTGCAGGACAGTGAAAACCCGGCTTTGAAAACAGTTATTGTTTCGGCTTACGGTGATATGGAAAATATCCGGACAGCCATGAACCGTGGTGCGTTTGATTTCATCACAAAACCGATCGATTTCAAGGATCTTGAATTGACCATTGAGAAGGGGATCCGTGAAATTTCTCTTTTGTATGAATCACTTCAGCAAAAGAAACAACTGGATGCTGTGCAGGTGGATCTCGATACCGCTGCACGAATCCAGCAAAAAATGTTGCCACAGGATTTCCCGGCGTTTCCCGATAGAAAGGAGTTCAATATTTACGCCGAAATGCACACAGCGAAAGAGGTAGGCGGTGATTTATATGATTACTTTATGCTCGATGAAAACCGACTGGGTTTTATCATCGGGGATGTTTCGGGCAAAGGTGTTCCCGCTTCTATCTATATGGCCGTGTCGCGAACGATGCTGAGAGCTATTGCATCCCAAATCGATGATCCCGCAGAATGCCTTTCCACCGTCAATAAAATGCTGATTCCCGAAAGTGACCTGACTACATTTGTAACTGTTTTTTACGGTATACTGGATACGCGAAATGGCCATGTTCAATACAGCAACGGAGGCCACAATCTGCCCTATATTATTCGTGCGGATGGATCCGTTGAAGAGGTCGAAAATACAGGCGGTCTTTTACTGGGGAAAATAGAGCCCATAGAGTTTGAAACGAAAGAGCTTCAGCTTGCTCCGGGTGAAAAAATCGTTCTCTTTACCGACGGCGTTACAGAAGCCATGAATGAAAACGAGGAGCTGTACGACGAAGAGAAACTGATCGAATACCTGACCGGACGCAATGAAGATAACCTAAATAAAATTTTGCGCGGTGTGATTGTGGATGTTCTCAAATTCATGAACAAAGCCAACCAGGCGGATGATATTACCCTGCTTGCGATGGAGTATGTAGGCGATTCCGAGTGATTCAGATGACAATGCCAAGGCACACCTGCTTCAGGCTTACAGCCTGAGTTGATTTACATCTATCTCTTTCCCCAAGGCGCTATGGGCTGAGTTGTGTCAGGCTTACAGCCTGCAGGGCGCAGAGAATATTTCTCTATTTTTTGAATTACACAGGTGTAGCCAGGTAAACCATCGAATCAAAATTTAAAGCATAAACAGACTCTGAAGGAGTCTAACGTCAATAGCAGGCTCTCCAAAAAGTATAGTTGACCGTAGCTCAACTTAACTTATTTATTTTATATGAATAGATGTAAACTATTTCTTCGTGTTTCTTGGTGTCCTCGTGCCCTCTTGGCAAAACCCGGCGGTTTATCGTCGCGAAGAGTTTTTTCGAGAGATTAACGAATAAACTCCCATTTTACTCCTCAATTTCTTCAAGAATACTCAGGTACGACTGGTATCTCTCAGGATGAATATCCCCATTTTCAAACGCTTCAATCACACCGCATCCCGGTTCGTGGCTATGGGTGCAATTATAAAATCTGCAATCTTCGCGCGGTTCCAGCATCTCAGGAAAATAGAGAGAAAGTTCATACGGCTCAATATTCACAACACTCAGCTCCCTGATACCCGGTGTATCGACGATATAACCCCCGTTTGAAAGAGTGAGCAACCTCGCAAATGTTGTAGTGTGTTTTCCCTTCTTTGTTGATTTGGATATCTCCCCCACTCTCAGGTTCAGCTCAGAATCAATCGCATTAATAATACTAGTTTTACCCACACCCGATTGCCCGATAAAAACCGACATTTTACGGGCTAATTTATCTTCAAGAGACTTTATTGTTTCAGGTTCAAAAACAGACGTGTGCAAAACATCATACTGCAGACCCCTGTACAGCTCTGTCAGATTATCTAAAAGAGCCTTGTCTTTTTGCTTCGCCAGGTCCGTTTTATTGAAAACGATGCCTGCATTAATCTCATACGCTTCACAGGTTACAAGAAAACGATCGATAAACCCGGTTTTAATTCTCGGATTTCTGACGGATTGTACTACCCATCCCCGATCCACGTTCGCAACCAGAATCTGCTCGGTATGCTTATGACGAACTGCATGCCTGGGTATGTAGTTCTCCCGCGGATGAATTTTTGTTATGGAACCTGTGTCATCACTGCCGATCGTGATATCCACCTTATCACCAACTGCAACAGGGTTGGTGACATTCGCTTCATGAAGGCGGAATTTCCCGGGCAGTCTGCAATCAATAATTTCATCGTCTGATGCAACTTTGTACCACTTTCCGGTAGACTGTATAACGGTTCCGGTTCTCATCATTTCCAATGATTACTCCATTGCAACCGTCTCTTCTGCAGAGTCTTTTTTGTTAGTGGAACCGATCATTTTTTGTTTGTGCTCATCCGAAACTCTGAAAAATTCATCCGGATCCTGAAATGTATCTTTTTCGAGTACAATATCCGGAAGAGTTTCCATTCTCTCCAGGTACTGAACTTCAAGATCTCCCATCACATCGGAATCAATTTCGGCGACATCTTTTTCATTCTTTTTAGGAAGCAGCACTTTTTTAATACCCGACCGCTTAGCCGCTAATACTTTCTCTTTGATACCGCCAACAGGCAAGATTAAACCGCGAAGGGTAATTTCTCCGGTCATTGCCAGCGTGCCTTTTACTTTCCGTTGTGTAAAAATTGAAGTTACAGCTGAAAAGAGAGATACACCGGCCGAAGGACCGTCTTTTGGTACCGCGCCCTGGGGAACGTGGATGTGCAGATCCCAGTAATTGAATGCATCCTGCGGAATATTCAATTCCTCCGAGTGCGCCCTCAGGTAGCTGAGTGCCAGCATGGCTGATTCTTTCATCACCTCACCAAGCTGTCCGGTAATGTGCAGTTTACCGTTACCCTTCGATACACTGGCCTCGATAAAGAGAATGTCACCACCGTAAGGTGTCCACGCCAGTCCTGTAGCAACTCCCGGTACGGTTGTTCTTTCAGCTGCTTCGGAGAAGTATTTCTGTTTCCCAAGAATATCTTCCACATCATCCACTCCCACACTGAATTGCTCAATTTCACCAGAAGCAATTTTGGCAGCCACATTGCGGCACAAACCACCAATTTGCCTTTCCAGGTTACGGACACCCGATTCACGTGTGTATTCATCAATTACTCTCTGAATGGCAGCCTTGGAAATTTTGAACTGTTTTTTAGTTAAACCATTCTCTTCAACCTGTTTTGGAATCAGGTATTTTTTTGCGATCTCAATTTTTTCTTCCTGTGTATAACCGCTGATATGGATAATTTCCATACGATCTCTGAGCGGAGCCGGGATGGTATCAAGCGAGTTTGCGGTTGCAATAAACAACACCTTTGAAAGATCATATTCAACTTCCAGGTAGTTATCCGTAAAAGAATCATTCTGTTCGGGATCCAGCACCTCAAGCAGAGCTGATGTGGGATCACCCCTGAAATCTGAGCCGACCTTATCAATCTCATCAAGCATCATCACCGGGTTTCCTTTGCCCGCCTTTTTCATTGCACGCAGTATGCGTCCAGGAAGTGCTCCGATATAGGTTCGCCGGTGTCCTCTTATTTCGGCTTCATCATGAATGCCGCCGAGGCTGAAGCGTTCAAACTCACGATTCATTGCACGCGCGATAGATTTACCCAGGGATGTTTTTCCAACTCCCGGAGGACCGTAAAAACAGAGAATCGGCGCTTTCATATCCTTTTTGAGTTTCAGTACAGCAAGATACTCAATGATCCGCTTCTTGACTTTCTCAAGGCCATAGTGATCTTCATCCAGTATTTTCCGGGCTCTTTTCAGATCCAGTTTATCTTTGGAGTATTCACCCCACGGAAGTTCAAGTATCCACTCGATATAGCTGTAGAGAATGCCATAATTGGGTGATGAATTGGGGGTCATTTCCAGTCGCTGCAGCTCTTTCTCGACCGTTTCTCTGGCATCGTCACTTAATCCTTTTTTTTCTGTGAGTTTTTTTCGCAGCTTTTCAACATCCTGCACTTCACTGTCTTCACCAAGAGCTTCCTGAATTGCTTTCATCTGCTGACGCAGGTAAAAATCTCGCTGCTGATCATCAATATCTGATTTCACCTTGGTTCTGATCTCTTCACTGAGATTCAGCACCTGCAGCTCTTTATTCAGATGCTCCATAATCTTATCAAGCCGGCTGGAAAACGTTTTGATCTCAAGAAGTTCCTGTTTATCTGCCAGCGTTACCTGAAGATTTGATGAGATAAAATTCAGCAGAAATGTCGGACTCGATATATTGTCGATGGCAATTGATGCCTCCGATGGGATATTCGGAGAGAGATTTACAATTTTACTTGCAGTCTCTTTTATGGATCTCATGGAAGCATCCAGTTCAATGCCGCTGATATCCATATCCTGTTTGTATGGCTCAATATTGGCCCTGAAAAAAGGATCCATTTGAGTGATCTCTTCTATACTGAAAATACTTCTTCCCTGGATAACCACACTCTTGCTGCCATCCGGCATTTTGATAAGCTTCAGAATCTGTGCTACAGTTCCTATCTCATAAATATCATCCACATCAGGATCTTCAACAGACTCATCTTTTTGAGCAACAACACCTATGGTTTTATTGGTTTCATAAGCCTCTTTTACAAGCGCGAGGGATCTGTCGCGCCCCACAGTAATCGGAACAACAACTCCCGGAAACAGTACAGTATTTTTAAGCGGAAGAATCGGAATATTATCAGGGATTTCAGATTCCGTGAGCTTTTTCTCCTCTTCTTCGCTCATCAGGGGAATCGCTTGTTCAAAATCATCAAAACCTTCATTCTGATCATCAAATGCTGTTTTGATCTTAAAATTTGAATCGAACATAAAAATATAATTTCTTTATTTAATAGTATGGAATAATGATGAACAAAATGAAAGCCAAATACAGTGATGCTACCATAACGTCAGAACATTACAGACTGTTCTGCCAAATTGAAAGATCCTTTCTCTGTTCTGCCAGTTGGTCATGCGATTCGATATACTTATCTCTTTAGTTTAAATAATCAACATTTCGCAAACAACTTTATCAGCTATATAACAAAATAATGAAAAGACTATGGTAAATAGATTTTTACAGCTCCTACAGAAATCCCTGCAAGTTCAGTAGTTGGCCCTGCTGAGCGGTTACGGAGCTGAACAGATGTATTGATTTCAAAATGGTTTGTTTCAATGCCAAATCCAAAACTGTAAAATCCGGGAGTCTCCGTTGCAAGGCGCGTCCCGGCCCGCAATGGCAAAAATGGAAAAGGCCTTACCTCGGTACCCAGGAAAGTAATCAGCTTTGTGGTGTTTATTGCATTATTTGTCAAACCCAGGCTAACATCACCCATCAGCTTAAACCAATTCAGCTGAATCAGGGCCCCGGTATGCATAGCTGTTGGAAGAAGGGTTGAAAAACCATTTGTGACGATATCAGCTTCAAAAAGCGGATGACTCCCCTCTTTATTTAAAAAAGAGAGAAATTGACCGGGAATTCCACGGAAAACTGTATCAGAGAATTTACCCGTCTCTTCCTCAATTTCTGTCTGTTCTTCAATTATCTGTTCGTGCGCATTATCCGAATAACTGATAAAACCAACATCCGTTATTGAAAAACTGACCCGCAGTGATTTTTTTGTTTCACTTTCGGTACGCTGAAGAGTTGAGATATCTTTTCCTAGCGGCATCAGAAAGGTTAGTCCGAAATCCAGGCCTGCTCCAAATCCTGTCGGACTGAAAAAATCTGTGAAATCCAGATGTCTGTCAATGGCAGTTTGAGGATCTCCTGTTAATAGAAAAGAAGTTGTGGCATCACTAAAATCACCACTTGTCAGTTGGTCGTATGAGAGCCGGCGATTCCACGGACCGTCTGTTTCCCTGGTAAATTCATTCGTGTATTTTACGCTCTGAAATGATCCTCCGACTACCAGTTTAGGTGCAATTCCGATGATCACTTCATTCAGACGCGGAGATAATCCATTCAAAAATGTAAACGATTCGGCAAACCCGAATGACAATTCATGAATGGTCTGAAATTCTGAGACAAGGGATCTGTCGATGATTTGAAGGTCATCTTGCAAAACAGGTTCATCGCTATAGTAGCCGCGGCCAGTTACAAACCGGCCTCCTGCACGTGTTCTGAGGCTTATTGCATACGATCTCTCCGGCCGGTTCCATTTCACTCCGAACCAGTACGTTTCAAAACGAAACAGGTGCTGCGACTGCAGTCGTTCACCCGGAAAGTTACGATCCAAGATTTTCTGCCGCTTGTCAAACCCGATTTGCTGACCTGTTACTGCCGGATCAAAAGGCGAAAACAACTCTCCGAAATTATCAATTTGTCCGCCGAGACCAAATTCGCGAAGTACCGGCTGGGTGGAGGCACCAAATTCACCAATTGAAATTTCAAACCTGTTCTGTTTTTCCCGGATAAATAAATTGGCCGGATTTACAAACAGTGATTCATACCCGGTCAAATATGCAGTTCCCCCGCCGCCAAGGGCGGTATTTTGAGGAGATAGTACAATTTGGGCCTCCACAGTACAGGTAGAGCTTGCCCAGATTATAATCAAAATTGTAAAGTAAAATTGCCGCAAAAAATATCCTGCCAATTTAAACTGTTATTTCAGTGTTTTTACCATGTGGAGGCAAAGATAAGCTTAAATATGTTGAATTTTGAAATTGTAAATTAATAAATTGGTAAAAAGAGATAGTTTTATAGCAACTGTTAACCTGTATAATGAAGAATGTCTCTCAATAAAGAATAGAACCCGGTATAAATGCAATGCCTTTACGACAAATTGAAGTAGTAATACCCGAAGAGGATAATGAAACTTTCAAAAAATTACTTGATGATGATTCAGTAGAACACTTTTGGCAGGATCTCTCGGAAAGTTCGGGCTATGTGCTTAAAGTTTTGGTTGATGCTGCCCAAACCGAACAGTTTCTTGACAAAGCTGAAAAACTATTTGGCGAGCGGGAGGATTATCGCTTGGTCATGATGTCGGTTGAAGCCACTATTCCGCGATACGAGGAAAATGAAACAGAGGAAGAAAAAGAAGATGAAAAAGAGAGTGAACCCGAACCATGGGAAGAACCACTGCAAGGATTGAGAGTGAGCCGGGAGGAGCTCTATTCAGACATATCAGACGGGGTAAAACTGACCAGAACCTACATGGCTATGGTGATTCTCTCAACCATTGTGGCAGCCCTGGGTATTTTAAGAGACAACACAGCGGTAGTAATTGGCGCCATGGTTATTGCGCCCTTACTCGGACCAAATGTTGGACTCGCCCTGTCCACTGCCCTTGCTGATCTTAAACTGGGTCGTTTATCATTTTTAACAAATATCACCGGGCTTTTGGCAGCGCTTGCCATCTCTGTTGCTCTCGGTATTTTTATGGATGTTGATCAGAATCTCTACCAGATTGCCAGCAGAACTGAGCTCCACCTGTCTGATATTGCACTGGCACTGGCTTCGGGAGCAGCCGGTGTGCTGGCATATACCGTTGGGATGTCGGCTGCCGTTATTGGTGTAATGGTTGCTGTTGCTCTCCTTCCGCCTCTCGTGGTTACCGGTCTGCTGGCAGGTGACATGCAGTGGGAACTGGCTTTTTTTTCATTCATTTTACTGCTCACAAATGTAATTTGCGTAAACCTGGCGGCTGTGGCTACTTTTATTATTCAGGGGGTTCGTCCCAGGAAATGGTACGAGGCAGAACAGGCAAAAAAGACCAATAAAATTGCACTTTCAATCTGGATCTCTCTGACGATAGTGTTAGGCCTGATTATTTACTTCGCGGGGTAGTTTTGTTCACTGCATGGTTCTTTTAAAAAGTTAAACTATCCATGCGCTCGATGGAGACTGCGTTAGCAGGTCTGAAAATTTAAATTTTTCTGGATCTTATTCTATCTCCACTTATTGTATAAAAGTAATTAGCAGAATCTTTGTAATAATTTTTTAAAACTCTTATGATTTTTTCTGTAACTTGATCAGAATCAGATTTTTTATATCGTAATAACATTACAGAACAGTTTTTTATGTTATGTGAGAATACCAATTCTCCGAAATCTTTATCTTCTGTAATAAGTAATCCCTTTTTTATTCTTACGATATCAATGACTTCTCGATCACTGATTCCCGGCGTTTCTTCCCTGATTGCATAAGTTTTATAACCGGCAGCCCGAATTTTTTCGATTATTTGCCGGTCGATGTTTTCATCAAAGATAATCAAGTTTTTTCCAAAGTCTCCTCGTGAGCAATTATATCTGCTGCATATTCCAATGCAGCGGATATTTGCATTTTCGTTAGATGCGGATAATTCTCTAACAGATCAGAAATTGTATATCCGCTTGATAATTTTCTGATTATATGTTCAACAGTAATGCGGGTTCCTTTTATAACCGGTTTTCCCAGCATCACTTCCGGATTTCTTTCTATATATTTTTTATAGTTCATAATACACTAACTTTGGAATCAAAAAATAATCATACTTGTATTTAGGTACATCAAAACAAAATATTTTCAGGTAATTCATTTTTCCCATGCAACTATATAAGCCATATATAATAGATAAATGTAACCAAACAGGCGAAGCTTTTCATGATGTTTTTTTACAGCGTTAGATTGACTTGGTTCAAACATGGACACAGGTAAAACGTGCCATCATATAAATCGACAAGTCCCGGAGTAAATACGCTGTATATTTATTTTTTCACTCCACGAGCCCTTCATATTGTCTGCTGTCTGCTATCTACTGTTTATTGTCTACTTGCTTTTTAGTTCACTGCCTGATTTCTTTCCAAAATCTTCCCCCAACCCCTCGATATAACCTTTCGCCTTTTCAATGCCGGCTGCCTCGGGGATTTTTTGGGGGACTTCCTCTTCCACCGGGTTGCAACCCGGCGTTACCCACGTGGAATCCCTCCGGGATTAATCCTAATCACAGATTTGCCAGGTAAAAAAGTACGCATTCATTCCTGGTTTTTGTTCTCACGGCGTTGGAATGGTTTGGTTCAGCTTAGATTCAGATACGCCGTGCACGCCTAACCCCCGCTCATGTCATCAGTCAGTAGACGGACAAGTCCTGAAGGAAGCCCGCTTTTGGGGCTGACTGAAGGATCTCCGTTTTCCCGGCAGCCAGGCAACCATATTCAGGCATCAACAAACTGCATACTGTCTACTGTGTACTTGCTTTTTTTTACTTTGGGCTGTTGTATCATCTATGCATTCAAATGTAACATTTCTTCCCCCTCACGCTCTTGTGTATAATCATATTAAATGGATAAATATCATCTGAATAAATAATTGGGGAAATGTTAACAAAAATTATTAAGAGATTTAAACTCACACTTATATTGCTCACTGCCGGTTTCATGGTTCTTTTTATGATACAGCAAAAAGCGTACGGACAGCTCGGAAATGCCGGAGAAATTTTGCGGACAAGTACAGCGGATGCAAATCTACTTTTCGAAAATTACTTTAAACCACTTGGAAAAGGATTTGGAGCGAACCTGAATTCCGGATGGGTAAACACTGCAAAACCCTACAAAAAATTTGGATTTGATCTTAGAATAGATGCATCACTTGCACTGGTGCCGGATGCTGATGAAATATTCAATGTGGCAAATATAGGTCTTAGTGAAAACGTGGACATTATTGGTAACCCCGTAACATCCACGGCTGTAGGCGGTGTAAACGGACCGACACTGCGCCGGGTTGAAACAGTTACAGATCCCGTGACCCAGCAGGAGTTTGAAACCGAGCTTTTCAGTTTTGAATTGCCGGAAGGGTATGGAACACCACTTGTGCCTTCTCCAATGATTCAGCTTACGGTTGGCTTAGTTAAAGATACAGATGTAACTGTACGATTTATCCCGACAATAAATGTACCCGGAGTGGATGACCTGGAAGTTGGATTGGTGGGATTCGGGATCAAACACGGACTGAACCAATGGCTGCCGGGTGGTGATTTGCTGCCGGTGGATATATCGATCCAGGGCGGATTCACAAATTTTGATTCTGAAATCGGATTTGAAGTGCTTCCCGATGTAGATCCGAATGATCCCACCACTGAAAACCCGTTTGCTGATGATGTCTGGCAAGGCCAGAGAGCTGAACTAAAAACAAATGCGTTTACCGGCAACCTTTTGATCGGAAAAACATTCCCGGTTCTCAGTCTTTGGGGCGGTGTCGGCTTCCAGTCCTCTACAGTTTCCGTAACTACACCCGGCGCTTTTCCAGTCACTGTTCCAAACGAAGAATTTCAATCCAACCCTGCTACAAACAAGCCATTTATTGTGTCTAGAGTAGACGATCCGATTGATTTCGATATTGACGGCGCAAATTCGGTACACGGTATGGCCGGACTCCGAATCCGGCTTGCTATCTTTGCGATCAGTGCATCTTACACGGTTTCAAATTACAATATTGCCAACGTGGGTGTCGGATTCAGTTTCAGGTAGGTATACGGTGAAATAAGAATGGAAAATTGAGAATTGAGAATTGTTTTTTACATGAACGACTTTGAGCAGTCTGTTTAACCGGCTATCCTTCCGCTGCTTTCTCTTATGATGAGTTCCGGTTCAAGATTTATATTGATGGGATCTGTTACCTTTTTTTCGATCTGATCAATTAAAAGTCTGGCAGCTTTTTTTCCTTTTTTAAAAATAGGCTGCTGAATTGTGGTTAAAGGCGGGGCCAGGTATTTTGAAAAATTCAGATCATCAAACCCGATAACTGAAAATTGTTCAGGTACCTGGACATTTGATTTGTAAAGTGCAAGAAGTGCGCCCATGGCGAGTGTATCACTTGCACAGAACAGGCCCGTCATTTCGGGATGATCCTGAAGCCAGCAATGCATTGTTTCATAGCCAAACCGCTGTGAATAATCACCTATTGCAATATAATCCTCATTAATGGGCAAATCAGACTCCGACATTGCTCTCTTGTAACCTTTCAATCTGTCCACAGACTCTTTGAGATTCATTCCTGCCAGGATAATGCCGATCTTTTTATGCCCCAGCCCGATCAGGTGCTTTGTCGCTTTGTAGCCGCCTGCAATGTTATCCACATCAATGGAAAAAATACCTTCATTTTTGTCTGCGTGGCCCACGAGAACAGTGGGTATATTTCTGTCATTGATAACATTATAAACAAGATCTGTGACCTCCTGTGTTAAGAGTATATAGCCATCGAATCTCCTTTCGTTCAGAACAAAATTGTAGGCTTCATCTTTCATTTTCGTTGAAAGAAAAGAGAGAGTTACAAAATAACCCCGTTTGATACACTCTTCAAAAATCCCGAGATGCAGTAATGTCCAAAAACCGTTGCCAAGGGCTTCATCCCCTCTTCTCGTTGCAAAAATTCCGATCTCAAACATGCTGTCCGTGGCGAGGCTTCGCGCCACGGAACTCGGACGGTAATTATATTTCGTAACAACATCCATCACCCGCTTTCGGGCTTCATCACTTACATTCGGGTGGTTGTTCAAAACCCGTGAAACAACAGAACGGGATACAAGAGCCAGTTTTGCAATTTTATCTATATTCAGCTTTTCCATACCCTTCCGGTAATATATCAGTATTCAATTAATTGAATAGTTGTGAAAGTTTGGCAATGTTGTTCTTTAAAATATTCAAACTGAATATATTTCCAAACGGAAATGCGAATAATCAGAATTATTAATCTGAAAGTGGAATGGTCTCTTTCTTGATAAATATACCACCCTGTTTTATCCGGGAAATCAATACTGAACACTTGTGGTTCTGCTATATCTGCCTGCTGATGAAAATGTTTTCGCTTTTACTAAAACTCCGCTTTCAATCTGAATCGGCTTCTCGAAGAGACCTGAATTTATATCGGGTTCGGATCCGTCAACTGTATACCTGATATTTTGGCCGGGAAATTCCGTATTCATTTTCACATAACCATCCTCAACCAAAATTCCCGGAGGTGACACCCTGTAGAAATATGATGACTCATCTTTATCCAGTTTGGGAAATTCTATATGTCCAAGCCGTTGTGAAAATTCAGACCAGGATTGGCTTTTCTTTTCTTCCCGCTCCTTTCTCGATTCAATCACAGACCATTCAGGCTGCCTGCTCCATGCTCTTTCAGCGAGCGAAATAAGCCGCGGAAGAGCCATATAATCAACTCGTTTACCCGATTTTAACGTCTCGCCCCAAAGCTGCCCCTGCAGTCCTAAAATGTTTTTCTTTGCTGATTCCTGCAGCTTTTCTTTGTCATCAAAATAAGTCTCCGGCAGAGGATTTCCGGTATAATCTGTAATTCCGTTTTTGAAAAGATCATAAGGGATAAAACCAAATGGTTTTTTTGCATCTATGAATGCAGCCCAATAAAAACCGGGTTCTTCCGGGTGATGATCATAGGCCATATCAAAGTAAAAATCACTGGCATGAGACATGATTACCTTGTAACCTGCATTTGCAAGCCTGTAGGCATAATCTTCTCTTCCTCCGCCCCATACATTGGACCAGACATACGGTGTAAATGTACCTGTAAACGTTTTATTCACACGTACAGGTGATCCGTCTTCCGGGTGCACAAAAGCAACCTCTTCCCATCCGGCCATCTGCAAATTCCGTTCATCGAGAATCGATTGAGTTCGCCGGAAGAAATAGTCCTGAAGATCTGCAACAGATTCAAGTTCCTCATTTTCGCTGATGAGATTGTTACAAACAGGAGATTTTTGCCATACACCGCCGGGAACTTCATCCCCGCCAACATGAACTGTTTGCAAAACAGTGCCCGCATCACTGTGCATCCCGATTAACTCATCAACCACATTTTCAATAAAATTGTAAGTGGATTCCAGGCAGACGTTGATCACATTATCATCCCATCTCTGGATTGAGCGATAGACCGATTCATCGGCCGGATCATCAAGCCTGAACCGTTCATCTCCTGATTTTACTGATCGTGCCTTCATTGCAATGATGGCTGCCCTTGCATGCCCGGGAAGATCGATTTCAGGGATTACCTCGATATGACGCTCTGCAGCAAATTTCAGCAGGTCAATATATTCTTCACGCGAATACCAGCCGCTGCCTTTCGAATTGTCCGGGTCGGGTCCCGATCCGTAAGACGGAATCAAATGATCAGTTTCATCTGTCGTATGTCCGCGCCTGCCGCCCACCTCAGTCAATTCAGGAAGATCAGAAATTTCAATGCGCCATCCCTCATCATCAGTAAGGTGAAAATGGAACTTGTTCAGTTTATAGTGCGACATCACGTCCATTAGTTTCATTACGGTTTCATCAGGTTGAAAATTTCGTGCAACATCCAGGTGAAAGCCCCTGTATTCAAACCGGGGGAAATCTGTTATTTCAACTCCGGGCAGAGAAGATTGACCGGATCCGGATATCTCCAAATCAGAATGAATCAGCGATTTCAGACTTTGTATTCCATAAAAAACACCTGCCGCATCACTTCCTGTAATTCTGATCTGATTGCCATCAACTTGTAACTCGTAGGCTTCGGTATTTTTAACGGACCCTGCAATCTGAATATCCCCTGTAAGCAAGTATATACCCGGATCATCCGTGCCGGCTATATCTTGTACCAATTCCGGCTGAACACCTGCCTGCTGACGAATGATTTCAGCTAAAACCGCCGCTTCATTTTGCAAGTCTGGTTCATAATAGAGGATTATATTCTCATTAAACGTAAATGAATCATTCCCACTGTTAACTTGATATGGTGTAGGGGTAACCTTTCCGGTTTCAGATCCTTCCAGAGAATATGAAGATTCGTATTTTTTGTAATAGTATGCTGCATCTGCATATTCAAGCGGATCGTCGGGTCCTCTTTTGTACTGCTTTTCATCAGTAAAAGGTTCAATTTTCGGACCGGGAACATCAAGTATTTCACCATTTTCGAGGACAAAATAGAATCCGTCCGGGGCGTCAGATTTTTTAATAGCTGTACCTGCTGTGGCAAACGAGAATGAGTAGGATTCTCCCGGCTGAAGTGAAGCAAATGATTCAGTCGGTTCTATTTTGTAAAAGTCACCGTTTATATGAGTTAAGGTGAGAGTGCTTGGAAAACTTTCGGACTGAACCGGTCTTAAATTATTAAAATAGAGTTCCCATCCCTGCGAACTGAAAGTTCTGTTTCCCTGGTTCGTTATTTCTAATGAAGAGATATACCTGTTTTCAACTGCAAAGTTATCCTCAACTGCCCATGTTAACTGAATACTTTGATCCGGAGGAGCCTCACAACCGGTAAAAAAAGGAAAGAGAGTGAAATAAAAAACCGGTATCACGAAAAGGACCTTGAACTTATAAGAGATCATATTTGTAAAAAATTATGTACTTATTTTATTTCCAAAAAATAAAAGTGAACCCCGAAACACGGAGCCCACTTTTAGCAAAGCACCAATCCAATAACGAGGAATCATTGATTAGTAACGTGAAATTTATCTCCAAAAATTTAAAATTTTGATTTGAGATATATCCAATAAGCCGAACTTTTTAGTTTTTAGCAAACTAAACGGAGTATATTGGAACCGCTTCCATAAAATTATTTGCCTGGCAGGTACTATTCATAGAGCTCATTGAGATTGGAATCTGATAATTTCAAAAACAAACGAGCCATTTTTTCAGTTACATCTCTAAAATATTTTTTCCCTTTTTCTGCCGAAGATCTTTCCGGGTTTCCGGATCCCGTATCTTCAGTTACCTCCGACCATTTTCTTTCAACCCAGGCCCACTCTTCATTTAGTTCACTGATTTTAAACTTTTTTGTCTCCCCGGTACCGGCTTCCTTCAAGGGAAGAACCCAGTCACTTTTCAGGTAGAGCATAAGGCTGGTCTCCATTTCATCCGCATGATCTCCCTCCTCTTCAAAATAGATTGTTTTGTCCAAAGAGCGGAACCAATGACAAAGAGAAATGAACATATCCGGAAATCGCCTTCCGGTTTCCCGAATTATAGATTTGAAGTTATTCCCTCCATGCCCGTTCAGAATCAGTAACTTATAAATTCCCTGCCTGTTCAGTGTTTCACAGATATCATTCAAAATCGAAGCCTGTGTTGATGGATAGATGTTCATATCCAGTTTAATATCAGGCTGACCGGTATTCACACCATACGGAATTACCGGGAGAATGATAACTTTTGCCCCCTCTTCCCAGGCTATGCCGGCTGCTTCTGCTGCTATATGCTCAACCTGCAAATTGTCTGTACCATAGGGTAAATGATAATTATGAGCTTCGGTTGCTCCCCATGGCAAAACGGCCAGTTCAATTTCTCTGTCTTTAACTGATTTCCAGTTTGTTTCTGATAATATGTAAGGCCTCATAATAATTTTAATTCAGATCTTTTTTTAATTCAATGTAGTGTGTTTGCAAAAAGTACTTCACTTTTTGACTGCATATATGATCAGATTTACAAAAAATACTGTTTTATCTGTTACCGCCTTCAATACTGTAAAGAAAAATTTTGGAACCGGTTCCACAAAGGATGACCGGAGCAATGCCTTCAGTTAAAAATCTTAAAAAATATTTGCAAAATATCGGTTTTAATATAAATAACAGAGGTTTTAGTCCCTTTTTATCCTTAGAATTTTCAAGGGAAATTTAAAATTCATTCTACGGTATTTATAGTTAGAAATTTTATTGTGTAAAATATCTTTAATTAGTGGGCTCTATTTTATATAATCTTAATAGTAATGTTACGCAAAAATTATAAATAACCTCGGGAAAGGTTAGATGTATTCTCATCTCTTATAATAACTGCTATCATAAATCCTAATATAAAACCTCATATAATATGTATGTAAAACTGCTACCGGAAAAAAAGGATATTTTTCAGTCTTTCTGTAATTATTGCAGGATACTGAAAAATGTTAGAATCAAAGCGAAAATAATCTCTTTTTCACTACTGGTATTATTTTTGGTTTTTGATATATCTGTTAATATTCAGGATGGATATGCTCAAAATCAATTGGATATATCCGGAACTGTTACTGAACAGGAAACAGGTCAGCCACTTACCGGAGTTACAATTGTAGTGGTCGGAACCGACCGGGGTACAACAACCGATCTGCAGGGACGATATAGCCTTACGGTTCCCGACGGTGACGGTGTACTTCGATTTTCATTTATCGGATTTGAATCTCAGGAAATTCCGATTGAAGGACGCAGAACCATAGATGTGGAAATGGAGCCAAGCGTTTTACTGGGAGATGAACTGGTGGTGACCGGGTATAGTGAGCAGCAGCGAAGAGATTTTACCGGATCAATTGCTGTGGTTGAAATGGATAATTTTGAACGGCTTTCCGCTTCCGGAGATTTGGTCACAAAGCAGCTGCAGGGTACCGCTTCAGGAGTTACTGTAACAAGTTCGGGTCAGCCCGGTGAAGCACCCAATATCAGGATCCGGGGAATTAATACATTTGGTGATAACACTCCACTCTACATTGTGGATGGGGTTTCCATTGAGAATATTGATGATTTGAATCCAAATGATATTGAATCGATCCAGGTTTTGAAGGATGCTTCTTCAGCAGCCGTTTACGGGGCAAGAGCAGCCAACGGGGTTATTGTTGTTACAACGAAAAAAGGAAAAGGCAAGGTTCAGCTTAATTACAGCGGTTCCGTTGGTGTTGACTGGCAGGGACGAGACAATCCATGGGATATTGCCACTCCCCAGCAGCATGCAGATCTTCTTTGGATCGCAACTGACAGGGTAAACAACCCGCGCCCTCATCCTCTTTATGGTGATGGTACATCTCCTGTGTTGCCAGACTTCATTGCACCTGTCGGAGCCATGGAGGGTGAAGTTGACTTAGACAGTTATTTTGTAATACCTGAATTCAACGATCCGGCCCAGTTAAATGATTTCGTAAGAATAACAAGAGCTAACAAAGAAGGTACCGACTGGTTCAGTGAACTTTTTTCTGAAGAATTACAGCAGGCACACAATATTTCAGTGAGCGGCGGAAGTGCAATTGGAAATTACCTCTTCTCTGTAAACTTCACAGATCAGAAAGGTACACTGATGAGAACAGGCCGGGAAAGGTACAATTTCAGGGCCAACACCAGTTTCAACATCGGGGAAAACATCAGAATTGGTGAAAATCTTACTTACAGCATTACTGAAAATCCCCAGGTGGCCTCTCTTACTGAGGGAAGTGCGATAGGTATGGCATTCAGACAGCAACCAATTATTCCTGTTTTTGATATTCAGGGTAATTTTGGAGGGGCATTTGGTGCACCACTGGGTAATGCGTTCAACCCTGTTGGAATCATGGAAAGAACAAGAAACAATGAACAGGAAGACCGCAGACTGATCGGTAATGTATTTGGTGAAATTGACTTGTCTGAAAAGATCGTCGCCAGAACAAGTTTTGGTGGTGAGTTGGTTAACACAACAGGCCAGTTTTTCCAGTTTCCTACCTTTGAAAACCAGGAAAATGATGTCACCAATGTACTAACCGTAAACGACACCAATGCTTTTAACTGGACGTTTAACACAACTGTTAAGTACACAGATACCTATAATAAACACGACTACGAAGTGCTTGTAGGTACAGAAATATTCAAAAATTCATTTACATTTAATGGTGCCACAGCAGACGGATTTTTCTCTTTTGATGAAAACTTTGTGAATTTATCCAATGCTTCGGGTAACCGAAATACCTCAGGGTTTGAGTTCCAAAATACACTGGCTTCTTTTTTCGGCCGCCTTGACTACAGCTTTGACGATAAATATCTATTATCGGCTACAGTACGGCATGACGGATCATCCCGTTTCAGCAAAGGTAACCGCTGGGGAACGTTTCCCTCAGGTAGTGTAGGCTGGCGTATCAGCAGTGAGCCTTTCTTCCAGGACTTCAATCTGGATTTTGTAAACGAATTCAGAATTAAAACCAGTGTTGGTCTGATTGGAAATGAACAAAACGTTCCGACTTCGAATCAGTTTACCCTGTTTGCATCCGACAGAGGCAGCTCATTTTACGCCATTGACGGAAGCAATTCCGGAACCCAGGAAGGCTTTTTACTGAGCCAGATCGGAAATCCAAATGCGCAATGGGAAGAGGTTTTAAATGTAAATGTCGGTTTTGTGACAAGCTTATTTGCTAACCGTGTTGATGTTGATTTTGAGTGGTACTGGAAAGATGTGAGGGATTTGCTTTTTAATCCTGAACTTCCCGGAACGGCCGGAAGTGCAACCGCTCCTTTTGTAAATATTGCTAACATGAGAAATACAGGTATTGATGTAACACTATCTTCTTCTCACAATATTTCACAAGATCTCCAAATCAATGGTGGTATAAACTTTACATCATTCAATAACGAAATCACAAAAGTTGCAGAGGGTGTAAGCAGTTTCAGCCAGGAAAGCAGAAGATTTGTAGGGCAAAATTTTGTCCGCAATGAAGTCGGGCAACCGGTTTCATCTTTCTTTGGCTTTGTTGTGGATGGATTCTTCCAGGACCAGGCCGAAATTGACCAGCTGAACGCAGGTGCTCCAAGCGGCGAATACCAGACAGAGGCAGGTGTAGGCAGGTTCCGGTTCCGTGATGTAAACGGTGACGGTGAAATCACCGCCGATGACAGAACATTTATAGGTGATCCGAATGCAGACTTCACCATGGGTATAAATCTTGGTGCCAACTACAAAAACTGGGATTTAAACATGTTCTGGTTCACTTCACAAGGCAACGATATCTGGAACCAGGTGAGATGGTGGACTGACTTCTTCCCATCATTCAACGGTGCCAAAAGCACCCGTACTTTAACGGATGCCTTCGTTCCCGGTGCTGATAATTCAAACGCAACCTTACCCATCCAGGAAAATGTGGGTACGTTCAGTACAAACGGCAGCCCAAGTTCATTCTTTGTTGAAGATGGCTCCTACTGGAGGTTAAAAAATGTAACACTCGGTTACACGGTTCCGCAAAGTTTCCAGGACAGATTCGGGATTGGAAACCTGAGAGTATTTGTTCAGCTTAACAATATGCTAACAATTACCGACTATACCGGTCCGGATCCCGAAATCGGGTTCTTCCCCGGCGGCGGCGGCGGCGGAAGCACGAACTTTGGTATTGATGAAGGTCAGTTCCCAACACCCAAGCAGTTCATTTTTGGCGTCAATCTTTCAATCCTTTAAAAATTTAAATGACAATTATGTTTATCAAAAAAACGAAATATAAGTTATTAAGTGTACTTACAGTAGTCAGCGGGTTGTTGCTTCTGTATGGATGTGATGAGTTTTTAACGGAGCCTGCAAGAGGATCACTCAGTGAACAGGTGCTGGCCAATGAGCAGGGCGTGAATTCACAGCTTATCGGTGCATATGCAAAACTGGATGGCGGCGGTTGGGACGTTCCCGGGCTGCCATGGGAAAAATCACAACATAACTGGATCTACGGCGACATCGTAGCCGGTGATGCACACAAAGGCTCTAATGCCGGTGACCAGGCTCCCATTAACTCAATTCAAAGAGGCAACTCAGATCCCTCTATAGGTTTCTTTGACAGCAAATGGCAATCCCTTTTTGAGGGTGTTACACGTGCAAATGCTGTACTGGGTGTGTTGCAGCAGGTTGAAGATTTGAGTCCTGAAGAAATAAATAGCTTGGCTGCTGAAGCCCGCTTTTTGCGTGGCCATTATTACTTTGAGCTCCGAAAAATGTTCTTCAGAGTTCCCTGGATTGATGAAAATACGGAAGATGTAAACCAGCCTAACGATGAAGAAATCTGGCCGAATATTGAAGCTGACTTCCAGTTTGCATTCGACAATCTTCCTGAAGTTCAGTCAGAAAGAGCCCGTGTCAATAAATGGGCCGCAGGTGCTTACCTCGGGAAAACATTTGCTTATCAGCAGAAATGGGGTGAAGCGAAAAGTATCTTTGACCAGGTTATAACAAGTGGTGTAACGGCAGAGGGAGTCCCTTATGACCTGGCAGAAAACTACTGGGACGCATTCGATCCCGCAGCAGAGGCAGGGAATCCGGAAAAAGTTTTCTTTGCTTCACAGGTTGCAAATGACGGCACCGGTGATATTACAAGAGCCAATCATGGTGCAATGCTTAATTTCCCATTCAACAGTCCGTTCAGATGCTGCGGGTTTTTCCAGGCCACTCAGGATCTTGTGAATTCGTACAGAACAGAAGACGGCTTGCCCATCATTGGAAATTTCAACAACGAAAGTGTTGTAAGTGACCAGGGAATTCCTTCTGATGAACTGTTTGAACCATATGATGGCACCCTGGATCCAAGATTAGACTGGACAGTTGGCCGCCGTGGTGTTCCTTTTCACGATTGGGGACCGCACCCCGGAGAGCGATGGGTACGTGATCAGCTTTTTTCAGGTCCATATGCACCTAAGAAAAAGGTTTACTGGCAATCACAGGAAGATGAATTCGCTGACAATAACCAGTGGGCACCGGGCACCGCACACGATATTAACGTAATCCGATTCGCAGATGTACTCCTTATGGCTGCAGAGGCAGAAATTGAAGCCGGATCTATCGACCAGGCACGTGAATACGTAAACAGAGTTCGTGAACGTGCAGCAAGGCCGGATGGCCGGGTTAGCAATGACCTTAACAGGGAATTTGCTGCTGCTATCGTTGGAAGTCAAGATGAAATGTTGGATCTTGAAGGCCTTAATTCAGGCAATTTTGTGGTCAGGGAAGATCTCAACAGTACATTTACCTTCCTGGGCGGCAATGTCGGTGATATTAATAACTGGAATGAGTACCCCGAACCCAATTATGAGATAAATACATATCCTCCGGGATCACTCGGCAGCCAGCAGCAAGCACGTGAAATTGTATGGCACGAACGCAGAATTGAACTGGCACTTGAAGGCCATCGGTTCTTTGATCTCGTTCGATGGGGAATTGCAGACCGGGAAATAAACCGGGCATGGCAATTTGAAGCCACTGTATTTCCAAATACCCTGGCACCGGGAGCAACATTTACCCCCGGTAAAAATGAGTACTACCCGATTCCTCAGCGTCAAATTGATCTGAGTGTCGCAGGTGGTGAAGCCCAGTTACAACAAAACCCCGGCTTCTGATTGATTTGATTTTTAAATCTTGATAACCTTAAAAGAGGCAGTACAATTAACTTTTGTGCTGTCTCTTTTTTATAATTAACATATGAAATTAAAAAATTCCGCTCCCGCACCTTTACTATTTTCCTGCTTTTTGATTCTCATGCTTACGGCTTGCAGTAAAGAACAAAAACTTTTTGACCTGGTCCCCTCTTCTGCTTCAGGAATCACATTTAATAATTTAATTACAGAATCGGACAGCCTGAATATTCTAGATTATGAATACATATACAATGGCGGCGGTATAGCAATCGGTGACTTTAACAGAGACGGTTTACCTGATATCTACTTCGTTGGGAATATGGTCAGCAATGAGCTCTATCTGAATCTTGGCGATTTCACTTTTGAAAATATCACTTCTGAATCCAAAACCGGCGGTTCAACGGAAAAATGGTACAGCGGAGCCTCTGTTATTGATATTAATAATGACGGGCTGCCGGATATCTACATCTCTGCCACAGGCCGGAATAATCCTGATCTCCGTAAGAATGAGCTCTACATAAACCGGGGGTTAAATGAGGAAGGAATTCCTCAGTTTGAAGAGAAAGCAGAGGAGTATGGTTTAGCTGATGATTCCTATACAACAATGGCCGCTTTTTTTGATTCAAATAATGACGGAAATCTGGAGGTCTACCTACTAACCTCTCACAGGGATCCAAATCAATCCTATGCAATGGTATCAAACCAGAGAAAACAAAAAATTGCAAACAGGGACAAGATGTTCAAGGTTATGCCCGGCACAGAAAAAGATCATCCTGTTTACAGTGAGGTTTCTGACGAAACGGGAATTACTAAAGGGGGGCACGGACTCGGAATCAATATCACCGATATAAATTTTGACGGGTTCAAGGATATCTATATAGCAAACGACTACATATCCGAAGATATCCTCTGGATCAATAACGGAGATGGGACCTATAGAGATAAAATTGAAGACTATCTAAAGCATGCAAGCTATTCAGCAATGGGTACCGATATCGCTGATATCAATAACGACGGATTGCCGGATATTTTTACTCTTGATATGCTGCCGGAGATGAATTTCCGGAAAAACAGCATGACCAACCCAAATAACTATCGAAATTTTTTGAACCAGACATTTGAGCAGGTGTTTCCTCAGTATACACGAAATACCATGCAGCTGAACCGCGGATCGGCAGAAAATGGTCTGCAGCCATTCTTCAGCGAAATTGCTTATTTATCAAACATCGCCGAAACCGACTGGAGCTGGACTCCTCTGCTTGCTGATTTCAACAATGACGGGTACAGAGATCTTGTGGTTACCAACGGAATTCCAAAAGATGTAACAGATAAAGATTTCTGGAATGAATATGGTAAAGTTACCGGAGTGATGCCTAAATCAATGGCACTTGAAAATATTCCTGAAGTGAAGATTTCTAATTATGCATATCAAAACAATAAAGACCTCACATTCACTGACGTCACCGAAACTTGGGGATTGAATCAGCCCTCCTTTTCAACCGCTGCCGTATATGCCGATCTGAACAATGACGGGGCACTGGATATCATTGTTAACAATGTGAATGAGCCCGCATTTATTTACAAAAATAACCTTCATACCAACTCCGGCAACCGGTCGAACCATTTTCTAAGAATCAGATTTGAGGGTGAAAACAACAATAGTCATGGGATTGGTGCTGTCGTAAACCTTTTCTACAAAGGCGGAGAACTTCAAACTTATGAACATTCACTTTACAGGGGATATCTCTCCACCGTTGAACCTGTTGCTCACTTTGGGCTGGGAAATTCAGAAATTATCGATTCACTGGTTGTCACATGGAATGACCCGGCCGGTATGAAAAGAGAAATTCTGAAAAGTGTCCCGGCAGATCAGACAATAACCATTAAAAAAGGTGCAGCAGCTGAAATTGGTGATCTGAAAAGTTACAGTTACATTCACCGATTACAGCCGGAACGTACATTCAATGACATAACAGACGAGACAAATATCAGCTTCATTCACTCCGAAAACGGCTTCAATGACTTTGCATCAGAACCGCTGCTGCCCTACCAGCTCTCTCAGGCAGGCCCCGGTCTTGCTGCAGGTGATATATCCGGTAACGGACTTGATGATATATTCATCGGTGGTTCTTTTGGTGAACGAGGAACCATTTTATTCCAAAATAAAAACGGTACGTTCGATCTTACTGAATTTTCACCCGGCGGAGAAATTTCTCTCTCACAAAAAGAAGATTCAGGTGTGCTTCTGTTTGATGCAGACAATGACGGGCATAATGATCTATATATAGCAAGCGGAAGCATTGAAAACCCCTCCGGCAGCGATAACTACATGGACAGTTTTTTTCTGAACAATGGAAATGGAAAGTTTATCAATCAGCCCGATGCTCTGCCCGGACATCCCATAAGCAGCTCAGTGGTTACGGCTGCAGATTTTAACAATGACGGTAAACCGGATCTCTTTGTGGGCGGATACGTCTCTCCCGGCGAGTACCCCAAACCCGTATCAAGTATCATCCTTAGAAATGATTCTGAAAACGGTAAAATAAAATTCACTGATGTAACCTCTGAACTGGCTCCGGATTTAAACAATTTTGGCATTATTACCGATGCTCTCTGGTCAGATTTTGAAAATGACGGACGTGTCGATCTTATCATTACAGGTCACTGGATGCCTGTTACTTTTTTAAAGAATACAGCTTCAGGTTTTGTGAATGTAACCGGAGAAACTGGCGTTCAATCGAAAACAGGCTGGTGGAACAGTATCTCAGGCGGCGACTTCAACAACAACGGGTATACTGATTATGTGGTAGGTAACCACGGTCTGAACTCTTTTTACAGGGCATCAGAAGATCAGCCTTTGAGGGTTTATGCAGGTGATTTAAATGACAATGGCTTATATGATGCCGTAATAAGTATGTATAAAAAAGATTCGGACGGTATATTTAAAGAGTTTCCCGCTCACAATTTTCAGCAGATGCAAAGAATTCTGCCCCAGGTTACACAAAATTCCCCTTCTAATGAAGCATATGGTAAAACACCTGTTCGTGATCTCCTTTCAGCCGAGCAGTTAGAGAAAGCATCGGTTTGGGAAACCACAGAATTAAAATCAGCTATTTTAATAAATAATGGCGACGGCACATTTACAATTCAGCCTTTACCACACGAAGCTCAGTTTGCACCTGTCTACGGACTTTTGCCTGATGATTTTGATGGCGACGGTAACCTGGATCTTCTTATTTCGGGAAATCATTTTGGTGCTGACATCCGGATTGGACGCTATGACGCATTGAACGGATTACATCTGAAAGGTGACGGAACCGGGTCCTTTTCCGTTATGAGTCACAACAACAGTGGTTTTTATGTACCGGGAGACGGTGAAGCTTTGATTAAATTGAAAGGTGCCAACAACAGATATCTGGTGGCAGCTTCTCAAAACAATGGGCCGCTGAAAATGTTCAGTAGTGAAAACACTACAGAACTTATATCTGCTGAACCAATGGATGCGTATGCTATCATCCATTTTGAATCAGGAAAACAGAGAAAGAGTGAATTTTATTACGGAAGTTCTTTTCTCTCGGCATCTTCACGGTTCATTCCGCTTACAGAAAATATGACCAAAATCGAATTTATCGATTATAATGGTGAGCGCAGAACTGTTCACGTTCCTTAAATTCAAAACCAGTTAACCAGTGAACAATAACAGTTGAGATCATGAACAGATACGCCTTTAGCACTATTTACTTTATATTCTTTTTCCTGTTGTGTAATACCTGCAAGGGACAAACCGGGAACGGCGAAGAAGGATTTGTCTCCCTTTTCAATGGAAAAGATTTGTCAGGATGGATCATCCCTGAAGGAGATAATGGTCACTGGAAAGTAATTGATGGTGTTATAGATTACGATGCAGAGAGCGAAGCAGAAGGCGATAAAAATCTCTGGACTAAAAAAGAGTACGGTGATTTCACCTTAAAGCTGGATTGGAGAATCAAAGAAACTCCATTTGTAAATCCGAATGTGCCAATCATTTTACCTGACGGTACAAACAAGCTCGATGAAAACGGCGGGGTAATCAGAATGTCGGTGCCCGACTCAGATTCCGGGATCTACCTTAGAGGCATGCCGAAAGCCCAGGTAAATATATGGGGATGGCCTGTGGGATCCGGTGAGGTATACGGATACAGAACCGACCCGGACTTGCCGCCTGAAATTGCAGCTTCTGTTACGCCGTCAAAAATTGCAGACCATCACATTGGTGAGTGGAACAGTTTTGAAATTACAATGATTGAAGACAAACTCACTGTTGTCCTGAATTATGTTTTGATTATTGAGCAAGCACAGTTACCCGGTATCGCTGAAAGAGGCCCCATGGCGCTGCAACATCACGGACGCAAAGAGAACGGTGTGTGGGTGAGCCCGCCTTCTCTCGTACAGTTCAGAAACATCTATATCAAAGAGTTATAATTCATAGTTCTATTTCAATAAAAACAAGAACATCTAAAATAGTTATAGGACTGGCCCTGTACTTTTACGGATTACAAGATGCGGTTCAAGTAAATCGTGAACAATCTTCGTATCTCTTTTTTCTAACTGATTTATCAGAATTTCAGCCGCCCTTACTCCCTTTTCATAGATTGGCTGATGAATCGTGGTAAGCGGCGGAAAAGTAAACCCTGAAGAAGGCAGGTCATCAAATCCAACTACAGATACTTCTCCCGGAATATCGACTCCCTCTTCATTCAGGGCCAGCAATGCTCCCATTGCAATTGTATCACTTGTACAAAATAGTGCAGAAAATTGTTTATTCAGCTTATTCAGTTTTCTAACAGCTTCATATCCAAATTCCTGTGAGTAGTGACCGGTTATAATTAAACTCTCATCCACTTTCAGTCCATTGTCTGAATGAGCCTGCCGGTAACCCCGCATTCTTTCGCGGGCCTCTTCAACTTCGGGAACAGCCCATAAAATTGAAATTTTTTTATGCCCTAATTCAATCAAATGTGAAGTCGCTAAATAACCGCCTAAATAATTGTTTATATCTACTGAACTGTATTCACTGTATTCAGAATTTTGATGTTTGAATACAACCGGAAATTCTTTTCTTTTCAGGTCATCGATAATCAAATTTATCACTTCCGGGGTATGAAGAATAAAGCCATCCGTACCCGATTCATCAAAAAGAGTGTGGTTCGATTGATTTAGATTGCCCGCATCCACAAAAGTGAACCTTGTAAAATATCCCTCCTTTCTGCACTTATCGAATAAGCCAAGATTAAAGAGTGACCAATACCCGTTACTCATTTCATTATTTGGCCTTCGATCGGTCAGTACGCCAAGCACATGCGACCTGTTTGTAGCCAGGTTCTGAGCTGTACTGTTTGGTTTATAGCCATATTTTTTAATTGTTGACATTACCCGGCTGCGTGCCGCATCACTCACATTCGGATGATCGTTCAACACTCTTGATACAACCGATTTAGACACGAGGGAAAGCCTTGCAATCTTATCGATGTTTAATTTTTCCATCCCAGGAACAGTTATTTTGCAATTCGCAGTATCCTTAAATCAGTACATAATATATAAAAAGAGTCAACAACGGTACAGAATTTCTTTCTGCAGGCAGTTACCACAATCAAGCACCAATTTTAATACTCTTACACTTTGCACATGTAAACAGGTTGCTGCGTATTTTGGAAAGGTTTTTTAACAGGGAATTTGCATTCATTATTTGTTGGTCAAAAAATTAAATGTATTTTTTATTTTATTAAAATATGGAACCGGTTCCAGCTTTCATTCCGGAATCTCTCACTTATATTCCTTTTTCGAAAACGGTTAATCTACAATCAAATTGAATCATGAATTATTCAAATGCCTCCAGACAAGACAGGTCCTACGATGCCATTGTTATTGGCTCCGGTATGAGCGGTGGCTGGGCTGCCAAAGAGTTATGTGACAGAGGGCTGAAAACCCTTGTTCTTGAACGTGGAAGACCCGTAACGCATAAAGAAGACTATCCGACAGCTTTTAAAGAACTCTGGGAATTTGAAAACAGGGGCTATCTATCACAGGAAGAGTTGAAAAAGAACCCCATTGTTGCAAGATGCTATGCTTACAGCGATAAGACAAAACACTTTTTCACTAAAGATGAAGAGCATCCATACATCCAGGAAAAACCGTTTGACTGGATAAGAGGATACCAGGAAGGTGGGAAATCACTTATTTGGGCACGGGGCGGACAGCGCTGGAGCCGTTATGATTTTGAAGGCCCGGCCCGCGACGGCTATGGCATTGAATGGCCATTTACCTACGACGAATTGGCTCCCTGGTACACCAGGGTTGAGCATTTTGTAGGCTGGAGTGGAAATAAAGACGGTATTGAACATTTCCCTGACGGCGACTTTTTACCGCCTTTCGAGATGAATTGTGTTGAAAAAGAGATGAAACAGAAGATTGAATCGGCCTACGATAACAGGTTTCTTGTACAGGGCCGTTGCGCTCATCTTACGGAAGTGAGGGATATTCACCGGCAACAGGGACGCGGAATGTGCATGGCCCGGGATCGCTGTTATCGCGGATGCCCCTTTGGTGCCTATTTCAGTTCAAACAGTTCCACCCTCCCATGGGCTGAAAGAACAGGCAATCTTACCAAACGCATGAACTCGGTTGTGCACTCCATTATTTATGATGAAAATAAAGGAAAGGCTTCAGGTGTTCGGGTGGTAGATAGCAAAACTAAAGAGATGACCGAATATTATTCAAGGATCATATTTGTAGATGCATCCTGTATCAATTCAAATCATATTCTTTTAAACAGCAAGAGTAAGCGATTCCCGAATGGCCTGGGAAACGACAATGGTTTGCTGGGACGATACATCTCCTTTCACAACTACAGAGGTCGCATAAGCGCTGTTTACGAAGGATTCAAAGATCAATATTATATCGGAAGGCGGCCAATCGGCCCTGTCATGCCACCATTTCGAAATCTTTATAAACAAGATAGTAGCCTGGATTTCCAGGGAAAATACCTGGTATCCACAGGTGCGAGCAGAGAAGGCTGGGAACGCGGAACCGGTTCCGGGAATATCGGGAAATCTTTGAAGGATGAATTACAGGATCCGGGTGACTGGCGGATATACATGTCGATACAAGGAGAAGTGATCCCGCGTTACGAAAATCATGTGCGTCTGAGCGATACTGAAACAGACCAGTGGGGCATCCCTCAAATAATTACATCCGTTGACTACACAGAAAATGATGATAATTTGGTTAATGACTTTCTTGACCAGGGCTCTGAAATGCTTGAAAAAATTGGTGCCAAAGATATTCAGCCAAGTGATTCTAAACAGGCTCCCGGCCTGGACATTCACGAAATGGGTGGTGCAAGAATGGGCAAGGATCCAAAAAACTCCATTCTCAATAAATGGAACCAGGTTCATAGCTGCAAAAATGTGTTCGTCACCGATGGCGCTTGTATGACGTCAGTGGCTGAACAAAATCCATCTCTGACATTCATGGCTATTACGGCACGGGCTGCAAATTACGCTGCCGATGAAATGGAAAAAGGAAACTTATGACAGGGTAATTAAGAATTGAAAATTGAAAATTGAGAATTATTTTATTTATCCAGTTGAATTACAGTACCGGTTTTCACAGATTGATCTGCAGCTAATACGATCTTCAATGTGTTAACTACTTCTTTTAGGTGATCAGAGAGATCCAGATCTTCACGGATGGCTTTCAAAAAATACTGCTGTTCGAATAAGCATAGTTCATCATGTCCGGGCTGTTCGGGAGCATTGATCAGTTTATCCTTATGTTTAAGATTGCCTTCTGAATCAAGCTCACTGCTGTGAATATGCAGCTGTTTAACTGTGGTATGTTCACCGATATCCGCTGAGATCCCCCGTGGTTCATCTGACGTTTTTTTGTGGATGCTGACAGATCCCTTCGGCCCCATCACATCTTTAATAAAATAGGATTCCTCGCTTATCATCGGTCCCCATCCCGATTCATACCAGCCTACCGATCCATCTTCGAAAACTACCTGCAACTGACCGTAGTTGTACATGTCAGGCTGGATATCTTCCGTAAGCCTGGCACCGATTGCATGAACCCTAACGGGATCCGATTGGGTCATCTGGCACATCAAGTCCACATAGTGAACTCCGCAATCTACGATCGGCGACATACTCTCCATAATGCTTTTGTGTACGTCCCACTCATGACCCGTACTCTGCTGATTCAGGTTCATTCGCATTACAAGAGGTTTACCGAGTTTTTCTGCTGAAGTAACAAATTGCCTCCAGCCCGGATGGTGGCGAAGTATATACCCGACTATCACTTTTTTATCTGCCTGCATTGCTGCTTCAACAACTGTTTCAGCCATTTCGGTGGTTTCTGCTATTGGCTTTTCAACAAAAACATGGGCTCCTGCTTCCAGTGCCTGAATTGCATATTGCGCATGTGTTCCCGGGTATGTGCTGATACAGACCGCATCCGGGTTTGTGGTTTCAAGTGCTTTTTCGAAGTTATCAAACGTCGGCAGGCCGCCCAGTTCACCGGAGAGCCGCTCCCTGCTTTCGGGACCGCGGCTGACGAGTCCGGCGATTTTAAATTCATCCAATTTAGCATAGGCCCTGGCATGTGAAGTTCCCATGTTTCCACAACCCACAACCAGTACTGATAGTTTATTTTTCATTTCTAAGTTTTTATATAATTCACGCGGAGGCGCGGGGACGCGGAGTGTTTAAAGGTTATTTACAATACGTTTGATTCCATATTTGATTAATGATTCATTAAAATTAATTAAAAGTCCAAGTTTTATATTTAAAAGACGAAGATAAGTCAATACCTGTTTTGTGTGTACAGATGAAATTGCCTCAACAGATTTTACTTCAACCAGCACTTTTTTATTCAAAATTAAATCAGCACGAAATCCGTGTTCCATTTTTACGTTTTTCCAAATAACAGGTATTAATTTCTGCCGTTCAACTTTCAGTCCAGATTTCCGAAATTCATAGAAAAGGATTTCTTCATAAACAGATTCTAACAAGCCAGGACCAAGAGTTTTATGAATTTGAAAACATGTATTTACAATAATCGTTGATAGTTCATTCTCTGATAAACGTTGAATTTCCATTTTTATCAAATCTCATTTTAGATATTGATGTAGTCTCTATTTTCATAATTAAAACAATAAATTTAAAAACTATCAATAATTATAAATCCTTTTTAAACACAGATCTGAAAAATAATAAACAAAACCTCCGCGTCTCCGCGCCTCCGCGTGAACCCTACAATTCATACCCCGAATCAACCAACTCATGTTTATTCTGCACACTCACTGCAAAATTGAACCCTTCTCTTATTGCAAATGCGCCATATTCGCCGGCTTTATTAATGGCCAAAAACCCGCATTGCAACTCACTAACATCATCGTTATTCCGGATAATACGCAGCACAGCTTCTCTGCATGCCTCTTCGGGAGATTTTCCCTGTCTCATCAGTTCTACGACGAGATGGCTGCCTGAAACCCGGATAATCTCTTCTCCATGTCCTGTAGCGGTGGCGGCTCCCACTTCATTATCTACATACAACCCGGATCCTATCAGTGGAGAATCTCCGACCCTGCCCCTCATTTTGAAGGCAAGACCGCTTGTAGAACAGGCACCCGAAAGATTACCTTCAGCATCTATGGCAAGCATTCCGATCGTATCGTGATTTTCAATATTCGGAACCGGGCGGTACTCGGCTTCAACCTTCCAGTTTTCCCACTCCCTTGTTGCCTCAGCAGTAAGCAGGTTTTCCTTTTCAAACCCCTGTTCAAGTGCAAATTGCAGGGCTCCCTCACCCACAAGCATAATATGCGGTGTCTCTTCCATTACCTTACGTGCAACCGAGACCGGATGTTTGATATGTTCAAGAAAAGCTACTGAACCGGCCATGTTGCGATGATCCATCACACAAGAATCAAGGGTCACCTTTCCTTCCCGGTCAGGAAACCCGCCGTATCCGACTGTGTGATTGGACGAATCTGCTTCCGGTACTTTTACTCCTGCTTCCACAGCATCTATGGAAGCGCCCTTATTACTGAGAATATTCCAGGCAACTTTATTAGCCTCAATCCCAAATTCCCAGGTTGAAACAACCAGGGGTTTTACTCCCGATCCCTGACTTTTCAAAAAACCTTTATTGTGAAAAGGCAAAAGCCCGCCAAAAGCTGCCGTTTTTAAAAAATGTTTCCTGCTTATCATCTGAGCTCCGGTTTGCAATTTAATCCATTCCATGCTGTAGCCGCGGCTCCCAGTATTCCGGCATCATCATTGTTCATCTCAGAAACTATAAGCTTCACTTTGTTTTGGTAAATGTCTAAAAGATTTTTTTCCATCTCTTTTCTTGCAGGTTTAAGAATAAGCGAGTCTGCTTTAGCCAGCCCGCCAAGCAATATAATAGCTTCCGGATCAAAATATGTAACAAGATCCGCTAACTTCATACCCAGAATTTTCCCGGTATAGTTAAATGTTTCAATCGCCTGCTGATCACCTCTTAAAGCAGCGTTTGTAATGTCTATCGCAGTAAGATTTGTATTATTAATTGCATCCCAAGTAATACCCTGTTTGTCACTTCTTTCAGCAATTTCCCTCAATGTTCTGAGCAGTCCAAATCCCGAAACATATGTTTCAAGACATCCTTTTAACCCGCATGAACACAATCTTCCATCATAGAATACTGTTGAATGACCTATTTCAGCAGCGTGTCCGTTATGTCCTGTTAAAAGATCTCCGTTTGCTACCAGTCCGCAGCCAAGCCCCGTACCCATTGTTATAACAGCAAAATTTTTCATGCCACGGGCAGCACCGAATATCATTTCACCAAGAGCAGCTGCATTCGCATCATTTGCCAGGAAAGCAGGTAATTTGAAATAATCCTCTGTTAGCCTGACTATCGGAATTTTCCCCTTCCATGACAAATTGGAAGCATTGTCAATATTTCCCGTAAAGCAGTTCCCGGTCGGTGCGCCAATACCAAACCCTGCCAGAGAATATTCAGTCCCATTTTGATTCATTAAATCACTGATTCTTCTAAAAAGATCCTGAAAGAACTCATTGAACTCCACAGATGAATCTGTAGAAATCCGTTTTTTTGATACTACTTTTCCCTCTTTGGTAACCAAACCAAATTTTGTTGTTGTACCCCCGACGTCAATTCCCGCTGCCACTTCAATCATTGCATATTATCAGGCTGAATTTCAGATTTCGTTAGTAAAGAATCACTGTTACTAAATATATTTTTTGAATTTATCACTGCGACCCGAATTGTTTTTCCCTTCCAAGGCAAGAACATCACAATTATCCGTCGTGTAAACAGTATCAATGACTCAAATATTACCGATAAACTCAACATGATTTACAAATATCAATAACTTTGGAACCGTTTCCACACTATTGTGACATGATAAGAGGTACAGATTTTTTTTACATTACAAATATCTTGTTAAAAACAATCAAATTAACTGACTTGTATGATAAACCCGGAAATATCAGGCAGCTTAAAATCTGATCGTCTTACTTATTATGAGAAAGTACCCACAACCATTTACAATGATTCATTTTCAGCATCTCATGCTGTGGCCAAAGAGATTGCCAATCTTATAAAGAATCGCAATAAAAAAAATGAAAAAACAGTTCTTGGACTTGCTACCGGGTCTACACCTGTAAAAGTGTACGATGAGCTCATAAAATTGCACGAAAATGACGGGCTCAGTTTTAAAAATGTGATAACTTTTAATCTGGACGAATACTACCCGATGCAGCCGGAATCTCTGCAAAGTTATGTCCGTTTCATGAAAGAACATCTGTTTGATCATCTTGATATACCGGATGATCAAATTCATATTCCCGACGGAACAGTTCCGGAAGATGAGATCAGTGCCTACTGTCGCGACTATGAAAAGAAGATTGAAGATGCCGGCGGCATCGATATTCAGCTGCTTGGAATCGGGCGCACCGGCCATATAGGTTTCAATGAGCCCGGCTCACGACCGGATTCAGAGACAAGACTTATTACACTCGACAGGGTAACCCGTAAAGATGCCGCAAGTGATTTTTTCGGTGAAGAATACGTTCCGCGCCGTGCAATTACAATGGGTGTTGGAACAATTCTTTCTGCTAAAAAAATATTTTTAATGGCATGGGGAGAAGGCAAGGCTCCCGTCATCAGGGAAGCGGTTGAAGGTGAAATTAAAGAGAGTGTGCCCGCCACATATCTTCAAAATCATCCCAATGCAGAAATTATACTGGATGAAGCTTCCGGAGCAGAATTAACCCGGCTCAAAACACCCTGGCTGCTCACAACCTGCGACTGGGATGATAATTTAATCCGTAAAGGTGTGGTCTGGCTTTGTAAAAAAACAGACAAGCCGGTTCTGAAACTTACCGAAGAAGATTACAATGAAAACGGAATGGGTGACCTGATTACTGTAAATGGTCCCGCTTACAACATTAACCTTAAGGTTTTCAATGAACTTCAGCACACGATTACCGGATGGCCGGGCGGAAAGCCAAATGCCGATGATTCGAGCAGACCCGAACGAGCACAACCTTTTCCCAAGCGTGCAATTGTATTCAGTCCGCATCCCGATGATGATGTAATTTCTATGGGAGGCACACTTATAAGACTGATTGATCACGGACATGATGTTCATGTTGCCTACCAGACATCAGGCAACATCGCCGTATTTGATGATGACGTTATACGATTTGCAGACTTTGTATCCGATTACGCCGATCAGTTTGAAATGGAGAATAGTGAGGCTGATGATCTTCTTACAAATATTAAAACTTTTATTGAAAATAAAGAACCCGGACAAGTCGACTCTCCCGAAATACAGCAGATAAAAGGATTGATACGGCGTGGAGAGGCAAAAGCTGCAGCCAGGTATTGCGGTGTCCCGGAAGAAAAACTCCATTTTCTTGATATGCCGTTTTATGAAACCGGCAGGGTCAAGAAAAAACCGATTTCCGATGCCGATATTGATATTATTGAAAAATTACTAAGGGAAATAAAACCTCACCAGGTATACGCAGCCGGAGATCTATCAGATCCTCACGGAACGCACAGGGTTTGTTTAAAAGCCATATACAGTGCATTGTCCAGGTGCAGTGATGAGCCCTGGATGGATGATTGCTATGTATGGCTTTACAGAGGTGCCTGGCAGGAGTGGGATATCAATGACATTGAGATGGCTGTGCCGCTAAGTCCGCAAGAACTTGCCAAAAAGCGACGTGCCATATTTAAACATCAATCCCAAAAAGACCGGCCGCTTTTTCCAGGACCCGATGAACGTGAGTTCTGGCAGCGTTCCGAAGAGAGAAACAGGGGAACAGCCCGGTTGTATGATCAGCTCGGTTTTGCAGAATATGAGGCCATTGAAGGGTTTGTTCGCTATCGGGGTTACCTGGAATAACCCCTCACCTGACGACTGAGGGCAAAATCCCTGCCAGCTACCAAGAGCGTTCAAGTCGTCTGGCGAGTTGAAACTGCCGGGGTCTTTCCAGTGCCATCGCAGGGCATCAGCCCTACCAAACTCGACAGACGAGTGATCCGGGCAGACTAAATTTGATGGTAATTCCACTCATCAATCAAGAAAGGCCAACCCTGATCAAAGAACAGGCTGTAAGCCTGATGCAGCACAGACCGGGGCAGCGCCCCGGTAAGTCATGAGCTGCTGCTCACCATCAGGCTGAAGGCCTGACGCAGAACGGACTGTGAATATGCCAAGTATATAATTCCGTCCATTTCCGTAGCACCAAAATATGACCAGCCAGAATACACTCATCTGAATTGAATCTTTCCTGCTGCAGGCCTTCAGCCTGCCTACTTGAGGTCTCACCTGAAACCCCGACACAGCTGTGTCGGGGTTGAGTTGCGCCAGGCCTTCAGCCTGTGGAACTCTCGCTGTTATTTCAGCAAGATAAAACTCAGCAGCGCAATCAGAAGGCACCAGCCCTACCGAACTCGACAGACGAGTGATCCGGGCAGGACAGGGTTAGATACTGATTCCACTCGTCAGTCGAGGGTCACAAGCTCGCCTGACGACTGAGGGCAAAATCCCTGCCAGATACCGGGAGCGTTCAAGTCGTCTGGCGAATTGGAGCTGCCGGGGTCTTTCCAGTGCAATCACAGGGCACCAGCCCTACCAAACTCGACAGACGAGTGATCCGGGCAGACTAAATTTGATGATAATTCCACTCATCAATCAAGAAAGGCCAACCCTGATCAAAGAACAGGCTGTAAGCCTGATGCAGCGCAGACCGGGGCAGCGCCCCGGTAAGTCATGAGCTACTGCTCAACATCAGGCTGAAGGCCTGATGCAGAACCGGCCGTGAACATGCAGGAGTATGCAATTCAGTCCGGTTACCTTGACACAGAAGCATGACCCGTCATCATACTCTCATCTGAATTGAATCTGACCTGCTGTAGGCCTTCAGCCTGCCCGTTTAGACCCCTCGCCTGAAACCCCGACACAGCCGTGTCGGGGCTGAGTTGCGCCAGGCCTTCAGCCTGTGATGACTGATGCGCAACCCTCTCCTCGCCTGACGACTTGGAGAAAAAATACATCAAAAGCAATAAACTCTCAGTCGTCTGACGAGTACGAAAGGCAACATCCCACCACGGGCATTCCGAAGATCAATCCCCGACTAACTCGACAGACGAGTGATCCGGGCAGGACAGGGTTAGAATAATGGTTCCACTCGTCAGTCGAGGTTGCTCAAACTTAAAATCCAGGCTATGGTGTCAATGCCATCAGGCTGCCAGCAGACCGGTGGTGACTGGGCGTTTTTTAACAGCTCAATTTCTGCTGATAATCTCTCTGCCTCTGTTTCCGGTGTGCAGAGATAAACACTCTGCAATCCTCCACTGAATCGAGCTGTGATCTCATGAAGTTTTTTTAGCCCACCCTCAACCCAATGCAATACAAAATCATGCTCCGGTCTTTTTTCGGTTTCTTCAATCAGAAAATCATCCAGCCATGACTGTTCTATTCCAACCGCTTTATTACATGCAAACCTGTGAAAAAGTGAAGCCGGCGGTTTTTTATATTGCGGATTTTTCAGCCAAAAAGATTCTATATAATCTGTAAATTCACACCTAATATTGTTCAGCTGAACCGGTGAAATAACAATCTTAACAGACCTGCAGCCCATTCCACCATACCGGAAAACAGCTTCTGTAAGCTGCTGCATTGTTGAAGAAGAAGTTTCATCAATAAAAGCAATTGAGAAATGAGCTGATCTTATCAGTTCGGGCGCACCGGCTTTCAGGGCATTCATATGTAAAACCTTATTCCTTACAACTTCTGCGTTACTCCCCGATCCGGAAAAAACCATAGCTTCTGCCCGGAAATTTTTGAAATCGTCAATCTCTGTGCTCCATACAGAATTTTTTAAAAATCCATGCTTTCGCAATACAGTTAACAGAGTCGGCAGCAGATAAGGATCTTTCCGCGATATTTTTCCGCCGTAGGATACATTACATAATGTTGCTGCAATCACATCCTGAACCCCGACAAGCGGAAGGTTTCCCGCATGCAAAAAAAGAATCCTTTTTTGACCGCCGTCAGAATCAGATGATCGGTTTCTGTCAGCCCACTCACGAATAGATTCTTCATTCAGAGTTTTCTTCAATACTTGAATTTGGTGTTTGATATCTTCAAAAGAAAAAAACCCTTCCTCAACTGTTCTGTCGATAGCCAGTTTTAGTTCGGAATTATCCGGTCGCAGCCAGTCGTCAATAGCAAGGCAAAGATTTGTAATCTCATTAACCGGAATCATCCTTCACCCTTTTTTATTGATTTCTTATTCTCGTTGAAATACGAGGGACTCATTTGAAAAGTTATCAGGCATCTCATCGGATTCATTCAGAAACAATTCCATTCTGATTTCATCATCATCTATAAATTCAATCAGTCCTTGTATTTTCTCAACCATGTTATTCCAGGCACTAACATACTCTATTTCAATTTTGTATAAATTCTCCAACTGAGTCATTATGTATGTAATATCCTCTTTAGCGGGCAATTCATTGCCGTCATAATACATTTTCATAGTATCGTCATCCTGGAATTTGTAAGTAATAATTTCGCCAGTCTGTGGTGTTGGTTCAGAAACCCATGTTCCTACAATTTTATCAGTCCCTGATTGAATTAACATCGAATATATGAATAAGAATCCTGCTATTAGCTTTTTCATCTCATTATCACTTTTTGTTTAGGATTTTAAACTTCCTGATTCAAAAACATTTTTTCATTTCCCGGCAGGTAATTTTCTGTATTACATCACCCGTATATAATACATGAAGCAGATAAAAATCAAGACCTTAAAAAATTTTACAGCTCACATATCCCTGTCAATCAGAAAATTACATCCCCTCAGATCGGCACTGTTCCAGCGACCTAAAACACGAAAGCGGCCTTGTTTATCCATCACACCCCGGTCATCTGTTAAAATAAAACTGCAAGAATAGAAATTGGCAAGATCAATCACCCCGATTTTGCCCTCTTCTCCGGGCTCACATACTCTCATTGGATTTAAAGGATCATGAACGGTAACCTGCATCCAATGGGGTGTCTCAAACCATCCTCTCTCTTTAGCATATGCCTGACTCAATAACTCGCACATTCCGTATTCTGAGTGAATGTGATTCTTCGCCAGACCAAATCCTTCCGCAAGAGTTTGGTGCAGTTCCATTTTTCCCATCTCACGTTTGTATGTTTTCATACCACCTGTTTCAACAATAACAGAATCTTCCGGAAGCATTATCCGGTTCAACTGCAAAAGATCAAGCAGGCCAAATGCCGCCCCGAAAATCATCAGTTTTTTCCCGGAATTCGAAACTTCTTCTATTTCATCACTATCGAGGCCACGATCCAATTTCAGAAACCGGCTTAACCCGGAGCTGTCACGGGTTACCAGCTGTTTGAGCATGTAAATTAATGAAGAGTCAGGATTATCCTGGTAGGCAGGTGTATAACACCAGATCACATATTTTTCCGGATCATAAAAACAATCAAACCCTTTTTTTATGGATTCCCGGTAAAGTAAAGACGATTTCAGGTAGTGGGTGCTCCGGTTCATATCGCCGGTTCCGCTACTCTTAAAAAATAACTCCGCATCTGTTACATGAAAGGATGCAACTTTTGCCTCCCTGAATGCACGTATCGGGATTTTTGGTATCTGTTTATAACTCTCAGGATCAGCTCTACCGGAGGTAACCGTGTCACAAAATGTTCTGTAAACCTGGTTGTTAGCCATCTGGTATTTAAAAACCTTCTGAAGCCGCAATCCAAAGAGGATTGAATCGTCAAATATGAAATTCCAATCAGGCATTTTTATTTCTATCTGAACTGTTCCAAAAAAGGAAAATCATAAATATAGAGAGAATCTTCAGTAATTACGGCAAGATTCCTTCCATAAAAAGAGACAGATACGACATCATTGTGTCCAAGATTCACCCTGTTTTGCACTGAACCCCGAAGATTCATATGAATAAGTTCCGATCCATCTATTGCTACAAGTTGTTCATGACTTACTGAAATTGTTTTCAAATCAGTCCATCCGCCAATAAACCTGCGAAACTGAACAAGGTGATTGTATATTTGAATTACCTGCTGCTTTTTATCGAGAAGGAATAGATGATCCTGGCTGGCACTCATATCCGTTACGGACTCAATTTCTCTTTTCCGAAGATTGGCTACCAGTTCAAAAACTCCGTTTGAGTTATATTTTAAAATCCTGTGACGATCTTCGTCGTAGATAAAAAGATCGCTTATGGGGTTTGTGGTTATCACAGAGGGTTTGACGTCTCCCGAAAAACGGGCACCCTCAGTCTGCCTGATAGTCGAAAGGTATTGAAACCGGTTATCATATACCTGAACTCTTCTGTTATTATAATCGGCCACGTAAATTTTCAAGCCGTTTGTGGCATCAACATCCATGGGGCTGTCGAACTGAAAATCACCAAGGCCCTGGTTTCCCATGGCATCCATCCGCTCCCCTGCTGCATTAAACTTCAGAAGACGGTGTGCACCGCGTTCAGTAACATAAATTTCAGCGCGAGGGGTAACATAGACAGAAGAGGGGCGATCAAGCTGATCCGTAATCAGCCTGTAATCAGCAGGTTTATCATCCTGCGAAAAAACAGGTCCGGCTGTTAAAAATACCAGATTAAGAAATAAAAAAGTCGCAGATATTTTTTCCACAGAAAAGTTTGTTTTCTATTGCCTGCAGGCTTTAAAAATAAAGATGAGCCAAAACTCAGTCTGTCACTATATTATACAAATACGTAAACCCTTCAATTACTCAATACGTCTTTGCATTCAGCTTCAATCAGCTGCTGTTAAGTTTTTCCGGTTTATCACTGATCTTTATATTTGATGCCCTTAGCGCCAATATCGTTTCGGAAATAGGCATTTTCAAAATGAATCCGGTGTACATTTTCATAGGCGTGATTAATAGCCTCTTCAAGAGATGCCCCCCTGCCTACAACATTCAAAACCCTTCCTCCATTTGTCAAAAGCTCACCATTTTCCAGTACTGTTCCTGCGTGGAACAACAGCGCCTGATCATCAACAGATTCAATTCCACTGATCTTCTTCCCTTTCTCATACTGCACAGGATACCCGCTGCTCGCCATCACAACGCAGCAGCGATAATCATCATCGGTTTGAATACTGATTTCATCAAGATTCTGATCAGCCGTCGCAACAATTAACTCAAGAAGATCATTATTCAGGGAGGGCAGAATAACCTGGCATTCCGGATCCCCAAACCTGCAGTTATATTCGACCACTTTAGGACCCTCTTCTGTGATCATCAACCCGATGTAAAGTATACCGTTGTAGGGAGATTCATTTACCTGCATCCCGGTAATTGTAGGCGAAACAATACTTCTATCAATAACTTCAAGCATCTCTTCTGAAATCAGCGGGGTTGGACAGTATGCTCCCATCCCTCCGGTATTTAATCCTGTATCGCCCTCGCCAATTCTTTTATGATCCTGTGCATTATGAAGAGTAAGCGCTGTATGGCCATCAGAAATTACAAATACAGAAGCCTCTTCTCCCTTCATAAACTCCTCTACAACAATTTCCCCGGCCGCTTTTTTCAACTGTTTATTCTGCTCCATTTGAACCAGGCGTCTTTCCGCTTCCCTGATATTATCACAAATAAAGACTCCTTTTCCACCGGCCAGGCCATCAGCTTTTAAAACTACAGGATAGGTATTCTTCTCCCTGATATAATCCAGTGCATCATCAAACCTGTCTGCCGGAAATGATTTAAAACCGGCAGTTGGAATATCATACTTTTCCATAAAAGCTTTGGCAAAGGCCTTACTCCCTTCCAGTTTAGCTGCTTTTGAAGAAGGGCCAAAAACTGTTACACCCTCTCTTTCCAGAAAATCCGTTATACCGTTTACGAGTGGCGCTTCCGGTCCGACTACAACAATATCAATGTTATTTTCCTGAACAAAGTCGAGAACTTTTTGAAAATCATCGATTGCAATATCTGCATTGATACCGCATTCTGCCGTACCCGGGTTTCCGGGAGCTATGTATAAAGTATCCAGTTTCTCGGATTGGGCCAGTTTCCAGGCCATGGAGTGTTCTCTCCCTCCGCTTCCGATCAGCAAGATATTTTTTTGATTCAAACTCATTTTGAGAGTGATTCAGCTATTTCGATAATCTCACTGAAACTACCGGCCTTGAGACTTGCCCCGCCAATGAGGCCGCCATCCACATCGGGCTGTGAAAGCAACTCTTCTGCATTCGCAGGTTTCATACTGCCTCCGTAGAGAATTTGCACGTTTGCACTCTTCTCTTCCGTCCATTTTTCTGAGATCAGGCTGCGAATGTATGCATGCATTTCCTGTGCCTGTTCAGGTGATGCTGTTTCACCGGTGCCGATTGCCCATACGGGTTCATAAGCAACTACAAAATCGGAAGCATGCTCCGGGTTCAGATGATCCAGTACTGCATTCAGCTGCTCCTGAACAACCTTTTTATGATTTCCGGATTTACGCTGATCAAGTTTTTCGCCTACACAAAGAATTGGCTTTATATCGTCATCAAGAGCCTTTTTTACCTTTTTAGCGATAAATTCATCCGACTCCTGAAAATATTCTCTTCGCTCCGAGTGTCCGGCGATAGCATAGCTGCAGCCAGCCTCTTTGATCATTGAGGTGCTTATTTCACCCGTAAATGCGCCGTTATCTTCAGGATAATGATTCTGAGTTCCCGTTTTAATTTCCGTGCCACTTAATTCACCGACCACAGCAGGAATGGACAAGTATGGAGGACATACAAGCACATCAACTTTAAATGAGTGATCACCCCATTTTGCGCTCAGCTCTGCGGCAAGTTCCTTTCCCTCTTTTGGGCCTGCATTCATCTTCCAGTTTCCGGCTATCAAATATTTTCTCATGGGTTTTGTTCCTGGTTAGTTCTGATTTTTTGTAAACCTGTAATTATCTGGTCAAACTCTGTACCTGTATATTTCCGTATGAGGTTTCCATCACTATTGACAAGAAAACGAACAGGTATACCGTAAATATTAAATCTTTTACTGAGATCTTCAACATCGAAACTTTTCGGATCTGCAAATGGCCAGAGCTTACTTCGCTCTTCAAAAAAGGCATTAATCGTTACTCCTGATGTACCAAGCGGTACCGTTATCACTTCAAGGCCAAAACCACTGTAGATCTGGCTGATCACAAGCAAACGGTCGTACTGATCCTGATACAATGGATCATCAAGACGAGTAAACTCAAGAATAAACGGTTTTCCGGCCAGTGAATCCTTATCTATTATTTCATTTTCGGTAGACATGAATTCAAACGAAGGAACAGGATCACCAGCCGAAAAATTTTCAATATCATAAGATATTCGATCAGCCCACTGCCGGCCTCTCTGGTGTTCCGTATATGTTTCTTTAAATTCATCAATTCTCTGAGAAGCCATTTCTACGCTTGCACTGTCATACAACAATTTAATCATCTCCATCTCGATAGCCATTTGAGTGTTTTCATCTGATGCGTTCTTTGCAAGTGAATCCAGGTAAGATACAGCCCTCTCTGCGCCGGATCTTTCAGCATAATAATTGGTAGCCAGTCTGCGTACTGTGGTGGGTAACGTTTCGCCCTGGTTCATCACGCTTTCAATCCGGTCTATCATTAGTGAGTCATTCCACCCCTCCAGGATAGTTACTGATCTTGAAAGAGCCCTGTCTGCTGCATAGGTGTCCGGATTATCATTTGAAATATCCCAATAGATATCACTCCATTTTTGCAATTCGATTTCCACGCTATCTTCCGACACTGCTCCGGCTGTAATAAAACGCATCACCCTGTTGAAATTTCGGTCGATTCGTTCTAAAGTTTCAAATACCTCGTTTTCTTCCGACTCGATTTTCAGAGTTTGTTCAATATCAGGAAATTCTGCTTCTACACGCACCGAATCACCATCTGCAAGCACTATATTCACAAGTCCAAGATTGTTGTTATTTCTTGATATAAGCATTGGATAAAGATTTTTCTCTTTGAAACGTGCAGTTCCGCTGAAATATCCATCCTGGTCTGTAATTGCGTGGTATACCGTGTCGCTGTATGCACCGGCTGAATCCCTCAAAGCAATAAGCAGGTTAAAATTACTGAAGTTTCCGGTTTCATCAATTTCGGGATCAACTGTTAACTGACCTTCAATAACAGTTTCATTTATTTGCGCTTCAGAAGTGCAGGAAAAAAATGAAAAGATGAGAACTATTTTAACAATATAGATGATCGCTGATTGCATGATTGTGATTAATTTCAAAGCTATTTTTCGTCTAATTTTGCAGCTACCAATTCCCGAACCTGTTTCGGATTGGCCTTGCCTTTTGATTTTTTCATCACCTGTCCGATAAAAAATCCGATCAGAGCCTTCTTCCCTTCTTTGTATTTTTCAACCTCGTCCGGGTTCGACTCGATCACTTCATCGATAAGCGGTTCCACAAAACCGGAATCCGAAACTTGTATTAAATTTAACTCTTCTGCCAGTTTTTCAGCACTCTTATCTGAGTCCAGCATATGGTTAAAGATTGTTTGCATCGCACTGGAGTTGATTTTATCCTCCATTTTCAGCTTCACTAGTTCTGCCAGCCGTTCTGCACTGATGTTGAATTCCCTTATGGATATACTCTGTTCATTCAATACACGCAGAACTTCTGAAAGAATGATATTAGCCATTGCTTTCGGATCATCTACATACTTGAGCGTCTCTTCATAGTAATCAGCCAGGTACCTGTTTTCAGTTAGCACAATGGCATCTTCATTCGAGAGGTTCAGTTCACTCATAAACCGTTCCAGCCTCACATCAGGCATTTCCGGCAGTCCTGATTTGATATCATCAAGCAGTTCATCCGTTACAATTACCGGCGGAATATCAGGTTCGGGAAAGTAACGGTAATCATGCGCCTCTTCCTTGGTTCTCATCAGGCGTGTCTCCAGTTTATTCGCATCCCACAGCAGCGTATGCTGGACAACCTTTTCGCCCGATTCAACGAGGTTGATCTGCCGTTTAATTTCAAATTCAAGAGCCCGTTCCACATTACGGAATGAGTTCATGTTTTTTAGTTCTGTACGAGTACTCAGCTCTTTCTGACCGCGGAGCCTCACAGATACATTAGCATCACACCGAAGACTGCCCTCTTCCATATTGCCATCACAAATTTCAAGATACTGTACAATTTGCTTGATCTTGGTAAGGTAGGCATAGGCCTCCTGCGGTGTCCTGATATCAGGTTCGGAAACAATCTCGATAAGAGGAACGCCCGCACGATTCAGATCCACAAGAGTATGGTAAGGATCCTGGTCGTGAATGGATTTACCTGCATCCTCTTCCATATGGATGCGTGTCAGCCCGATCGTTTTTTCATAATCCTCAAGCTCTATATGAATTTCGCCGTCATAACAGATTGGTGTATCATACTGGGAAATCTGGTACCCTTTCGGCAGATCCGGATAAAAATAGTTTTTCCTGGCAAATATTGATTTCTCAGCTATGTTGCAGCCTGTTGCCAAACCCATCTTAATGATATATCGAACAAGGTTCTCATTTAAAACAGGTAGTGTGCCGGGATGGCCGAGGCAGAGCGGAGTTACATTCGTATTTGGGGCTTTACCAAACTCCGTGGATACCGGTGCAAAAGCTTTGCTTTCAGTGAGCAGCTGGGCATGGACTTCAAGTCCGATTACCGCTTCATATTTTTCATTTGCAATCGTAGACATACACTAATTTTTGCAGTTAAATCCAAAGTCAGAAAGATAGAAAACTATGAGCAGAGAAATAAGAATTTATTTTATAAATGGTCAGCAAATAAGAGCCCTTGTCATGAAACAGCAGGTTCAAGCAGACGGATTGTATGTTCATCGGCATCTATTTCTGCACTGGCTCCCTGCGGAACTGTAAATATATTGTCGAGGTGGCTTATCATGGAACCGGAAAAGGCAGGAATTCCAAGAGGTTCAAGGTGCTGATTCAGTATTTCGGAAAGCTGAAAAGTGGGTTCACTGCCGCTATCACAATCGTAACATTTCCCAAAAACAAACCCTGAAATTTTATCGAGAATACCAGCCAGCTTCAGTTGTGTCAGCATCCGGTCGATCCGGTATACCTGCTCGCCGATATCTTCAGCAAAGAGGATGGCACCGGTAAGATCCGGCATGTATGGCGTTCCGAGCATGGATACAATAATCGTAAGATTACCGCCAAGAAGTTTGCCGGATGCTTTTCCGCTTTGGATTGTCCGTGCATCCGGTTTATCAGCTGCAGGCATCTCCATAACTGTTTTCTCACCATCTTTCAGAACACTTGAAAAGTATCTTCTGGTGAAATCGGTCCATTCCGAATTTCCGTTCGGACCGTGGAAAGTAACAAGCCCTGTTTTTTTGAAAATTGCCATTTCCAGGGCGGTGTTATCGCTGAATCCGCAATAAATTTTCGGATTCTTTTTGATTAACTCAAAATCTATATACTCCAGTATCCTGCTGCAACCCCAGCCGCCTCTGACTGCAATAATTGCTTTCACTTTCGGGTCACCGAACATCCGGTTTACATCTTCGGCCCTCTCACGATCTGTTCCTGAAAAATATCCCCATCTGTTTCTGACATTTTCCCCAAAAATGACACGGTATCCCTTCAGCTCCATCACACGTTTCATTCTGTCGAAATCATCTTTATCAAAGATAATACCTGCAGGTGCTACAAATGCAACTTTGTCACCTGTTTGCAGGGCTTTCGGAAAAACGGGCTCAGAGTTCAGCTCCTTCGAATTGATGACGGGTTTAATCAGTGAACTGCCTGCAGCAAGAGCTCCTGAAAGTTTTAAAAAGTTTTTCCTGTCCATATTCAATTAGTATGTGAGTAAAGGCTGTGCTTTTGAATATACATTTCGACCTCTGCCGGAACGGCGTTTTCGTTTTTGCCGGATTCATTCTCCCTTATTTCCGTTGAAGAGATATCAACCGGCTTGTGTTCCACAAAAATAGTTCGTTCAAGAATTTTCGGGTCAGCTCTTCTTTTATTGAAACCCGGTCTTTCCGCAACAACGAGAGTTACTTTTTCCAAAATCTCTTCAAAGTGGTACCATTTATTAAAGTTTACAATACTGTCTTCCCCGATACATAAAAAAAAAAGATTATCCGGTTCAATTTCTTTCAGATAATTTATCGTCTGAAGTGTATAGGACGGCTGGGGCAGTCTTGTCTCGAGATCACTGATACTAACATTTTCGAGATTTTTAACTGCTATTTCAAGCATATTCAGCCGGTGTTGGTAAGAGGTCTGCAGGTCAGATTTTTTATGAGGCGGATACGGCGTAAGCATAACACTGACCCTGTCCAGCAGGTTCGAATTCAGAAATGATTTAATGACAGAAATATGGCCATTGTGAACCGGGTCGAATGATCCGCCGAATATTCCAATTCTGTCTCTCATCCGGTTGTGAGTTAATTTTGACTCGACACCAGGTTGTTGATGCCTTCACCCATCTTTTCCAATGCTGTAGCAGCTTCATCGTAAAGATCCTCAGCCTTCGGTCTGTTTTCTCCTCTTGGGAAGAGCTGAATATATTTTTCATAGCTATCGATGGCCAGCCTGTAGCGTTCGGGCTGCTTGCTTCTTATGCTGTTATCAGCATATCTGATATATGCTTCAATCTGTTCAACAAGTGATTTTTCAGCCCATTCTGTTTCCGGGAAATCATCAATCACCAGGTCGTAATAGAGAACAGCTGACTGAAACCTGTCGGTTCTCATATAAAAGTTTGCAGCTTCAAATTTCTTCTTTGCCAGTTTTGTGCGAAGTTCTGTAATCAGTTCTCCCGATTCAGTAACGAGATCAGAGTTCGGGTATCTTGAATTGAAGAGTCTGAATTGCTCGATGGCTTTCCTGGTATTTGTCTGATCAAGTTTGTAACGCGGACTCAAAAAGTAGTAGCTTTTTCCCTGTTTAAAATCAACCATTTCCCTGCGCGAAGAGTTGGGATAAAAAAGTGCGTATCGCTCGTATTCAGCTGCGGCGAGCATGAATCTTCTGTCCTTGAAATAACTCTCTGCGAGCAGAAACTGGGCTTCCTGGCCTACGTCAGTTCCTCTTCCTACTGATACAACTGTTTCGAAGGCATTGGCTGCATCCGTATATTTTTCTTCATCATATAAATTTTTTGCCTTTTCAAAAGCTACATCAATTGTATCTCCGGGGCGTATTACATTGCTGCTGGTACAAGCGCTCAAAATGAAAAGCAGGAGGAGAATACCGGTAAATTTGTTCATATAATTAATCAAAAATCTCTTTTCTGTACGTATTCAATAAGTTTTGTAATATCACGATTGTATTTACAATCTTCAAATGTACTGATTTTTTCAAACGCACGCTTAAAATGATAATTAATTTTTTTCTTTGTAATGTCAATAACGCCGTATTTTTGAAGAAGCAGTACGATTTTTTTGATATCCGAATCCGATAGCGGACTTCTTTGCATCTTACGTGTTAACCACATACTCTCCCTGTTATTGCATCTCTGAAGTGCAAGTAAAATTAGATATGTTTTTTTTCCTTCTCTAATATCACTGCCAATATCCTTGCCAAACTTTTTGGGATCTCCGATTACATCCAGAAGATCATCCTGAATCTGAAATGCAATTCCGATTTCATTTCCAATTCTCTCAAGCTTTTCCAATGTCTGTTCATCGGCATCAGCAACAGCTCCGCCTATAAGTAATGCCCCCCGGATGAGAGAAGCCGTTTTACCCCTTATCATGTTCAGGTATTCATCAACAGTTACATCGTCACGTTCCTCGAATTCCATATCATACGACTGACCTTCGCATACTTCGCGTGATGATTTAACAAAAATATCTATGATATCAGAATACCGTTTATGATTTCTGTATTTACCAAGCAGTTCAAATGCTTTTACAAACATGATATCGCCAGACAGTATTGCATTTGAAACACCCCACTTTTTGTATACAGTTGGCTGGCCTCTCCTGGTTTCAGCACCATCCATAATATCATCGTGAAGAAGTGTAAAATTATGGAGCATCTCAATGGCATGAGCTGCATTTGTAGCCTTTTCAGGTTTCCCTCCGCAAATACCTGTGCTTAAAATAGTAAGACAGAACCTGAGACGTTTACCACCCAATGTGAGCGTATAACGAACCGGGTCATATAATAACGCAGGCTGCTCAGGCAATTCCAATTTCGAAATCTTGTAATTGAAAGGTGTAGAAAGCTTGCGCTTTGTTTCAGTTGTGATCAAGGTCTGCTTTTTTAGTTAATGAAATACAAGCGATTAACAGAGGAATTTATTTCGCCGTTCCTGTAAATTGAATATGTTTTGGACTGAGTTCACCTATGTTTGTACAGCCCAGCAGAGACAGTATGATTTTAACCTGAAATTCCCAGGTGTCAAAAAGATTTTTCAACCCTTCATAGCCATCATCGGCCAGTGCATTAATTACAGGACTTGCCGATGCGGTAAAATCAGCACCCAGGCAGAGAGATTTAACGATATCAAAACTACTCTTGATGCCGCCGGAAGCGATCACTTCAAAATCATTTTTATCTTTCAAATCAGCTGTTTCCCTGAGGCAGTCCAGGGTTGTTAATCCCCAATTATCAAAAATTGTTTGCGGATTATGGTTGGATGTGCGTGTATTCTCAATCTTTGCCCAGCTTGTTCCCCCTGCACCGGCGATATCAATAACTGAAACGCCAAGTTCCAGGAGACGGGCTGCCACCTCTCCTGATATCCCGGCCCCTGTCTCTTTGACGATCACAGGAACGGGACTCTCTTTAACGAGCTGCGCAATCCCTGACTCAATCCCTTTAAAATTTCTGTCACCTTCAGGCTGCATCAATTCCTGTAACGGATTCAAATGCACGATAACTGCATCTGCTTTGATTGAATCAATCATCCGGTTCATTTTATGTTTCGAAAGACCGCCTATCAGTTGTGCCCCGCCGATATTGGATGCAATAAAAGCATTGGGGGCCTTCTCCCTTACAATCGAAAATGTCTGTTCTGTATCTGCATCTTCAAGCATAACACGCTGGCTGCCAACGCCAAATGGCAGGTCGTGATCTTCACAAAACTCTGCAATAATCGTGTTAACTCTACCAGCGTCCGTATAGCCGCCGGTCATGGATGAAATAAAGAGCGGAAATGAGAACGCCCGGCCAAGAAAAGTCACATCTGTGGATACTTCCTCAAAATTCACTTCCGGAAGAGCGTTATGAACAAATTGATAGTTTTCAAATCCTGTACCTTTTTCATAGTTCACTTCACCCGTAAGAGTTAGCTGTACATGATCTTTTTTCCGCTGTTTAATTTGGCTCATTTTTCAGTTACGTTCCGAATGTTAATGTCTGTTGTCTACAGGGAATCAATAGAAGTAAATGCTTGCGTAAAGTAATAAGTTTCCTTTTCATTTTTAAAATGAATTTCTTTTTTCTTTTCAGCCATACTGCACAGAAAACCTCATGAATTATATATATTACCTGGAATCAAAATAGAAAAATAGTTATGACAACCATTCAAGACAACATACTTGCCATATTCGATCGTATACGAACACATGATTTCCATCCAATCCGGGATGGATTTACGTTCGACCGTACCCTTAATGAACACGGCGTTGCAGATCTGGACGACCGCGACTGGCTGGTTCGTACCCTTGCCGTGCGGGATCTAGTCCGAATTGGCAAACCGGCGGAGAATTATGTAATCTCCGCCCTGCTCGATGAAAGTCATCACGTGCGGCATGTTGCTGCGATGGTTGCCGGGATTCTTCGCTCTTTCAAATCTGTTGATAGCCTTGAATCTGCCTTGCTGGAAGACAGCCACGAAGTAGTGCGCTCGCAGGCAGCTGTATCACTGTGGCAAATTGGCGATAAAGATTCATTGAGAGTTGTAAAAAAAGCTGAACAAGACGACGACTCAAAGGACGTAAGGCATCAGGCCGAACTTGCTGCCCATGCCATCCGGAATAATCAGACCGCCACACCTGAGCTTTCGGAGGCCTGGAGAAACCTGGACGAAGATAACTTCAACAAAGTTCAGACCGGTGTAAAAGCTCCTGATTTCGAGCTGCCAGATACGGAAAAAAGAAAATGGCGTCTGTCGGATCAAATTGGGAAAAAACCGGTGGTCCTGATCTGGATATTTGCTGACTGGTGCCCGGTTTGCCACAGGGAATTTGCTGAATTGATTGAGATGCAGGACGAACTCCAGGATTCAATACAGTTTTTTACACTCGAGTGTCACGACATCTACCCGGCCCGGGTGATGGTTGGAAAGGAGCTTGAGCCTCATTACTGGTTCTCGGAAGAATCATTCCGGGAAACATACACAAAGAAAATATGGTGGCCTCACCTGGCAGATCGTGCCGCTGGTGTGGGTACTGCTTATGGTGTTCAGCCAATGGCATTCACTGTTCATTCCGAGTGGATCAACCGGCCGGCCGTTGTCATTATCGATGAAGAGGGGGTAGTCCGCTTTACCTACTACGGAACATTCTGGGGAGACCGGCCCTCCATCGGGGATATTAAAGAGATGATTGAAACCGGTTCCTATGATTTTGAATCGGATAAAAGGCTGAAAAAGCCGTAATTCTAAAACAGAAAGGCCACATCAATGGCATTTAGCGAAGAAGAACTTGCTGAACACAAAAAATTACTCGATTTATACCTGGAAGCGGTCAGGCCGCCCGAAAAGATCCGGCCAAAACTGGATATTGGTTACTCCATAGAAGATCAAACGATTGAACTGTACGAAATACGTCCGCTCTGGAATAATCCGGAGAAGATACTGAATCATCCATACGCCAAAACCTCCTGGGTGAAAGTGAAAAACAGGTGGAACGTATACTGGAGGCGGGCAAATCTAAAATGGCATCCCTATGAACCCTCTCCGGAAGTGAGCACTCTCGGCGATTTTCTTCGTATTGTCGAAGATGATGAGTATGCTTGTTTTAAGGGGTAAAATTTTAACTAAACTTCAAATAATACATTTAATACATATGTTTGAGCGCATAAGCTTAAGCTTTATGATCATAATTTTTTTCCTCAATTTAGTTAGTTGCGGTTCTGAAAATAACGAATCTGCTGTCCCTGAAGTAGTAACTTTACAAGCAACTGTGATTCAGTTTTCAGGTGTTACTCTCAGAGGGGCGGTTAGCAACACTGGCGATACTGAATTAACAGCAAGAGGTTTTTGCTATGGCGAAAGTGGTTTTGATATAAGAGATAATTGCGAGAAAGTTGATAGTGATCAATTGGGTGAATTTGAATTACTGCTTGATGACTTGCCTCCTCAATCTACATTTGAATACGAAGCTTTTGCAAGAAATTCTAATGGAACTGAATTTGGTACCAGACTAACTTTTACTACTGGTGAACAAGCTGACTGGAAACTTATAAGTGAAGTAGATTTTGAGGAATTAAACTCAATCAACTTTATTAATGAAATGGAAGGATGGATTGCCGGCAACAATGGCAAGATATTTAAATCTACTGACGGGGGACGAAACTGGATAGAAAACAGATTGAGATTGCCGGAGGACATCATAGATAATAGTTTTAAAAAAATACATTTCAAAGATCAATCAAACGGATGGATTGTTGGGTCAGAAGGTACACTTTATTTCACAAATAATGCAGATACTGGATTAGATTGGGATACAAGCAGAAACAGTGCTCATCAAGATGTAGTAAATGTGGAAGTCGTTGATGACAGCTTAATTGTAATCAGATCGCCTTCTGAGTTGGTTCTGAGCACAAATGGAGGAATGGACTGGTTATATTTTAATTTATCTTTTACTGGCGGACCTGAATCTCTTTACCCTTCTTTGACTTTTCCCGAAAGAAACACTTTAGTTGTTGGTAATGCCTCAACACTTTTTATCAGCAATGATTTAGGAGAAAACTGGAATGATATTACACCCGAATTTTTAGATAAGAACGGCTCCGAAATTGAAATTATCCTTCAGTCCGTATTTTTTTTAAATGACAGTAATGGGTGGATCATAGCAAATTTTAATGAACCTAATGAGATCACACCTGATGGATTCATTGCCTTTACTGAAAATCGTGGTGAAGATTGGGAGATAATTTTTAAGGATTCAGATAATGATAAAATCAGCGAAAATACCAGAAAAATATATTTCATCGATGAAACAAATGGGTTTATCCTGGAAGGCTTATTAAGAACAATGGATGGTGGTTTAACTTGGCAAAAGTCAACATCGATCGCCAATGATCTGGATGATATTTACTTTTTGAACAGTGAAAATATATGGGGAATATCCGATAGCAAAATATTCAAATATTCGAATTAGGAAAGTGAAAAATACGTTCTCTTCATTTATAAGTCTGTCCCAAAGAGAAACAAAAAATCTGACAAGAAAAGAATCTTACCAGGTTAAATTAAATAGTGGAGGTGCGGGGAGTTGAACCCCGGTCCGAAATGGCATATCGTTCAAGTATCTACATGCGTATTTGCCGTTTTAAGTTTCGCTTAAAGATTTGCCCGGCAACAAGGCGTCTTTAAGCTATTCCGCAAAGTGTTCACCGGCGTGTGGCGGAAGCACAAGCCGATAAATTCTGTTATAGTCGGCGCTCCGAATCAGGGCTAACAGACAAGCACCTGATGGAACGGCCGGGCTGTTTAAGCAGCCAGGCGGTATGAGTAATTGTTGTCAACTACTTTTATTCCATGATGGATTTTTTACGGGATCCATCGGGCAATCCCGACATGCAACCTGCGATTCTACGCATTCCGTCGAATCCGGTACACCCCCAAAAAGTCAATGAACATCTTTTTAAAATACACTAATATAACGAAGGAATAAAGCCTTTCTTGCCCGATAATTTTGTAATTTTTTTAATGAATCTGAAATCAGCTTTCAAAACATTTCAGAACTTTAAAATTACCTATGTTTCAGTACATTCGGAATCAGATATTGTTGAATTTAGAAAATCGATCCTCTGACTATCCGGTTATGCTCCTCTGGGAGCATTTGGTGGGTAGTAGTAAACGAGAGAAAAAACCAAATGCGTCCCGTAGGGTACGCCTGGAAGAAGTTTGATATACAACGTGCTCTCACCAGGCGTTTCGCAAAGGAACGCAGTGATCAAGACAGTTTCACTCAAAATCCCCGATAACTGCCTCCGATGATAAACGTTCATCCTGCAGTTTCATTGCTACATCTTCCGCTTCCCGCATAACCCTCAGTGCATTCAGCCCCGCAATTTTTTTGATATCTTCTTCGGAATACCCTCTTCGCATCAGCTCTGCAAGCAGATCCGGGTAGGTAGATACATCTTCAAGTCCCACGGGCAAACTTCGTATACCGTCGTAATCACCGCCAATACCCACATAATCAACACCAATCCTCATTTTGATGTGATCGATGTGATCCGCAACCTGGTGAAGAGTTGCAGCGGGCGCAGGATTGGCTTCCATCCACTCTTCCATTTCATCTTCAACACGATCCGGCTGACCATTGTAAAGCGATTCGAGCCGTGCCTGTTCGGCCTGCATATCAGCCAGGTGAATGCGAAGTTTTTCAGAAATAAAGGATGGCACAAATGTAATCATAACTATCCCATTATTTTCCTTCACCAGATCCAGTACATCATCCGAAACATTCCGGGGATGCCCGTTCAGGGCTCTTGCCGAAGAGTGTGAATAAATTACAGGTGCACGGGAAACTGCAATGGCATCGCGCATGGTTTGAGGAGAGACATGAGACAAATCCACAAGCATTCCCAGCCGGTTCATTTCCCGAATAACCTCGTTTCCAAATTCAGTCAAGCCATCATTCAGTGGCACATCTGTAGCTGAGTCGGCCCAGTCGAGGGTTCCGGAATGGGTAATTGTCATGTATCTCGCTCCCAATCTATGAAATTGCCGAAGAACACCAAGTGAGTTGTATATGGAATGGCCCCCTTCCATGCCGATTAAAGAGGCAATTTTACCATTCCCATGGATTCGCTCAATATCATCTGCGGTCAGTGCCAGTTCAAATTCATCCGGGTAGTATTCAATCATCCTGTGTACAAAATCGATCTGTTCCATGGTTGCCTGAACGGCTTCACTGCCTCTCAGTCCGTAAGGTACAAAAACAGACCAAAACTGAGCCCCTACTCCGCCCTCTTTGAGTCGCGGTATATCAGTATGCATGGGGCGTTCAAGTTCCGTTGTATCCATAAAATCAATTTCGGAAAACTTGTAATCCGCCCGGCCTCGGTATTGCCATGGAACATCGTTATGTCCGTCAATCAGTGGAACTTCCTTGAGTATTTCGAGGACTTGCTCACGGTAATTATCTTCCTGAAGAAGAGTTAACTGCGCCTGCACGAATCCGGGAAGCAGAAGAAGTAAGAAAAGTATTGATACTGAAGGGATGATTTTTTTATTCATGACGGTCACATAAATCCATGGTTTTGATTTTGGACTAATATAATTGCCAGGGTTTTAAAAATGAAGTGCTTATTTAGTTACGAAAATCGTTTCTTCAGAATGCGGCTGAAGCCACTTTGATTTAGAACTGTTCGTCGTCAGCTAAAGCAGACGGTAATGGATGTATTAACAAATCCAAATCTGAACTCAATGGATGATATCAGGCAATGATTAATTGAAAGTACTGTTGCCAATCCATTACCAGGGCTGACCAAAAAAAATTATTGACCCCAACTCAAATTAAATTATTTAGTTTTACTTTAAATAGATGTAGTACAAGTTCTTCGTGCTGCTTGGTGTCCTCGTGGAAAAACCCGGCAGTTTATAGCCCCGAAGACTCAAAGGTTCATGAAGTAAACTTTAATTAGTAAGGCACACATAAATCAAATATATCTTTTCGGATAACCAAGGAAAAAGGCAACTGAAAATTCAGAAACTTTAACTCCATCAAATTAGCTGCTCAACAGAAAAAATCACCACAAATCAAAGGGGACTAAAGCCGTTCTGACTTTGAACACCGGGTCGGTTTGTGTCCACGCAAAAAGCACGCCCTCATCCGTTTCAACAAGACGCGGAAAACCACTTGATCGGGCCGAAGAAGTTACACCCACTTGAAGCGGAACTTCTGTTGTGCCATCAGGATTCACTTTACGCAGCATCACATACCCCAGATCATCTGCCTGAATGATATAACTCACATAGACTGACCCATCTTCACGCAGAATTAAATCCGGCCTGCCGATGGTATTTTCATCTGCAATAAAAATCGGTTCCTGGAACGACTCGCCGCCATCCGCAGACCGCACAAGCTGTACTCGCGGGCTGTCGTTTGCAACAGTGTACCAGGTTACTGCCACCCGCTCATTAGTCCCTGCGATCCTCGGCCCATTCACCGGACATCCGTTAATCTGCCATCCATCTTCAGCTACAATTGTTGGTTCACTCCAGCTGCCTGTTTCAAGATCATACCGGTTGATGGCAATATCCCGGATTTCATTTTCCGTGCGGTTGCGATAAACAGCCAGGGCTCCTCCTTCAGCTGCAATAAGGTCCGTCTGGCAACAATCACACACCAAATCGTCAATTTCATTTCTGCGATTTACATCGCCGTTTGAGGAGATTTCAGCCGATCGCAGGGTCATTCCCCGGCTTACATCCGCATATTCATCGTGAGCCCTTCCTTCAGTTTTGCGGCCATCCAGCCAGATGGCAAGAACCTTGCTTTCGTTCAAAGGCAGCATTGAGACAAAACCGTGCTCCGTCATAGACCGGTCTTCATGCGGGGTAACCGATTGGCGCCAGCGGTTATCTTCACCCGGAAAGCCAACCTGCACGTGTGTTGCAAGTACATCACTTTCAAACTCCTTCAGCCAGTGCGCAGCAATCACCTCTCCATTGTACCCGGCAACAGATGGGAAATCCGCCCAGTTCACAAAAAAGTCTTCGGCAACACGCACTGTCTGAACTTCTGTCCAGCGATCGTTTTTAAAGCTTGAATAGCGAAGTGCTGAGATATCTTCCTCAATACCAAGAATCCAGCTCATGTGTATTACTCCGGATTTATCTTTATGAAGATTTGGATACTTCGATCCTGCCTCTGCAGGGTTGGTAATTACGAAATCAGTTGCTGGCTGCTGCCTGATTTCAGAGCAGCCTGCAGTGAATAGTAAAACGGACAATAAAATGGCCGCAAAATGATTATCTAAATTCATATAAGATTGTTTGGTTTAAATCGTCTTTAATATCAAAATTTTTCTTCTCAGAATCGTTTAAAATATGTTTTATCTTATCAATGTCTCCTGATTATAGAAAGCACTTGAATATAATGGTGAACCGTGGAGAAAAACATAGAATTTGTGTGATATAATCCTGATTAGCCGTCCATCTTAAAAACTTATCATCTTCAGTGTTTCCGTTACGCTTTCTACAATCAACAACTCATTATTCATAACTCAAAATTCATAATTTAATAAGTCCCGAATTTGCTTCAATTCGATAATATATCACTATTCTTTGGTGAGCGTGCACTTTTTAACAAGATTTCCACCGTCATTAACCCGGGCGAGAGAATCGGACTGGTTGGTCCCAACGGCGCGGGAAAATCTACATTGCTAAAAATCATAGCCGGTGAACAGAATCCGGACGAGGGAAAAGTGATTCTCAGTTCAGCTTCAACTGTGGGCTATCTTCCACAGGATGGCGTAGATCCCGATCCCTCACTTACAGTTCTGGGTGAGGTAGAACATGCGTTCGATGATATCAAAAAGCTTGAATCTGAATATGAAAAAGCGCACCAGGAGCTTGAAAAGTATAATCCGGGGTCTGACGAACATCAAAAGGCACTTGAGGAGTATGGCAGAATTCAGCACCAGCTTGAAAACAGGGGCGCATACTCACTTCAAAGTGAAATTGAACGTGTACTGAAAGGGCTCGGATTTACCGAGAGTGATTTTATTCGCCCTACCACAGAATTCAGCGGCGGATGGCTGATGCGTATTGCGCTTGCAAAGCTTCTGCTCAGGCAGCCAACCTACCTGATGCTTGATGAACCTACCAACCACCTGGATATTGAATCACTGCAGTGGATTGAATCTTTTTTGAAGAACTACGACGGAACAGTGATTGTGGTATCGCACGACCGGGCGTTTTTGAATTCCATAACAACCCGTACCATGGCACTCAGTAAAGGCCGGATGGATGATTATGCCGGTAATTACAATTTTTATGAAGAAAAATATGCGGAACAACAGGAACTGATCCGTAAAAAATATGAAAACCAAAAACAGGAGATTAAAGAGACCGAACGTTTTATCGACCGGTTCCGCTATAAAGCGACTAAGGCAAAGCAGGTTCAGAGCCGCATTAAACAGCTCGAAAAAATAGAACTTGTGGAACCTGATGAAGCGCAGGAGGAGATCACATTCAGCTTCCCCCCTCCCGAACGAAGCGGACAGATTGTGATGGAGCTTGAAAATGTTCATAAATCGTATGGTGAACACCAGGTGTTCAACGGAATCGATTACCAGGTGGAACGGGGAGACAAGATTGCCGTTGTGGGTCCGAACGGAGCCGGAAAATCCACCCTGATACGAATACTGACAGGGCATGAACCGGTAACTGACGGAAAGCGGATAGCAGGGTACAATGTAACCACATCCTACTTTGCTCAGCACCAGGCTGATGAGCTGAATCCGGAAAACAACGCCCTTGATGAGATGAAACTGGCCGCGGTAAATGAAAACGAAACCAGGCTCCGCACCATCCTGGGATGTTTTCTCTTTCGGGGTGATGATGTTTTTAAGAAGGTAAAGATATTATCGGGCGGAGAGAAAAGCCGGCTTGCACTTGCAAAAATGCTGATCACTCCTGCCAATTTTTTGATTTTTGATGAACCTACAAATCACCTCGATATGCAGTCAAAAGGCATCCTGCAGCAGGCACTGCAGCAGTTTGAGGGTTCTCTCATGATTGTATCACATGACCGGGATTTCCTGGACCCTGTTGTATCGAAAACCCTCGAAGTTCAGCCCGGACGATTACACACTTTTAAAGGAAATGTCACCTGGTACCTTTCCAAAAAAGAGCAGGAGCAGGGAAATGGCCAGGCTGATACTCAATCGGAAGCCCGCACGGCATCAAAAACTTCCGGTGAACAGCTTTCGCGGAAGGAGAAAAAGAGGCTTGAGGCAAAAAGGAGAAATGAACGCTACCAGAAAATACGTCCGGTTCAAAAGCAGCTGAAGTCTCTTGAAAAAGAGATTGAAACCCTCGAAAAAAGAAAAGCGGAAATTGAAACGGTTATGGCTGACACCGCTTTTTATGATGATGACGAGAAGGTAAAAACCATTTCAATGGAGTATGATCAGTTAAAAAATTCACTTGCTGAATCTTTCACAAAGTGGGAAGAGCTGGCCGGAAGAATTGAATACCTGGAAGCAGAAATTGAGTAATCGGATCAGTACAACGGGGCTAAAGCCCCGGACGTTTGGGGCTGCTCCATTCTCCGTCAGCTAAAGCTGACGTTAATAGATTCAAAAATAACAGGAACAGCAAAGAGTACTGAAAACAGTGATACTGCAATAAATATTCAGTAAAATTATTTCCAAGAAGACGGCGATGAGTGCAGAGAGAAACTTGATTTTTAAAAAATCATGATGAAGAAATTCAGATAATTTATTGCCAGTGCTGTCTGTTTCTTTTTAAGCTACTTGCACCTGCAACAGCTTTAGGATTCTTATTTAGTGAAGCGTTTCTTCAAAATTGCAATCAATTGCCGTCTGCTTTAGCTGACGGAAAAGAGGCTTTCCACAGAGAGAAAGTGGCTTTAGCCACATCTCCAATTCATCCAGGTTTAGTTTTTTCTTTTTTTACTTCATTGCTTTCAGATTTTGGTTTTATTTATTCAAAATAATCGGCAGCAAAAAAGCCGAAGCAATTATCCCCATTTAAAATCGCAAATAACTTTCAAAATAGCATAATTCTCTGCATTTTCGTTTATTATAAACAAATAAATTCAATCACGATGAGCAATAAAGACATTTTATTGAAAGAAATTGAAGAGTTGCCTGATGAAAGACTTCGGGAAATCATTGATTTTGTTCGCTTTCTGAAATCACAGGAACAAGAAGAAAAGCTTGAACCCACACTTTTAAGTGAACCTTCTTTGGCTAAAGGTTGGACAAAAGCAGAAGAGGACGAAGCGTGGAGCGATTTATAAAAGGCGATGTGGTTGTTGTCCCTTTTCCTTTCTCTGATTTAACCCGGGCTAAAAGAAGGCCGGCTTTCGTTGTTCATCATTTTAATGGTGAAGATTTATTGTTGGCTCAGATTACCAGTAAAAAAGTGCGGGATGAATACGCGATAGTTCTTGAAAATAACGATTTCAATTCGGGATCTTTAAATAAACCCAGCAATATTCGTCCAAATAAATTATTTACCTGCTCAAGAAATATTATTCTTTATCGGGTAGGCAGTTTAAAAACAAAAAAGGTTAATGAGGTAATTCAGACTATTCATGCTTTACTTGAGCAGTGAAATATAAAAAAATGCCTTGCCATTAATAAAACAGGGCTGTCTTCCAACTATTCAGATTTTATTTAAAACAAGGTTCTAATTGAAAATTTGTGGGTGTTTATAACTATAAATCGGATGAGAAGTTATCCGACTGGCAAGCCAAACCGCTTATTCACGTTCCACTACTTCGAACTCAACCAACTGTCCCGCCTGCTCACCACTCACCAAATCTCGCACCGTCCAGTGCAGCGTGTAGCTGCCCGGTTCCAGGTTCAGTTCTTCAAACTCCAGGCTTTCGGTAAATCGCCTGTCCCGAGGCTCGAAGGTGAGCGTGCCGCTCAGTTTGTCTTTGTTCTTCAGCAGGCGGCCAAACAGGCCCTGTTTTGACTGAATTTCATAATCCGCCTCGAAGTTTGCAAACCCTTGCGGGCCGGTCTGCAGCCGGTAGACTTCAAAGTGCACCACCAGGTTTTCGCCCTCCGGGATGCTCCGGTCATGACTGGCCACAAAAGGGAACCTGGGCGATTGATCCGTACTCTCCATCCGGCCATATCCAAGGATCAGATCGCCTAAAACCGGGTGTTCCCCTGACAGGTCCAGCTGTTCCGGCTGTGGGATCGCCGCCCTTCCCAGCCCGCGGAGTTCGTCCGGAAATACCGATTCCTCCCGCGGTTTGCTCTGCGGGTGGCGATTTTCCAGCATCACGTAAAACTGCTGTACGGTCTTTTCGGAGAGATAGGGAATATTGAACAGCGAGACCGACGGTGTGCGGTCCTGCTCGTCCAGGTTCAGCTGCGGCGTACTGCGCAGGCGACCGGCAAGTCCGCCGGAAGCATCACGCAGGTCTACTCCCTGGCTCAGGGAATACCAACGGGAGATCTCACCGGTGATATCCGTCTCACCGTCTGGCAGCATCTGCTCCTGGCCGGCGGTCAAATCGGCCAGGAAAGCGGCGGCCGGACGACTCTCCACAAATGTGGCCAGTACCGGTTCATCATCAGAATCCAGCAGGCGGTACTGAAAGACCTCCAGCGGGATCGCCGGGATTTGTTCTTTCTCTGTAGATGACTCAGGCGGTGCGGAAGAGAGATTTCGTAATGCTTGTACCTGGTTTTCAGCTTTCAATTTAGTGGCAAAATTTCTTACTACGAAAGCGCTGGGTGTTCCAGCTGGTGAAAAAATATCTGTATCGATTTTATTGAACGCAAAAGTAAAGTATGAATCAAAGCCAATCAATTTTTGATATGTAACATATTGTATGGCGAGGCCGGATGTTAAATTACCGATTTCGCATTTAGACCGGTTCCAGGTAAACAACGATGGTGAGAATATCTCGTCGATGGCGTCAATCTGCTTAAATGTATGATCCTGATCACTCTTAAAATAATAAATCAGGCTGTTCTTTTCCGACTCCGGAAGTTGATAAATCCAGATATCAATACTATTCAAAAAGGATTTCGAATTGATTTCAGTTTCTATAAAATAGACAATTGGAGTAGGGTTGACTCTTCCCTTAGATTCATTATTTGTCCCGTTAATAAAATTTGCAGTTAATGAAACCTTGCACGGGATACCACTATTATCTACAAGATCAAAGAAATCCGATACAAAATTATATATATCCCCTCTGTTTAACTGTAAATCAATATTTTGCTTTTTATCGGGCTCACCAAAACGAACCCACACCTTCCCCCGGTCGTCAAATCCAAGCGGGGAGCTTTCATCCGGAAATTTACTGAGTGCTTCGCTGATTCTGCCGTAGTGTTCTACCAGACGCGGGTTAACCGGTTCAGCAGGAAGCGGATCAGCGTTTTCCCAAAACAGACGTACCGCTTTTTGAAGCTCTGCATCATCAGACTTTACCAGCTCAAACTTCTTCTCAAACTCATCCGGCTTCATCAGCAGTTCCAGGTGCAGCAGATCCTCGCTGAAAGCCCGGCGGTCGGCCGGATGACTCAAAGCTTCACTCACCCCGCGGTAATACATGCGGGTTGCTGTTTCGTACTTCTCTTTATGTGCAAGTTCAGCGGCCAGTTTCAGGTACTCCCGGCCAATGGCATACCCTGGCTGCTTACCGGCCTTTTCCCAAATCAGAAAAGACTGTTCGAACTCTCCCCTCTCTTTGGCTTCCATCCCCTGCTCATAAATCTCTGAGAGAGTTGATAACTGCGCCCGGAGATCGACGGGTATGGACATGATGGTAAGCATCATCGTGAGAAAAATCACGCCTGATGCAAGAATAACTGACGTTTTGGAAAGATTGTTCATTGCCGTGCAGTTTCACGCCATACAATTCTTTGGCTGGGTTTATGAATTGAGTGTTAACAGTATAACAATGAAGATTCATAAATCGTATATAACTTTTTGATTATTTTGAAATTATTTGAATTTATGGGATTTGCTTGTTAATAGCAGTCTGGATTAATTTAATTAACCAGAACAGCACAATGGGGCTAAAGCCCCAGAGTTATGGGGATGCTCCACTTGTCAGCTAAAGCAGACGGTAATGGATGTTAGTATGGGGGAATTTATTTTTTGGAGTGAGATCCACAACCTGATACTCATAAAAATTGCTTACAGTTTCTGCCGCCGAAGCAAACGGTAAAGGGTGTTAGTGTAGAAGAAATTCTCTCATTGAACTGAGATCCCCAACATGATACATTCCAGTAACTAAAAAGGCAGCAAGTTGCAGTGGCAATATATCATGCTTATTCTTTAATCGGGTGATTGGTAACATCAAACCCTCCTAACATATCAATATCAATTGCCGTCTGCTTTAGCTGACGGAAAAGGGGATTCCCATAAAGAAAAAGTGGCTTTAGCCACATCTCACAGAAAATTATACCACAGCCCAAACTTCCAAAAACTACCTGTTCTTCTCCTCAATCCATTTCGACATATATTTCGTACTTCTCATCGTATGGTGCATAAGCATCGCGCCGGTAAAGTTTTTGAGCCGGTGCTCTTCAATATTTTGAAGCAGATCTGAGATCCGCATCATCAGTTTTTCCCCCGCTGCAATTCCGTCAAATATTTCATTGATAATACGAAATCCGTTTCTCTGCCTCTTCTCCCATTCCGATTGATCGCTGTATAAACGAACAGCCTTGTCGGCAAACCCTGCAGGATCATCAGCTACAAATCCAGCCCACGGCAAATTCCCGTGCATCGATTCTGAACCCACAGATGTGGTAACCGATGGTGTTCCGCACTGCATCGCTTCAATCAGTTTGCCTTTCAGTCCTGCGCCATATCGAAGCGGCGCAATCATTACCCTGGCGTTTCGAATCACCTCTTTGGCATCTTCAGCCCTGCCCTTCACGATAAAACCATCGGCAGGCTGATGTAGATTTTCCACTTTTTGCGATGGATACGCCCCGTATACAAGAAGTTTTGCGTCCGGTAAATGCTTCCTGATCTGGGACCAAATTTTCTGTTTCAGGTAGTGAACCGCATCCCGGTTAGGCCCATGTAAAAAATTACCAATGGATACAAAATCAGATCGCGAGCTAAATGAAGGAAGTTTTTCAATTTTGTCTTTTTCAATTCTACCCAGCATAAACGGCAGATGCAGTAACAGTGCGGGATCGATATCAAAAAATTCCTTTAACAGATTCATCTCGAATTCTGAGATAATCAGTGACAGGTCACAACGAAAGATGGAGGCAATTTCTCGTTTTGCAGTCTCATTCATCAAATCTTTTTGAGTAAGCTCCCGGTTCTCTTTCAGGGCAGTTCGCCGCCCCTCTCTCAGGCAGTGAAGATCTTCCGAATCGAGAATCCGGATGGCGCCGGGACACTGCTCTGCTACCCGCCAGCCGAACTGTTCCTCCGTCATAAAGCGATCAAATACTACAGCCCCCGGTTTCAGTCCGCTGATAAAACTGTCAAAACCAGGGTCATTCAGAACTACCGGTACTTTTTCGACATCGTATTCCTGCATGTTCACTGAAAAATTGCTCTCCTTTGCTGCACAGGCAAATGTCACCTTCCAGTCTTCCGATTTAAAAAAACGAATCAGCTGCATCATCCGGCTGCCGGCTGCCGAAGAATCCGGTTCCGGCCACACTTTACCAATGATTAGCAGACGCATTTTTTCATCCATAGTATAAAACTTAAATTTAATTGGTTTATTTATTTCACAATTAGCAATTTTAAACATTTTTTATTTAGAACTGAATTGTTTTCAATAGTATTGATCTTATTAATCACATCTAAATTTTTTTAAGTTGGATAAAATCTTTTATTATTTGTCCTCACTTGAAACAATCAAATCACTCAACTTTTTCTTCCGGACAACTCATGGATATACAGCTTATCACCACCAATGAAGGTCTTGAATCGTGTATATCAAGTTTAAGTACCCGGCAAGAAATTGCTGTTGACCTGGAATTTGACAAAAACTATTACAGGTACGGTTTTAATCTTTGTCTGCTTCAGGTATTTGATGGCGATTCCTGCTATCTCATTGATCCACTGAGTGAAAACCTGAATGTCGACCTTATTTTCCCTGTACTTGAGAATAGAGAGATTCAAAAAGTCGTTTTCGCTTTTGGTGAAGATTTGAGACTGCTTCATTCCATGAATTGTTTACCGCAAAACATTTATGATGTTAGTATTGCCACCAGTTTACTCAATTATCCGCCTGCATCCCTTGTAAGCATCATCTCTGATGTTCTTGAAATCGATACCGGGAAATCATCACAAATGAGTAACTGGTTTAAACGGCCACTGACTGAACAACAGCTGGATTATGCATCTCAGGATGTGCTGCATCTGCTGAAACTGAAAGAGCAGTTTGAAAAAGAGGCAGAACAGAAAGAGATCTCATCCTGGATTGAAGAAGAGAATGAAGTATATGACCGGCTGAACTACACGGATGTAGATGATATCAACCTGATCAAGGAAAAGGATAAAAAAGATCTCTCAGAATATGAGTGGCATCTATTTAAGAACCTGATGGACTTAAGGGAAAAGATAGCCGAGAAAAACAATGTGCCGGGTTTTAAGATAATTCATAAAAATTCACTTATTGAAATTGCTAAAAATCCGGACAACCTGAACGGCTCCCGGTTTCCAAACAAATATTTCAAACCGGATAAACAAGGATCTGCTGAAGATCACCTGGCTGAGCTTTTGAAAAAAAGTAAAGAAGAAGCCCGGAGACTGGGTCTTTCAACATCTGACCCGGCAAATAAGCCCCTCAGTAAAGAAGAGTATGCTGAATTAAAAAAAGAGAGAAGCAAGGTGAATCAGGTGAAAGAGAGTGTGTTTAAACCGATAAAAAAAAGAATTTCACAAGATTACGGCAGCGAAGCAGCCTCTTTTATGCTGAGCAACAGAATTATCAGTGAAATAATCACCGGTGAGTGTAACAGTCTTTTGAATTATAAAAAAGAGTTGCTGCTTTCCTATGCCAAAGAGCTTAATCTCGACATCCACGAACACCTTTTGTAGTTATGAATTGTGAATTGTGAATGTATGAATTTACTTCCTCAAATTAATCCTGTTTAGTTCTCCTTCTGACTTCCACACCGGGCCACCAGAAAACTGGTTCTTTATGATCCGGATTTAATGAGTAGAATAAAATAGTGGAAATAAAAATTGAGTAGTAAAAATTCAGAATTCATAATTCACAATTGTTAATTTCTTCACAGAATACGGTTGATCTGTCTTACGGCCTGGCGAATTCTCTGGGTGTTTTCTACGAGGCTCATCCGGATATATCCTTCGCCGGCCGGACCAAAACCGACTCCCGGTGAAACTAACACTTCAGCCTCCTGAAGCAGCCATTCGGCAAAAGCAAGAGATCCCATCTCGCGGTATTTTGCTGGCAGGGGCGTCCACACAAACATGGCTCCCCTCTTGCGGGGAATTTCCCAGCCGGTACGTTCAAGGCCTTCAGTCAGCACATCGCGTCTCTTTTCATACTTGGCCGCAATCTCTTTCACCTTATCCTGTGAATTCCGCAGAGCTGTTATTGCTGCCACCTGGATCGGTGTAAATAAACCGTAGTCAAAAAATGATTTTATGCGTGATAAAAGTTTGATCACATTGCGATTCCCGAGGCAAAATCCGCACCGCCAGCCCGCCATGTTATAAGATTTGCTCATGGTAAAAAACTCCACGGCAATATCTGTTGCTCCATCCACTTGCAAAATACTGGGAGCCTTATATTCACCAAAGGTAATATCTTTGTAAGCAAAATCGTGAATGATAAATATATCTCTCTTCCTGCAGTACGCCACTATCTCCTCAAAAAATGAGAGTTCAACAGTTGTTCCTGTAGGATTATGCGGAAAGTTTAAAAAAATAACTTTCGGCTTCTTTTCAAGTTCTTCGAGGCTTCTTATAAACTCATCCTGGTTATCTGTTACCGGCACATTGTAAACCTCTGCACCTGCAATTACCACGCTCCACATATGGACCGGGAAATAGGGTTCCGGAACCACGCAAAAATCTCCGGGACCCAGCAGTGCAAGCGCAAGATGCGACAAACCCTCCTTGCTGCCAATGGTAGCAATTACTTCATGTTCTGAATCCAGGTCAACATCGTACAACTTTTTATAGTGATCTGAAGCTGCGCGAAGCAGATGCGGTATCCCGGTTGCCCGTGAATAACGGTGAGCTTTTTCATCTTCTACCACTTCATGTATTTTTTCCACGGCTTCACGCGATGCAGGCATATCCGGATTACCCATTCCAAAATCAATGATATCTTTTCCCTCACTTCGAAGCCTCTGTTTTTCAGCATTCAGTTTTCCGAAAAGATAGTCGGGAAGTTCCTGCATTCTGATCGCCGGTACAATGGTATTCTTATCTGGAGACATGGTGGGTTTGAACTTTTATCTATTCATGGATTACTTTAAATGTAAGCTAATTTCTTTATGACCAACAGGCAATTGTTGAGGGGTATTGGTGATCAGCGATCAGAAATGATAGTGATTATTGATTCGGAATCAAATTTTTAAATGGCCAATGGATAAGTTTATACTTGCAGTATGGGACACGAAGATCAATGGATTGATATTACTAAACTTCGTGTATCTTCGTGACCTTGAGCCCTCGTGGCAAAAAAACCTGGCTGATATCTTTGTTCAAAAGTTTTCTTAACGCCTCAAAGAAATAGGATATTTTCGTATCATAGTAATTGATAATCAAGAATTTATATCTATAAATAAACTTCATATTCATTTGGCGAATATTTGGCTCTCATCTCGGAATGCTTTGAACTCGAGTGCGTTTCCGCTGGGGTCTGTAAAAAACATGGTGGCCTGTTCGCCGGGTTTGTTTTTAAAACGGATATACGGCTCAATGATGAAATTGATACTTTTTTCTTTGAGTCTTTCAGCAAGTTCATGCCAGTCATCCCAGTCCAGTATTACTCCGAAGTGCTTTACGGGAACCTGGTGGCCGTCAACCTCATTCATGTTAGATTTCCCTGCCTCATCCGGACTCAGGTGCGCAACTACCTGGTGGCCCCAGAAATTAAAATCAATCCATTGGTCGGAACTCCGGCCGGTTTCGCAACCCAGTACATCCCTGTAAAAAGTCAGAGTTTCATTGATATCTTTAACGGGAAATGCAAGATGAAAAGGTTTTGGCATGATTTCGAGAATTTGGAATTAAGAATTTTGAATTTTGAGTTTTGAGTTTTGAATGACACATCCGGTCATGTGAAATATAATTCAAAATTGAGAATTCAACATTCAAAATTCTACAGCCGTTTTACTGATACCTCCAGCCCGGAATCTTAACCGGTCGGGGTTTTTTCTTCATACCAGACTGTAGCTTCGAATTTCAGGTTTCGCCTGTCGTGTGCATCCACAGGTGCTTCTGTGTCAATGTAGGGTGTGTCCAGGTTGGTAACCCTGCACCCGCACTCCTCATCAAGATATTCACTTACCGCTTTTGAAATGAAATGTTCAAGTTCTTGTTCCGAAAGTGTTTTTAATTTATTGCTCATGATTCTGAATCGTTTTGTTTATGTACATGGTATTTCAACAATTATCAGTCCTTTTGCGTTTTAATTATCTTTCAGATGATAAAACTCGCAGCGGAGCTGTCCAAAACGTTTAAAAATCTACTAATATTTATTGTTCTTGAATGATTCAGGGCAAGTTTTAATAAATTAAAAAAATCAAACCCCGAACAGGGGTTTCTTTTCTATCAAAATTCTTAACTTTGCAACGGATATAACGAACTCCCGGGTGTGTTAAATCGCAACCCGGGGATCACATGAAACGATTTGGACAGATGTGAACCAGCATCTCTCCAATCACTGTAAAAACATTAGCCATCCATTCAAATTCACCTTATTTTTAACAGATAAATCTTAATTAAAAAAACGAAAAAATTTACATGGAAAGTACCGTCCGCGTACGATTTGCCCCTTCTCCAACCGGGTTTTTGCATGTTGGAGGTTTACGAACAGCTCTTTACAACTATCTATTTGCCCGGGGCCATTCGAATGGCAAATTTATTCTCCGAATCGAAGATACAGATCAATCCCGTTACGTTGAAGAAGCGGAATCTGATATCATCCGTGCATTAAACTGGTGTGGAATTGAGATTGATGAAGGACCTGAAAATCCTGGAGATTTCGGGCCTTACAGGCAGAGCGAACGGCAAAAAATCTATGAAACATATGCGGAAAAACTGATTAAATCCGGGAATGCGTATTACGCGTTTGATACAACCGATGAAATCGATCAGATGCGTGAAAGGCTTCAAAAATCCGGAAATCCGTCGCCCCGGTATGATTCCATCACACGTCAGTCCATGAAAAACAGCTTAACCCTGCCGCAGAGCGAAGTTGATGAAAAACTTGAACGCGGCGAGGAATATGTAATCCGGCTGAAAGTACCCCGGCGTGAAACCGTCCGGTTCGAAGATGAAATACGTGGTATTGTCTCCTTTGAAACCAAAGGGCTTGATGACCAGGTCCTGATAAAGTCTGACCGTATGCCAACCTACCATCTGGCTAATGTTGTGGATGATCATCTGATGCAAATCACCCATGTAATCCGGGGCGAAGAGTGGCTGAGCAGCACACCCAAGCACCTTCTTCTCTACCAATACCTGGGCTGGGAGCCACCCGTGATGGCTCACCTTCCGCTGATCATGTCACCTAGCGGCGGCAAACTTTCCAAGAGAAAAGCTGAGGAGGAAGGTATCCCGGTTAATACACGCGACTATATAAAACAACATTTTGAACCCGAAGCACTGGTAAACTTCCTTGCCTATCTCGGCTGGAGCCCGGGTGATGACAGCGAGATTCATTCACTTAAGGAGCTGAGCGAACTCTTTACACTCGACCGGGTCAGTAAAGGCGGGGCCGTATTCAATTATAAAAAACTGATCTGGTACAACGAACACTATCTGCGTGAAAAGCCGGATACTGAAATTGCAAAAGAGGTAAAACCTATTGCTGAAGAACACGGATATGATATCAAGAACGACAGGTATCTTGAAACGGCAATTTCACTTATGAAAGACCGGGTCAGTAAAGTGGATGAGTTTGTAACGCTCGGATCTTTCTTTTTTGAAGACCCAAAAGAATACGATGAAAAAGCTCTAAAAAAATGGAGAGATGACAGCCCCGGGCTTGTGAAGGCCTATCGTGAAAAAATTGATTCACTTTCTGATGATTCCTTCAAAGCTGGTAAACTGAAAGAGATTTTAGAAGAGACGATTGCCGAACAGGAAGTAGGATTTGGCAAACTGATGATGCCCCTGCGAATTGCCATTACCGGGATCGGATTTGGCCCTGACCTCTTTGGAACTATGGAATTGCTGGGCAAGGAGACAATTTTGAGGCGGATCGACCAGGCTTTGGCTCAAATCTGAGCTCTGCCAACACGTAAAAAGGCTTTCAGATGTGATGTGACAGTTTTATGATAAATTTTATTGAGCTATAAATTGTTATAAAACTACAGCATATTGTTATTTTTTTAAAATTGATCCGGAGAGATTTCTGACATGTTAAACTGATACATCGGAACACTTTCCGGCTCTCAGAATTAAATAGCTTTCTGTCTGCAGAGAACTTCCTCAGTTAACAACTAAATTTTCTGTCAATGCAGGTGTTAACCCGAATCCTGCTTATTTTTAATAATTCAACGCTCATAAATTTATACCGCCATGAAATTATTTCTCAAGATTCTTGCCGCTCTGGTTGCCCTGTTCATTGTTCTGCTAATCGGGTTAAATCTCTACTTCACTGACGACCGGCTGAAAAGCATGATTCTGCCGGAAGTAAATGAAGCGATTGGACGGGAAGTTCAGGTTGAGTCGATGTCCGTTACTTACTTCCGTACATTCCCTCGTTTTGGAGTCAGCATCGGTAATTTTGTTTTGCCATCTGGTAATGATCAGCCCGATGTAGCGTCACTTGAAGAGCTCCTCGTTTCCGTAAAACTTTTCCCGCTGATTGGCGGCGAGGTTGCGATCGGTGAGCTATCGATGATCGGTCCTGATGTGAACTATATTATTTATGAAGACGGATCAACCAATATCGATTTCTTGCTTGAGCTTGCAGAAGAAGATCCTGAAACGGCAGCAGAAGAGGAATCCGGCTATGCGATTGCAATCCCCTATTTCACTCTTCGAAATGCTTCAGTTTTGTACGATGACCGGTCAGAGCAAACCACTATGAAGCTCCGGGGACTTGATGCGGATCTCTCCCTCCGGTTTGCGGATCTGATTGAAAGCACCGTGGATGCCAATCTGGAAAATTTATCGGTTTCCATGGATGGTGAAAACTATATTGAAAATCTTGCTATCAGCCTGCAGCAGGAATCGGTGCTTGACAACGATCGCGAAATCCTGACACTCAGTGAAGGCACACTTTCCATTCGCGGACTCGCACTAAACCTGGCCGGTGAGATAAAAAACTGGAGTGCAGATGCTCCTGAAATGGACCTGCAGTTTTCTTCAAGCTCAGAGAATTTCGGCGAACTTCTGCGTCTTGCACCACCCGAATATGACGAGTATCTCTCAGGTCTTGAAACAAGCGGATCACTGATTTTTGACGGATCTGTGAGTGGTAAAGTTGCTGAAGACAGTCTCCCTCAATTTAATGTACTGGTTGAGGTCAGTGACGGATATATCAAAAACCCGGACCTTCCTGAGGCGATCAGGGATATCCGTTTTAAAATGGAAGCGTCGAACAGTCTTCTTGAAATTGCGCAATTCCAGGCACGTGCCGGTGATAACAATCTCAGCGGATCCGGCAATATCGAGCGCCCATTTGATGAAGATGGCATCTTTTCACTTGAAGCCAGCGGAGATGTGGATCTCTCCACAGTAGGAAGTTTTTATCCGCTTGACGAGGCAGGCATTGAAGAGCTCAGGGGGGAAATTTCACTCAATGCAAATGCAAATGGTCGGCTGGACAGGCCTGAATCTGCCACGTTCACGTCCAGCTTTACACTTACAGATGGATTGTTAAAATATGAAGACGTCCCACAGCCTGTTGAGGGTATTAATGCCGTGATACGGGCAAGCGATGATCTGCTGCGAATCGAATCAAGCGAACTAAAAGCTGCCGGCAACTCTTTTAGTATGAACGGCTCCGTTGCGCGTCCACTCGACGAAAATGAACGCTCTTTTGACATTACAGCTGATCTCAATTTTGATCTTGCAACTGTTAAAGATTTTTATCCGATCGACGAAGACACTCTTACCATGAGGGGCAATCTAACCGCTAATGCAACACTTCGCGGTAAAGCCGATCCCGATCAGCTTGAGCAGGCATTGCAAAACAGCAGGATTGAATTTCAAAACGGTTACCTTTCCCACAAGTCACTTGGCAAACCGCTTGAAGATATCACCCTGGTTGCGAATGCGAGTGGCACCCTCCTTCAGATGGATGAAGCCCGGTTCATATCCGGAAACAACAATTTGCAGATGAGCGGAAATATTGAAAACTACCTGGGTGATAACCCGGTCTTTGATGTTACTGTTCGCGGTGATGCGCTCCTGAGTGATCTGTCTGCCTACTATTCACTTGAACCGTGGGTTAATGAACTGACCGGGGAAGCCAAACTAAATTTAGAAGTAACTGGTCCGGCCGGCAATCCGCAGGATATCGCTTTAAACGGCACCTTTGAGCTGCAAAATGTAAATGCTTCCGGCGATTCACTCTCACTTCCGGTTACAAGTCTGAACGGAAAACTTACCGCAACTCCTGAAGCCATGACACTTGAAAGTTTCAGCATGAACTACGGATCATCCGATTTCCAGGTAGAAGGACGATTGGAAAACTATTTGGGCTTCCTGCAGGAGCATGAAACTGAGGCAACGATGCCAAAACTTTCCGGAAGTTACCGCAGCAAGATGCTAAATACGGATGAGATGATCGACTGGGAAGAAGAGGCTGAAGAAGAGCCCGTCCCTATTGAACTGCCGGAACTTCTGTCCACGGTAACTGCAGAAATTGATTCGCTGATCTATTTTGGCATTGTTGTAACCGACCTGAAGGGAGAAGCGCGTACCAACCCGGAACAAATTCTTCTGGATAATGCTACTGCGAATTTATTTCAGGGTGAGGCAAGTGGCCGGATGACCTGGAATGCAAAAGATCCTGAACGAACGGATATGAGGTTTGTGGGCCGGCTCGACAGCCTTCAGGCGTCATCTTTTTTCCGTGAAATGAATCTCTTTGGAAGTCAGGGCAACATTCATGAATATCTGTCGGGATCTTTCAGCGCTGATACTGATTACTTTACTGAATTTGATGTGTTTCTGAATCCGGATCCCGGAAGCACAAAAGCAAACGGCAGTTTTGGTATGACCAAGGCAAGGCTAAATGGTCATCCTATCCAGGAGAGTGTAGCCGCGTGGCTTGGGTCCTCTGAAATTGAAAACCTGGCCCTGGATAAATGGACAGCTAACTATGTGATTCAGGACACTCTTCTCTCATTTGATAACTTCAGGATGACAAGCGACAGTCTTGGCCTTGAGCTGGACGGAACTCAGCATCTTGTCACTGAAAGAATCAATTACCAGGCTGAACTCATTTTACCGGCCAGGTTCAAAAATGATATAGCAAGTGTACTTTCCGGGCGGGCGGCGGATGCATTGACCCGCGAAGATGGAAAAATCGGCATCCCTCTTAAAATCAGAGGAACTTCTGAAAATCCGAGTGTGACACCTGATGAAAAAGTTATCGAAGATATCCTCAAAAAGTTTTTGAAAGAAGATGTGAGCGGAGCACTCAAAAAACTGTTCGGCGGGGGATAAATTTTGTGGTCCTGTGACTCATCATGTTGCTTTTTGGACAACTATGAATTCTTAACAGCTTTAATTATCATAGTTTGTTGGTTAAACAATTTTTTAAACACATTTATAACTTATGTCTGACCAAAATGAGGTAACCTACCAGTCTGTCTCCTGGGATGATGATTCACTCTTCATTATCGATCAAACGCATCTCCCCGAACGTGAAATCAATCTCCAGCTGAGCTCAGCCGGCCAGGTATGGGATGCAATCAAAAAGCTGAAAGTTCGCGGTGCTCCGGCAATCGGGATTGCAGGTGCTTATGGTTTCTATCTTGGAATTCGCGATTTACAAGCTGAAAATTATGACAGTTTTGAGAGGGAAGCTTCCAGGATTGCCGATTACCTGAACAGTGCACGACCCACCGCTGTGAATTTGTCGTGGGCACTTGAACGTATCAAAAACACACTTTATGCCCACAAGAATGAACCGGTTCAAAAGCTAAAAGAGATTGCGCTTGAAACAGCAATCACCATTCACAATGAAGATCGTCGTCTCTGTAAATCCATTGGCGAGAAAGGTCTTGAAATTGTTCCTGAGAATGCTAATATCCTGACTCATTGCAACACCGGAGGGCTGGCAACTTCGCAATACGGAACTGCCTTTAGTGTTATCTTTCATGCTCACCGGGACGGAAAATTAAAGCTGGCATGGGTGGATGAAACCCGTCCGCTTCTGCAGGGCTCACGCCTGACCGCCTGGGAGATGCAGAAAGCAGGTATCCCGTTCAAACTGATCGTGGATTCTGCTGCGGCTTCCGTAATAAAAGCAGGGTTGGCTGACCTGATTGTTACAGGTGCCGACCGGATTTCGGCCAATGGAGATACAGCAAATAAAATCGGGACTTATAATCTTGCGGTATTGGCACATCACCACAATATTCCATTTTACATTGCTGCCCCCTATTCAACCATCGACCTCAGTCTTGAAACCGGGGACGACATTGTAATTGAAGAGCGCGAAAGCGATGAGGTGACGTCGTTTGGCAGCAAGCCCACTGCGCCCGACAAAACCGAGACCTGGAATCCTGCATTTGATGTTACGCCATCCTCATTAATCACCGGGATCATCACCGAAAAAGGAATTATAAAACCCGATTACAAAAAAAACCTCCGGAAGATGATGGATAGCCGCGAAGAATTCGCCTGATGACTGAAGGCAACAGTACGGCAGTAGACTGTAAGCGATTAAGTCGTCTGGCGAGTGTACCTGGCAAGAAATCGATGGTTTAAAAAAATCCTCATGCTGAAAGGCTTTGAGGTCACAGGCCAGCACTTCCCCAAGAGTAACAATAAGCCAAAACCCTCAGGCTGAAAGCATGACACATCACAGCCCGGGGCAGCCGTGTACAGACCGGGAAATCATGCGCCGATAATCCAGCAGGCTATAGGCCTGTAGCATCACAGCCCGGGGCGAAACGCCCAGGGAAATCACGCGAACCAATCCCCGGCAGGCTGAAGGCCTGGAACAGGACCGGATGTGAACATTCACTGCCATTCAATTCCGGCTTGCGAACATTCGCGGAATACTCTCCGCGGCCCTTAGCGCCCATTGCGGTTACCCCCTCAACTGCTCCAAAATAGCATGTGCCCTGATTCTTCCATGAGATGCATGCCAGAAAACCTTCCCATTCTGAATAATAAGAACCTGGGGCGACTGATGTATAATACCGGATTTTGAAGCAATAA
>CAYVBJ010000007.1:100577-105286 GCA_964449075.1 uncultured Balneolaceae bacterium
TGAATAATAAGAACCTGGGGCGACTGATGTATAATACCGGATTTTGAAGCAATAAGATTAGATATCGCCCGAAATCTCACAACATTAATAAAATGGAGATCAGCCAGCTCCATGATTGACTCCGAGGCAGCTTCAATTTCCGATTTTGCAAACCAGCAAATACTGCAGGAGTTACTGTGCTTATAGATCAGTTGCGGTTTTTCAGTAGAACGATCAAAAATTTGCTCAAGATCATTTTCTGATTCCGGTATATTCCATACGGATTCATCGATTCCACCGCCTGAGAATGCATTTTTTATACCTGTAAAAAAACTCATACCATTAATTTCCTAAACAAACACCTATATCCTGTGCTGTTTTAATTGTATCATTATCGAGTGGCACCGTCTTTATTTTACCTGCCACATCGGCTATAGGAATGCCAATGATACGATTTTCACGCAAAACAATCAGGTTGTTGTATATCTTTTTTTCCACAGCACGAATAGCCGCAGCCCCAAACCGCAGAGATATCAGCCGGTCATAGGTTGAAGGAGTTCCGCCCCGCTGCAGGTGTCCCAGTACAAGCGAACGAGTCTCTTTCCCAGTTTTTTCCTGCAGCACTTTTTCCAGGTGTTCGCCAATACCGCCAAGCACCTCCGATTGTCCGGGCACTTTCCCTTTTACAAACCGTTCTCCGCCTTTTTCACAGGCACCTTCTGCAACAACCACAATTACATGATGCTGATCCTTCTCCTCCCTCTCCTTTACCTTTTCTGCGATAGAGTCGATAGTAAACTCAATCTCCGGTATCAGGATCACATCTGCTGATGATGAAAGTCCGGCGTGCAGTGCAATCCATCCGGCATAACGACCCATCACTTCCACAATCATAATTCGCCGGTGAGATTCCGCTGTTGTTGTGATCCGGTCGATGGCTTCGGTAGCCGTATTTACGGCTGTATCAAAACCAAGAGTAACATCACACCCCCAAACATCATTGTCGATGGTTTTAGGAACACCTACAATCTTACATCCTTTCCGGCTAAGCCTGTGGGCAATTCTCATTGAGCCATCTCCTCCAATAGCAATCAGTGCATCCATATTGTGTTTTTGAAAAACCTCAATTGCTTCATCCGACCTGTCTTCAACATCCCAGGAGCCGTCACTTTTCTGATAGGGCATCTCAAATGGATTGCCCCGGTTAGCTGTGCCAAGGATAGTGCCGCCCTTCATTGTGATTCCGCGAACCATTTCAGGTGTCATCCGGATAAATAGCTGGTCAGTGTAAAGAGATCCATATCCGTTTTTGATCCCATAGATTTCCCAGCCTTTTTTTAGTCCAGATAATGTTGCAGCCCTTATTACGGCATTTAACCCCGGAGCATCTCCTCCGCCCGTATTAATTGCAATTTTCATACTGCTTCGCTTTCCAGAAGATCATGACCGAGAAAAGCAAGTGTTTCACTCATTCTTTCAAGACCGAGGCCCCGGCGCAAAAGAGCAGGGCGATCGCCTGTCAGGTCAACAATGGTTGTTTGATCGGAGCGCAGCGGCTGCTGATTATCCACAATAATATCGACCAATTTGTCGAACCTGGAGAGAAACATTTCACGATTTGAATCGGAAGGATTACCATGTTCCACATCGTCGAGCCGAGCGGTGATAGCCGTCAGAGGCCGGCCAACGGCTTTGATAATATCAAGACATATCTGATTCTCCGGAACACGTATTCCCACGGTTCTTTTCTTAGGATGAACAAGCAAACGCGGAACTTCCCTTGTAGCAGGCAGAATAAATGTGTACGGACCCGGAATCAGCCGTTTTATCAATTTAAAATTTTCATCGGTCAGATTGGCAAATGTGGAAACATGCTGAAGACTGTAACACATTACTGAAAGATGATCTTTTTTGCTCATATTGCGTATCTGCCTGATGCGGTCTATACCTTTTTTATTCTTATAATCACAACCCAGTGCGTACTGGCTGTCGGAGGGAAAAAGCAAAACCGATTCATTATTTTTTATTTCATCTGCAATTTCAAAAACCCTTTTTTGGTGAGGTGTTTCAGGATGAAGTTTTATGCGATTTGCCATTTTGTTTTTTTAAATTAGAATGAAGGCAGGTGAACTGCCATATTTTAATTATCAAAGTATCCATAATGCTAATTGTAAGTACACATTTTTCTATCACATTAGCAAAACGGTTTTCAACGATTCACAACTTTTTTATGTTCTTAGAAAAGAACATATAATACTAACTCAAAAATAAAATGATTCTATTATGAATACCAGTGTAAAAGCATTTTGGTTAGGTCACTCAACATTTAAACTTGAGTCTCCGTCAGGAAAAATTATTTATATTGATCCCTTTTTAAGTCAAAATCCTGCCACCCCTGAATCAGAGAAACAGCCGGAAAAAGCAGACTATATATTACTTACACATGGCCACGAAGATCATGTTGGCGATACCCTCGAAATTGCCAAACGCACAGGTTGTACTGTAGTCGCCCAGGTGGAGCTGTCTCATCTTTTAAAAAAACACGGGTTGGATGAAGATCAGCGAATAGAGTTTAACAAAGGCGGAACTGTTTCATTTGATGATTTTTCGGTAACGCTTGTAACAGCCAACCACAGCTCGTCATTTGGCGGTGAATATGCAGGAGAAGCAGGCGGACTTGTTGTCTCTTTCAAAGAGGATATCACATTTTACCATCTGGGTGACACCAATATTTTTGGCGACCTCGAACTTTATGAAGATCTGTATGAACCGGATGTACTGGCTGTACCTATGGGCGATCACTATACAATGGGACCTAAAGAGGCAGCTTATGCTGTCGAAATGATGAGTGCTGAGCTTGCCATTCCCATTCATTACGGAACATTTCCTGTACTAACGGGAAAGCCTGAGGATTTTAAATCTCTTACGGAAGAGATTTCTGACACCAGGGTTTTGATTCCGGAGGCTGGTGAACAGTTTCTGAAATAAGACGCAGTCTTACGTTCAGTAATCCTGATTTTGTAATACAGACGGCAAAATTATTGATTAATGTACATGCAAAAACCACCAGGCTGAAAGCCTGAAACATCAAAGCCCGGGGCAAACGTCCCGGGAAATCATGCGCGTCGATAATCCAGCAGGCTCAAGGCCTGTAACAGGTCCAGCCGTGAACCTGCCGGGGTTTAGAATTTTGGCCATGTCTCAATGCGCCAAACCATATCCGGCCACCATACCCTCGCCTGAATTAAATCTGACCTGCTGCAGGCCTTCAGCCTGCCCGTTTGGCGGGATCGCCGCCCCCCGACACAGCCGTGTCGGGGCTGAGTTGCGGCAGGCCTTCAGCCTGAAGAATCGCAGCAAAACTGCTTCTTTAGACTTGCGTACATATTTTCTCCACCTGGTATAAAAATATAGATACATCCATGTAAGCTGATAAATGAACTACTATCCCATACATATCATAGTCAGAGTATCCCAATATCAAGGTAAGAATCCTGTAAAAAAACAGGCTGAAAGCCTGTTAGCATCACAGCCCGGGGCAAAACGCCCCGGGACATGATGCGCGCCCATCACCGGCAGGCTGAAGGCCTGCAGCAGGACAATAATGAAAATTTGATAATATTTTACTGTAAGGAATCCACAGTTTTTGGCTCATACTACCAACAATGAACAAATAAAAATACTATTCATTATGAGTCAATCATTAAAAGCCATCTATATCCATGCCACATTCGGAACTAAAGGTCGTAAGCCAACCATCAATGAGAAGATCGCACCGCAACTGCATGCGTTCATGGCAGGTGCCTTCAAAAAAATTGACAGCCCAGCTCTGATCATTAATTCAGTGCCGGATCACATTCATGCACTGTTTCGCATGTCAAAAAATGAAACAATCGCTGCCATCATGGAAGAGGTGAAGAAAAGTTCATCACTATGGATGAAACAACAAAAATTTGGAACACAACAGTTTTACTGGCAAAAAGGATATGGGGCTTTTTCAATCAGCGGGTCCCATCTGGATATCGTTAGCCGGTATATCGCAAATCAAAAGGAGCATCACCAAACATTGACATACAAGGAAGAGGTACAGCGATTGATGGAGAAATATAACGTGCAGGAGTTCAATCCCGACTATTACTGGGATTAAAATGGAATAATATCACAAATACTCGCAATAATTAAATCTGACCTGCTGCAGGCCTTCAGCCTGCCCGTCTGGTACCCACACCTGAAACCCCGACACAGCCGTGTCGGGGCTGAGTTGCGCCAGGCATTCAGCCTGAAGAATCGCAGAAAAATTGCTTCGTTAGACTTGTGTACATATTTTCTCCACCTGACATAAAAATATAGATACATCCATGTAAGCTAATAAATGAACTACTATTTCATATATATCATATTCAGAGTGTCCCAATATCGAGGTCAGAAACCTGTAAAAAAACAGGCTGAAGGCCTGTAGCAGCACAGCCCGGGGCAACCGCCCCGGGAAATCACGCACGTCGATAAACCGCCAGGCTGTAGGCCTGTAGCAGGACCGGTCGCAAGTAGATCAAACCATTCCATTTCGATTGTCTTCCATTGCACAAAAACCACCTTCCCTCGTATTTGTACTCAATATCCGGAACTCAAAAACTAAACATACATATTCAGTATGAAGAATATCATCACACCGGTCACCGATACATAAAGCCAGATCGGGAAAGTCCATTTGGATACTTTTCTGTGGGTTT
>CAYVBJ010000008.1:0-75250 GCA_964449075.1 uncultured Balneolaceae bacterium
ATATAATGTGTTCCTTTTCAAACACTATGTCTGCGGGAGAGTCATTAATCACCAAAGATTCAAGATGATCCTGCGACTCCCGGAAGTCGAGCGGAATATCGGCCCGGGCATTCTTAAGACGAAAACGAAGAGAGAGATCACCTGCAATTTGCTGCTCCTCATCTTCTGGAATCGCAAATTCCAGTTTGTAGTGAATGTCAGAAATGAGCGCCTTGCGAAATATAGCCAGTTCAAGTGAAACCCCGGGTTCCGCCGGAGGTGCTTCAATCCCGTTACAGGAAACAAGAAAAAGGGAAGTAACCAGAAGAAGAATTGCCGGAATGATTAATTTCATATGTCAAGTTTTATTGAAAAATATACGGACCACCAATGAACAGAATATTACTTTCTGAAAGTAAGGAACCGGTTTCAATGAATACAAATTTTTTTCACTGCTTAACATAAGTTCACGGTTGTTTTAGGAATCAGATCTATCCCGCGGTATAGACTTTGGCAATGGATCGCCAGGATTATTACCTTTGTTATTAAGATGAACAGAAATAAAATCAAAATAATAAAATGAAATTGGTAGATCCCTCAGGTAAAGAAGTAACAAGCAAAGAGAATAAAGAAGCCGGTGAACTTGAAACTCAGCTGAATAAAAAAATTGAGAAGCTGCTCGAACCTATAATGAATAAGATCAAGTTGTCGGGTGGACAGATTCCGCAGCAGCAGCTGTATCAATTATCTTCTGCAGCACACCAGATGCTTTTTAACCGGATGGTTTTTAATCTTGCAGTAAAAGCAGGTGTAGAAGATATCAGTGAATTGATAAGTGAAGACGATGTTCAAGAACTTCAGACTGACCTGACGAACCAGCTTCAGATCGTTGATAGTTCTGAGATGTCTGATGCACCAAAAAATCCGGGACAAGAATAATTCCAAGGCTTTATAAAATTATCTGACCCGGATTCATGTCAGTTGATTACTGCTCCTGTTAATTGCTGATTCTTGTGTGTCAGTAGCCCTGTTATTTCACGGAATAGTTGCCTAATTTTATTATACGGATTGTCTTATCAATCCGGTAAAAAAAGAGAGTAAGCGGATCATGAAAACAGGTAAGAAAATTCCGGGGTTGATTATAGCAATTATTCTCATCATCCCTGCATGTGGTGGCATTGCAATAGCTCAGGATCAGGATAAAGAGACTTTCTATTTAAACAATTATTTGGAGAGAGAATTTGAAATTCATCGCGATATAGCCACATTTGACATCCGTTTTGGCGAGTTTAAAACATGGGATTACAACGTTTACTATTACAGGAGAACATTTGAAATCAATCAACAGCTTTATGATAATATCAGTAAGCTGATTCTGACGCCGAGAGACAGAATCAGGCTGACAGACCGGGTCTTTTTTTCTTTACATAACAAATACATTCCGGGATTTATGCAGTTGTACACTATGCCAATCGCAAAACCCCCGGAAAATCCAAATCTTATATATGAAAATGGCGGGAAATGAAAGGTAATAATCAATAATAGTCTGCTTGCTTCACAATATTTTACCAATTAATAATAGCTCTTTCTATTTATTTTCGTTTATTTCAAATGATAAGCATCGTTCAAATTACAAATAAAACACTTTTCGTTATGAACAGCCGATCCTTCTTTGGTTTTTTACTTATTTCATTGGCAATAGTACTTGTTTCGCAAACACTTTTAATGGGCCAGGATGGTTATCAACTGCCCTCCCAGGCTATGATCAACCTGGTGGATGGTGATCGCACTCCCTCTGTAAGTCTTTCACCAAACCGTAATCTCATGCTTCTGCAGGAACAGCCAGGCTTGCCTTCCATTGAAGAAGTATCACAGCCTGAATTGAGACTTGCCGGTATCCGAATCAATCCGCTAACAAACGGCCGCAGTTCAACACGATTCGCTACAAATCTTACAATCAGAGACCTGCTGACAGGAGAAGATACCCAAGTTAAAGGATTGCCTGACAATCCCAGAATTTCGAATGTAAGCTGGTCGCCAACCAACATGCATTTTGCATTTCTCTTAACCCGCGCAGATGGAATTGAATTATGGGTAACGGATATCAGCACTGCCACAGCAACAAAACTAACAGATGCCGGTGTGAACGCAACATATGGTTCAGCTTATCAATGGATGAGGGATGGAAAATCTATCCTTGTACAGCTCGTAGATTCAAACAGAGGGTCTGCGCCGGAAGAAGATATGACACCCGCCGGACCCGTTATCCAGGAGAGCCTGGGAGAAGCACGTCCGGCCAGGACTTACCAGGATATGCTTCAGAATAAACATGATGAAGATCTTTTCGACTACTATTTCTCATCTCAGCTTTTTACGGTCGATTTAAAGGGAAACCAGAAAAAAATTACCGGTTCTGAAATTTACCGGTCCGTAAGTATTTCACCTGATGGCGACTATATTCTTGTTCAAACCATTCAGAAACCCTATTCCTATAAAGTGCCTGCATACCGTTTTCCGCATGAAATTACGGTTCTTGATAAGAATGGAATGCTTGTTCATCAGTTAGCCGATTTACCACTGGCCGACCAGGTTCCAATTGGTTTCTCCTCGGCAACTGAAGGCCCGCGTTCGGTCCGCTGGCGCAATGATGCCCCATCGACAATCAGCTGGGTAGAAGCGCTCGATGAAGGTGATCCTGCCAAAGACGTTGAAAAACGTGACAGGGTTTTTACACTGGAGGCTCCTTTTAAGGAGGATCCAAAAGTAATTGCTGACCTGGAATATCGCTACGCAGGTATCATGTGGAGCGAAGACGGATTTGCGCTGGTCAATGAGTACTGGTACAATACCCGGAATCACAGAATCTGGAAACTGAATCCGGATGCGAGTAACCCGGAACCCGAGTTAATATTTGATTTAAATACGGAGGACAGATACGCCGACCCGGGGTCACCGGAGTTTAAGCGTTCGGAATACGGAACCATGGTTCTTCATACTGTTGATGACGGACAAACACTGCTAATGACTGGAAACGGTGCTTCTCCACGGGGGAACCGACCATTTATTCGAAAATTTGATCTCGACACTAAGGAGTCAACTGAACTTTGGCGTTCCGAGGCTCCCATCTATGAATTTGTTGTATCTGTAATTGATAAGGAAGGAACACAGTTTATTACCCGCAGGGAACAGGTGGATGTTCAGCCCAATTACTACATCCGTAACCTGGATAATGATGAATTGAAACAGCTTACATTTTTTGAGCATCCGACACCTGAACTCAAAGATGTGCAAAAAGAATTGATCCAATACGAACGCTCAGATGGTGTTCAATTATCTGCGACCCTGTATCTTCCTCCGAATTATGATAAAGAGCGGGATGGCCCGCTGCCAACAGTTGTTTGGGCTTACCCGCGTGAATTCCGGAGTGCTGATGCTGCCGGGCAACTTTCAGATTCACCGTATCGTTTTGCCCGAATCAGCTACTGGGGCCCTCATTTTGCCCTGCTTGAAGGATATGCAGTTGTAGAGGGTGCCGCAATGCCGGTAATTGGAGAAGGGAATCAAAAGCCGAATGATACATTTGTTGAACAGTTGGTTTCCAGTGCGCAGGCTGTGGCAGATGAAATGGAACGCCGCGGAGTCGGCGATACCGACCGTATGGCCATTGGGGGGCACAGCTACGGGGCATTTATGACCGCCAACCTGCTGGCTCATTCAGATATTTTCCGCGCCGGAATTGCCCGCAGCGGTGCCTACAACCGGACACTTACACCTTTCGGATTTCAGCGGGAGCAGCGAACGTACTGGGAAGCACCGCATATTTACTACGAGATGTCTCCCTTCATGCACGCTGATAAAATCGATGAACCTCTTTTAATGATTCACGGTGCAGATGATAATAATTCAGGAACATTTCCAATGCAGAGCGAGAGAATGTATGCTGCTGTCAGCGGTTTGGGCGGGATAGCCAAACTGGTGATGCTTCCCAGCGAAAGCCATGGTTACAGGGCACGTGAATCGGTACTGCATATGCTTTGGGAAGAGACAGAATGGATTAATGCATACGTAAAAAACGCTGAACCGCGAAGCATTAAACGCGAAGAGGTTGAAGTGGAAGCCCCGGGCGGGGAAAGGTAGATTGAAATTGTTGGGAGATTTTGTCTTGCGAAAGCTGTTGATTTCAATCAATGGTCGATTCCCTGACACACCCCTCGCTTGTCCCGTTTGTTTTTCGGCCAACGGGACTTCACATTTCCCCTCTCGAGAGGGGACGCTTTGAGCGCGTACAGCGATCAAAACAGGTGTGTGTACCGCGGCAGGATCCCCAAATCACGAACGATACCCTTTCACACTATCTACAAACGCTCTGGCATGATCTACCGGAATATTCGGCAGTATTCCATGTCCCAGGTTTACGATGTACTTCTGTACACCAAAACGATCGATCATTCGCTTAACCTGCTTTTCAATTTCCGGTATGGGGGCCAGCAGCCTGGTGGGATCAAAATTGCCCTGCAGGGTAATGGAGTTCCTGGTTGCTTCGCGGGCGTATTCGGGAGTGATTGTCCAATCCAGGCCAAGCGCATCGGCATAACCGCGCATGGCCAGCCGTTCAAGTGCATACCACGCCCCTTTTGCAAAAAGAATGACAGGCACATCTTTCACGGAGTTACAGATCTCAGCAAGGTAAGGCATTGACCATTCGTTAAAATCTTCCGGACTCAACAAGCCTGCCCACGAATCAAAGAGCTGTACGGCCTGAGCACCGGCAGCAACCTGGGCATTCAGGTAAGAGATAGTAGCTTTTGTCAGCTCTTTCATAACATGCCGGGATGCATCCGGATGCTGATAGAGAAATGCTTTGGCTTTGTCAAAATTTTTGGAGCCTTCACCCTGCACCATATAACAAAAGAGGGTCCAGGGGGCACCGGCAAATCCAATCAGTGGAACACGTCCGTTTAACTCGTTCCGGGTAAGAGTGATTGCTTCCATCACATGATGCAGTTTTCCCGGAATATCTTCCGCAAGAATTGAAAAGGCATCATCCACTGTCCGAATTGGACTGTTCAGCACCGGACCTTTCCCTGTAACCAGATCCACATCAATACCGAGAGCCTGCGGGATGGTAAGAATATCGGAAAAAATAATAGCCGCATCGGGTTCCAGTTCATCGATCGGCTGAAGGGTAATTTTACAGGCCAGCTCCGGTGTTTCAACCCGTTCAAAAAAAGAGTACTTTTTGCGCAGCTTCATATATTGAGGCAGGTAACGGCCTGCCTGACGCATCATCCAAACCGGGGGCCTTTCAACTTTTTCGCCGCGAAGTGCTCGCAGAAACAGGTCATTCTTTAATTCCGGGAAATGGTTTGTCATTCGGGTTGTAATCTTCTTATTAATCTTTTATAAACCGACAGAGTAAGGATATTAAGTGAAGAGAGTTTGAAGCTGATGAATCCTTATCAAGATATACATCCATATTGCATTCGGGTGCCAAGTCTATAAAAAACTGTCTGTTGCAGACCTTCAGCCTGCCTGGTTAATATGTCGTTAGTTGGGGTTGTCCAAAAAAAATGTATTTGATTTATGTATTCATTATTAATTAAAAGTGTACTTCTTAAACATTCGATCAGTCAGCTGACTGACTTGTGGCAATAACCTGCTGGTTTTTACCACGAGGACACGAGGACTCAAAGCAACACGAAGAACTTATACTATATATATTTAAAATTAAGCTAAATAAGTTACGTTGATCAGCAATCAGCTATACTTTTTGGACATCCTTCTGCAATGTGTCAGGCTTTCATCCTGTTTTTAATAAATTTCTTAGTGCGATCCCGGAGCATCCAAATTTTTAAGTTTGATACTATCTAACACGCTCTGTTTTTTAGATCAAAAAAAATTGTACTTGAACATGCCGAACTCAGATTTCAGGAGTGTAAATTAATTTCTCCGGCAAGTTCGTCGAGATATTTCCTCATGAACTCAACCCTTTTGTTTGCTATTTCTTTTCCGGGTTCAGTCTTCATTGTACCGGGCAGTTTGAATAATTTGGAATAGAAATGATCGATCGTCCATTCAGAATCATCGGGACTTCTCTCTTCACAAAACGGATCTATAGGATGATAGAGTGTTCGTCCCAATTGGCCGGCAACAAGCAGACATCGCGATATTCCAATTGCACCAAGAGCATCAAGCCGGTCAGCATCCTCGATAATCTTCGCTTCCGTCGTTTCCGGTTCAATACCTGCCGAATAACTGTGTGCGGAAATTGCATGGTGTACCTGCTCCAGTTTCTCTTCCGGAAAATCGTGACTGGCAAGAAACGCAACGGCGCGATCAGCCGAAAGAACAGATGCTTTTTTTCTGTCGGGATGATCTTTCGGCACAGAAACACAATCATGCAGCCAGGCTGCAGCTGTTACAACCTTCCCGTCGGAGGGCAGTTGACTCGCAATCATTTTCGCATTGGCTGCAACACGTTCCGTATGTGCGATATCATGAGCAGTATCTGATGCAACCAGGCACTCTTCAATCAGAAATTTTTTATAATTCTGCTCCATTTTTTCACTTCAGGGTTTGAGCGGTTTGATCATCAATTTTTTCTGAAGCTTTCTCCAGCCCAACAAGTGCTGTTTTTCGTTTTGGCGTAAGATCAAGCTGTTGTTTAAAATGTTCGGCTGCTTTTTTATACTCCTCCAGTTCAAGATAAACTTCACCAAGAAGTTCATGGGAAGGCTTCAGAATTACCGGCGGCCCGTATGTAAGCGGAAGATTTGATTCCATTTCAGCTGCCTTTCTCAACAGTTCAAGTCCGCTTTTTTTGTTACCTGTTCGAAACTCTGAAAGTCCCTGAAGTTCTGCAATCATAATTTCAAGTTCGTCAGAAGGATTTTCATCCTGAGTTTTTTGTAACAGTTGAATATAATCTGAAGCATCCGATGAATTATTTTTGTAAATAGCCGCTAAAGCTTTGGTAAAATAGTACCCGGAGCTTCCGGTTGTTTCACTGTCATAATCAAGCTCCCACTGTTCTGCTGCATCCCAGTTTTTGGAATCAATCACATACCTTGCTTTCATCATAGCAAAATGCCAGAGATTGGAACCGGTTCTGTCATCCGACACTCTTTCATGACATGTGTTGATAAGTTCGGCGGCATCGCTGAGTCTGTCGGTTTGAGTATATCCATAGACCAGCCAGTAGCGGTTGTGGCCGCATACCGTCGTTTTTTCACCAAGCTCTTTTTCCCTGCTGATCTCCACCTCGCTTGCCACTTCATTTGCATGTACAACTCGATCCCACATACCCATAGCTACAAAAATGTGGGAAGTCATATGCTGAGCGTGAGCAGCAGATGGTGCTATCTCTGAATATACCTCAGCCATAGGCAAGCCAAGCGGTGCGTGAACCGGGTCGTCAAATGAATGGATCAGGTAGTGTGCTGCACCCGGGTGTTTTCGATTTTCATCCCAAACCGGCATCAGCACAGCTGCAGCTCGCATATACAAGCGAAAATCTCTGCCTTCATGGGCTGTACCCAGCTTCGCCAAACCATAAAAGCTGCGCGCTTCATGATCATCCGGGTACGCTTCATGCAGGTTTTTCATCTCATTCATGTAGGCAATATCACGCTCTTCTTTCGTCAGATTTTCGGTAGCTGGTGTTGTCCCGAATAGTATTTCAAGTGAATGCAGATAATCTTTTTCTCTCTGGGTTGCATCGATTTTCTGTCTCTCTTCCGGAGATGGTGCAAGACGATCTAATATCTCCACAGCCTCATCGCGCTGCTGGCGAAACCAGATTGGCTGGTTTTTTGTCATCGCCTCGCCCCAGTAGGCCATCATAAATTTTGGATCTTTCTCCTGAGCTTCTCTGAATGAAATTGCCGCATCACGATATTCAAAATTGTGAAGAAAGAGAAGCCCCACAATGAAAGAATCCCGGGCTTCATCCGAACCCGAATTCGGAAACTGCACCTCGCCTAAAAGATTATTTTGAGCCTCGAGCACTGAAAAGGGCAAAATAAGCAGGATACAAAAAAGAAAAATTGAAATTGGGAATCTGTTTGTTCTGAACATCATAGATGTAAATATAAATTTCATTGTGGACACTCTGTAATATGAAGTATCACTGTCTCATATTCAACAAACAGTGAAAAAGAATATATCATATAAAATCTACTTTATCTCTTTTCCAAATATCATCTTTGTAAATTTCTCCCGGACCTCAGCCGATGCATCCCTGAAATACAAAAATTCCACATGACGTTCCGGTTCAGCTCTGTCCACTTTGATTCCCCACAGAGGAGTCAGAAGAGTGGGAAGCATTGAATAACGTGCATCACCGATAATGTTCTCTTTTCCGGGATGTTTTACAAGATAACCCTCCGAAAGTTTTGAAAAGCGTAGAACGTCTCTGTACAAAGTCGATCCCTGCAACATGTCCAGCTCCTTTCCCGGAATAAAACGCTGGGCTGATTCACCCCTGTAAATTTTGGCTTCCCATGACGAAAATCCTACACGCACTCCGTCCGCGTAGAACCGGCCATCGGTTTCATATGTTGATCGCCAAACCAGCAGATTTCCAATTGTTGGCTTCACAACTATACGCTCAACAAGATGGCCCCGGGCAACGGCAAGACGCTCAGCAAAATGGGTTGCACGTTCGTGCTGAAAAAATCCGAAAAGCAGGTAAAGGCCTATCCACCCAATTGCCAGCTTCGTTATCAAGAGATTCTTTTTAAAAAATGAGAAACCAATCAGTCCGAGCAACACGAGAGTAAGAACCGGGTCCACTACTGAAATCAAATTCCATGCAAAGCGGGTATCACTCAGAGGCCAAAGAAGCATGGTACCATAGCTGGTAAAAGCATCCAGGAGTCCGGCCGTAGCATAAGAGATAAAGCTGAAAAGATACAGCTCTCTAAACGTCAGATGCCTTCTCATAAACCAGAACAGTAATCCGGCAGCAATAAGTGCTCCAGCTGGGACAAAAAAGAGCGAATGTGTAAAATGTCTGTGTAGTTCAATGTTTAGCAGCGGATCGGATGAGGATTGAATAAAAAAATCGAGATCTGCAAGAGTTGCAGATATAAACCCGGTAATTGCTGCCGGCCGGTATTTCTTTTCATCCGCTGCTATTGTTGCTGCCGCTGCCCCAACGAGTCCCTGTGTTAATGGATCCATTATTATAACATCCTTTTGAATTGATAAGTAAGAAGGTATAAATTAAAAATGTAATGAGAACAAAAAATCCGGGGGTTTTACCCTGTTTACCTATTCCTCTTTTGATTTCTTATCTTATAGTATATCAAACCGAAAAATGAGGGTAATAAATCTTGAAGGTACCGGACACTCTTCTCAGTTTTTTATCAAAAAAAGATTCATATCCGCACCAGCCTGATCAGATAACTCATATCCAGACACATATATCTCATGTATTTGTAGTTCCGCCTTTCGTATATAAACTCAAAAAACCGGTCGATTTTGGATTTCTTGATTTTAGCACAGCCGAAAAACGAAAACAGTACTGCGAGAAGGAGGTAAAACTGAATCGACGGCTTTGTGATGGCGTCTACATCGGAGTAGTTCCCATCTGCAGGGAAGGGAACTCGTACCGGATCGGTTCAGAGAAAAATCAGGAAACAGAGCCGGTTGATTACGTTGTGAAAATGAACCAGATGGAAAGAGAAAAATTTTTAATTGGGATTGTTAAAAAAAGAGAATTGAGTGACAGACACCTGGACAAGGTGGTTAAGAAGCTTGTCCCCTTTTACAAAAATCAAAAGCCGGATGAAGAGATTTTAAAATATGGAGACCCGGAGAGAATCAGATTTAATACGGATGAAAATTTTGAACAGACCAGACCTTATATTGGTCAAACAGTAGATAAAACGGCTTATACATCAATTCGTTACTTTACTAATAAATTTCTTAAGAGCGGGGAAAGATTTTTCAGAGAAAGAGTAAAGGAAAAACGGATTGTAGACGGGCATGGAGATCTGCATTTAGAACACATCAACATATCCGGGGAAACGGTCTGTATTTACGATTGCATAGAGTTCAATGAGCGATTTCGTTACCAGGATATTGCCGCCGACATTGCCTTCCTGGCAATGGACCTGGATTTTTACAGGTATTTCAGAAAAAGCCGCAAGTTTATATCCGGCATGGCCGAAAAACTAAATGATCCCGGCATTCACCGTATAATCGATTTTTATAAATGCTATCGGGCTTATGTACGCGGAAAGGTGAAAAGTATGGAGAGCAGTGAAGAAGAAGTACCTGGGAACGATCGCAAGAAAGCTGCTGAAAAGGCGAAAAGGAATTTTCAGCTGGCGCTAAACTATGCCTTATTCGGGTCGGAACCGGTGTTGCTGGTTTATATGGGCCGTGTTGCAAGCGGAAAAAGTACACTGGCCGGGCAAACAGCAGAAAAAACGGGCCTCCGGCATTTTATGACGGATAAGATCCGAAAAACAATTGCGGGAGTACCCGAAACCACACGTCTGCCTGAGAATGAACGGCAACAGCTCTACCGGCCGGATCTGTCTGATAAAACCTATCATACACTTCTTAAAAACGGAATCTCCCTGGCCAAAAAAGGTGAAAGTGCCATCCTGGACGGTACATTCGGTAGTAAAGAGAAAAGAGCAAATATTCTGACGAAGTGCAAGAAAGAGGGAATTCGCGTTCTTTTTATTGAAACAACAGCTGCAGATGAACTTCGGTCTGAGAGACTGAAGCAGCGAAAGAATCAATCCGATGTAATATCAGATGCACGATATGAAGATATGGACTTCCTGGATGACCGCTTTGAAAATCCGGATGAATTAAACTCTGAACTATTGGTTCGGATTGACACATCCGGACCGGCCGAAAAAACCCTGGATAAACTATTTCATTCATTTGTGGATTCACATCTCAACCGGCTTCTTTCCAATGATTCCGCTTAAACGAACTTACGATGAAACTGACGTATACCGGCAGTTTTCAGGTGCTGCGTGGTTTTACGATGTGTGGGCTAAGCTTACCGAATCAAAAGCAGCAGACATGGCTCTTGAGTGGGCTGATCTTCCTGGAAAAGCCAAAATCCTGGAAGCTGCTGTTGGAACCGGGCTTTTTTTTGAACGTCTTGTCGAGAAAAACCCTGACGGGTACACAGCCGGGTTCGACCTCTCTCGTGAAATGCTTGGCAAAGCCAAAGATCGACTTCTACCCTATAAAAAAAATCATTATTTCGATCTGAATCTAGGTTCCGTTTACAACCTGCGGTATGGAAAAAACCGGTTCGACTATCTCTTCAATAACTATATGCTTGATCTTCTCCCCGAAAAAGATTTTATACCTATTCTCAAATCCTTCCATCGCATCTTGAAACCTGGTGGCACACTGATCATCTGCAGTATGACTTTTCCCGAAAAATGGTATCAAAAACACTGGCTATTTCTTGCAGAACATTTCCCCGATATTCTTAACGGGTGCCGTCCTGTCTCACTTGTTTCACCTCTTGAAGAAGCCGGGTTCACCATTGAAAAACGGGCACGTGTAAGTCAGTTTACCTTTCCGAGTGAAATAATTATGAGCCGAGCCTGATACAACCATTGATCCTGCGCCATTCTGAGTTCGAAACTTCGTGGCAATAACCGCCTGTTTATCAAACAAAAACAATCACAAGTGCTGCATAGGTGAGCATCGCCAGCAGGCCTGCGGCAATCGCTAAAGGGAATTGAGTATAGACGTGGTCCATGAGATCACAACCGGTGGCAAGAGACGACAGAATGGTTGTGTCGGATATGGGTGAGCACTGATCCCCGAAAACACTGCCGCCGATCACCGCTCCAAAACAGAGTGTAAGGAAGAATGTATCGGGTACAACAGCCCACGCCAGCGGAACGGCAACCGGGAAAACGACCGCATAGGTTCCCCATGAGGTGCCGGTTGAGAAAGCAATCAGCATGCAGAGAACCATAAGGCTGCCCGGCAGTGCGGCAGGCGGAATCACATCACCAATCATAGCTACCACATAACCGGCTGTACCAACGGCATCAGCTACTTCCTTCAGTGTTACCGCAAGTGCCAGAATAATTGCACCGATAGTAACACCTTTGCACCCGTCAATAAACCCATCGATGGTATCCTGAAGCTTCATACCCTTTCCGATTGCAATTAAAAATCCTACTAAAACTGCCAGCACAAATGCTTCTGCAATCAGAAGTGTCGGATCATCGGTTCTGCCGAGAAAAAAGTAGGTATAGACATATGGGATAATCGCCACACCCAAAAGCGCTCCAATCGGACCGAAGAAATCGATAAGTCCAGGTTGATAACCTTTCGGTATCTTCTGGACGGTGAGTTCATCAGCAGCCATCGGGTTGGCCCCTGCCCTGTTGAGTTTGCCGGTTTGACGGGATCTCTCAATGGCTGCACGCATTTTTTTTCCGGGTACAAACGGAAGCATTTCCCATGCAAAAAGAAACGTAATCAGGATTGCAAAAATCGCATAAAAATTGAACGCAATTGCTGAAAAGAAAAAGGCAACTCCATCCTGAGTGTTTTCAAAAAGAGGGAGTGTTCCGATCACAAGCCCGCTTACATAGAAAGGCCAGACGTTGAAAGGAATGAGCGTTGCTGCGGGTGAAGCGGTCGAATCTACCATATAGGCAAGCTCCTCGTGCGACACTTCATGCCGGTCTGATACGGGCCTGACTGTTGCCCCGGTGAGAACCGTGCTGATGGTACCGCCCTGGTGGAATACAAGTCCCATTATCCATGTGAAAAACTTGGCCGACCTCGGCCCGCGAATAATCAGGTCCCCGGCCCATTTGGCAAAATACTCTGCTCCGCCCGTGCGTGTCCATATGCCAATTAACCCACCCAGTGCCCAGAGATAAACCATAAGTATAAGTGCAAAGCTTTCGGTGCCAATGGATGGTATCAGAAAATTCTGAACAATGTTGATATCGCCCGAAATAACCCCTCCCAAGCAAATTCCGATAAAGAGCGCGCTCACTACTTCACGGGTCCAGAATGCGAGTACAATCGCTACAAGCGGCGGCATCACAGACCAAAAGCCGAAATGTCCGTCCTGTTCAGGAAAACTCCCGGAATAATAGACTCCCGTGATAATCAACGCTAAGAAAACACCGGTATATATTCTCCGGCGTGTTACCGGGTCACCAAATTTCCTGCTGAAATAACCGACCTGTTTTCTCATAACTTCGTGGATTTTTAACAAAAATTTCCACGCAAGATAAAACCTGATTTTGAAAATGCCGAATTTAGATAAATAACCGGTATCGGAAAGTTATTTGTTTTATTCCGGAAGCAAGGCATTTTTGATTTGGATTATTTCGCGGTTAAAACGGTCAGGGTTACCTATAAACGGCGCATGCGAACAATCCTCCATTACAATCAAATGTTTGCCTTCCGGTGCATAGACATACTTGTAATATTCTTCTACAAGTTCAGCAGGTGTATTGTAATCATTTTCTCCCACGATAAACCAAACCGGCAAATCAAGTTCCGGAACTTCAGAAAAAAGGTCGACATCCCTTGTCTCTTCCCACATCGGGCCGCTTCCGCGATTGGCCCCGTCAAACCACCTTATGTAATCGAAAATTGTATATTCCGGTGCCTGAAGTGCATACTTTAACAGGGTGAGTATATCCTCATCCATTCCGCCTCCAAATTCGTCCTTCATTTTTGCGAATGCAACATACCTATCATGATCCTTGTAGGGAGGCGTGCCAAGTTCTGCAAATTTCTGCATTTGTACTTCTGTTCCTGAACTGCGAACCCTCCCCTTCAGCCATTCATAAGAAATTTTTTCAGCTTTTTCGGAATGTACTACCTGGGATACTGATATAAATGCATGGTAATATTCAGGAGTCCGGTTCACAGAACGAATGCCAAGCTGTGTGCCCCAAGAATGGCCCAGAAGATAGATTTTTCTTTTTTGAAACCGTTCTAATAGGTGTTGCGTTACTTCCTCAACATCTTTCAAGTAGCGCTCAAAAGTCATCGCCTCTTCGTCAAAGCCTGCCGGGTTTGATTTTCCTGATCCCCGCTGATCCCAGTGAACTACGATATACTCTTGTTCTAGTTCCTCTGTAAATGCGTGATGGATTGGCATCTGTGCCGCACCCGGACCTCCATGAAGCCAGAGCAGAACAGGATTTGAAACATCCTTTCCTCTCATCAAAAGCCACTGTTCTATTCCGCCTATATCAACAGATGTCAATTCCGAAACTGCATCAGGACCGTCAATCTCGTTTGTTTTAGCTGAACATCCATACAGCAAAACAGTAAAGAAAACTAGAATGATATATGATAGATCAAATTTCACGCCAGGATAACTTAAACTCCTTTTTTATTAAAATTTATTATTAATTTGACTTATTAGCTGAAGGGGAAAATCTGATTTTAATTATCTGATACTATGTATGTAATGTTTTCCTTTACAATATATTCAGATGCCGAGGGGCATTTTAATATGTTTTAAAATTATATATTGAAAAACTACTTTTTCATCCGAAATTGGATTTGGGTATTGTCATGATTTGGGTAAATGAAATGAAGGTAAGGAAGTACAATCAGACTGCAGGTTTTGCATTGTTGATCTGGCTCTCCCTTGCTGCAACTCTTACAGCCCAGAACGCTGCTGAAATCATCAGGGAAATGGACCAGGTAATGCGGGGCGAATCAAGTTATTCGGAAATGACAATGAAAATTGAACGTCCCCGCTACGACAGGGAAGTGTCTATGAAAGCATGGGCGAAAGGAGATGATTTTTCTCTCATTTTGATTACCGCCCCCGATCGTGACAGGGGCACTGCATACCTGAAGAGAAATTCAGAAATATGGAACTATGTGCCGAATATCGACAGGACAATTAAAATGCCGCCATCAATGATGTCGCAATCCTGGATGGGTTCCGATTTCACAAATGATGACCTGGTAAGGGAGAGCTCAACAGTGGATGATTATGAGCACAAAATATTACGGGAAGAGACCTACCGGGGAATGGAAACCTGGGTTTTGGAACTTATACCGCATCCTGAAACACCGGTGGTATGGGGGAAAGTAATTGTATGGGTTTCAAAAGAGGATTATCTGCAGTTGCGATCAGAACAGTACGATCAGCAGAATGAGCTTGCCAGTACTATAGAGTTTGATGAAATAGAGGTAATGGATGAGAGAAAAATCCCCACTAAACTTACAATGACACCCGCTGATAAACCTGATCATCACACGATACTCAAATACAACGAGCTTGAATTTAATATTGATATCAAAGAATCCTTTTTTTCGAAGGCAAATATGAAAAGGGTCAGGTAAAGGATAATTAAAAAAACAGAGAATGTATGTAAAACTTGCATGGCGTAATATCTGGAGAAACAAACGGCGAACATTGATCACAATGAGTTCGATAATGTTTGCAGTGGTTTTTGCACTTTTTATCGAATCCCTGGAAAGAGGAGCACACAATCTTATGGTCGATAATATGACCGATTTCCATACCGGATATCTTCAGATACAAGACTATCGCTATGAAGATGAGCCTTCCCTCGATAATGCTTTTCATTTTGATTCTGCCATGCAGGAACAGATTCTGGAAACAAGTGAAAACATTGATTTTATTGTGCCCCGAATAGAAACGTTCATGCTCGCTGCAAGTAAAGAACAGACCCGTGGCGCCATTGTACTTGGAATTAAGCCAACAGCCGAACAGGAGTTAAACAATTTGAAAGAGCGTATCACTGAGGGCAGTTTTTTTGAGGCTGAAGAAAGTGGTGCCGTGCTTGGTGAAGGACTGGCCGGCAGACTAAAAATCGGAATCGGTGATTCACTGGCACTGCTCGGACAAGGCCGATTTGGAATGACAGCGTCCGGTCTTTATAAAATTACCGGTCTTGTGGACCACCCTTTACAAGAGATGAACAACCAGGTGGTTTACATCTCCTTACCGGATGCGCAGTGGATGCTGTCTGCTGAAGATCGAATTACACACCTGCTGATAAATCCAGAACACATTAGTGATACTGAAATTCTTGCCGGTAAACTGGAATCAGAATTACCAAATGATGAACTGCGGGTGCTTACCTGGAAAGAGATGATGCCGGAACTCATTGAAGCGCTTGAATTCGACCGTACACAAACCCGTTTTTTCATGCTTGTTCTCTATGTGGTTATCGGGTTTGGTATTTTTGGCACGATCCTGACGATGACACTTGAACGGCTGAGGGAGTTTGGTATACTTCTTTCAGTTGGTATGCAGCGCATGAAACTGGGTGCGGTTGTATTTATAGAGACATTCTTCATAAGTATCCTGGGGATTTTATCAGGCTTTGGGCTGGGACTGATCCTATTGCTCTATTTCTTTTACAACCCGATTGAACTGAAAGATGATGTAGCAGAAATTATGCTGGAATTCGGATTGCAACCTATTATTCCGGTTGCTATTGAGCCTGAAATTTTTGTTTGGCAGGGACTTATTGTTTTTATGATAACAACTGTTATCTGTTTTTATCCGACGTTAAAAATTGCAAACCTGGATATCCTCGATGCGGCAAAAACATAAATTAAAGGGTTAACCTATATGTCATGCGCCGGGCTCAATATTATTACCGGCTGAGAAAAAGATAAACTGAAAAGTAAATTATGAAAATGCTGGCTTCCATATCATGGAGAAATATCTGGAGACACCCTGCAAGAAGCGGGGTACTTGTGGGAGCGGTCATAATTGGAATCTGGGCCGGACTTGTGATCTCAGCATGGACGAACGGAGTCATCGAACAGCGCATAAACAAAGTAATACAGGAAGAGCTGACTCATCTCCAAATTCACCATCCGGATTTTTTAACCGAAAGAGAACCCGAGTTGATCATCACTTCAGTTGATGAAATTTTTTCATTCCTGCAGGGTGATCCGCGTGTTCAAAACTTTACAGCCCGCACGATCGCAGACGGTATGATTCAGTCATCGTTAACAACATCCGGTGTGCAAATATCGGGGGTATTACCTGAACGGGAAGTCAGAACAACCGAATTTCATAAAAACCTAGTGGAGGGTACGTATCCCGATGCTGATACCCGCAATCCTGTCCTGATCGGAAAAAACCTTGCCGAAAAACTTAATGTAGTTACAGGAAACAGGATTGTACTCTCTTTCCAGGATATCAACAATGAACTTACATCCGGAGCATTCAATATTACAGGAATATTTCGAACAGGTCAAAGTTCGTACGATGAACGAAAAGTACTTGTTCATTCAAGGGATCTTTCCAATTTGATAGCCGGCAAACCTGTGTATCACGAAATTGCCGTAATGCTGAATGATGCAGAACAGAGTGATGAGCTGGCAGCAGAATTAAATCAACGTTACAAAAATATAGAAGCTGAAACATGGATTGAGTTATCTCCCGAAATGAGATATATGACCGGGACAGGAGAATCCTACATGTTCTATATCATGGTTGTGATTATCCTGGCTCTTGCCTTCGGAATCCTCAACACAATGCTGATGGCTATTTTTGAAAGAATGCGAGAACTGGGAATGCTGATGGCTATTGGCATGAGTAAATCGAGAGTATTTCTGATGATTATGCTCGAATCGGTTTTTATTACCGCAACAGGTGCCGCCGGTGGCATTCTATTGGGTTACTTTAGCGTCAGTTACCTCAGTGAACATGGTCTTGATTTAACATCGGTAGGTGGTGACACATTAGCCCAGTGGGGATATGATCCGCTTGTCTATCCCTCTATAACTCCTGAAGAATATATCACAGTTTCCATATTAATCATTCTAACCGCTATACTGGCCGCTGTTTACCCGGCCATCAAAGCACTCAGACTTAAACCCGGTGAAGTGGTACGCGAAAAATTGTAAGAGAACACTTAACATTTATATAAAAATCTGGAAATATGTTTCGTAATAAACTCAGCTTTCTGAAGCTTTCCGCAATACATTTAGAGCGGGTAATTGTCAACTGAATCACCTGAAAATGTCTATTATCACAACACATAACCTGTCAAAAATTTATAACCCGGAAACTGTTCCCGTTCATGCGCTCCGGGATGTAAATCTCTCCTTTGAAAAAGGTGAGTTCACTACTGTCCGCGGACCATCGGGATCAGGAAAAACCACTCTGCTCAATATGATAGGTGGTCTCGATACACCTTCTGAGGGATACGTTGAAATTGAGGGAACCCGGATCACAGGGATGAAAGATAGTAAACTGATAGATTTCAGACTCAATAATATTGGTTTCGTATTCCAGGCTTACAATCTTATACCGGTATTTACAGCATACGAAAATGTATCATTCATTATGCTGCTCCAAAAACGTAACAAGAAGGAGATGAAAGAGCGGGCGGAACAGCTTCTTGAAGCTGTAGGACTCAAAGAAAAATTCCATTCCAGGCCAAAAGAATTATCCGGGGGTGAGCAGCAAAGAGTGGCCGTTGCCCGTGCCCTTGCTTCACGCCCAAAATTTATATTGGCAGATGAACCCACCGCAAACCTGGATACAAAATCTGCAATGAATCTTCTTGATCTTATGGAGAAGATGAACCGTGAAGAAAATATCACTTTTATTTTTTCTTCACATGACCAGCGTGTTATCAACCGGGCACGAAGAGTGATTACAATGGTTGACGGAGCAATAGAAGATGATGAATACGATGAGTAGTCGTTGCAAATATTATATCATTCTGATATTCCTGGCAGTTACAAAATCCGTGGATGCACAGACTCCGGACAATTTTGAGATCAGCGGTTACAATGAAGCACTCCCGATTTTTATCTCAGCCGATCTTCCTCTTCCTGCTGAAAAGGAGAATTTCTTTGAATTCAGATTTCAAAATCGTCTGAACACGAAGTGGTTTGCTTCAGAAACAATCTCTTTTACCGGGGAAATGAGAACCCGGCTCTTCACAGGAGATTTTGTTCAAAATATTCCTTTTTATGCAGAGACAATCGATACCGATGATGGTTTTTTTGACTTCTCCTGGATGATTGCTGAAGAAGACAATTGGCTTCTGCACGTAATACCTGATCGTCTTTACGGGGAGTGGAGAACCGACAAATGGAGTATTCGTACCGGGAGGCAAAGAGTGAACTGGGGTATCAATCTTGTCTCCAATCCGAATGATCTTTTTAATATCTACTCTTTTTACGACTTCTCGTACCCGGAGCGCCCCGGAACAGATGCAATTCGCATTCAGCACTTCCTGGGTTTTGCTTCCAGGATGGAACTGACCGTGAGTCCCGGCCGAGATGCTGAAGAGACTGTGGCAGCCTTTCTTTACGCCTTCAATACAAGCGGATACGACATTCAGGTTATCGGCGGATATTTTAAGGAGAGAATAACCTTGGGCGGTGGCTGGGCCGGCAACATCAGGCAGACCGGTTTCAAAGGCGAATTGATGTTTTTTCACGATCTGACTCATAGTGAAAGTATCCGCAAGGCAAACATTGTGATTTCCGCATCGGCCGACCACATGCTCCAAAACGGATTGTTCCTGGTAGCCGAATTATTATACAACCAAAATGGCGGCCGCGACAATTTTTCTGTATTCGGCCAAAATCTGTCTGCAGACAACCCCTCTTTTTCAAGATTTCAGTTTACAAGTTATGCATCCTATTCATTTACACCACTAATAAGCTCAACACTCTCAGCCATTTATTATCCTGACGAAGATGCCGCTTTTATATCACCACAATTCACCTATTCCCTGGTTACAGACCTGGATTTTTCACTTATTTCACAATTCTTTATGGGAAGTGGCGACTCGGCCTTCGCCAATGCAGGAACTGTGTTATCAGGATCCCTGAAGTGGAATTTTTGATCAAAAATTTTCTCTTATCCGGAATCAGCGAAATAAATATCCGGCGGCTTTCAGTCCGGCCCAAACACCACCGATTCCAAGAAGAAGATGAAGACCAACATATAGAAAAAAGCGTTCTGCGGAATTCGTCAGCAATTCTGCACCTTCAAGTCCGAAAGTTGAAAATGTCGTAAATCCTCCCAGAAACCCTGCCAGCAAAAATATCCGGAGCCCTGTATCCATATAATTCTGGATTGTCATCCATTGGATCAGAAATCCGATAAGAAAACATCCTGTAATATTAACGACCATTGTTCCCGTAAAAATGGCAGATTTGCCAAAAAGAAGAGGTGTGTAAACAGAAATCAAATACCGCAGAACAGACCCCAAGGCACCGCCTGCAGCTACCAATAATATTTCACGCATAGATTATTTTCTGTAATTCAATAACATTTTGGTAAAATATCATATAAAAACAAATTGCCATGCAAGAATTATCCGGGAACCTTGTTATGTTAAACCAAAAGTGATTATTAATAACCCGTCAAATTATTAAAAAAATGAAAAAATCATTAAACATTTTATCTCTGATACTTCTGTTAACATTTACTCTGAATTCAGCTACTATTCTTGCCAATGAAATAGAAGATGAAATAACAGAACCAAAAATACTTGCAGTGACAATGCATGGCGACTGGTGCGGCAAATGTAAAATTATGGATCCAAAACTCAATTCTATCAAGAAAGAGTTCAAAGACACCGGAATTCTTTTTACGCTACTTGATATGACTGATGAGTTTACAAAAAGTCAGGCTCAAATGCAGGCTGCTTTGATGGGCTTACAGGACCTGTTTCAACTGCATAAGGGAAAAACGGGTTATACAGTCATTATTGATGCTGAAACCGGGAAAGAACTGGACAGGATAACTCACGATCTCAGTGAAGAAGAGATGAGAAATAAACTGAAGGCCTTTATTTAAACAGGAATAACCGGTTATTTAAAGAATCAACTCTGTGTTTTCTAGTCTTCTTTGGTAGAAAAATTGACATGTCATGTAACTAAAGTGTTACCTCTAACCGGATTTGCATTCATACGGTTCTCAGCTCTAATTTTAAAATGTATTTTCATTCTACATTTTTCCTTTCAATTACGGATATTGTGAAGAGATAACCATAAGTAATACAAAAACTAAACGAACCTGACTATGGCGAATGTAAAAAAAGTAAAAGGCGTAATTGGAATTTTAACAGGCGGCGGTGATGTGCCGGGCCTGAATCCCGCTATCCGTGCAGTAACCATCCGTGCGCGAATTGAAGGCTACAAAGTAATTGGAATCCGCCGTGGCTGGGCCGGTGCTATTGATATAATCAGGGATAAAAAAGCAGATAACAGCAATAATTTTATAGAACTGACTGAAGATATCGTAAACCGGGCCGGACGAACGGGCGGAACGTTTATTCATACATCACGTACGAAACCAAGTAAAGTAAAGAAAGCAAATGTACCGGAACACCTGAAAGATGAATACAATGATGAGATAAATGATCTCACTCCGGAAGTCCTGAAAAACCTGGAGTTTCTGAACATCGATTACCTGGTGCCGATTGGAGGTGATGATACGCTGAGTTACGGTGTTCATTTGCATACACAGGGAGTAAAAGTTGTAGCTATTCCCAAAACCATGGATAATGATGTTCCCGGTTCCGATTACTGCATTGGTTTCAGTACGTGCGTTACCCGGACAATCTCTCTTGCAAATAATCTGCGAACATCAGCGGGTTCTCACGAACGCTTTCTTGTTATGGAGGTCTTTGGAAGGTATGCCGGCTTTACGGCCATGCTCCCTACCATGGCGGGGGCTGCAAACCGCTGTGTAATTCCGGAATATAAATTTGATATGGAAAACCTGACAGATTTGTTGGTATACGATCGCAAACAAAATCCGAGCAACTATTCGATGGTACTTGTGTCGGAAGGGGCTATGTTTGAAGGTGGCGAAATGGTATTTAAGGATTCAACAACTGACGCCTATGGTCATAAAAAACTTGGGGGAATTGGCGATCTTGTATCGGAGGAGTTGAAAAACCGTTCAGCCAAATATAATAATGGGAAAAAAATTAATGTTATCAATCAGAAACTCGGCTACATGGTGCGCGGTGGCGATCCCGATGCGATTGATTCTATTGTACCAATGGCCTATGGAAACCTGGCGCTGGATCTGATCCTGGATAATATTCACGGCAGATTGGTAGTATTAAAAAACGGCCGGTATGATAATATTCCTATTGGTATCGTAACCAGTCAAAAGAAACTGGTGAATGTGAAGAAACACTATCACACTGAGCGGTTGCGGCCATTTTATAAACGATTCGAAATGCAACCCCTATTTTTGATGACGAGTGAGGGGTAGGGTAAAAATTCTTCTCACTTTAGAATTTTTTACAGATCTCAGGATTTTTCTGAGCTACCGTTATAGTACGTTTCCCGATTCTGACTTGATCTCTTTCCACCTTCGAAAAGAATAGTTAGCTTTTAGAAGCAGTGGATTGCCATGATCAATGAGAGCACGAGATGAAACAGAATAAAAGCGACCTGAAGCATTTTAAAAATTGGCGACCCTTTATCAAATATATTTTGATTGTAGTGGCACTGATTGTGCTTGCGTCACTTTTATTTGGAATATGGAGGTTTTTTATGCCCGGACCCGAAAAAAACGAATCGAACTCTGACTTATCCGGCATTAACAAAATATCGGTTGAACGGCTTGAAGAAGATGTGCAATTTCTTTCCGACACTGTCGGCCAGCGCAATATACATGCTCCGGGTTCTCTCGAGAAATCAGCATCCTGGATTGAAGAGAGGATGAATAAAGTTGGATATAAACCTGATCGCCACACTTACCAGATCAGCGGTTTGAGGTATGGCGGCAGGTCATCCGATAATATTATCGCTGAATCCACCGGCTCAGAAAATCCGGATGAAATTGTGATTGTGGGTGCACATTATGACACAGTCTATAATTCTCCCGGAGCCAATGATAATGGCTCAGCGGTGGCCGTGCTTCTTTCACTGGCGGAATGGTTTTCAGATAAACCACTATCCCGCACTATTCGTTTTGTTGCATTTGTGAATGAAGAACCGCCTTTTTTTCACAGCAGTAATATGGGCAGTTATGCCTATGCGAAAAAATGCAGAGATCTTGATGAAAACATTTTGGCCATGATGGCTTTTGACGGCCTTGGATATTTTAGTGATGAACCCAAAAGTCAGAGTTATCCGCTGCCTGGACTTGGATTTATTTATCCCAAAACGGCCAACTTTATCGCTTTTGTTACCCGTCTGCGCGATTCAGGATTATTGCGCACTGCGCTAAAATCTTTCAGAGATCACGCTTCTCTTCCCGCTGAAGGTGCGGCTCTGCCCGGTTTTGTTCCCGGAGTTTACTGGTCGGATCACTGGTCATTCTGGAAGCACGATTTTCCTGCTTTTCTTGTCACAGACACACTGCTGTTTCGCGACCCTGCCTATCATACTCCCCGGGATACACCGGACCGGCTGGATTACAACCGTATGGCTCTTTTGGCTGGAGGATTGATATCGGTTATTGAAAGACTTGCTTCATAGAAATAGATAATACTTCAACCTCTTCCTGTGATCGGCCAAATTTACTGATGTCCATATCCACAATTTCGTCTGTTTGATACTCATCTTCATATTTTTTGTATTGGCCAGGCATTTTTATAAATAATTCCTTGGGTTGTATTTAGAAAATATACCCATTGCCTGTCTGGTGAAATCGAAAAATCGATAGGTTGATATTCCATATCATTAAATCAATAAAAGCTTATATCTTCACCTTAATGATCAACAAGTAGAATAGTTGGAAGATATGTGTCAGTACTTCTCAGAAACAAGTATACTCCATTTTCATCCTGCTCCATTTTATGTACATATTGCAGCATAGACACCCTTCCGAAAGTATTATTACGATTTTGCTCAACAAACCGATCAAACTCATCTTTAAATTCAGGTAACTCAAATTTCTTTTCCCAAATAAGATCTCCATCTAAACTGTTTATTTTTTGTAATACGCCTTCGGTTTGCAAAAAAAGATAGAAATATGATTGATCACCAGAAATGGCTACTCCATTTCTGAAAAAATCAGGAACCTTTCCCGATGATAAATCTCGTTGCCACTCATTGAGGTCGGCAACTTCTGGAGTTTCGGTTACAGGTTCTCTGAATACGAGTTCAAAATTATTTTTTCTGTCTATAAATCTTGCAAGACCACTATCTTGTCCATTATTCGGTGTGATAAATTTATTAGGTGAAATTATAGCATTATCGAAGGCAAATATTGAGGCTGACAGATCATGATTTAATAATAAATTACCTTTCAATTTGAAAGTGTTTAGTCTTAAAAGTTCAGAATCGGAGACAATAATTTGACCGGCATCATATACTAAAGATTAAACTGATTCAAATTCACCAGATCCTCTACCCTCTCTGCCTATTATATTAATACTTCCGCCATTGTCGGTAAAAATCTTGATTTGATTTTTTGCATTATCATATAGGATAAAGCCATCATCAAAAGTTGCAATTCGTAAAGGATTTGATATCATTTCATCAGTTTCAACGCGAAGCACGATTTCTGCCGATTGGGTATACTCATTATAACCGTTTACTTGATTCCTGACTTTATTTTCCGAATTGCAGCCAAAGACTGATGCAAATAAAAAGTTGATTAGAATGAATTTCTCCATAGTCAAAGAATTTTATTTGGGAAAGCGATCAGGAAACCGTTGGAACGCTACACTCATTGCTCTGAAGGGCCGGGCCTTATTGGAAGCTATTTTTTTTTATAAAAAATCTTTTATTGAATAGGACGCCACGCCGCTTTCATTGAGCGATTACCGTGTAGTTTTCTTTTCCCGGAACCATCGGATTTCATAATCCAAATTTCGGATTCACCCCGAAAGCTTCTTGTATAAACAATTTGAGAACCATCCGGAGACAATCTGGCTTGATAGTCACTGTTTGAATTATCGGTTAATTTTTTCGGGTTTGAGCCATCTTGGTCAATGACCCAGATTTCGTTATCCCCATCTTGCCTACTCTCAATAAGAATTGAAGAACCATCTGGTGACCACCTTGGGCCGGTAAAAAAATCCGTTATTTGTGCGGTTAAAAGTCTTTGGTTCGTCCCATCAGAATCCATTAGCCAAATACCCTCCTTATCAGGACTACAATGTGTAAAAACAATTTTAGATTCATCTGGCGACCACCGTGGCTTTATATGGCAGCCTGTATTGTTTGTTAAATTTATCTTATTCGATCCATCAGAATTCATAACTATTATGTTTGCAAAATCAGGGCCATTGCTCCAAAACAGAATTCTTTCCCCTGATGAAGACCACTGCACGGCAATATCTATACCTGGATTATTCGTAATTTTTTCTGGAACAGATCCATCTGATTGCATCTTCCAAATGTCGCTTGGTCCATTGCTATTGCTCAGAAACAGCAGCTCCCGACCATTGGGCGACCATACAGGGTCACTATCTTGTCTTTCGCTGTTTGTTATATTAGTCGGCTTTTCACCATTAATACTCATTACCCAAATATCGGACTTTCCAAAAATGTCGCCAGTTCCAAATCTAACGCTCGAAAAGGCTATGTCATCAGTTGGGGAGTCAGCAGGATTAGTGCTTGAGTCTTTGCAACCACTAAAAATACCAGATATCGTAATGATAAGCACGATTTCCCAAAATAAATGAAATATGTGATCATCTTTTCCCATGTATACAATCTACTTTAGCTAGTTGTTTTTTCAAAGAACTTCAAGCAATTCCAGAAGAATGTAAACATTTTTGTACACCATTCTTCTCTTTCTTTCAATCAAGGAATTCCTGAAATCCTCCCCAAAATGAAACAACTTGAGGGGTTTTTAGGGATTTTGTTTTTTGAGATCTTTATACCTCTTTTTCACCAAGTGTGGATTAAATTCCAACCCATCACTTATCGTATGATCAATATCTGAAATAAAAGTATTGACAACTCTTTGTTTGTCAGGGTAATTTTTTATCCCACTCTTCAGTATAATAGATCGGTGAGTAAATGGAACAAATTGGGGAGTTATGTGGGGAGTAAATAATATTGTAAAGACGTAAGTTATTGTTTTTTTATAACCCACATTTTAAAATGCCGGGACGATCCCGACAACTGAGTCGGGAAACCTGCGGAGCACTGAGTTGCAATATCAACGTTCAGATTCTTGTAAAGCCATTAACGGATTAGGGCTAAATTAAAATACCCTAAAAAAAATTTACACTGACAATAAACGTTATTTGAAAGCTTAAATATGTCGGGACGACAGGATTTGAACCGCGGAGCACTGCTTCGCAATATCAACGTTCAGATTCTTGTAAAGCCATTAACGGGTTAAGGCTAAATTAAAATACCCTAAAAAAAAATTTACACTGACAATAAACGTTATTTGAAAGCTTAAATATGTCGGGACGACAGGATTTGAACCGCGGAGCACTGCTTCGCAATATCAACGTTCAGATTCTTGTAAAGCCATTTACGGATTAGTGCATAATGAAACACCCTAAAAAAACTTTCACACAGACAATAAACGTTATATGAAGTTAAATACGTCGGGACGACAGGATTTGAACCTGCGACCCCTCGACCCCCAGCCGAGTGCTCTACCGGACTGAGCCACGTCCCGATTTTAGTAGAATTGAAATTAGGAGTTAATAAAGGAAATTACAATACGAATATTTCCTTTGTTTTATTTTATCCGGCAGTACTGTCCAAAACGTTTTGAAAAACTGTCGGATACAAAATGGAGTAGGTGACGGAGAGCTTGCCTGATGATCTATTTCATAGACGATGAGCAGACTGTTAACCAAAAAGACTTCATCCTGTATACGTGCAAATCATACAACTCCAGTTCCTTCCTGTAGGAAGGTTTGGTGGGTAACAATGTGTGGTACCGTCTTGATCGCTGCGTTCCAGCGGAACGCCTGGTGAGAGGATGTGGATGGGCAACCTTTGCGTAAGGCTTCTGCCAGGCGTACCCTACGGGACGCTATTGGTTTTTCAATCTCTGGTTTATTACCTACCAAATGCTCCCATAGGAGCATAGACGAACATCCGGGGGATCTATTTTCGAAATTCAACAATATATGCTTCCGGATGCATTGAAACATAGGCATTTATTAAAATTCTTAACCGTTTTGGACAGTACTGAGAAATACCCTAAAATAGAAAAATCTTCACACAGCCGATAAATACTGTATGAAGGCTTAAATACGTCAGGACGATCCCGATGACTTAGTCGGGAAACCTGCGACCCTCGCGGCAAACTCTTGTCGGGTTGCTCTGGCAGACTGAGTCACATTCCAGCTTTGGTAAGATTGGATTTTGATATAAACCGAGCGAAATTCGATGCAAATATTTTCACATCTTGATTTTATAATACCCTTCCGAACATGAACCTGCAATCCTCCCAAAATTCTTTTATCGGAAAGGGCTTGCGGGCTTAGCCACGTTCGGATTTTAGCAGATATCACTTTAAAATGTAAAATCAGTGAAATAAAATCTAAAAATCTTTTTGAAGTTACTCTCAAAAGCGCAAACAATCTTTTCAAAATTTTAATGCAAATTCAGTGCAAAATTTTGATTTCTACTATGATTGGTTAGTAAAAATTCGTAATATAAGAGTTGAAACTCTTGTTTGTATAGATAGATATTTAAAATTAAAACCGAAAAAAAAGAGTAATGCTATGAAAACAAAAGAATTATTAATGCTAATGATAATGAGCCTTTCACTTATATTTATTTCTTGTGAAAATGATATAAGTGGTTCTGTTATAGATACTTCTGATGACTCCGACGATATTGAAGAACCGATAGATAACGACGAACCGGAAATTGACCCACTTCTCGTTGGCAGCTGGAAACTTGATCCAACTCAAGGTTCACTTGCTGTAGGTCCATCAGCAAACGATCTCTCATGGTGGTCAATTACTAATCAGGATATTGAATTAAGAAGCTGTATCTATGATGATTTATACATTTTAGCCGAAGATGGCACTTTTGAAAACGATCTGGGAGATGCAACCTGGCTTGAACCCTGGCAAGAAGGCGTAGATGAAGAAGGATGTGGCGCTCCTGTAGCACCACATGATGGTGCAGAAGCAGGAGTATGGTCAGCCGATGGAGGGATTGTGACGGTTTCCGGATCGGGCGTATTTCTCGGGCTTGCAAAAGTACACAACACTGGTGAAGACGGAAATCCCTCAAATGATACGATTGAGTATGAATATACTTTACTTGATAATGATCAAATACTGGAAGTCAGGATAAGTGGCTGGCTCGGTGATAATCCGGATGCAACCTGGTTTTACAGATTTACTAACCAGTTAGATGCCGGCTCAGATGATGGTAACACAGATGATGGTAACACAGACGACGGTAATAATTCCTCCGGAAACACAGAAGTAACCGGAACCTGGACTCTTGATCCTACAGAGGGTTCTCTTGCTGTAGGGCCATCTGCTACCGATTTGTCATGGTGGTCAATTTCTGCTGCAGACGTTGAAACCCGCAGCTGCCTGTATGACGATCTCTACATTTTCAATGAAGATGGTTCATTTGAAAACGATCTTGGAGATGCAACCTGGCTTGAACCATGGCAAGGTGTAGATCCTGAAGCATGCGGTCAGCCAGTTGCTCCTCACGATGGAACAACTATTGGAGATTGGACAGTAGACGCTGAAACAGTAACTGTTTCAGGATCCGGAATTTACCTGGGTCTTGCTAAAGTTCATAACGGCGGAGAAGACGGAGATCCTGTAGATGATACAATCAACTACAATTTTTCCATCTCTGACGACGGAACAATAATGGAAGTTACTATCGATGGCTGGAACCCTGATTTACCGGAAGCAACCTGGTTTTTCAGATTTTTAAGACAGTAAGTACCTTTTGTGTGAAATTTACGGATTACACTAAATTCGTAAATTCATCCATCGCAGAACATATATTATGGAGCCGGCTTTTATCCCCGGCTCTTTTTATTTTGATAACAGAATCACCATATGCAGCTTAAAAGCAGGCATAATATTGTTGACTATCTTACTTCTTTTACTGTCTTAAAAACATATAATGACTTTATAAGCAGACTGTTTCACAAATTCAGTCTCTTTTATTTTTAAATTATTAACTCTTCGTATTTAATAATTTTATTCATATTTTTAAAGTCTATCAAAAAACAGGACTTTTGAATTTTCAGAATTTGAATTGAAATGAAACGTACGTACCAACCAAGTAAGCGTAAGCGAAAAAATAAACACGGATTTCGTAAAAGATCTGCGTCAAAAAACGGACAGGATGTACTTAAACGCCGCCGTAAGAAGGGAAGGCATAAGCTTACCGTTAGTAGTGAAAAAGGACCTAAATAGTATACCAGGTAAAACGGATCCCGATTTTTCATTACCCCGTTCAAAAATTTTACGGGGAAAAAAGAATTTTCAACGACTTTTTGACAAAGCTACAGTGATTTCATCCGGAACAGTTCAATTCCGATATCGTTTCTATGATAATGCAGGCGAACATTGTCTGATCGGTTTTATCGCTCCAAAAAGATTAGCCAGCGCTGTTAAAAGAAATAAAATAAAGCGCTGGCTGCGGGAAATATACAGGACGAATCAAGCGATTTTTGAAGAACTATTCTCTTCTTCTGAATTTGGTTTTCATGGCGTTTTTATTGCGAAAACTTCTGACTCTTCTTATCATGATTTGCATGCAGATATGATTTCAGTAATGCAAAAAGCCCGGAAACAATTGATTGGTTTTATAGGGCAAAAATCTGCCCCTTCACCTAAAGAAACTTAAAAATAGAGATCCTTGGATAGAAATACGATAACAGGATTAGTTCTTATTTTCATTCTCACCATTGCCTGGGCCTATTTTACGATGCCAAGCCAGGAAGAGATACAGCAACAGCAGGAGCTACAGGCTCAGCGCGACAGTATTGAATCAGCAGAGTCATTTAATGAAGGCAGCCAAGTGGATGACGATGTGGAACAATCTGATATTGAGGATAATTTCCAGCAGCAGATCACATCTCAAAGAGAAACTGTAACAAAAACCGCCGGTGTTTTTGGTGAAGCAAGTGCAGAAGATACAACGTTTGTTCGCATTGACACTCCTTTTTACGAAGCCCTTTTTTCAAATGTAGGAGCTGGTCCAGTAAAATATACCCTTAAAGAATATGACCGCTGGAATGGAATGCCGGTTCAAATGATCCGGGACACAACACGCTCTGCTTATTCACTTGGTTTTTTATCAGATCAAAACTATAATATTGAAACGGACAATCTGGTTTTTGAACAGGTAACCGGCGAATCTGAAATAATATTAAACGGCGGCGAAAATGCCCGTCTACAGTACAAGCTGGAACTTGAAGACGGTTCTCAGCTTATCTATACCTATACTTTTACCACAGATAAATATGAAATTGACCTTGACATTGAACTGAAAGGCCTCGAGCAATATATTGCCGGAAACAGTGTGGATTTTGGCTGGAATTCACCACTTAATTTTACTGAAAGAGACAGAACCCAGGAAGCATTGCAAACGGCTGCTTATGCTTATGCAGGCGGTGAACTTGAGAAATTAATGCTAAGTGAGGGTGGTACAGATGAATCCAGAATTTCGGGGACAATTGACTGGGTAGCAACACGGACTAAATTTTTTGGTCAGATTATTAAACCTGTTACAGAAACCAATGCCGCGTTATTAACCGGAGAAGTAACAGGTCCTACAGATGATCCTACAACTCAATACCGGTATGAATCATTCGTTCAAAGTGTGGTACCTGCCAACGGCGTTTTAAGCTATCGCCTCTATGCAGGTCCGCTTAGATATTACGACTTGCGTGAATTTGATGAAAATGCCTATGACATGGTTGAGATCAGCTATGCCTGGATGCGCTTCTTTGCCGATCCATTAGTTAAATGGATCATTATCCCCTTTTTTACAGCCGGCAGCACCATTATCAATAACTACGGGATTCTGATAATTGTATTTGGGTTCCTGGTTAAGCTTGTACTCTTCCCGCTTACACAGAAAAGTTTTAAAAGTATGGCTGCCATGAAAGAGCTGCAGCCACAGATGAAGGAGCTCCAGGAAAAGTATAAAGACAATCCGCAAAAACAACAGCAGGAAACGATAAAACTTTACCGCAAGGCAAAAGTAAATCCTCTTGGCGGCTGTCTCCCAATGTTGTTACAATTCCCAATTTTGATTACACTCTGGATTTTCTTTCAAAACTCTATTCTTATTCGCCAGGAAGAGTTTCTTTGGGCAACAGATCTTTCAGCACCGGATTATATTTTAAATCTCCCCCTAAGTCTGCCATTCCTTGGTGATCAGCTCGCCGGGTTTGTTCTCTTAATGACCGCTTCAATGATCGGGCAAATGAAAATTTCAGGCGGAAGCGCTATGGGCGGGGGTCCCTCCCCGGCCGGTGCACCAAACATGAAAGCTTTCATGTATATAATGCCTGTAATGCTTTTATTTGTATTTAATAATTTTGCTGCCGGATTAAGTCTCTACTACCTTGTTTACAATGTTCTCTCAATGCTTCAGCAGGTAATCATAAATAAAGGCATGGGTAAAAATGAGGATGCCGGCGAAAAGCCCGGTAAGAAAAAGAAATCCCTGAAAGCAAAGTAAGTAATCTCTTCTCGTTCTGTCTTTTTGTGGAAACATTCATTTTAAGACGTAAACAATTCTGGATATTTTAACGTCGTAATGATTTTTTCTATATCTTTGACAAATGTCAAGTATATCAAGTTCACATTTTCCGCAAATTGTTTACAGAGATGGGGAGAAATACCTGTGGAACCCCATTGAACGAAAGCCCTTTGCCATGAGACCCGAAGAGAGGGTCCGGCTCTGTGTTATTGAATATCTGTTGCTGGAAGCAGGATGGTCAAAACATCGTATTGCTACTGAATCTTCGATTCAAATACCTGCCAGCGAACACCCGCTGCGTACCGATATTGTTGTGTTTACAGATGATTTGAAACCTTATTTCCTTATTGAGTGTAAATCTGAATCGGTTAAACTGACAGAAAAAGCTGCTGTTCAAACGGCAAGATACAACAGTAGTGTCAGTGCACCTTATCTTCTGATTACAAACGGCCTCACAGACTACTGGTTCAGAGTAAAAGACAATTCCTGCCAGAAACTGAAAACATCACCTCTCTCGTCTGAGCATCTTCTGACAGAGATTCGTAATGATTATTCCTATTGGCAGCAACGCGGATTTTGCGGAAGAAAATCCGGAACAGTAGTCAGAAAATGGCTGACCGGAACATTGCCTCTTTTTTGGAATAGAGATTTGCCCTGGGCAAAAAGATTTCTTGATATCAAGCAGAAATTTAATGAACTGCACCTGAATCATACTTACCGGATTATACAAATGAACCCGGACACCCGGGTAGCAATAAGTTTCTTAGGGACAGCACCCGGAGCAAGTTACCTGATTGCCATATTAAATCATCAGCAACAAAATATTGGCGTTAGTCTGACAAACCTGGACATGGCAGCAAGAGGTGAGAGATTAAACACATCAATTTTTTCATCGAATAAATCGAATGTACTTGACGCCAGAAAAGAACTGCCCCTCGATTTCGATGCCGATAATCCGCGAATAATCGAAAATTTACCCGGGTTTATCTATCGGTACTTTGAAAAACAGATCCCGTTCTGATCAGGATGCCAGCGCCTCAACAGATTCACTTGCTGAGGCATCCTGCAATTCTATAAAAAAAGTAGTCCCTTTTCCCTGAATGCTTTTAAACCAGATCTTTCCATTTTGAAGTTCTGTAAACTCCTTGCATATCGAGAGCCCGAGACCGGTGCCTGTCTCTCTTGCGGTACCCTCCTGCGTGGTACTAAAAGCTTTGAACAACTTTTTTTGTGCTTTTTCTGGTATACCAACACCCGTATCGGATACCGAGAGCCGAATTCTGCCATCAATTTTCTCCGATTCACATTTTATAGTACTTCCGGGATGACTAAATTTAATTCCATTTGAAATTAGGTTTCTCAAAGTAATATCGAGTAAATTTTTGTCGGACAGTACAAAAGACTCTTTCGGGATTTCATTTTTAAATTGAATTCTTTTTGCTTCCGCACTGTTTTTAAGCGATTCAAATACCCTTTCAGTCTGATGATAAACATCCACTGAATTTAAATTCGGAGAAATTCCTTTCATTTGACTCTGTGCCCAACTTAGATAGTTTTCGAGGGTATAAATGCCCGAATTTAACTGCATTTCGAGCTGATCGAGGGATTCCTCCAGATTTATCTCATCAGTGGCCTTTTCACGAATGATCAGCAGAAGTGAATGAAGCTTGGCAATCGGACTGCGCAAATCATGAGCAAGTACTGAAAAAAGCTTGTCTTTCGTTTCATTTACGGCAGCCAGTTCATTTCTCTGTTCTTCCAGAAGAGTGTAGAGTTTATTCAGTTCATCATTTTTTTCTTTCAAATCACTTACATGATTTCGCTGCCTGTTATACATCCGGTAAAGGGCAAAAGCTGCTATCACTAAAAGTACTATCGATATTCCGCCTACATTCATCGCAAGGTTTTGAGCAGATACCTTTTCCTTAAGGAGGTTATTTTGTTCCTGCTCGCTTTTTAAGCCGAAAAGTGTTTCGAACCGGGCCAGCTCTTTTTCCTTTTCAAGTTCCGATAAGCTGTCCGAAAGCGATTGATGTGATTTCAATAACCGGTACGCCGTCTCATAATTACCCGATGCCTGATGAGCCTCGGATAAACGTTCCAGAAGGGGACTTTTAAGACTATTCGAACCCATTATTTCCACGCGTTCAAGTGCACTTTCAAAATAATTAATTGCCTCCGAATACTTTTCAAGCTTCACTTCTATATCTCCGAGGCCAATGTAATTGTAAATTTCTCCGGCAGCAATATTCAATTCACGGCTTTTTTCCAGGGATTTCGTAAATGCCAGCTGTGCTTCCACAAGCATATCATTGTCAAGATAGATATTCCCTTTATTGAATAGTGTTTGTACCGGTGTAAACTCATCACCAAGAACAGCGGCATACTCAAGTGCAGTATCATAGAATTCCAGTGCTTTGTCGTACTCTTTCACTGCCCGTTTAAATACACCATAATTGATGTATATATTCCTAAGTATTTTTGGTGAATCCAGTATTTTTGCAATTTCAAGTGCTTGTATGAAATACGTTTCTGCCTGATCATAATTTTCCATCTGAGTATAAAGATCGGCTACATTATTTAGCAAAATTGCTTTCGTTTCAGTATCTGATCGGTTTTCAGCAATCTCAAGGCTTAAAATGTACTGCTCCAAAGCCTCTGATCGATCCCCTAAATTTTCATAGATAACTGCCAGGTTTTGGCGGATGGCTGATTGAAATTCTAAATCACCCTCATTTTTTGCTTCTTCTAAAAGTTCTGAGTAGAGAGACATCGCCTTATCTAACTCTGTATTATGCCGGTAAGCCGTTGCAAGCATATTGCCAATACTCAAAGAAGATTTCGTATTCAAATATTTTTGATACGATTTTTCCAAAACTACAGCAGCCGTATCATATTTACCCTTTGCAAGAAGTATCTTCCCGAAAAGCGCATCGGTTTTAGCAGCACTCTCAATATGTTCGCCGTCTTCGAGTAAAAGCCTTGCCTCTTCAATTTTTTTAAGTGCTTCATCCAGGCTGCCTTCAGTAATTAATTTTTCTATATCCTTATGTAACTGTTCTGCCCGTGTTTCAATATTTCCACCTTTGTTAATGAGTTCATAACTGTCAGAACTTCCGCCAACCGGTAAAGAGACTGTAGCAGCTGATAGGGGAGAAAAAAAGAAGTTCAATAGTAAAAATAGATGTAAAACAGTGGTGGAAAGCATAATAATCTTATTTCCTAAGCAAATGATTGGTAAATTTAAACCCTGAAGATATTAAATTAATGCGTTAAATTTTAATGCTCATTTAAAATCCGGGGTCTTTATTTAAATCCTGAATACAAGATCAGGTTAAACCCAAATTGTTGCAGTTCATTTTCCTGCTTATCTTATTCAGAGTACTTTACAACAAAAACCGGAATAAATGAACAATATAACTGATATGCCTGCTAAACTTCATCGCGATAAACTATTCTCACTTTTTGAAGATCATCAAAATGCTGTTATTTACATCAGTGGTGCTGAGATTATGTATAGATTTGAAACAGACTATGAGTTTCCTTTCAGGCAGGAGAGCAATTTTTTATACCTGACAGGAATAAATGAACCTGACTACCAGCTGATTCTGGACTTGAACAAAAATGAATATCATCTTTTTGCTCCGAAACGAAACAAACAGTTTGCTGTATGGCATGGACGGATCAAAGACGATGATGAAGTAAAAGAGTTATACAGGCCTGATCACTTACATTATGAGAATGATGTTCTGAAAGTTCTGCATGATATTAATCCCGGGGTGATCTACTGTTTGGATGAAGAACAGGCAGAGTTTCTCGAAGATCTCGACAGGGATTTTAAATCGGATACAGAGGCTCTCTCAGATGCTATCACCTTTTGCCGGTGTATAAAGACAGAATGGGAACTGAATCAGCTGCGCGAAGCAAGCAGAATTAATAATATTGCACACCGTGAGGTAATGAGTGCAATAAGGCCCGGAATGTTCGAATATGAGCTAAAGGCTGTGTTTGACTATCATCAAATAAGGCACGGACTGATGCAGGAGGCATACACCGGGATACACGCAAGCGGACCCAATTCAGCTATTCTTCACTATGTTGAAAATAATCGCCAGGCCAGAGACGGTGAGTTATACTTAATTGATGCCGGGTATGAGCTGAATGGTTATGCGTCTGACTTTACAAGAACATATCCTGTGAACGGTAAGTTTACTGAAGATCAGGCTGCAATTTATAAGATTGTTCTCAATGCACAGAAAAATGTGATTGAAGAGACGAAACCGGGCATAAGAATGGAAGACCTTCATATGGCTGCGGCAAAAATCATAACGGGCGGTTTGAAGGAGCTCGGGATTCTGGAGGGAACAGTTGATGACCTGATGGAGAATAATATTTTTGCCCTCTTTTTCCCTCACGGGCTTGGGCATTTTCTTGGCCTTGATACACATGATGTTGGTGGATATCCAAAAGGAGTTGACCGTATCGACCGTCCGGGTATAAAATATCTCAGGGTGCGCCGTGAGCTGTTACCGGGAATGGTAATAACCATCGAGCCTGGTCTCTATTTTATACCTGCTCTTCTGAAGCCTGCACTTGAAGATGAAACAAAAAAGAAATTTTTGAACAGGGAGAAACTGGAGTCTTTCTTAGATTTCGGAGGGATCCGGATAGAGGATAATCTGATTGTAACAGATGACGGTTATGAAAACATGACCGATGTTCCCAAAGAAATTATAGAGATAGAACGCACAATTGGCAGTTGAAATCTTGTTAATGTCCGGCACGATTGCAAGCCTGGCGAATTTAGGACAGTCCTCTTACGAGAGAGGATGCGTAATAGAGAATAATCAACCCCAATACCAGGTTGATACGCCCAACCCAGCTTGTAATTTTTTTATAGCGCTCGGTTTTCTTATCACCCGGCATTTCATCCATCAGACGAACCGCTTTTGGACCCAGCCAGAAATCGTGAATAGCACTGATGAGCAGTACGTAAACAAAAATATTGAGCTTGCTCATCAATATTTTTCCATAGGCTGTACGCCAAAATTCTATATTCATGAGCTGGTCGGCAGAAAATCCTTTGCCAAGCAGTGCGGCAATGCCGGTAATAATCATAATCACAAAAATCATCCAGCTGCTTTTGCTGAATAGTGTACCCACTATTTGAAAAAATTCGCCCCGTTTGCCATCAAATAGCGGCCGACGACTGGCAGGAACAAGAATCATAGCGGTAAACAGCATTCCGCCGATCCACAACATTGCAAAAATTATATGTATGTATGTAGCCCAAAAGTACATGAGTTTTCAGTTATTTAAAGTTTTTTATTGAGCATGAACATATTAAATCCGATGTTTAATTCCCAAAATATAGCACGGGATTACATCCCGTGCTATATTAGCTGTGAAATACAATACCGGATTATATATTAATCGAGTGTAGCCTGTGCGGCTGCCAATCGTGCAACGGGTACACGGAATGGTGAACAGGATACATAATCTAATCCTTGCTCATAGCAGAAAGTGACACTTTTGGGCTCACCGCCATGCTCACCACAGATACCAACTTTCAGATCAGGTTTCACCTTTCGTCCGTTTTTAGTTGCCATTTCAACAAGCTGCCCTACACCTTCGATATCAATCACCTGGAATGGATCCTCCTCTAAAATGCCCTCCTTCAGGTATTCGGAAAGAAATTTAGCTGCATCATCGCGGCTGTACCCGAAAGTCATTTGAGTGAGATCATTGGTACCAAATGAGAAAAATTCAGCATCCTTTGCGATATCACCTGCCACAAGTGCAGCTCTTGGAATCTCAATCATGGTACCAACTTTGTAATCAACACTGTCTCCCATTTCATTAAACACATGGTCGGCAGTTTTGTCAATCACATATTTTTGGCTTCTGAATTCCTGCGAAGTTCCGATCAGCGGAATCATAATTTCAGGTATCACCTCAATACCTTTTTTCTTCAATTCAATGGCCGCTTCAAGAATAGCCGTTGTCTGCATTTCAGTAATTTCAGGATATGTGATACCCAGACGGCATCCGCGATGTCCAAGCATTGGATTAAATTCTCGAAGAGAGCGAATAGTCTCGATAAATTGGGCAGGTTTGAGCCCCAGTTCACCGGCAACCCGTACAGCTTCCTCCTTCTCATCAGGCAAAAACTCATGCAGTGGCGGATCCAGCAATCTCACGGTAACAGGCAATCCTTTCATGGCCTCAAATATCTCCATAAAATCTTTTTTCTGGAACGGCAGTAATTCAGCAAGAGCCTCTTTCCGGTCTTCAATATTTTCGGAAACGATCATTCTCCGTATAGCACGAATTCTCTCTTCACCGAAAAACATATGTTCAGTTCTGCAAAGCCCGATTCCTTCAGCTCCAAAATCTCTCGCACGAAGTGCGTCTTCCGGTGTATCGGCATTTGTTCGAACCTTCATCTTGCGTACTTCATCCACCCATTTCATAAACCGGTAGTAATTGTCGCCCTGCTCAGGTTTAACAACGTCTTTTTTACCTTCAATAACTGTGCCTCTTGCACCGTCAATTGAAATCCAGTCACCGACCTTCACCGTTACTTTTCCATTTGTAAAGGTTTCATTTTCATAGTTAATGACTATATCACTGCAGCCGGCTACACATGGTTTTCCCCAGCCGCGCGCAACCACTGCCGCGTGACTCGTCATACCTCCCCTGGATGTCAATATACCTTCGGCGGCAGACATTCCTCCCACGTCTTCAGGGCTTGTCTCAATTCTCACCAGAATTACCGGATCCCCGTTATTTTCCGCTTCTTCTGCTGCTTCAGAATTAAAAACCACTCTTCCTACCGCAGCACCGGGCGAGGCAGGCAATCCATGTCCCAAAATCTCTTCTTTATCCACAGCTTTTATATTGATCTGCGGATGAAGTAACTGGTCGAGATGGCGAGGTTCAACAAGGTACTTGACAGCGGTTTTTTTATCGATCAGGGTTTCATCGACCATATCTGTAGCTATTTTGATAGCTGCCGGCCCGGTCCTTTTACCATTTCTTGTCTGTAAAATATAGAGTGTGCCTTTTTGTATGGTAAACTCGATATCCTGCATATTCCCATAGTGTTTCTCCAGCTTACGGCCGGTTTTTTCCAGTTCATCGTGTGAATCGGGCATAACCTTGCTGAGTTCGCTTATATCCTGCGGTGTGCGGATCCCGGCTACTACATCTTCACCCTGGGCATTAATTAAAAACTCACCAAACAGCTTATTTTCGCCGGTTGACGGATTCCGTGTAAAGCATACTCCTGTTGCACAGTCATCTCCCATATTACCATAAACCATAGCCTGAACGTTAACCGCTGTTCCGCGTATACCGGTAATATGATTAATCCGCCGGTACTTAACAGCCCTGTCGCTGTCCCATGATTCAAAAACTGCATTAATAGCATTTTCCAGTTGTTCAAAAGGATCATTCGGAAACATAAACCCGGTGGCTTTTCGGTAAACAGCCTTGTACCGGTCAACAAGTTCTTTAAGATCATTCAGGGTAAGTTCTGTGTCCAGTTCAACCCCTTTTTTTGATTTCAGTAATTCAATTGCTTCTTCAAATTTTTCATGCTCAATACCCATCACCACACATCCAAACATATCGATAAACCGCCTGTAACTGTCGTATGCAAAACGAGGGTTATTTGTGTGGTCTGAAAGAGCTTCCACTGTATGATCGTTCAGCCCAAGATTTAAAACCGTATCCATCATACCCGGCATAGACACTGCAGCACCTGATCTCACAGATACCAGCAACGGATGTTCTGCATCCCCAAAGCGTGTATTCATAATCTTTTCAATAGACCTGATGCCTTCCTTCACTTCCTTTCTCAATCCTTCAGGCCATTTTGAATTATGTGTTGAGTAGTAATGACAGGCGTCCGAAGAGATGGTAAATCCTGCAGGCACCGGTAACCCGATGGACGACATTTCAGCAAGATTCGCCCCTTTACCTCCCAGGAGCTCCTTCATTGAGCGGTCACCTTCAGCAGTTCCATTCCCAAATGAGTAGACGTTTTTTGTTTTCGTTTTTGTAGCCATATATAACACCTTTTTAATTATTCAGTTATGATCGTTGCAAGTAATTTCACAAACACCAATATCGTTTTTAACACTCACTATTTCCATTATGGAGTGTTATTCGTAAGATCTTCAGCCAGTCCATAAATAATATTAAATGATTACAGAGTCCGATATCTTTTTAGATTCCATTTTACAAAATAATTGTAATGAAATTGTGAATTTATTACCTGTTTTTCAAAAAAATAGTGCTTATTAGTTGACGCAATCAAATGAGTTCAAGAAGCATATTTATAAAACAGAATCCACTCAACGGTTGCTGCAATTACAGGTAAAAGTGCTATCAATGCTGTAATTTCATATATATTTTCAGGCAGCCACTCTGAAGGCCACCAACCGCTGATAAAAACCAACGAAATCAATAAAAGTAAAATGGACATAATTAAAAATTTGAATCCTGCTTTAACCAGGTGAAACAAACGAGTATGCCAGATACCAAAATAAAGCAATGTCAAAAAGCCAAGCAACATCGTGTGCAGATAAAATATTCGCAGGCCATGTTCACCAATCCAAAAAACTGATGGCGTTATTGCAGCTGTAAACTGAAGTAAAATTTTAGCTCCAAACAGTATTAAAATAACTCTCCACCACCAAATTTTAGCTATGTCTGATTTAGACAGAAAATAAAGAATGGTTAAAAGCCCGGCTGATACGATGGCGGCACCGATTCTAGCACTTAACAGTAGTGATGGGTTCAGCAAATCTGATGGTATACCGAATGGAAATAACAGAGGCACTCCCAAAACCACAGGAGCAATGAACCAGAAGTGACTAATCTTCGGCAACTCAGGTTTTAGATATTCAAACATTAAACCCACTGCCATTAATACCCCCCATCCTTCCGTAAATGTTGCCAGAAAGAAATGAGTCAGAGCAGTTGCATAGAGCGGGTTTTCAAGATTCCAGAACTGGGTAATGGCAACACCCCACGCACCGAGTGAACTGAGTGCCAGCATAAAAAGCGCAGCTTCGTAAAATGAGCGCTCTATACTGTGAGGAACATCTCTTCTTGCTTTTATAAAATGCCGGATATACGAATACCACGCAACCATTATAATGCCCGAAAGAATTACCGACACAGGAAGCTCAGCAAACCCAAGATTTGCGGGCCGGTATCCCCAAATCAAAAAAAACGGGTAGCTGATCAATCCGATTAATAATACCGCCCAGGTAGTCCGGGCCAATTCCTGAACAGCTGTTTTGGTATGTTTTGAAATGTGCTGTGTGATATAGGCCATCGGCACCGGAGTAATCCAGCAGAAAAACATGAGATGCGAATGAGCATGACGCACATTTTGCAACCCAAGGTCATAAGGAAGGGATGCAATCATTCCCCACCTGTACATCGCCCCCGTAAAACCTGCAACAATAAAACATGCCAGAGACCACAACCAAATCTTGCGCATGTGATTAAATACATTCATCGGCTTTTAGTTTGACGAGGCGCAAAAGCAGGTTCTTGTAACCGGGAACAGATTCATCTCAAAAAAAACCGGATTGCTCTTATCACAATGGATTCACGTTCGATAATCGATTAAAATTTACACAAGCCTCTCATGGTTTAAAAAGCACTCTTCTTTCTTTTAGTTTTGCTTTCTATTAAATCAACGCTTCTGCTTTTTTAAATAATACATTGCTTTCGAGATGAATATGCCGGTACAGATCTTTTTCAAAATCGGTCAAATTTCTATACAGTTTACAGATCTCATCTGAAGCTCCTTCAGAAGGCTCAAAATTGTTACTTACCTTTTTAAGCTCCCTCATCATCTTAACTGCCGTTTCATGCTCATCTCGCAATTTTTCAATTTCATCTCTGAATACGGAAATCGTTTGCGGATAGGCTCTGCCCGCACTATTTACTTCATCAGCCAGCTCTTTAATTAATGGAAAAATCCGGTTTTCCTCTTCGCACATATGACGGTCAACTTCCTGTATCAAAAGTAAGAATTGCTCATAAATTGAAGTGAGCTCGGAACTGAATTCTTCATGATTTTGACAAAGTATCGCTGCATACTTGCTTAATTTTTCATTTTTTTCACGTACAAAGCTGTGGTGAGTATTTTCAATAAAATCCGCCAAAAAATGGATCGGCCATTTACGAACATCTTCACTCTTTGTACGCTCACTTTTTGGAAGCGCTTCCAGACTTTTTACTAATTGATCTGTATCTACGCCGGCAAGATTGCAAGCCTCGTCGAGTTTCTGATCTCCCTTACAGTAAAAGTCGAGATCATTTTCAAGAAAAACAGCTGCTGCGTGATAATTCTTAAGAACGATAGCAGCAAGTGTATCATCTGCTGTGTAGGTTTGTTCTTTTATCTCTTTTGTTTTCATAAACATTGCTTTTAATCATTAGTAATTAAACTTTTTGCATCTGCCCTGTTCAAAAATTGCATAAAACCAAGTGTCAACCCGGTTAAAATAAGTGCCACTGCCTGGTGTGTAACACCCAGCCATACCGGCACATGATAAATCAGTGTAAAAACACCCAGTGCATACTGTATCAGTACAACTGCAAATAAACTCAGTGTCCATTTTTTTGTCTCCCATAAAGAGGCTTTCAATAATACACGTAACCATAGTATAATAATAAAAAAGCCGATCACAGTTGCAAGAATTCGATGAATCAATTGTGTGGCTGCCGGGTTATCTGTCAAATTGCGAATCAGTGGTTCCATAGTCCAGGATTCAGAAGGAATCCAGCTGCCAAACATTTTAGGAAACGTATTGTAGACATGCCCGGCATTCAATCCTGCTACAAAAGCTCCCCAGATAATTTGCAGAACAATCAAAATAAGAAACACCCAAAGCCATTTTTTCAACTCAGATGCCATCTTTTCGGTGCCGGTTTTATGTTCATAGAGATCCAATGCAAAAAGAACACAGCTGCCAAAAATGATAAAGGCGAGGCTCAGATGAGCAGCTAACCGGTAGTGGCTCACGTAGGGGACATCCGCCAAACCACTTTTTACCATATACCAACCCATAAATCCCTGGGCCGTTCCAAGAAGCAGCAAAAACAGAGCCCGCCGCAACTGCTTTGAATTAAATTTCTTTTTTAGTAAAAACCATCCAAATGGGATGATAAATACAATACCTATCGTGCGTCCGAGAATTCTGTGCAGATACTCCCAGAAAAAGATGTATTTAAATTCAGATAACTCCATACCTGCATTTCTCTGCTGGTACTCCGGATACTGTTTGTACATTTCAAATGTATCCTGCCACGCCTCTTCCGACATAGGGGGGATCACTCCCATTAATGGTTTCCATTCCACCATCGACAGGCCGGAATCGGTAAGTCTTGTAATTCCGCCGACAATTAAAATCAAAAAAACAAGTGCGGCTCCGCTCCAGTACCATATTCTTATCTGTTTCCTGTCATTCATATTCATTATGCCCAACCGATCTGTATCTTAACCTGCAATATAATTTTCTTTTTTAAACCGTCTGTGAATATCTGATACGAATGCTATCACTTAAATAAGCATCAAAAATCATAGCTATATTTCGTAAAAAAAGTCTTCCTCTCTCTGTAATGATCAATGTATTGCCAGATGTTAGCACCAGCCCATCATCTTCAAGCTGCAAGAGCCTGTCGAATTCAGATTTAAAATACTCTTTTGAATCTATTTGCCACAGCTTGGAAAGCTTAGCAAAATCTACAACAGGCTGACACATAATTTTCATTATTACATCTTTCCGAATGGAATCATCATGATTCAGAGTCATCGCTTTTGCAACCGGCCATTCATCATTATCCAGCCTTTTATAATACTCTTGCAATTCTCTTGCATTTTGATACACCCTGTTCCCGATCTGGGAAATCGAAGACATTCCGAAGCCATACAGATCTGTTTCAGCATAGGTACTGTATCCCTGGAAATTTCTGTGCAGAGAACCGTTTCTCAGAGCTTTGCTCAATCCATCCCCGTCTTTCGAGAAATGATCCATCCCGATGTAGTGGTATCTATTTGAGGTCAGGAATTCTATTGCCAATCTCATCATTTCTAATTTTTCGGATGTAGAAGGCAGATCATCTTTATTAAGTAATCTTTGGGCAGGCATCCGCTCCGGGAGATGCGCGTAACTGTAAACAGCAAGTCGATCAGGATTCAGGGCAAGTGCATCCTTCAGAGTTTTTTTAAAAGTTTTGGGAGTCTGTTTTGCAAGACCGTAGATCAGGTCCAGGTTAATACTGCTGATGCCATGATTTTTGAGACAATCAACAACACGTCGAGTTTCATCAACAGGCTGAATCCGGTGAATTGCTTTTTGAACCTCTTCATTGGTATCCTGAACACCAATGGAGGCTCTGTTACAACCAATTTCAGCCAGTGCACGTATATGTTCTTCTGTACACCATCGGGGATCAATCTCCACTCCGAATTCCGCATGCCTGTCAACTTTAAAGTTGCTTCTGATTAATGTTCCCAGTCGTCTGAGCTGACCCGGTGTTAAAAAAGTAGGAGTTCCCCCGCCAAAATGAATCTGCACAACATCCGAATCGGGGTTAATAACCTCTTTTACCCGGCTGATTTCCTTTTCAAGATAATTCAGATATAGATCCGCATCTTCGTGATTTTTGCTGATTACTTTTGTACAGCCGCAATACCAGCAAAGAGATTGGCAGAAAGGAATATGGAAATAGAGCGATATTTTACCGGGTGTTTCTTGTACTGCGGAAAGATACTTTTTCAGAGATTTGTGATCCTCTAACTTTTTCAATTTCAGGGCTGTAGGATATGAGGTATACCGGGGCCCCGGTCTGTTGTATTTCTGTATCAGTTCCAGATTTATTTCCGGCTTCATTTAAAAAATTTCCTTAATTGAAAAATTACATCTCTAAAAATCTTTTTTGGCAAACAGTCGCAAACCTGCCCATGCCGGTACGGAAACCCATACCAGGAGCATAACACTTGCTGTTATTATACCAAGGGAGGATCCAAAAAAACGATTAAATACAGCTCCCGTATAACCCATCAAAGCCGATATGTCAAATTCGAGCATAACAATTATTCTTGCCAGGTCTATTGGGTTTGCCATCGATACTGCAATCACAAAACGCTCGAGAGGATAATCGCCAAACATAAATATAAGTGCTAAAATTAAACCGTCATATAAAATAGCGAGAAACAGCCAGATAACGATCGTGAATCCAAATCCTTTTATACGATCTTCGTAAAACCATAAACCCAGAAAAAAGCCAAGTGCAACAAAAATGAGGGTTAATACTGCACCCAAAAGCAGTACCATGACAGCAGGAGCAATTGTATTTGATACAAGAACACCGTGCCACCCAAGCGGCAAAGCAATACCGAGCATATATGCTGCAATCAGAGGTGTGGAAATACCGGCAAAAAGACCTTTATAGAGCGTTTTTCTTTGGATTGGCTGAGCCAGGAGCAATTCCACAAATTCCCTTGATTGATAGATATAGAGTATTCCGTAGATCATGCCAACAAGGGGAATAAATAAGAGCATAACATTTGTAAGACTCAGCAATACCTCTGCTCCGGCGCCGGCAAATCTCAAAAGTGTATCTGTTAGCACAAGGAATATTAGGCCGTAACCAACAACCCATTTACCCCGAAGCAGGCTTTTCCACTCATTTTGAATAATGTGTATCAGGAGAGAGTTCATGAGGTAGATTCCTCCATCATATTTGCAATTGCCGCTTCAAGTCTTGCATCTTTATGCTCACGTAACAACTCTTTCATAGAACCGTCGTACCTGATCTTTCCTTCAAGCAGAAACACCACATGATCGGTTAACTCTTCCAGTTCACTCATAATATGCGATGTGATTACAACTGTTTTTCCGTTCTCTTTTTCGCGCCTTACCCACTCCTTAAATTTAAAACTTGACTGCGGATCGAGCCCGGCTGTGGGTTCATCCAAGAACAGTATTTGAGGATCGAACATCATGGCAACCATTGCCCCCACTTTTTGCCGGTTACCACCTGAAAGCACCCGTAACGACTTTTCAAGTTCCGGCTTCAGGTTAAACTGCTCGATCAATTCATCTTCATAAACCGGCTTTTGATCACGGAGTTTTTTTATAAAATCAAGCAATTCATATACTTTCATACTTTCCGGGTAACGGGCAATCTGAGGCATGTAACCGATATCACGCCGATAAACAGAATTGCCATTCAAATCAGTTCCGTTGATCGTGATAAGTCCTGAGTCGGGCTTCACAAGACCGAGAAGGGATTTTATCAGGGTGGTTTTACCCGACCCGTTCGGACCCACCAGGCCGGTTGCCTGTCCAGCCGGAATATCCAGAGTCATATCATTCAATACTGTTTTGCTATCAAATGATTTCCTTAAATTTTTTATCTGTATCATTGGATTGCTTCCATTCTCGGTTTCTCATCCTTCAGTTCTTCTGGTGTGAGTGCCGGCATCACACGTTCAGCTGTATCAAGTAACTTCACCATAGTACTGTGTAAAAGAATAAGTGATGAGGGTTGTCTTTCAGTTAAAATGGAAAAGAGGCGAACCGGCCGGTACGGCACATCTCCTATTCCATCCCTGTCAAGATCATAACCCTCATATTGGCTCCAGTAATTCTCAGAGTATACATTGGGATTTTGCATGCTGTTGGTTTTTACCTCGAACGTATTTCCAATGAAATTGTTTAGAGAAATTCTGTTATCAACTCCATTTGCCATAATCCTGAGGCCGGTACCATTTTCATAAAACTCGTTCCTTTCAATATTTATTCTGTTTGAAGCTTCTGCATAGATTCCCACCGAATTTTTTTTAAACAGGTTGAATTTGATGTCACTGTCCGTAATCTCTTTTAAGAGCAGCCCGTACCGGTTTGCCCCCCAGTTTTCGATAAAGTGGTTATGGTGCATGATCACATTTTTACTGTACATCACTGCCACACCCGATACGTTATCACGGAATCGGTTGCCTATGTAGGAACAATCATCCGAGTACATAAAATGAAGACCGTACCGGATATTACCCTCTACATTATTTCCGGATATTTGGCTTCTCTCCACAAATTCCAGGTAGATGCCATCCCGCTGTCCCTTAATTTCATTGTTATGAACCTCAACATCTTTACTGTACCAGATATGCACGCCGTTCCCAGATGTGGTCTGTCTCTCTGCTTTTGACTCTATGTAATTGTTGGTAATCATCAGTTCACTGCTTTTCGCTACATAAATACTGAAAAAGTTATCTATGAGCCTGACATTATCCACAGTTACATTTTTACTGTCTTCAATTAAAATTGCAGCAAAATCTTCCATAAAGCCATACCCGGAGTCCCGGATTTCAAAATCCCTGAGCATCACATTTTCAGCATTCACAACCAAACCGAAGCCTTTGCTTTCGAGATCTATTACCGCACCCGCGATTCCCTGTATGGTTAAGGATTTTGTAATCTTAAGATTTTCAGCTGTATACACACCTTCAGACAGAGAAAGTGTGTCACCCGGCTGAGCTATCTCAACAGCTTCCCTTAATGTCTGGGCAGTTTTATTTCCGGTAATAGTGATACCGTTAGATTGTGCATGCAGGCTGATTACTACGCCCGGAAAACAAATCAGCATTGAAGTGAGAAGTAAATATATTGAAACCTGTTTCAGCACGGCACTACTCCTTAACATCCCATTGAGTTTTTACAATCTGCATGGTTTCACTCCAGTTTTTTTGTTCTGCATCATCGTGGACAGCCTGGACATTTGTTCCTTCCTTCACAGCAAAGAATGACAATCCCATCGGGCTTCTCACTTCTTCCGACTGATAGATTTCAGCCTTTTCCAGCGGAATCCATTCATCAGGATTTTGATAATCAGCTACATAAAAGGCCGATTGTTCCGTCATATCTTTTTGCTGAATTGCGAACGCTGCCATGCATTCCACAGAGTCGAACTTATAGGCTTTGCCCTTGTCCGAAACCAATTGGGAGGCAAATTGCCGATCCGATATCACCATTTTACAATATTCACATTCATCAGTGTGCAGACGCACCTCCTGCGGCTCCTTGCTTATACACGCGGTAAACAGTACAGCTGACACTACAACGTACAATATTTTCTTATACATCAGACACCTCTTTATTTTAAATTAAATGAATCAGCGAAATAAAAAATTACTTTTTACCACTTGACCAAAATACATAACCGGCTAATACAATACTGACAACAGATATGTAAAACCCGATATCCGGCAGGGATGTGGCTTTTATATTCAGCAGCTGCTTCGATCCGATTAACGGGGGCTGATAGGTCATGCCTGGGATTTTTATTGCTGCATTGGGATCCAGGTCATGTCCGTAATCATAACTCCAGAGATAAAAATCAACCAGTCCTGCAATTGCAAGCAGCACAAATAATATGATCCAGATCAGCAGTACAGTTCTGTTTCCCCAAACAGCAATTGCCAGCCCGGAAACAATTAAAAATCCAAATATCCATGGCATGATTTTCAATTCGGGAATAGACTCGGGGGTGATCGGCTTCATGCCTATGTAGTGGTTCAGTCCATTAATATTTTGGAGATCCTGCTTTGATTTTCCTTCGATCTTATCAATTGATATCTCCATGCCAATTCCTTCGGGATACTGCGGAGCTTCGAGATCAATTGTCCAAATTGGAAACATAAAGACAAGACCGAGGATCAGTGACGCTACTGCCATCAAAATTTTGTGTTTCTTAGTCATATCAACCTCTCTTTTAAATACTTATTTTCAAGATTTTAGATTCAGTAATAAAAGAAAAGAGGCCTTCACGGCCTCTTTTCAAAACGAAAAATCAATCGCTGGTACCAGTACCATATGAAATTGGAACGTCAGAACCTGCAGGAGAAACTCTTGCATATCCCTGCATCTCCTGGTGGAGTGCTGAACAGAAGTCTGTGCAATAGAACGGGAATACACCGGCTTTCTGTGGCTTCCAGGTCAGTGTTCTGGTTTCACCCGGCATAATGAGAATTTCAGAGGTGTTTGCACCCATCATCGCAAATCCGTGTGGTACATCCCAGTCTTGTTCCAGGTTTGTAACATGGAAATAGACAGTATCGCCAACTTTAATACCCTCAATATTATCAGGTGTAAAATGGCTTCGAATGGATGTCATATAAACATGTACGTTGTCACCATCGCGCTCAACGCGGGTTTCGCCCTCAGACTTAGCAGCTCTTGGATGCTCGTTATCTTCCAGCTGATAAAATCGCACCTGATTCTCTTTCACCAGGTCAGCACGTAATCCCTGGGCATAGTGAGGCTCACCGTCCGTCGGGAAATCGAGCAGAAGCTCCATCTTATCGCCGGAGATATCAATCAGCTGTGCCGAGTGGAACAACTCCGGACCGGTTGGCAGGTACCTGTCTTTCGTGATTTTATTCAGTGCCACCAGGTATTTACCATCAGGATTCATCGTATCACCACCCGGAATCATAAGGTGTCCCGGAGAGTAGTATGCATCAATGCGATCCACTACTTCAAACGTTTCGAGACTCCATTTTACAATTTCGGATGAGATGAATGCAGTTGTATATGCATAGCCATTACCATCGAACTCAGTGTGCAGTGTACCTATTCCGGCGTTTTCAACCTCAGCCTGAATAATTGAATCATAATTCAGAACAGGGATTCCATCGATTTCGCCTTCATAATCCTCATTCTCAATTGCCTGCTGGATTTTTTCGAACGAATGCACGGGCAGTACAGAAGAGAGTTTGCCGCCGGCTACGATATAGCGACCGGTCGGATCCACATCAACACCGTGGGGTGATTTTGGAGTTGGCAGGTAATAGATGATACCGGGATGGTCGGCAGGATCAAGCACGCGAACAGTTTCAATCTTCTCAGATTTTGCCAGCTGTTGACTGTGATCCATATAATTGCGATAGTGCTCGCCTGGTACTTCCCTTCCTGCTCCTTCTGCAACCAGGTCAGCTGCTTTTCTCCAGTTTATAGCAGCGATAAAATCTTTGTCATTTCTGGAGGCATTTCTTTCAAGAAGCGTATGAGCCTCTTCACTGTTATAGCTTGTGAAGAACGCCCAGTCTTCAGATGGACCTTTACCGGCATGGGATAAATCATAGTTATATCCGGGAACCAGTATTTGAAAGTCTACACTCATTTCGCCTTCGTCGCCCACTTTAATAAAAGATATTGTTCCCTTAAAATTACCGGCATATTCAGAAATTGGCATATCTTGGTTTTCAAGATTTTCTTCATCCATAGGAATGCTAAAACGGGTGGCTGCCGATACATACTCCGTATTTACAGTCACAAATGATGATGCGTGGTTTCCTGCTGAGTTCGGAATTTCAATAATCTCTGCTGTGCTGAAATCGCGAAGATCTATTCTTGCAATGCGGGGCGTATTGTTTGCATTCATAAATATCCAGCGTCCATCGAGTTCACCATTCGTCTGTGATCCTTCCGGGTGATGGGCATCATCCCAGGGAACGAAACCATGGCTTGTCATCAGCATCGGGTTTGTCTCTTCAATATACCCATAGCCGGTTGTCGGTGATTGAGAAAAGACAGGGACCGTATAGATATGTCTTCCTGAGGGTATACCGTAGACGGTTAACTGACCGCTGTAACCGCCTGAGAAAAACCCATAATATTCATCGTGTTCTCCCGGCGCAACGTACACTTTTTGCGCCGCATCTCCCGTGCCCGACAACTGCTGCTGGGCCGGACATCCGTACAAGAGTACACCGGCTATCAAGATCGCCGGCAAACCCCACCATAATTTTCGATTACTATTTGATTTGTTATCCATTGTACCGTGACTTTTTAATTGTGGTTTATTTGTAGTGTGTAAAATTATTCCATCTCAATTGTTCTGAAATACTCAACGATGGCTCTCGCTTCGTCAATTGTTACATTTTGGTAAGGCATCGGGGACATGTACTCCTGCATCATTTTTTTCCCCTCAGGATGTTTTTTTGTCATTTCATCCGGATTCATGATCATGTTCATCGCATATGTTGCACTGCGGCGATCCAGTATTTCCCCCGCTGCCGGGCCTATATAACGCTCTTTTGGTTTGTGGCAGGCTGAACATTTGGCTTCGAAAATCTCCTCGCCTCTCGCCGCCATCTCTTCATCCAGTTCACCCAGTTCAACTACTTCATCAACCGGGCCTATTCCGTGTTTTAACTCAAACTCCGTGAGTCCTGATGCCTCCTGCGCCGATCCATTTGACTGGCCGGCTTCACCGTCTGAATCACCACCTGAACAAGCCTGCAACAAAGTGATTGAAAAAACCGTCAACAGAAGAACATAAAAGTTAAATGTTAATCGTCTCATCATTATCATGTACTGTTTTTATTAAAGTTAATATTTATGTTACCCTTCAATTTTATTTATTCCTGTAGTGTTTTCTTGATAAAAAGAGTCCGCATCATTTAACAGTTTTAATATTAGCGGATTTAATAGTGTTTTGTCTTAATTTATAGTTTTTAAAAAAATTTATTCACTTTCCGTAAATTCAAATCCGCCCTCAGCGGTCATACGCAGATTACCGGCTTTTCCTCGTTTTGCCAGCTCTATCAACGTTGTGGATTCAAGCATATCGCGTATTGAATCACGTGTTTCGGCCCATTTATCGTGAAGGGGACACGGTTTCATGATACCACAGCCCGGAAGACCAAGCGCACATTCCGTAAAAAGGCTCTCTCCATCAATAGCCGTTACTATTTCTAACAGGGTAATTTGATCACCTGTTCTGGTAAGACGAACTCCCCCGTTAGGGCCTTTGAACGACTCCAGCATTCCCTCACCTGTCAGTATCTGCAAAATTTTGGTCAGAAAGTGAAAAGAAATCTCCAAATCATCACTCATTTTACGGATTGGCGTATAACCATCTTTATTTAGAGAAGCTAAATAGAGAGTTGCCCGCAACCCATAAACACATGATTTTGATAACAGCATAATAGATTTTAATATATTAAGAGTGTTTTGTCTTAATATAGCCAGCTCTCAAACAACTTTCCACTATTTATGACAAAATATTTTTTGAACTTCCTTGATTAAAAATCCTGCAAATAAATAATGCTAAACTAAATCACACTATTTAATAGTTATTACATGCGGACTGTGATCATTCCTGCTTATAGTCAGGGCATAAACTCTCTTTCGGAATAAGTCACAGTCCGCAAAAAAATTAAAATTGCAAGTTCAATTCAACGAATGCGCTTCTTCCGGGTTCATATAAATATTGACTGCCGGTTCCTGCTATTCCCGGATTTAATCGCCTGTTGAGATGTTCGAAATAGGCATTATCCAGTAGGTTCCTGATGCCGGCTGAAAGTGAAATTCCTTTATAAATTCCGGCTCCCATGTTTGCATCCACAACCCAGAACCCGGGTGTTCTGCCTTCTCCGAATGATTCATCAAATCGATTTTGGGCAAAAACCCGGCGCCCACTTATTTCATGAGTCAGATTGCCTGAAAATATCGAACCTCCCAGGGCAAACGTCATTTCAAGTGGTGGTATTTCTGCAACCGGTGAATTTGTATCCCGGTATTCAGCTCTCGTATAAGCTGTACCCATAGTCAGATACCACTGCCTTGCAATTGCATAATCCATGGTCAATTCAAATCCTGTAAAAAGTGCATCGCCGCGATTTTGAAATACCCTTACCCCCGGCGCTCCCATTCCCACCGGCTCGAGGTCAGGATCAACTACAGCCGAAATGTAATTGGACATGTAAGAAGCAAAAAGTGTGGTCTCAAACGTCAGGTCACGAATCCCTGACTGAAACATGAAATCAATCTGGTTATTCTTTTCTGCGTTCAGAGACGGGTTACCACTGTACTCAAATCCATCCTGGCCAATCGTAAGAAAATTGATATATCTCTCTGTAATATCCGGGCTTCTGACTCCCCTGCTGATAAAGATACCGATACTTGTGGCACCGGACAGAGATTTTGTAGCCCCACCGCTGACACTGAAATTGAAATGATCAGAATCCATATCCAGATTTTCAAAACGGGGAGCAGGATCATTTGATCTTGCCATGTTCAGGTCAACTCTCGATCCGATGGTAAGTGTCCAGCTGCCCGAGTAATGCTCGGTACCGGCATAAAGTCCGGCATTGGTTACAGTTGCATCCTGCCACAAATTTACAGCAGCTTTTCCTCCTGCATTAGGCCCTGCCTTAAAATCGACAAAACGGGTCCCGTCTGCATTTTGATGATCTACACCCGCAAGCACCGACCACATTCCGGACGATAACAATCCTTTAGCTTTCGCCTGAAATCCGTACGACTCGGTTTCAGCCAGGGCAACAGCATCACGCATTGCAAAAGTTTCCCGGTTGTGATTATTCATTTCGTGATCCACAAAGCTCCAGTAACCATTCACAGATAGTGATTGTACTGTCGATTCTCCCGAACCACTCCATTCGTACCCTGATTTCAGCTTATAGGTATCATCGATGGCCATATCCATAGCAAGAGCCGGGAAATCTGCATCCCGGATAAACGACTGGCCCCAGCCAATTGAGATTTTCTGAGAATCACTAATATGATATCCTGCATCCAGACTGTAATCGTACGACTCAAAACCGGCAGGGGTTCTGTTTCCCGACCCATTCTTGTAATCATCGGTAGATGAAAGCCCTCCGCTGAGCTGAACATCCCATTTTCTGGAACCGCTGTTAATTCGAAAATCTGTCTTCCGGTGCCCTGTATTACTTTCAAAGCCCGCACGCACATCTCCATTCACAGTAAAGGTTTCAAATCTCTCGGGCTGACGCTTTATAAAATTCACCGTGCCGCCAAAAGCCGGTCCGTATTGGAGTGCATGAGGGCCCATATGAACTTCCACGCGTTCAATATCGGTCAAACGAATGTGGGACGTCGGCGGATCCATTCTGTTTGGACATGCTGCCGCGGTAGTGGAAAGGCCATTCAGCCTCACGTTTAAACGGCTGCCGCTCAACCCTCTTAATACAGGGTCAATTCCAAATCCGCCTTTCCTGATTCCTGACACGTTAGCCGCACTTTTCAGGAAAGATCCTGAATCGATAGGCAAAAATGCATTTTCATCGGAATCCATCTGCTGCTCCGGATTTCGCCTAACTCTGTGGGCCAAAACCGTTACCGGGTTGAGAGTCGCTGAACCTTTTTCAAGATAGATGGAAACGGGTTCATCTAACATCTCCTCTGAAAGTGCTTGTGAATAAGTAAGAAAGCCAAGATGACTTACATTTAATTTCAGCGATTCATTAAATGCTTGCAGGGTAATTCTGAATTTTCCCTTTTTATCGGTGGTAACAGCTTTTTGCTTGGTCTCAATAAAAACGTGAGCTCCGGGAACAGGTTCTTTCGTGTCGGCCGAATAAACTGTTCCGGCAATTATGAAATCAGATTTTGAATTATCTGATGTAACAGTTTGAGATAATGCGGGTAAAACGGTGATAAAGAGATACAATATCCCCGCAATACCTGCAATTCTTAGATTAAACATAGTTCATCCTGAATTTAATTTTAGGTTTTTTTTGCTGAATAACAGATCTGCTTTTTTGCAGCAGATTTGATCGGTATGGATGAACTAAATCCTGGGCGGGTGAAAAACTTCTTTCAGCAAAAATGACGTGGCAGATTCTTTATAAAGATACCCCGAAGCGGTCTGATTAAGTACTCTCCTGATCGTCCGGGATTCCAGAAAAGCCACTTTATCCAGTGTATTAACAATCAGAGAATCTGCAGAACTTCCGGAATCACTGTTACAATTGCATATAGACGGGCCTCTTTTGCTTTCTGAGTGATCCCCTGAATTGGTATGACAAAATTTCCTCGTGTTATCAGCTTCCTTACCTGTGTGACAAAAACTACTCTCTCCCGACTCACTATCAGTAACGTTACATGCTGCACAGCTGCAAAAATGAGCGGCTTTATCACTATTTGTGATAGCCGAATAACTTATAAACAGAACTTTGTCTATACCACTTAGTGACATTAAAATTGTAAAAACCAGTAGTATATGTAAAACTTTCTCCATAAATCCTTTAAATAATACACTAAATAATACACTGATGTCTGATTCTAATCAAATAAAATGTTTATTTGATGAAGGAGATCTCTGTAATATCAAGTCTGTATAAGATATTCGATCCCGAATTATTATTTTTCCAAATTTCCTCTCACATCCACTGCATATGCACCACTTCCGTTTTCCATTACATATAGAGGATTAATTTCCATTTCGGATATTTCAGGGTGATAATGAGCAATAAAACTCATTTTTAACAAAATATCTATAACGGCTTTTCTGTCACCCGGCAGCAGATTTCTCCATCCTTGTAATTTTTTACCTGCAATGGTGGAATCCACTAATCTCTCCGCTTCCAGCTGACACAGCGGAGCAATTGCTGTCTCAATATCTTTATAAAGTTCCACATCTGTACCGCCTGAACCAAACAATACTGCGGGTCCAAACTGCGGATCCTGTTTTATTCCAATAATAACTTCCTGCCCATTTTTCAGCATCTTCTGTATCAAAACTCCCTCGAACTCAAATCCCATTCTCTCTGCGGTTTCTGAGATCTCATTCCATGCCTTGAGAACATCTTCTTCGGCAGCCAGGTTGATTTTGACACCACCAATATCAGATTTATGTGTGTGCTTTTCGGATACCACCTTCATTACCACCGGGTAACCAATCTTGGCTGAGGCATCCACAGCTTGCTTCAGAGAGCTGACTCTTTTCTGTGGAACTGCAGGAATACCATATTTCTCCAGGATCTGAAACCACTCTTTGTTTTCTAAATGGGAACCAATATTCTCTTTCTTAAAGTCAATTTTAATTTTTTCGCGGTTTTTTATCATTTCAAGCCACTCTTTTCTCTGAACCATAGCCGACAATACGGAAGCCGATCGTTCAGGAAAAGAGACATTTGGCACTTTTCGCTTATGCAGAATGGCAAGTGCTTCGTCAACGGATGCTTTTCCCATGATGGAAGCTATCACCGGCTTGTTGTGAAGTCCGGCTGCTTCACCCACAACTTCGGCAAGGCTGGCCGGCAGGAACCAATCCTGCGGGGCCTGAATTACGATTACAGCATCAACATTCTCATCTGTTAGCAGAGACTCGAGAGCGAGTGTATAGGTAGCAGGCCCCGATCCCGCCAGAACATCTACCGGGTTACTGCAGCTTGCTGCCTTGGGCAGTCTCTTTTTTAAGTAGTTTTTTGTTTCATCAGAGAGTTCTGAAAGCTCTAATCCAAATTTTTCCAGGGCATCAACAGCTAAAATTGCGGGTCCGCCCGCATTCGTCAAAACCGCAACTCTCCGGCCTTCCGGCAGCGGCTGCCAGGCGAGAGCCCGTGCCCAATCAAACATCTCCTCCATTGTATGGGCTTCCAGAGCACCGCATTTCCTGAACGCGGCGCTGTGAACTTCTTTGCTTCCGGCCAGTGCTCCGGTATGTGAGGAGACCGCCTCTGCACCCTTACTGCTCTGGCCGCCCTTTAGAACAATAAGTGGTTTTTCACGTGCGATTCTTTCTGCTCTTTTGAGAAACATCCTTCCATCCGAAATTCCTTCAATATAAGCTGTGACTACCCCGGTTTGAGGATCTTCACCGATTACATCAATCATTTCTGTTTCAGTTACATCAATCTGGTTACCCAAACTCGCAATCCTCGAAAAGCCGACACCGGCACCACATGCCCAGTCAATAACAGCCGCAACCATCGCCCCCGATTGAGATATAAAACCGATATCTCCCTGTTCCGGCATTCCCACAACAAATGTGGTATTTACAGGCGTGTGGGTGTCAATTGTTCCAATACAGTTGGGGCCAATAATTCTGATTCCGTGCTTATCTGCAATCTTTTTTACCTGTTGTTCCAGTTTCACTCCCTCTTCCCCCGTCTCTCCAAATCCACCGCTCACAATGACGGTATATTTTACACCGGCTTCACCGCACTCTTTTAATACGGACGGAACTGTGGCAGCGGGGACCACAATCACAGCAAGATCTGCCGGCTTCGGAAGGTTACCAATGGACTTATAACATTGAACACCCAAAATTTCTGAGGCAAATTTATGAACCGGGTAGATGTTTCCCTTGAACTTGTATTTCAAAAGATTTCTGACTACTCCATAACCCAGTTTATGCGGATCTCTCGAAGCCCCGATGACAGCGATATTTGCCGGTTTAAAAAAAGTTTCAATCATGTTTAACAGATGTATTCAAAATTAAAAAAGGTTTAGCCGCACCGGGAAGTTAGTATGTTTCGAACCTGGATTGAAAAAAACGGAGATATTCCGGCTCATAGACAAACCGAAGGCCTGATATTGAATCACGTTTTTGGTATACCGCTTCTACTGATTCTGCTACAACATCCATGTGAGCCTGGGTGTAAACCCTTCGCGGGATCGTTAAGCGGACAAGTTCAAGATCCGGATAATTATGCTCACCGGTTTCTGCATTTCTCCCGGATGAAACAACACCGCGCTCCATTGCCCTGACCCCGGCGTCCAGATAGAGCTCGGCAGTGAGTGCCTGTGCCGGAAGTTTATCCTGAGATAAATGGGATAATATCTTTTTTGCATTCAGAAAAACTCCATGACTTCCTACAGGACGCGCAATCGGGACATCCATCCCGATCAGTCTCTCACCGAGATACTGTACCTGGCCAACCCTTGCACGAATATGATCTTCTTCAACTGATTCCGTGATCCCGATTGCAAGTGCTTCCATATCACGACCGGCCATTCCGCCATACGTGTGAAGACCTTCATAGATTACCACCATATTCTTGGCTTTGTCGAACAGTTCCTCATCATTTACAGCAAGAAAACCTCCAATGTTTACCAGCGCATCTTTTTTAGCACTCATTGTGGCGCCGTCCGTCAGAGAACAAATTTCCCGAACAATTTCGGAAACAGTAAATTGGTCACAACCCTGTTCCCGTTCTTTAATGAACCAGGCGTTTTCAGCAACACGGGTCATATCATGAATGATCTTGATCCCGTGCTTTTGTGTCAGACCTCTCACCTGTTTCAAATTTTCAAGTGAAATTGGCTGCCCCCCTGCCATATTCACAGTGGTTGCTATTGAGATGTAGGGAATTCTATCAGCACCAACTTTCCCAATCAAATCTTCCAGTTTGCCGAGATCGATATTTCCTTTAAACGGATGTTCGTTTTCAGGATCGTGAGCTTCATCAATAATCACATCCACAAATTTTCCACCTGCCAGCTCCTGATGAAGTTTCGTTGTTGTGAAATACATATTGCCGGGTATCACATCCCCTTCACTTATCATCAGACGTGAAATAATATGCTCGGCCGCCCGTCCCTGGTGTGTAGGCACTACATACCGATATCCATAGTACTTCCGGATCGTATCTTCGAGATGATAAAAGTTTTCACTGCCTGCGTAGGCTTCGTCTCCCATCATCATACCTGCCCATTGATGATTACTCATAGCTGAGGTTCCGCTATCTGTTAAAAGATCAATGTATACATCCCGCGAACGCAGCAGAAATGTGTTGTAACCTGCATCCTGAATTGCTTTTTCGCGTTCTTCCCTGGTTGTCATTCGAACCGGTTCTACCATTTTGATTTTATATGGCTCAGCCCACGACCTTTTTTCATTTTCCGATCTATGCATGTAATGGTTTTGATTTAGAAGTATAAAAGAGTATTTTGTCTTTAAATTTATCTTTATTTTATAGATTATAAAAACCCTTTCGTAAAATTTTTAAAGAATTACCCATGTTTCAAAATCAACACCATTTTCATATTCCTGTAATGGGACTCGGCCATTCGGCAGACAGTCCTATCCGGGTTGCACACCTCGGAATAAATTCAGTCATCTCTATTGTAGATGATCAGTTATTGGAAAGCATCCGAAAATACTATTCACAAAAATTTGAACTCCCCTACAAAAATATTCCTCGTTCTGCAGAAGACGGTCGGGCAAAAAGAGTAACTGCCTACCTTGAAACTGTGCATGAAATCGTGCAGAAGAAATTTGATGAGTTAAAAGAGATGCCGCTTTTTAGCGGTACAGAGAAAGATCGTTATTTCTCCATGCTGCCCGATTCAAATCCTCTAAAAAAGAGTTATAATCTGATTGCTTCACTCGGGGATGAGGACGCGAGAAATGAATATATCCGGAATCTGACAGAGGCTATGCGTCCCGGCTCCATTGATGTAAACATCATGGCAAAAGTAGACGCTCTTCGTATGGACGAAAACGATGAACCTTTGTTAGCGGAACAGAGTGATGCAAGTGCTTCATTAAGAGGGTTCGCAAAAAGCTCTCTATCATCGGGATTGGTTTTATCAGCCGGATTTAATCCGCGATTGTACAACTATCTTTCAGAGTTCAAAGATTTTTACAGAGACAGCACAGGAAACCTGAAAAAGAAAATCATATTAAAAGTAAGTGATTTCCGGTCCGCACTGATCCAGGGAAAATTCCTGGCTAAAAAGGGCCTCGAAGTGAGTGAATTCCGGATCGAATCGGGCCTGAATTGCGGTGGTCATGCTTTCCCATCCGATGGCCAACTCCTGCCGGTACTGCTTCAGGAATTCCGGGAAAGAAGAGATCAGCTTGCAGACACGTTCCGTCCGATGATTCAACAGTTTTATGAATCACAGGGATGGGATTACCCGGGAGTTTCTGCTGAAGAGTCTTCACCTGCAGTTACAGTTCAGGGCGGAATCGGCACAAGCGGGGAGATGCAACGTCTTTTTAACGATTTTGATGTAGACGGAACCGGCTGGGGAACCCCGTTTTTACTGGTTCCGGAGGCAACATGTGTGGATGAAGAAACTACAAAACTACTCGAAAGAGCGGGTGAAAAGGATCTCTATTTGAGTAATGTTTCACCATTTGGAATTCCGTTCAATAACGTTCGCGGCTCCGGTTCTCAAAATTACACACGCAAAAAGGTGGAAGAGGGCAAACCGGGTTCAAAATGTCCGAAGGGATTCCTGGTATCCAATACTGAATTCACGAAAAATCCTATTTGCACGGCTTCAAGCCAGTATCAGCTATTAAAAGTGAATCAGATAGAAGAAAGTGACCTGGATAGAACTGAAAAAGAGAATCAGAAAACAGATGTGCTGCAAAAAACCTGCCTCTGTACAAACCTCGGATCAGGAGCTCTAATCCGTCTTGGAATCCGGAAACAGGATTATGGCAGACAATCTGTTTGCCCCGGTTCAAACCTCGCATGGTTTAACCGCACATACAGCCTGGAGGAGATGACAGATCATATTTACGGCCGCGGCCCGTCACTTGTACCCGAAAATCGTCCGCATATGTTTGCACGCGAAATGGTAATGTATGTGGATTATCTTGAAAGCCTTCTGAATCAGGCGGGTTCTGACAGCAGTCAGCTGAAAAAATTGAATAAAATCAGAAAGAACCTCTTTAACGGCATGGAACACTGTCTTGAAATAGCAGCGCTGGAACCATACGATAACGAGAACCTTGGATCCCTGCGCGCAGTGGTTTACGAGCAGCGCGAACGGCTGGAAAAATTATTCAAGGAAATTGAAGTGGTTTGATGAATTATGATTTCATTTAATTAGAAGTTTTTATTTCGTATTTCCATTGACTGGTAGCTTACCTAAATGAAAATTTCATTTTTTCGAAACCGGACCTCTTTTGCTTATCAAGCAGAAGATCAATCCGGTTTCCGAGAAAACCACAGTGCATCAGATTATAATCTGATACAATCATTATATACCGGCATCCCTTCTCCCTTTTACGTTTTATCCGTTCATAAAAAATCTCATGTAATACTCCCTGAAAAGAGTCTTATATTTACAGATATTTCTTGATAATCTGCCATTTAACCACTGAAACTTGGCCAATACGAATAAAAAACAGATCACGCTCAACAGGGAGAGTCACGAACATACACGAAGGCTGAAAAAAAGTCTGAATAAGATTAAGTGGTCGCATGCACTGATGCAGATTTTCTGGACTGCAGGACCGGTAACTACTCTGGGATTGATTGGCGGCTATTATATCGGGTATGGTACCATGCCTTCCCTGCAGCTGCTTATCTATTTCATAAGCTTTACTGTTTTTTCAGGCATTATCGGGCTTATTGCCAAGGTAGTTTATGATGGTACGCGGGGTCACCTGGAAGAGCAAACTGAACGTGACATACTCGCTGTGACTGATAAACTTGCTGATTTAATATTGGTTGCCCGTGATAAAATCGTGCAGGATCAAGAAGGTAAATTCCGCCAGCGTGAGGCTGCACTTCAACTGCTGAGACGGGTAGATTTAACTCCTTACGGAGTAACTATTGCATTTACAGATTTGACAGACAACCGGGAAATCGGTGAAATCATGGGCAGAATTTTTGCCTACAGAAAAATTGGTCTGCAAACCAAAGTTCGTGATTTATATTCCATCTACCGAAAAGAGATCGATGATATCGCAAGTGATTTAGAAAAAAAATCACCGGGGGCAGCAAAGGAGTTGAAGCTTTGGTTTACAGGTAATTTGTCGGGACGCTTAAAGTATGGAGTAAGACGCGAAAAACATTTTCTACAGCGGGTTATGTCAGCTATTGAAAATAACAACCCCTTTATCATGACCTTTCGTGATGTGGAAGAGATGATGATCCTGGCGTTTGAGCTCATCAGCGGCAGAGAGATTCCAACCTTGATTTTCAGCTATCCGGGTAACTGGAAACATGCATCGGCACTCGATGAAGTTGAGAAAAAAAGAAGTTTATACAGGGTTGCCCAGGCCAGGGGTGGAAACAGAATAAGAGCTCTGGCAAGTTATTTAACAGAGTCTCAGTTTGTCGCAGCAGAAGAGATACCTGAGGGCCTTGATATAAATACATTGATTAAAAATGTAACTGAGGTAATAGACCGGCTGACTGAAGAAGCAAAAAAACCTGCAGAAAATAATGGACTATCAGGCAAAAAACGGAAACAGCTGGCTTCTTTAATGGAAAACTGCCTGGAATTATATGAGATGGCGCATCAAGGATACAGGGAGTCAGCTAAACGTCATAAAGAGTTGATACAGGCTCTGAAAAAATGGGAAAAGATAATTTCTGAAGAGACAGGCCGGCCGGCCAAAGTAAAAGTTGGTTCAGGGAGAAAGGGAATACGGATTAAAGAGAATGTCATTTCGCTGAACGAACATTCGAGGCAGTTAGTTTGCAGACATCTGAAGTGGTACTTTGAGAAAGAAAATATTCAAAAAAACAGCTATTCTCTTTTATCATCTTTTTATAGTGAAAGCGGGATGGCAGCCAGGCTGCTGGCCATTGAAATTGCTGTGGCTCTTGAACCCCACATCAGAATATCAAAACCAGAAATTCAGCGGAATATTAATGCTACAAAAGCGATCTATCTTGGCGGACTTTCTCCCGATATGAGTGCCGTCCAAAAGCAGGAGTTTGGGAAACAAATGTCCCGCGAAGTTGATAATGGGCTGGAACTGGCCGCCCTGAGACTGGCAGATACACTTGTGCATCAATATCACGCTGATTTAAGTGATGATGCAATTGAATTTCTTCACTATAATTACAATGCCAACCTGAAATTGCTTGAAAGAGTAGCAAACCGGAAAAAATCAATATCTCCCTCCTTACACGATATACAGGAGATACCACCCTCAATACGCAGACCAAAAGCAGAGTGGAAAAAAAGCTTGCAGAATATTAAAAAAGCTACATCATAAGACACCAAACGGCTGATAGCCAAAAGTTTATAGCTTCACCCTTATTAAATTTCCCGGTGGTTTACAATCTGACCCTGCGAAAAATTGCCTTTCTCACACCACCTCAGCAATCGTTTTGCAAGATCATCGGGATCATTTAACTCCCCTTTTTCATATGCCTCCACAAAACTTTCAACATGCAGAAAATCTTCTTTGTCTGTTTCCCTTATCACAGATTGCATATCCGTATCCGTCCTTCCCGGGTTAAATGCAAAAACATTGACAGGGAATTTCTCTTTTTCCTGCTCAAGGCCCATCGTTTCAGTGAAGTGATGTAACGCAGCTTTTCCCGATCCATAAAGCGCCCATCCATAATACGGGTGATTAGCTGCCCCGGACCCGATATTAACAACCCATTTCTCAAAATCTTTATCCTGCAATTCTCCGGTAAAAAGATGAGACCAGGCCAGTGGTGTAGATACATTCAGGGAAATATGTGAGAGAAGTGTTGACACATCTTTTTTCCCGACTTTTCCAATCGGTTCAAGCATTCCTGCATTATTAAAAAGCCAGGCTGAACTGATATCATCCCACAAAATTTGGCCCAGCTGATTCCGGAAATAATCAACTGCCCGCTCGGTTTTTGATAAGTCCAGCGAGTGCCACTCTACCGTTACACCCATTTTCGACAATTCCTCATCCAGGTCGCTGTTTTTGGTTCGCGAATAGAGATGCATCTCTGTATCCGGTCCGGCCCAGGCTCTCGCCATTGCAGCGCCGATTCCCTTGCTGCCACCCGTAATAAAAACAATGCGTCTGCTCATAATACTTTTCTTTTTTTGTGATTTTTCATGCTTCTTATCAGAATAACAGCACACAATCGTATATTGTTCATATTCGTGAAATCCAAAGCCGATGTAGAGACGGAATTCCCGATCAGTTATAGATCAGATAATTTTGACGTTTTGCAATAAATTCTTCAAGTCCAAATTCAAAACTGGTTTTGTCCATATCTGAATTCAGAAAATCATCGATTTTATTTGTCCCGGTAAGTTTGTAAAGATATGGCTTAATCTCACTGCCATCGGTTTGATTCATCAAATTCCGAATCAGCTGCAATCCTGACTTCACAGGGTCATAAGTATTCAAATCTGTAATTTCCAGCTTATAGCCCTTGCATAACTCGCCTTCGTGTTTCGGATTCATTGCTTTTCCGGGGATAGATAAAGGAGTAAATGATGTACTTGTTGCACGAAGTCCCGGCATGCGGTTCACTTTCTTTAGATTCTCATCACTAATATTTGTTTCAGGCGCTCCGATTGTCAAAAAGGGATCATCCGTTCCCCTACCTTCCGACAGGGTTGTGCCTTCAATCAGACAGGTTCCGAGGTATGCGTAAGCATGTTCAAATGTCGGCAAATTGGGTGATGGCGCTATCCATTCAAGACCGGTTTCAGGCCATTTCATAGTGCGATTCCATCCTGTCATTTCAATTACCCTGAGTTGAGGAGATTGATCAGCATCCAGCCACTTTTCACCGATCATCATCCGGGCAAGTTCTCCCAGAGTCATTCCATGTGCGATTGGAATGGGATACATCCCTACAAAAGATTCAAACTCTTCCTCCATGATCCATCCCGAAACATAATCACCGCCTGCCGGGTTTGGCCGGTCCAGAACCCAAACCGGGATATCCATTTTAGCTGCCTCTTTCAGTACCAGCCCAAGAGTAGAATTATAGGTGTAAAATCTCGCGCCCACATCCTGCATGTCAAACAGAAGAAGATCTGTCTGCTGTAGCATTTCAGGAGTCGGACTCCGGGTTTCTCCGTAGAGTGAAAATACCGGCAATTCAGTTGCCTGATCTACCCCGTCTTCTATAATTTCACCGGCACCGGCTTCTCCCCTGAAACCGTGTTCAGGTGCAAAGAGTGCAGTTACGTTCACATTGAGTGCCATTAGCGTATCCAGTACATGAACTTCACCGATACGAGCAGTAGGATTCATAACCAGACCTACCCGCTTTCCCGCCAGATCAGCCAGGTGATTCTCTATCAACATCTCAGCACCGGTTCTGACGCTGACTTTTTCAGGCACTTGATGAGAATCACATGCTGAAACGAGAAGAAATAAGATCACCATATAAGTCAGGATTCGAATCATACCTCTGAATGGTTTTGAACCGGTGTTTGATAGTGTGCGTAGTTGATTACGTGTCATCGATAAAATGACGATTAAAAAAGGAAAAAATTCTATTAAGTTGTTAAAAGTGAAAACAACCCGGCGAATCGAGACTTCGGAAAGCGCTCAGCAAAAGTAAAAAGCCAACTGATCACTTTTCAGTTTTCAGTTTTTTCCTTTCCTTATCCGGCCTATATTTTATGACATGACACCAGATTTCAGCGAAATTTGACCCCGCGCTGCCTGTAATATCACGAATTGTTAGCTACAACTTCGGATTCGGGAAAGAAATAGGCAGCTTCAATTTTGCCATTCTCTACTGAATCGGAACCATGAACGATGTTTTCTCCCACACTGTCAGCAAAATCAGCGCGAATTGTTCCCTCATCGGCTTCATCCGGGTTTGTGGCACCGATCAGTTCCCGAAAATCTGCAATAGCATTTTCTTTTTCAAGAATCATGGGCACACAGGCGCCGCTGCTCATAAATTCAACCAATTCACCAAAAAACGGGCGTTCCCTGTGTACGGCGTAAAAACCACCTGCTGTATCTTTTGTGAGCCTGGTCATTTTCATGGCAAGAATTTTAAAGCCTGCTTCCTGTATTCTCTGTGTAACTTCACCGATAAGTTCTTTGCGAACGCAATCGGGTTTTAAAATAGTAAGTGTACGTTCTATAGCCATAATGTCATTCTTTTTATGTAACAATTAGTTATTCGCTTTCTCTTTTTATTGACTACGTAAGATAAAGCTTAGGTATTTGAAAACCGAACCGGGAAAATATAAAAAAACAATTTTTCTCATGACCAGTTTGAAGTTTCACTACAGATGGCATTTCATGGCATCCTCCACACCTGCAGAGTTATGGCCTCTTCTCTCAGATGTAAACCAATTTTTTAGAGATATAGGAGCTACACCTGTCCGGGAAGTTCCGTTGCAAAGAAATTCACCAAAAAAACATAGGCAGCTCACATCTGATCTTCTTCACAGGCCAGATGCATGGGTAGAAGAACCTTTCCAGTGGGAAGCACCCTGCAGTTATAGTGTAAAAAGAGATTACAAAAACGGGATTTTCAATGAATTAACCTTTTCGGTTGAGCTCACAAACCTTGGAAATGAAACACAGATTGCCATTACACATGCAGGTACAGCAAAAAATAAAATCAGTCTGTTCCGAATAAAGTCAATGTTCTGTAACAGATTCAAAAGACGTATCCGGAAAATTTTAACATCCTATGACCTGAAAGTAAAAACAACGGACGAATACAGTCTTCTCTTTCAGAATAAAGTCAGACATCGAAAACGGTGGACTGGCTATGTCGAAAAATTATCAAAACTTTCGGGAAAACCGGCCGCATCCAGGGGCCTGGTTGATTTCTTGAAGTATTCCGATGATCTTAAACTTAAAAAAATCGTACCGGGAGATATCGCTGATTTTTTGAATATTGATTTAAGTGAAGCCCTGGAATTGTTGCTCAGCGCAGCATCCTTAAAAATTGTAACATTCAGCTGGAACCTGGTCTGTCCCGATTGCAGAAGTGACGTTCAATCCTCTACACATCTTGCCAAAATTACCGAACCTCTTTACTGCAACTCTTGTGAAAAGGAGTTTAAACTCGATTTTAATAAAACCATTCAAATCGCTTTCCAGCCGCATCCGCTTGTCCGGAAAATCTCTGATAAAATATATGCAGTAGCCGGACCTGCATTCAGCCCTCACATCATTTTACAGAAACATATGGAACGGGACAAAAGGCAATATCTAAACGTCCGCTTGTCTCCCGGGAAATATCGGCTCTATACAGATACAAGTGAAGGCTCAGTACTGATTGATGTTGCTGAAAACGCACAGTCTAACAATTTAATCAGAATTCGGGATGGAAAACTGGCCGGACAAAAAATTTCACTTTCCTCAGATTCAAACCTGGTTCTTCATAATCAAACCGGCAAGCGAATTCTGGTTTCGCTGGAAAAAGCAGACTGGCTGTCAACTGTAACAGCAAGCGAAGTAACATCTCTGCAAATATTCAGAAACTATTTTCCCGGTGAAGTGATCAGGGGAAATGAAAAATTCCACGCAAGTGATTTAACCGTGATGTTTACCGATCTGTACAATTCCTCTGAAATGTACAGTACCGACGGTGATGAATCTGCTACAAAACAGGTATTGGATCATTTTAAAATTTTGCATGATGCTGTTGGAAAAGAAAGAGGTGCTATTGTAAAAACCATCGGTGACTCTGTTATGGCTGTATTTCGGTCACCCATTCACGCACTGCGTGCTTTCTTAAATGCCGAGGAAGCAATAAACAAAGCAAGCAGCTCCGGTAAGATTAAATTAAAAGCCGGTATACATACCGGAGATTGTATCGCTGTTACCCTGAATAACCGAATTGATTATTTTGGTAAAACAGTCAATATATCTTCACGTCTTGTCGAAAAAGCCTGCGAAAATGAAGTGGTTGTATCGAACGAGGTATTTACCGATAGCAATTTTCAGGCATTTTTACAGAGGGAAAACAGGAAATTAAATATATTGAATCTCGATACATCGCTTAAAGGATGTGAAAACCGGATGTTTGAACTAAAAAGAATAACATCAGGAAAAACACTTTTTCCGTTCGCTGTAAACGGTTAATAACTCTCTTAATACGATTTTGAGGCGTTGCCAAATCTGTTTAGTAAAATGGATTATTTGTTGTTAGATTAATATTTCTACTTCAAATTAAAATCCATAATCATGAAAATTTCTTCCAATCTTGATCCGAGCATTGCTTCTCATACCATCAAAATGGAGAAGGAGAAAAACATAGCACTGATCGCTCACGACTACCGTAAGAGGGATATGCTCGACTGGGCAGATTACAACCGGGATCTTTTAAAAAAGCACAGGCTTTTTGGAACGGGAACAACAGGCGGCCTGATAGCGAAACAACTGGGGCTGGATGTAGAAACATTTCAAAGCGGTCCACTTGGAGGTGATCTCCAAATAGGTGCCGCTATCTCTGAAAACAAAATCAATATGATGATCTTTTTTTGGGATCCGTTACAGGCTCAGCCTCACGATGTGGATGTGAAAGCACTGCTCAGAATTTCCATCGTTTATAATATCCCTATAGCCTGCGACAGAGCTTCGGCAGATTTTATGATCACTTCAAATCTGATGGATGAAACTTACGACCGTTACCTGGTAGATTACGGTAAACGGCTCAAGAGTGAATTTTGAGGTTCCCGCAGATTGCGCGGATCTCGCGGATTACAGTCTATTCACTTTTCTGTGAATAGATGCAGCAATGTTATCTGAGTTAAAATTAACAAGTATGCCAAGTTTCAAGTTTGTCAATTTCAGATATGTCAAAACCTGTTTATGGTGAACCTTTTGAAGAGTTTCTACAGATTTTAATTCTACCAAAACCTTATTGTTTACAAGAAGATCAACCCTAAATCCGGCTTCAATTTTTTCATTTTTATAATAAATCGGTACTACTACTTCAGATAAAACATCTAATCCACGATGAACTAACTCATAATAGAGCACTTTTTGGTACACCGATTCAAAAAGACCCGGACCGAGCTCATTGTAAACCTCAAAAATAGCTCCCTTTATCAGGTAAGAAATCTGGTTCTCTGTCATAACAGATTCTTCTTCTAAATGAATAGTTGATTGAATAGTTAAATAAAAAAATTATAATAATTATTTTGAAATCCGCGAGATCAGCGCAATCTGCGGGAGAACCCTGAGCAGGAATTGCTTGTTATTCTGTATGAATAGACTCTTAATTTTGGATTAAAACAAAGCCCGATGCCCAATAAATTAGCGAATGAAAAGAGTCCTTACCTGTTGCAGCACGCCGAGAACCCGGTTGACTGGTATCCATGGGGTAAGGAGGCATTCGAAAAAGCGAAGAAGGAAGATAAGCCGGTATTCTTGTCTATCGGGTATGCTACCTGTCACTGGTGTCATGTGATGGCCCATGAATCATTCGAAGATGAACAAATTGCAGAGTTGATGAACCGGGCTTTTGTGAACATAAAGGTGGATCGGGAGGAACGGCCCGATATTGACAATACCTACATGACCATCTGCCAGATGCTGACCGGGCAGGGCGGATGGCCGCTCACAATTATCATGACACCTGACAAAAAGCCTTTTTTCGCAGCAACCTATATTCCAAAAGAGTCATGGCAGAGCCGGATTGGAATGACCGACCTGATTCCTCAAATTGAAAACGCCTGGCAGAACAGGCGCAATGAAATCAACAATTCCATTGATAAAATTCTGGATAATTTTTCGAAGACATTACATATTTCCAGTTCAGGAGAACAGTTGAAAGAGGAAAGTCTGCAGAACACCTTTAAAGAGCTGCAGAACAGGTATGACGAACAGTTCGGCGGATTCGGATCATCACCCAAATTTCCCTCTCCTCACATACTTATTTTCCTGATGCACCTGCATCGCGCGAAAGGCAATGAGAAAGCCCTGGAGGTGGCCGTTCATACACTCAGGCAGATGCGCCTGGGCGGTATATTTGATCATGTCGGCGGGGGATTTCACCGCTATTCAACCGACCGCGAGTGGCTGCTTCCCCATTTCGAAAAAATGTTATACGATCAGGCGATGCTGATGATGGCTTATACACTCGGATGGCAACATACCAGTAAGAGCCTCTTCAAAGAAACGGTTTACAGTATTGTCGGTTACCTTGAAAAACAGCTGTTATCAGAAACCGGTGCCTTTTATTCGGCCGAAGATGCTGACAGTGAAGGTGAAGAAGGTAAATTTTATGTTTGGACAGCCAAAGAGATTGAAAAGGTTTTATCACAGGAAGAGGCTGATCTTTTTAAAGCACACTTTAATATCAGTGATGAGGGAAATTTTCACGATGAAGCGACCGGAAGAAGAACCAGTAGAAATATACCTCATCTGACTGAAGAAATTTCAGATGGTGATTCGGATAAGATATCAGCCATCCTAAATAAACTTGAACAAGCAAGAGGTAATCGCGTTCGCCCTCTGCTGGATGATAAAATTCTGACAGACTGGAACGGGCTGATGATTGCAGCTCTGTCTCGTGCCGGGGCTGCATTCCAGGACCCGGAATTAACGGGCCTTGCGGAAGATGCATGGTCATTCATCCGTCAGAAGATGCTTTCCGGAAATAACACTCTTCTTCACCGGTACAAAGATGGGGATGCAGGTATTGATGGCATGGCCGATGATTATGCATTCTCTATTTGGGGATTGATTGAACTTTATCAAGCAACTTTTAAAATTGAGTACCTGGAAGACGCGCTTGAATTAAACGTTACATTTCAAGAGGCTTTCCGGGACAGTAAACATGGGGGTTACTTTTTCACTCATGAAAAAGGGGAGGAATTGCTTGGCAGACAAAAAGAGATTTACGACGGGGCCATGCCCTCTTCCAATTCCGTTCAAATGATGAATAATCTTCGTCTTGCTCGCCTCACCGGTGATACCTCTCTTGAACGTAAAGCCATTCAGGATCTGAATAGTTTTGCTGCCCAGATAAATCATACGGCTTCGGGTTATACACATGCTTTGCAATCACTCTATCTGACCGGCGGATATTCATATGAAATCATCCTGGCTCAGAAAACAGCAGATAAAAAAACACAATCTTTTTTGAATGAAATTCGTCAAAAGCCTCTTTTGGAACCTGCGATTCATTTAAAAACTGATGAAAACAGGAAATCTCTTTCCGGGATTGCACCATATACATCAGATTACAGAGTTGAAGAAGAACCTTCTGTTTATATCTGCAAAAATTTTACCTGTGACCTTCCGGTGAGAAAGCTCTCTGAGTTAGATAAAAAACTTGACAGGGAAGCCTGAACTTTCGCTGAAGGTTCGCAAATTCCTCCTTAATGTGGCTAAAGCCCCTTTAGAGGCGAAGTTCTCAAACCGTCAGTTAAAACTGACGGTAATGGATCTTTAGAATTCAGAACCCACGATCCATTCATCCATTACCATTCTGTTTGCGGAATGAAATGAGCTTTAGAAAAAAAACAGCTTTAACCACATTCAATTCACTTGTATTCCTTTCTCCTCGCCGTGTTTCTGAAACCATTGGCTGTCCTAAAAGTATCGTCGACCGCAGATCGACTTAAATTATTCAGTTTAATTTTAACCAGATGCAGCACTTGTTCTTCGTGTTGCTTAGTGTCCTCGTGTTTTCGTGGCAAAACCGGCAGTTAATTGCCATAAATCCGTCAGCAGACGGATCAATGGTATCGAAGTAAACTTTTATTCGTAAGGCATCCACAAATCTAATGCATCTTTTGGACAGCCTCGCTTAAGGATTCTGCCTAACTAACAAGTGGCTTTGGCCACATTCAATTCCCTGCTTCTTCAAGCATCTGATTCCGGGCTGCTTCAAACTCATCCCCTTCTCGCCAGCTCATTTTTTTATCTGCATTCAGAATTTCAAGACCTGCCTCAAAAAAGAGACGAACATCCCTTTCCATTCCACCCAGGTCCCAAAACTCATTGATTTCATCCGAAACCGAGTGGTAGTTGACATTTCTCAGGCTGTCCACCGTTTCATTGTAAGCATCCGGCTTTCCTATATAATCCCGGCCCGGGTTTGGAAAAATAGCGGGCACACCTATTTTAGCCAATGAAAAATGGTCAGACCTGTAAAAAAATCCCTGTTCAGGACTTGGATCCGGTTTAACTATTCTTCCATTCCTTTCCGCAATCTCTTCTATTACATCGCTGACCGTATTTCTGTCATACCCCACCAAAACCACATCTTCGGTTGGTCCGTATACCTGCATCCCGTCCAGGTTTATATTGGCTGTGATCTTTCCGGGATGTATGGTTGGGTTCGATGCCCAGTACTGAGATCCCAAAAGCCCCATCTCCTCTGCTCCCACAGCCAGAAACAATGCACTTCTTCTCAAATCGGGCTTGATCTGCTTATAAGCTTTTGCAAGATTCAGCATCGCACTGATTCCGGCTGCATTGTCAAGTGCACCGTTGTTAATGGAATCCCCTTCAACAGGAAACGTTACACCAAGATGATCATGATGAGCAGTGAACACAAGGTATTCCTCTTTTAAATCCGGGTCATTCCCTTCTATCTTACCCAGCACATTCCTGGAAACCATATCACTGTATTCGGCATTCAGATTCACATCCATAGTCACGCCTTCGAGTGGTACCGGACTAAAATCACGATTTTCCGCTGAATCCAGCTGCTCACGAAAACTCAATCCGGCCAGGTCAAATAAATTCCGGCTGCTCTCTTGTGTCAGCCACCCGTTAAACGCTGGAATACCGTCTCCCGATTCTTCACTGCTTTTGAGAGAAAACCGCTCCCGTCCCCAGCTGTTTGAAACCACAAGCCAGGGGTATCCGGCAGTTGGTGTTGTGTGGATGATGACAGCTCCCAATGCACCCAATTCCTGTGCAATCTCATATTTATAGCTCCAGCGGCCATAGTAGAGGCGCGCATTCCCTGCAAATAGTTCGGGATCATTTTTCGGATCATCATTTTTAAAAACCAGGATTTTTCCCTCAACATCCACGCCTTTGTAATCATCCCAGTTAAATTCGGGGGCCTGAATTCCGTATCCCACGTAAACCAGTTCAGCATCCCTGATCTCAACTGCTTCCTCTTCATTCGATGGCCAGGCCATAAATTCAGTAAAATATTCCAGCTCTTCGACCCTGTTTCCATCCTTTTTAAGGCTGATCATCGCCGATCCGCGATCCACATTCATGCCAAGCAGCGGAAAATCCTGAATAAAAGATCCATCAGACATTCCAGGCTCAAGGCCGGCTTTCTCAAATTCGCTTACGAGGTATTTAACTGTTAAATCTTCGCCTTTGGTAGCAGGAGCACGCCCTTCAAAATCGTCTGATGAAAGAATTTCGATGGGTTCGAGCAATGATTCTGCCGTGATTACCTGCGATGCCTTATCAGACGGATTTGTACATGCCGAAATTACGATAATAACTGAAATGGAAACAATAGATTTAAAATTCATATAGTTTTGATATTTATTACATTTACTTGTGCGATGAATGTACATTGAAAAGCGGAAATAGAAAAACGAAAGTTATTAATTTTCAATTCTCAATTATTAATTACTTTCATACCATTAAGCCAGATTTAGGATGACCGATTTCTATAAAAATAAAAAGATTCTGATTACGGGAGCCGCAAGCGGAATCGGTCGCCGGCTGGCAGAAAAAATATCGAATCGCACATCCGTAACACTGATCTTATGGGACCGGAATCCGGAGACACTTTTTGAAGTAAAAGAAGGGATTAAACCCGGTTCTTCAGTTTATACTACAGATGTTGATATCACTGATATTGAGTTATTAAAGAGCGAATCCCGTCAATTGATCGAACAGGGTTTATTGCCGGATATTATTATCAACTGTGCGGGCATTGTAGTTGGTAAATTTTTCCATGAACATCCATTCGTGGCTATAGAACGAACAATTCAGATCAATACTACCGGCAGTATGTGGGTTGTAAGAGCTTTTCTTAACGAGATGATGGACCGCGGTTCCGGGTATATCGTGAATATCGCATCTGCATCCGGTTATATCGGCAACCCGAGAATGAGTGTGTATGCGGGAAGCAAGTGGGCCATCATCGGCTGGTCAGATTCACTGCGCCTTGAGATGGAACGGCTCGGCACAGGAATTCACGTTACCACTGTGATTCCAAGTTATGTAAAAACAGGAATGTTTAAAGGAGTTAAGGCTCCTCTGTTGGTTCCGCTGCTTGAAACAGACCAGATTGCTGACCTGATCATAAAAGGAATCGAAAAGAAGAGACATAAAATTGAAGCTCCTTTTATGGTCCGTTTTGTACCCTTTTTGCGTGCAATTTTGCCAGCCGGGGCGTTCGACTGGGTTGCAGGCAATTTATTGGGCGTTTATCGTTCCATGGATTCATTTGAAGGAAGAAAACCAAAATCATCATCATGAGTATTGAAACAATTGTTCATCAGCAAAAAAAACTTTTTCGAACAAGCAGTACAAAAAAGCTTGAGTTCAGAGTTGATAAACTTCAAATCTTGCGAAATCTTCTTTCAGACAATGAAGCGATGCTTTGTGAAGCTGTCTATACAGATTTCGGCAAACCCTATTTTGAAGCTTATTCGGCAGAGATCGCTACAGTTCTGCATGAAATTGATTTCCATCTGAAAAATTTAAAATCCTGGATAAAACCTGAATCCGCGGGGAACTCCATACTCACCTTCCCTTCTAAAAACTACCTGCGATACCAGCCATTCGGTACCGTTTTGATTATCGGGGCCTGGAATTATCCTATTCACCTGATATTCCATCCCCTTGTGGGCGCACTTTCAGCAGGAAATACAGCCGTATTGAAGCCCTCCGAACTTGCACCTGCCACATCAGCTCTGATCAGTGAACTGGCCGGACACTATTTCAGTCAGGATTATCTTGCAGTAGTGGAAGGCGGACCCGAAACCAACCAGGAACTACTGAATCAGCCCTTTGATAAAATATTTTTTACCGGCAGCACCCGCGTAGGCAAGATCGTGATGAAAGCAGCTGCCGAACAGCTTATTCCTGTGACGCTTGAACTTGGCGGTAAAAGTCCTGCGATCGTTCATGAAGATGTCGATATTGAGATGGCCGCTAAACGCATCTGGTGGGGAAAATGCATGAATGCGGGTCAGACTTGTGTTGCTCCAGACTATGCAATTGTTCATGAAGAGGTGAAGGATAAGTTCATCCGCGCAACCAAGAAAGCGCTGAGCCAGTTTTATTCCGATACCCCCATTTTTGACGAGGGGTACACTCAAATTGTAAACCGGGACCACTATGAGAGATTACTGAAATTGCTTCGTAAATGTGACTTGCTACACGGCGGAATCAGTAATGATGACAAACGGATGATTGAACCAACCCTTGTTGATGCGGATTCTGACGATGAAATAATGCAAGATGAAATATTTGGACCGATCCTGCCGCTGCTTACCTATCAGAATGAAGATGATATGATTGAATATATATCTTCCAGGCCGTCTCCGCTTGCACTTTATCTTTTTACGAACAACGCGGATCTTGAAGAAAAGGTAATTGACCGGATCCCATTCGGTGGCGGGTGCATCAACGATACCATCAGCCATCTCGCCAATCCTCACCTGGCATTTGGAGGTGTTGGAAACAGCGGATTCGGGTCTTACCACGGCAAACACAGTTTTGAAGAGTTCAGCCACAAACAATCTATCCTGAAAAAACCCGCCTGGCCCGATCCCGATTTCCGGTATCCTCCATATACCGAAACAAAATTTAAGTGGATTAAACGATTGCTTAAATAGCTCTTTTTACCGTCTGTACGGTAAACTACCAATTCATCAAACGCTAATATCTGTTCCAGCCTATTCTCTATCCGCCATCCAAAATCATGGTTACCGGGCTGACGGTAGGGGCGGCTTTCCTGCCACCACCGCTGCTACCCAAAGTCGATTTTCTGCCACAACCTTCGGTCAGCCGGCCTGTGAGTTCTTCCTCTTTAGCATCTATCCTGCCGTTGGCCGACAGACCGAGAACCGTCTGTCCGGTAAACTACCAGTTCACCAATCGCTAATATCTGTTCCAGCCTATTCTCTATCCGCCATCCAAAATCATGGTTACCGGGCTGACGGTAGGGGCGGCTTTCCTGCCACCACCGCTGCTACCCAAAGTCGATTTTCTGCCACAACCTTCGGTCAGC